>NZ_JBEZDU010000015.1:0-197384 GCF_040648495.1 Nonomuraea sp. NPDC049129 | reverse complement strand
CTCCTCCCCCCACCCCCCAAATCACCCCCACAAATAACCCATTTTCCCCCACCCCCCCCCTGTTCCTTTTGGCGCCCCCGGGGGGGGGGGGCCCCCCCCCCCCCCCCCCACCTCCATGAGGGTTCGTCGGGAAGTCACATCTCTTCGCAGGGAAGGCCCCAGCTCTCATAGCCGCCGCCGGGCTTGTGGTACCAGAGTTCGGCGCAGATGTTGGTCCCTTGAGGCACCGGCCAGGTATAGGAGAATTCCCTGATGGCGCTGTTGTAGGTGTAGGTGGGGTAGTTGATGTCGCGGCCGCCGCCCCAGACATGGATGTGGTAGGTGCCCAGGGGGCTGCAACGGCCCCCCAGGTGCCTGAGCAGGATGGCGTTGTACGCGGCCCACAGCCCGAGGCAGACGCTGACCCCGGCCGGAGCGCGGGCCACGGCCGCCTGGGTGGCACTGGCGCCGGCCGATGCGGGTGAGATGGTGGTCGCGAGAGCTGTCGCGAGTACGGTCGCTGTCGCCAGGACGCAGGCCGTGGACCGTGTTTTGCCTGCTGTCTTCATCGAATCTCCCTGTGAGTTCGACAGAGCGGTTTGCAGCCAGCCTCACAACGCGCGGTTGCCGTCACCAGGGCTTGCGCCGGTCATTTCCCGGACTTCTCCGACGTGGTCCGGCGGATGGGGAGGAGCACCGCCGACGGGTGCCGCGGGTCGTGGAAGACCTGCTGGTCGGCGGCGCGGAGGGTGGTGGCGGTGGCGCGGGGTTCGCCGGTGCCGGGGTTGCGGTTGTAGCGGGGGAAGGCGCCGCTGGAGATCTGGACGCGGATGCGGTGCCCGCGCTTGAAGCGGTACGCCGTCGGCCACATCCGCACTTCTGCCGTGCGGGTCTCGTCGGCGCCGGTGAGACTGCGCAGGCCGTCGCAGACGTTCGTTGAGCGGCCGTCGGCGTCGACGTCGCACAGCCGGACGAAGACGTCGGCGAAGGGGAGGCTGGAGCGGAAGAAGATCTCGGCGCTGACGTCGCCGATGACCTCGACGTCGTCGTCCAGCGCGGCAGTGGTGTAGGTGAGGACGTCGGGGCGGGCCTCGAGGGCGGTGTTGTCGACGCGGCCGGCCTTCTCGCCGAAGGCCATGCGGACGCCGCCGACGGCGGGGGTGGGGTCGGCCGGGTCGTAGCGGTAGCCGTCAGGGGAGGAGTCGGCGGGTGGCTCGGTGCCGAGGGCGCCGTCCGGCTGAAGGTGGAAGCGCTGGGGCTCGTACCCCGGCGGCGGCCAGGACGGGAAGTCGCGCCACTTGTCCTCGCCCATGACGAACAGGCGTACCGGGGCGCGTTCGGCCGGCTGCTCGCCCCTGGCCAGGGCCAGGCCGAAGTCGAGGGCCTCGGCGGTGTAGGTGTGGCCCACGCCCATGGAGATATGGGCCCAGGGGCCGACGGTGAGACGAGCGTTCCGCAGAGCGCGGTAGTCGCGGAGCTGGCCGGGCAGGAAGATGTCGTACCAGCCGCCGACCGTACTCACCGGCACGGTGATGTCCGCGACCCGGTGGCGGTGGTCGAGGCCCCGCCAGAATGGCGCGTCGGCGTCGTGGACGAGGATGTTCTGGATGTAGTCGTAGTGGCGGCCGAGCACGGCGGTGTCGGCCTGGTTCAAGGGGAGCGTGCGCAGGGCGCGCTGGACCTTCTTGCCGCCCAGCAGCTGGCGCAGCATGCCGAACCTGCGTTCCTGGCCGGCCACCTGTACGCCCCAGACGAACGGGGTCTCCAGGGAGAAGGCGTCCCCGTGCAGGAAGTCCAGGGTGAGGGCCGATTCGGAGACTCCCGGGATCATGGCCTTGACCTGGGGCGGCGCGGCGTCGGCGACCGCCCACTGGGTGAAGCCGCTGTAACTGGCACCGACCAGGATCATCGACTCGCCGAACCAAGGCTGCTCGATCACCCAGTCCAAGGTGTCGAGGCCGTCCTCGCGCTCACAGCGCAGCGGGTCGAAGGGGCCGTCAGAGCCGAAGGTGCCACGGGTGCTCTGGATGAGGACCTGGAAGCCGCGTTCGGCCAGCGGCCGGACCATCGGCGCCGCGGTCGGACCGGATCTGCCGTAGGGGACGCGGATGAGCGCGGTCGGCAGGCCGTCGCCGCCTGTCGCCGGGGCCCAGCGGTCGGCCAGCAGGACCGCTCCGTCGCGCATCGGGACACGCAGGTCGCGCTCGACGGTCAGATCCCTGGTGAGTGGCGGGGGCAGACGCAGCATGCGCTGGACGAAGTGGCTGTTCAGGTTCATCGGGGGCGGCCTCCGGCGGAAGGGGTGAGGTCAGGGAGGCCGCGGGCGCACGCCGTCGAGAGGCGTAGCAGGCGGTCCGTGAGTTCTTCGGGGTCGAGGGGGTCGTCGGCGTCGACCACCCAGTCGTTGACGATCGCGCCGGTGCCGCCGGTGATCATCGTCGCCAGGTCCCGGGCCGTGTCGTCGTCGAGGTCGCCGAACACCTCCCGCAGGCCCGTCGTGGTGATGAGCGAGCCGAACAGCCTGTTCAGGGCCCTGGTCATGGGAAAGGCGCAGGATCCGGTGAGCATCGCGCGGTAGAAGGGCCGGTGCCGGGCGAAGTGCCGGGCCATCGCCAGCACGCGCGTGCGATGTGGCGCGCTGTCGTCGCCCACCTCCGGAATGAGCTCCCGTTCGACCAGGTCGGCCGCGGCCGCCACGAGGAGCGCGTCACGGTCGCCGAACTGCAGATAGACCAGTTGCCGGCTGACGTTCGCGGCATCGGAGAGATCCCCGACGGGAAGGGCCGTGGTGCCGCGCTCGGACACCAGGCGTACCGCGGCGGCCATCAGCGCGGCGCGAGAGCGGAGCACCCGGCGGTCTTGTCTGACTTGCACGCCGCCAACCCTAGACATGTGTTAGAAAATAGACAACTGTTAAATCAGCCGTTTTAAGGGAGCCCAGCGATGTCCGTAGTCGAGCCCGAGGTTCGCACCACCGCCGGAGTCGTGCGCGGCCGTACCGAGGACGGCCTGGCCGTCTTCCGCGGCATTCCGTACGCCGAACCCCCGATCGGCGCGGCCCGCTTCCAGGCGCCGCGACCCGCACGCCGCTGGGACGGAGTACGAGAGGCGGACGAGTTCGGCCCGCCGGTCCCGCAGGACACGGACATGGGTGGCCGTGGCGGCGGGGACTTCTTCACCTTCAAGGGCCCGGGTGACGACTGGCTGACGGTCAACGTCTGGACGCCCGCCCCGGACCCGGCCGCCCGCCGCCCGGTGATGGTGTGGATCCACGGTGGCGCCTACAAGCTCGGCTTCTCCGGCAGCCCCGGCTACGACGCCCGGCACATCGTCCGCGACGGCGACGTGGTGTTCGTGTCGCTGAACTACCGCCTGGGCATCGAAGGCTTCGCCGGCATCGAGGGCGCGCCCGCCAACCGGGGCCTGCTCGACCAGGTGGCCGCCCTGGAGTGGGTGCGGGACAACATCACGGCCTTCGGGGGCGACCCCGGTCAGGTGACCATCCTCGGTGACTCGGCCGGCGCCGGGTCCATCGCCTCGCTGATGGTCATGCCGAGCGCGGCGGGCCTGTTCCGGCGGGCTGTCGGGCAGAGCCTGCCGGGCACGTTCCTGTCCGGCGCACTGGCCCGGGACGTCGGGGCGGCCATCGCCGCCGAGGCCGGCCTGCGTCCGACCGTCGAAGAGCTGTCCGGCGTGGATCCGCGGGAACTCCCGGCGGTCGGCCAGGCGCTGACGGCCAAGATGCGGCAGTACGAGGACCGCTGGGGCTCCTTCGCGCACACCCTGTCCCTCTACTCTCCCGTCGTGGACGGCGAGGTGCTGCCGGTCACGCCCTGGGAGGGATTGGCCCGCGGCGCGGGACGGGACGTGAAGCTGATCATCGGCCACAACCGCGACGAGTGGCGGACCTTCCTGCTCCTCGGCAACCTGTTCGGTAAGGTCACCGAGGAGTTGGCGGCGCAGACGTTGCGGCGCTACGGACCGGGCGAGGACGGCGAACGTGCCTACCGCGCGGCGTTCCCGGACGCGTCGGCCGAGGACCTGTTCGAGCTCGTGCAGAGCGACTGGCTGTTCCGCATGCCGACACTGCACCTGGCCGAGGCCCAGGTCGCCGGGGGCGGGCAGGCGTACCTGTACGACCTGACCTGGCAGTCCCCGGGCACGGGCGGACTGCTGCGGGCCTGCCATGGCCTGGACGGCCCGCTGCTGTTCGGCACCTATGACGCCCACCTCGGCCCGGTGGCCATCGGCCCGGAGCACACCGCCGAGGCCCGCGCACTGACGGCCCAGATCCGCCCGGCCTGGACGGCCTTCGCCGGCACGGGCGACCCGGGCTGGCCCGCGTACGACCCCCGGCAGCGCCTGACCCAGGTCTTCGACACGACATCGTCCGTCACCGCCTACCCCGAGGAGACCTCGCGCCGCCTGTGGCAGGACCACACCTTCGAGCCGCTACCCCTGCTGACCGCCTGAGGCCCAAAAGGGCAAGCGGTCACAAGGCGGTGAGACCCGCCAGCATGAGCGTCACCCCGCGCTCGAAGCGCTCGTCGTTGGTGCGGGCGGTCAGGTCGTCGGCCGCCGTGACGAGGCTGGGGAACTCGTCGGCCGGTAGTGCTTTGAGGGTGGCGTTCATGCGAGCCAGCACCTCGCCGGGGTCGGCCCCCTCGGCCTCGGCGGAGTTCATCGGGCTCAGCTCCTGTAGGACGAAGCCGGTCACGTAGCTGTTGAGCAGGAAGGCCACCTGAGCGGCCGCACGCGTGTCCAGCCCGGCCGACAGCAGTGCCGACAGCATCGCCTCCAGGCTGCGCAGCGTGTTGCGGCCGAGAACCCAGCGCCCGGCCAGGATCCGGGCGGCGTCGCGGTGGTCAAGCAGCAGCCTGCGGTATTCGGCCAACGCGCCGAGCAGTCGTTCCCGCCAGGGCAGCGCGGGGTCGGGCCAGCGCGCCTCGCTCAGCAGGTCGTCGGCGACCAGGTCGAGCAGCGCCTCCTTGCTGGTGACGTGCCAGTAGAGCGAGGAGACGTCCACGCCCAGCCGGGCCGCCAGGCGACGCATGCTCAGCCGGTCCACACCTTCCTCGCGTACGAGCTCGCGGGCGGCGGCGACCAGCGCCGCGACGGTCAGATGCGGGCCTGCGGCCGGCCTGCCACGCCGAGGTTTCGCCACACCCTCTCCTTCCGCTTGCTACGATCCTAGCCAAAACCAACACTGTTGGATTACGGAGGGATCATGTTCGACACCCGGTTCGGCCTGCTCATCCCGCAGCGAGGCGCCCTGTTCGGCCTCGGCGGCATCCGCGAACTCCTGGAGCTGGGAGTGACCGCTGAACAGAGCGGCATCCTCAGCTCGGTCTGGGTGGGCGACAGCCTGACCGCCCAGCCGCGCCCCGACGCGCTGTCTCTCCTCGGCGCCCTGAGCGCGATGACCGAGCGGGTCCGGCTCGGCACGTCCTGCATGGCGAGCTTCCCGCTGCGCGACCCCGCCGTCACCGCCTACCAATGGGCCACCCTCGACCACCTCTCCGGCGGCCGGATGATCCTGGGCGCCTGCACGGGGCTCGTCGGCGACGGGGTGAGCGCGAGGGAGGGCGCGCACTTCGGCGTGCCCGATCGAGAACGCGCACCTCGCCTGGAAGAGAACATCGCGCTCTGCCGCGAGCTGTGGAGCGGCGAGCCCATCGACTTCGACGGGCGATTCTGCGGCTACAAGGACCTTCTCATCGCCCCCACCCCGCTGCAGGACCCCTGTCCCATCCTCATCGCGGCCAACCCGTGGGATCCGCGCTTCGCCGAGCGCGCCTTACGGCGGGTGGCGACGCTCGCGGACGGCTGGATGACGGCCGGCAGCTGGCCCGGCCTGTTCGAAGGACTGTGGTCCCGGCTGCGGGAGGAGTTGACCGCCGCCGGCCGCGACCCCGCGACCTTCCCCGTCGTGGCCATGCACAACGTCAACATCGGCGACGACCGGGCCGAATGCCTGGCCGAGACGAGCCGGTTCATCGCCGCCCACGAGGACGAGGACGAGGTCGCCGCGCCGATGATCGAGTCCTGGACCGCCGCGGGCCCGCCGGCGCGATGCGCCGCCGACCTGCGCGCCCTGCTCGACAAAGGCGCCACCCACCTCATCCTCCGCCTCACCTCCTGGGACCAGCGAGGCCAGCTCCGCCGCCTGACAGAGGAGGTACTGCCCACCGTCATGAGCTGAAAGAGCCCACGACGGACCGGGGCACCTGGCTCGTCAGGATCAGCTGGAGACGGGCGCGGCGTGCCCGATGATCTCGCGCGCGATCGTCGCGGGCACGGCGGCCGTCGCCATGTGCGCGACGTCGTCGAGGATCAGCAGGCGTGCCCCCGGTATGCCGGCCACATAGAGCTCTTGGCTGGCGGGAGGGGTGGCGACGTCGGCCGAGCCGCCGATGACCAGGGTCGGCGCGGTCACGTCGGCGAGGTCGTCGCGTACGTCCGCCGCCGCGAGCATCTCGCACGCGCGCGCGTACTGTTCGGCGTCGTTGGCGAGGAGCATGGCGCCGTAGCGCCGGACGACGTCCGGGTTCTGGGACGCGAACTCCGGGGTGAACCAGCGCTTGACGACGGTGTCGCGGATCACGGCGAGCCCGGCGCCGCGTACGGTCGCCGCGCGTTCGATCCAGGAGCCGCGCGGGAGCACCGGCGCGGAGCAGATGATCGTCAAGCTGCGTACCCGGCCGGGGTGCCGGGCGGCCGCCCGTGCGGCGACCATCCCGCCGAGGGAGACGCCGGCCAGGTGCGCCTGGTCGAGCCCGAGCCCGTCGAGCACCTGAACGAGATCATCGACGAGGTCGTCCAGCCGGAAGGGCCCGTCGGCGGCGTCCCCGGCGCCGTAGCCGCGCTGTTCGTAGCGGACGACGTCGAAGCGGGTACGCAACGCCGGCACGAGAGCGTCCCACATGGCCGAGGTCGTGCCGAGCGAGTTGACGAGGATGAGGGGGCCGGCCGATTCCCGGCCGGTGCGGGGTTCGAGACGCACGCCGCGCTCAGCCAACTCTGATCACCTCGACGGCGCCCACCTCGACGTCGATCACGAGCGCGTCCGCCTCGGTGCCGACCTCGCACGAAGACCCGGACAGCGACGTGACCACGGGCCGATCCCCGGCCACCCGATGGGGGATGCGCAGGCGGCCGCGGATCGGTACAGGGTCGATGAGCCGCTCCGGCCGGCCGCCCGAATGGTTGATGAGATGGATGACGAGGGCGTCGCCGGACCGCCCGACCACGATTTCGACGCTGGTCGCGAACTCGGCGGACAAGATCCGCGCGTCGCCGATCCGGTCGGCCACGGTGCCGGCGATGAAGTCCGCGACGCTGCTCAGCCCGCTGACCCGCTGAGTGGTGCCGGCGGTCCATGGCAGTACGGTGACGCGACCGCGACCTCGGGGCACGCTCACCCGGAGCGGGTAGGGCGTGCTGGGTCGACTAGCTACCGCCTCAAGGGATCAGCCAGCCGTTGCCGCTACGAAGGTGAACGAACCGGACGGGACGTTGTACAAGGCGTACGGACCCTCCATCCGCAGGAACGTGGCCCGAGGTGGGCTGACGACGGAACGCGCGTTCTTGGCCGGCACCCAGACCTCGGCGGTGGTGTTCGCCGGGACGTCGGCCGTCAGCTTGAACCATCGCTCGCCTCGGGTCCAGGCGGAGCGGGCGATGCCCTGCGGCGTCTCGTAGCTGCCGTTGACCGAGGTGAGGTCGCCGACCGGCTTGGGCTGGATGACCAGGCGCCGGTAGGCGATGGAGCCGCCGGCCTCGCGGATGCCGGCCAGGCCGGTGTGGAACCACTCCTCGATCTGCGCGAGGATCATGTGGTTCTTCGAGGCCCCGCGATTCCAGTTCTCGCCGATCGTCGTCATGCCGTCCGGGTTGGCGGTGGTGGGCTGCATGAAGAAGCCGTAGCTGGGCTGGTCGTCGCCCTGCAACAGCTCCCACAGGACGTCGTCGCGGCCGCCGCCGGCCAGCGCGCGGACAGTGGGGGCCATGCCGATGGTGCCGCCGCTGAAGTGCGGGCCGTCGCCGTTGGGGTCGAAGGCGCGTACGAGCTCGACCAGCGCGTCGAGGACCGCCGGGCGTTCACCGTCGGGGACGAGCCCGGCGTCGAGGGCGAGCGCCTGTGCCGTCTGGGTGGCGCCGGTGGCCCCGGCGTCGCCCGCGCTGGTGTAGCGGCGTAGCTCGTGGTTGTAGAAGTGGGCGTTGAAGGCGTTCTTGATGTCACCGGCGAGCGCCTGGTAGCGGGCGGCGTCGTCGGTGTGACCCGTCAGCCCGGCCATCGTGGCCAGTTTCGTGATCATGACGTAGTAGCCCCAGGTGCCGGTGATCCGGCCCGAGGTCTGGTCGGCCGCGACCCAGTCGGCGAGGGCGGCGTCGACGATGTGCGCGTCCTCGCCCGTTCCCGCCTTCTCGCGCTGGATGTAGCCGGCGAAGGCCACCATCCGGTCGTAGTAACGGGCCATCGTCGAGGTGTCGCCGTACAGCTCGTACAGCAGCGCCGGGACCAGGATGATGGCGTCGCCCCAGTTGATCTCGTCGCCGAAACGTCCGCTGTAGCCCCAGTCGTAGACCGGCGTCTTCAACGCCACGTTGCCGCGCATCGGGGTGTCGGCGATCGACTGTCCCTCGACGAGGTGCCGGATTGTGGTCCGCAGGTAGGCGGCGAGCTGGTAGTTGCGATGGATGGCGCCCATCGGCATCGTGTAGTCGGCCGGGTAGGACAGCTTCTCGCGTCCGGGACAGTCGGTGAACACCGACATCATGTTGGAGGCGAAGGAGTATCTGGCCATCCGGTGAACGCGGTTGACGCGCGCGCTGGAGGTGGTGACCTCACCCGCCATCGGCGTCGCGGCCTGCAGGCGGATGCCCTTGACCAGGTCCTTGGCCGGGGTGTAGCCCTCCGGCAGGCCGGTGACCTGGATCCATTGCATGCCGAAGTAGTTGAAGTCGGGGTGCCAGGTCTCCCCGCCACGGAGTCCGGCCGTGGTGTAGGTGTTGAACAGGTCGCGGCCCCGCGAGCCGCCTCCGCCCATGATCGAGGACTGGTCGACGGTTCCGTCAGGGGCGAGCGACTCGGCGGGGGACATCCGGATGGTGACTCCGCCGGGCACGGTGCCCTTGAGGTTCAGCTGCGGCCAGCCGGTGATGTTCTGGCCGAGGTCGAACACCCAGGTGCCCGGGGCCGGGTTCGTCATCGAGACCGGCGTGAACGTCTCGACCGCCTTGACCGGCTCCGCCGCGCGGGCGACGAGCTGGGTGGCGAGGTTCGGGGGCGGCGCGATCCCCGCGTTCACCCACGAGGTGGCCGAGCCGTCGCGGCGCTTGGCGGTGGCCGACAGGTCCGAGCCCGGCAGGTCCCAGCCGACCTGCTCGCGCCGTGCGTCATAGTCCGAACCGGAATACCAGGCGTCGGTGACGAGGGCGCCGAGTGCGGTGCGCCAGCCGCGGTCGGAGACGACGACGTCCGTGGACCCGTCGCGGTAGGCGATCTCCAGCCGCGCGATCATGCGTGGAGTGACGGCGGCGCCGGCGCTCGCGTCACCGGCGGCGATGTTGTTGCCCGAGCCGGTCACCGTCGCACCGGAGGCGTGCGCCTTGGACAGCCCAGGCGTGAAGGTGATCCCCGTCCCGTCGGCGCCGGCCGAACCGATCGCGGTGATCGTACGGGATTCGAGGTGGTCGCCGCCGTCGCCGGTGTCGATGTTGATGGTGCCGCCGACGTGGTAGTTGGCGACGTCGGTCAGTTTCACCGTCGTGGCGCCGGCCCCGGCGTCGGCGGCCAGAGCGCCGGCGCCTTTCAGCTGGCTCTGCCACCACGAGTACGGGGCCGTGCGGCCGACGGCCGCATTGGTGACACTGCGCCGCACATAGGCGGGGCCGTTGCCGAGCCGGACGCCGAGGGTGTTGGCTCCGGCACGCAGGTGATCGGTGATGTCATAGGCGCGGTACTCGCTGGAGAGCTGGTAGTTCGCGTACCCGGGGGCGAGCACCTCGTCGCTGAGCCGGTGATCGTTCAAGGTCGGCAGCTGCAGGCCCACGCCGGACAGGTAAAGACGGGCGCCGGCCACCTGCTTCCCGCGGTCGACGCCGAACTGGCGGGCGAAGATCGGCATGGGCTGGGTTTCCGTCCGGCCGGGGTACTCGATCCAGCGCGCCGCGCCCCAGTCGCTCTGCCGCAGCAGACCCATCTCCCAGGAGGCGGGCTTGCTCCAGTCCGACGGCGTCTTGTCGGCGTCCCAGACGCGGACGCGCCAGACGACCCGCTGCCGCGAACCCAACGGCCGGCCGGCGTAGCGGACGCCGGTCTGGACAGCGGAGTCCACCTTGCCGGAGTCCCAGATCAGCCGGCCATGCTGGAGGTTCGCGTCGCTGGTCGCGGCCTGGATCCGGTAGCCGGTCTGCGCGTCACCCGGACACGCGGCTCGTGCGGGCGGCCGGTAGCAGGGGTGCGTGGCGGCCTGCCGGGTCTCCTTCATCCGCCACCCCACCGACGGGGTGGGGTCGTCGAGGCCGAGAGGCTGGTCGTATCTGCCGTCCACATTCAGGTCGACCACCTGGACGAGAGGTGCTGCGCTCGCCGGAGTTCCCAGAGGCGGCGAGAGCGCGAGGGCGAATCCCAGGCTCGCGAGCGTACGTATCCGGCGACGTAATCGGGACACAGGTCACTCCCTTCATCTTGGTCATCCCTTGATGGCGCCGGCGGTCATCCCAGCGACGATCTTGCGATTGAAGAAGACGAACAGCAGCAGCGGCGGGATCGTGATCAGGACGATGTCCATGAACAGCAGGTTCCACTGGGTGTTGTACTGGCTCTGGAAGTTGTAGAGGGTGACCTGCACGGTGGCGTTGTCGTCGCCGGGCAGGAAGTACAGCGGGTTGACGAAGTCGTTGAAGATGGCCACCGAACTGGTGAGGATCACGGTGATGGTGACCGGCCGCAGCAACGGGAAGATCACGCGGAAGAACAGCGCGGTCCCGGTGCAGCCGTCGATCATGGCGGCCTCGTCCAGCTCGCGCGGGATGGCCGCGATGAACGCGCGAAACAGCAGCACCGCGTACGACAGCCCGAACGCCACCTCGACCAGGATCAGCCCCGGCATGGTCTTGAACAGGCCGAACGCCTGCAGCAGCCAGATCGTCGGCACGATCGCGGGCGGGATGATCAGCCCGGACAGCACCAGGAAGTTGGCCAGCGAGCCGACCTTCCCGGGCCGCCGTTGCAGCACGAAGGCGGCCATGGCGGCGAAGACCACGATCAGCGCGACCGACACCACGGTGAGGATCGTGCTGTTGATGTAGGCGCGCAGCAGCACGTAGTCGCGGGCCTCGATCACTTCGGTGAAGTTCTCCACCAACCGCCAGTTCGCCGGCCAGGCGAAGTCCAGGTCCAGCGCCTGCGTGGGGTCCTTGACGGCGGTCAGCAGCATGAGGGCGAACGGGACGAGGAAGAACACGGTGGCCAGGACCAGCGCGATCGCCTCGGCGCCGAACCTTCTCAGCGCCCTCATACGGCGACCTGCCTTTTGCCCAGGAACCAGGTGAGCGGGACGATGATGGCGGAGACGACCAGGAACAGCAGCACGTTGCCGGCCGTGGCCAGGCCCACGCCCTTCCACACGTCGACCAGGGCCACCGACAGCAGCGCGGTGGTGGCGTCGCCGAGCCAGTCTCCGCCGTCGATCCCGGCCGGGGCCAGGACCCGGTTGACCAGGCCGGTGTCGGGCTTGAGCAGCACGCTGAAGGTGATGCCGACCGCGACCGTGGAGACCAGGACGGGGAAGAACACCACCGAGCGCAGGAAGCCGCGCAGCCGCAGCTTCGAGGTGAGCAGAACGCCCAGCAGCAGCCCGAGCACGACCTTCAGGCCGCTGGTCACGACGGCGTAGAAGATCGTGTTCTGGAAGCCGATGCGCAGGTTCTGCTCGGCCAGGAAGTCACGGAAGTTCTGCAGGCCGACGAAGGTGCTGTCGAACAGCGTCCAGCGGGTCAGCGCGAAATAGCAGGCCATCACCGTCGGCACGCCGAAGATCACCAGGTAGACGACGGTGGCCGGCAGGTACAGCGCGTACGGATAGGCCGCGTGCTTCCTGCGGCGGTCGGCCCGGGCGGGCCGGCCGTCGGGGGCAGGGCCGGGCCCCGAGCGGGGCCCGGCCTGCTGCTTGGTCACCACCCTTGCAGCCCCAACTGTTTGGCCTGCTTCTCCACGTCCTTGTCGTACTGGGCGGCGCCCTCGGCCGGAGCCGTCAGACCGGAACCGACCGCGACGGTGATCTGCTCCAGGGACGGGCCCTTGATCGGCGAGACGAACTCCAGCGCGGGCGAGGTGGCGCCCTTGTCGATGTAGGCCTGCACGTCCTTGGCCGCCTGGATCGCGTTGTCAGGCAGCTTGGCGCCCTTCACCCGGTACGGCCCCGTCGGTTGCACGGCCTTGGTGACCGCGTCCGCGCCGGCGGGCGAGGCGACGAAGGCGAGGAATTTCTTGGCCGCGTCCAGCTTCTTGGTGGTCTTGGGGATGTAGATGGCGGGCGGCTCCCAGACGGTGGCGCCGTTCTTGGCCGCGTCCGTGCCCGGAATGCCGAAGAAGCCGACATCGGTGGCGGCCTGCGGGCTGGTCTTCAGCACCGGAGGCAGGATCGCGGTGAGCATCGGATAGTGCGCGCCCTTGCCGTCGGCCAGCAGCTTCAGCCCCTGGTCCAAGGTGGCCGAGCCGAAGCCCTTGTTCTGGTAGCCCTTGGCGTGTACGTCGGCCAGGTGCTGGAAGCTCGCGAGCGCCGCCGGAGCCGCCGGAGTGGAGGCGAACTTGGCCTTGCCCGCGGTGTAGTCGGGGGCGAAGCTCGGCATCGAGGCCTGGACGTTGTAGAAGTCGCCCAGCACGAACAGCTGCGAGGTCCAGGAGTCCTTGAAGGTGGAGATCACCGGTGTGATCCCGGCCGCCTGGATCTTGTCGTTGTTGGCCATGAACTCGGCCCAGGTCTTCGGCACCTGGAGGCCGAGCTTTTCGTAGACCTTGCGGTTGTACAGGATGCCGCCGCCGGAGGCCGCGCTGGCCGGCACGCCGTACGCGTGGTCGCCCTGGGTCACCACCGGCAGGTAGTCGGGCTGGACGTTGGCCAGCACCGGGTCGCCGGTGAGGTCGACCAGCGTCTGGGCCGGGTTGAGCGCCTGGAGCAGAGACCCGGAGTTGTACCAGAACACGTCCGTCATCTCGCCGGTCGAGAGCCGGGTCTTGACGATGTTGTCGCCCTCGCTGCCTCCGGGCTGCGTCTCGATGTCGATTTTGATCTTGGGGTTGGCCTGCATGAAGGCGTTGGCGAGTGCCTTGGTCGTGTCCACGGTCGACTGGTCGCTACCCGTCATGAACGACAGCGTGACCGTGCCGTCGGCGGCCTGCTCGGAGCCCGAGCCGCATGAGGTCAGGGCCGCCATCGCGAGAACGGCCATCGCCGCTCCCAGGTGAGAGGTCTTCACAACGCCCCTCCGGGTTGGTTGAAACGTTTTAACGGCCCCCGATGCGAGTTAACGTAGGCGTTACCTGGGACAGCGTCAAGAGCGTATTTGAGTAACGCTTCCCACTTGTTACCACCTGACTTGCTGTGTTTCGTCTGATCAAATGGGTAACGTTACCCGTGCAGACAGAGCTCGTAGAATGGGATCTCGCTCGTGAAGGGAGTCCCATTGGCCGCGCACAATCGACGGCGACGCGTGACGATCGCCGATGTGGCCGGCCACGCCCAGGTCTCCGTCACAGCGGTGTCCAAGGTGATCCGCAACGCCTACGGCGTCAGCCCGGCCATGAAGGACCGGGTCAAGGCGTCCATCGAGGAGCTGGGCTACCGGCCGCAGGCCGCCGCCCGGGGCATGCGCGGGCGCACCTTCACCGTCGGCCTGATGCTGCCGCACATCAGGAACCCGTTCTTCGCCGACATCCTCGACGGCCTCATGGAGCAGCTCGCCGACACCGGCTACCAGGCGATCATGATCCAGGGCGGCGTCACCCGCAAGGTCGAGAAGCAGGCGGTCGACGCCCTGGTGGACCGGCAGGTCGACGGCATCATCATGGTCGCCCCGCTCGCCGGCCGGGCGCGGCTGGAGGAGGTGGCGCAGGAGGTGCCCACCGTGGTGCTCGCCCGCCACGAGCGGTCGGCGCTCTACGACTCGGTGTTCGACGAGGACGACGTCGGCGCGGAGCTCGTCGTACGCCATTTGATCGAACTCGGGCACCGCCGCATCGCGCACATCACCCACCAGGACAACAGCAACGCGCGCCCCTCTGACCTGCTGCACGTCATCCGGGCCGAGGCATACGAACGCGTCATGCGCGAACACGGGCTCGACGACGAGATCGCCATAGCGAAGACCTACTACCACGAGCAGGGCGGCTACGACGGCGCTCGCCAGCTGCTGAGCCGTTCCCCGCGCCCGACGGCGATCTTCGCGGGCGCCGACCAGGCGGCCTTCGGCGCGCTCGCCGCGGTCCACGAGGCCGGACTGTCCGTCCCGCAGGACCTTTCGGTCGTGGGTTACGACAACACCCAGCTGGCCGCCCTGCCCAACATCGCGCTGACCAGCGTCAACCAGGACGGAGCCGTCATGGGCGGCACGGCCGGCCGGCTCCTGCTCGAACGCATCCAGGGCCGCACCTCAGCGGTCCGCTTCTCCGTCACCCCCAGCCTGGTCATCCGCGGCTCGACCGCCCCACCTGGTGGCTGAGACGTTCCGTGTCCCATGCGCGATGGGATGGCCCTCCGGGGCGGACGTCTTCGCGACGGTTGCCCGCCGGATCACCGGCACGACGCGCGAAGCTCGTCGAACTGCCGGTGGTAGACCCCTCGTCCTGGCGCAGCAAGTTCGACCGGTTGACGGACCCGGCGAAGGCCGCGACGATCGGTCGGCGATCGCACTGGAAAGGTGCGGTGCTGGACCGGCTGCCGGAGCGGCCCTTGTTGGACATCCTCGCCCGCACCGCGCACCTGACCGGCTGGCACCACCGCTTCGGACCGGCCTCCGGCTCCGATCCGAAGATCAAGCCCGAGGAGCGGACGTGGGCTCTTTGCGCAGACGGATGGCCGACATGACCTGTGGCGAGGACGGACCGAGCCTGGCCCAGCCGGCAACCAGACCGCGGCAACCGAGCGGTGACCGAGTCCGGGTGACACCCCGACGCTGCCCGGCAGAATCGACTGGAAAATTGTCGACCGGAGTTGTCGTATCTGGGCCCCGTTGTTCGTAGCTAGGGTGAGCGGTCGCCCACGAGGGCGCTGTCACGACCAGCTGTCACGACTAAGGGAGATGCCGACCGATGCAGCAGCACTCACAGACCAAGATCCACCGCATGTTCGAGCTCGTCGAGCCGATCGCCACGGTCACCTTCTCCGAGGTGGCGAACGAGGCGTTCCTGGCCCTCGGCATGCGCAACTACTGGGACGGATACTTCGCGGGCCGGGCCGCACCGCTGGGACTGGCACCGGCCGAGGTGGTGCACGCGGTCTTCTACAACTTCGCCGACGGCGAGGTGGCACGCCACATCCCCTGGGTGTGGGGAAAGACCACCCCGCAGGAGGCGATCACCGTGCGCGAACAGGGCAGCACCGCCGCCCTGCGGCAAATGATCGGGGAGCTCGCCGACTCGCCCGGTCTGGTGCGGGCCGCCGACCTCGCCATCCGAGCAGCGGTCAGCGCGCCGACCGAGGGCCGACCACTGTACGCCGGGCTGCGGGCGCTCGACGTGCCAGAGGAGCCGGTGGCCAGGCTCTGGCACGCGGCGACGCTGCTGCGGGAGCACCGCGGGGACGGCCATAACGCCGCCCTTCTCGCCCACGGCATCGGCGGCACCGAGGCCCACGTCCTCATGGCTGTTTCCCTCGGAATGAGGGCGGAGGAGTTCGGCCGGATCCACCATCTGCCCAAGGCACAGCTGGCCGCCGTGGTCGACGGGCTGCGCGGCCGCGGCCTCGTGGACGCCGCCGGCGGGTTCACCGACGCCGGCCGGGAGACCAAGGAGCGGATCGAGGCGCTCACCGACGAGCTGGCCGCGCCGGCGTACGACGTGCTCAGTGCGGACGAGCTCGACGAGCTGGCCGCGGGGCTCGAGCCGATCGCCGCCGCGGTATGGGCCGTCGACAACTGAGGCGTGGCTTGAGGGCATCGCGCCCTCGAAGATCGCTCCTGAACGTCCGGATCGGCGGCAGCGCGCTCAGCCGCCGCCTGGCTCGACGGCCTGCTCCCACATGGACTTCATCTCGGCGAACCCTTGCTCCATGATCCCCACCATGGCCTCCCGGGCCCGCTCGCCGTCGCGCCGCTGGATCGCCTGGGCCACGTCAGTGTGCAACTGCAACGCCTGCTCGTCCGGGTTGTGCGGCATCAGGTGGTAGTGGTGCCGGCCGGCGAGCACCTCGGCGACGATCAGCTGCAGTTTCGCGAACATCTCGTTGCCGGAGCCGGCCAGCACCCGCCGGTGGAATTCGATGTCCAGGGTGAGGAAGCGCGGCTCATCGCCGGCTTTCCCCGCGGCCCACATCTTGGCCGCGAGGCCGACCAGCTCGCTCGCCTCGTTGTCGTCGATCCGCTCGGCGGCCAACCAGGCGGCGTGCGGCTCGATCGCGGTCCGTAGCTCGGTGATCGAGCGCATCTGCGCCATCCGCCCGGCCGAGGCCAGCCGCCAGCGGATCACCTGCGGATCGAAGACGCTCCACCCCTCGGCGGGCTGGATCATGATCCCGACGCGGCGCCGGGTCTCGATGAGTCCCATGGATGCGAGCACCCGTAGCACCTCGCGGATCACCGAGCGGGAGACCTGGTAGCGGTCGACCAGGTCGTCGATGCTCAGGACGGAACCGGCGGCCACATCGCCGCTGCAGATGGCGGTGCCGAGGTGGTCGAGGATGCGTGCGTGTAGCCCAGTCTCGGGAGGGGAGGGCTGGGTTGGGGCACCCTCGGGGGAGGACTGATTCACGGCATAAAGCATATCAGTTGAAGGCCAGCTCTTGAATAAATCCGCTTTTTTGTCCTAGCATCCCGGAATTAAGCCGATGTTACGAGAGTGTGGCGCTCTTCCGGGCGGCGGCCATGACAGAAAGGCGAGATGACGTGCAACGTCGATCGATATTCAGTACTTCTCTGGCCGTGGTTGTCGCCATGAGCCTGTCCGCTTGTGGCGGTGGCGGTGACGACAGCGGTGCGTCCAAGACGGTCCGGGTCACCCTGGCCAACCACGTGTGGACGGAGAACATCAAGAAGAGCCTGCCCGACTTCGAGAAGCAGACCGGGCTCAAGGTCGAGGTCACGCAACTCGGCGAGGACCAGCTCTCCGATCAGTACAACGTCAAGCTGAACGCCGGCTCGTCCGACATCGACGTGATGATGTACCGCCCCTTGCAGGAGGGGAAGCTCTTCGCCAAGAACAAATACCTGACCGACCTGTCGGACCAGGTGAAGGCCAACAAGGACTGGGACTTCAGCGACTTCCAGGCCGGCCCGGTGGAGGCCACCACATACGACGGCAAGCCGGTCGGTGTCCCGATCATCACCGAGCAGGAGGTCCTCTACTACCGCAAGGACCTGCTCGCCAAGGCCGGCCTGAGCGCCCCGCCGAAGACCCTCGACGAGCTGAAGGCCGCCGCCGCCAAGGTCAAGGCGGCCCAGCCGGACGTCGCGGGCTTCGTCGCCCGTACCGGCAAGTCGCCGGCGGTCACCCAGTTCTCCAGTTTTCTCTACAGCTTCGGCGGCGACTTCGTGGACGGCAGCGGCAAGGCCGCGGTCAACAGCGACGCGGCCAAGCAGGCGTACGCCTACTACGGCGGGCTGATCAAAGACTCCGGCCCGGCGAACGTCAGCACCGATATGGGCTGGCCCGAGGCGATGGCCATCTTCACCCAGGGCAAGGCCGCCTTCTACACCGAGGCCAACTCGCTCTACAAGAACGCCACCGACCCGGCCAAATCCAAGGTCGCGGACAAGGTCGGCTTCGCGCCGTTCCCGGCCGGCCCGGCCGGTTCCAAGCCGTACAACATCCCGTCATGGGCGCTGGGCATCAACTCCAGCTCGGAGAACCAGGGCAACGCCTGGAAGTTCATCGAGTGGGCCACCGGCAAGGACCAGACGCTCAGCCAGCAGACGTCCGGCGTGCCGGGCGCCCGTAGCTCCGTCTGGGCCAACCCGCAGGGCACCTCGACCTTCCCGAAGGACCTGGTGGAGGCCATCAAGGCCAGCACCAAGGCCGGGGTGGGCCATGACCGGCCGCTGGTCGTGAAGGTTCCCGAGGCCCGCGAGATCGTCGGCCAGCCGATCGTCGACGCGATCACCGGCAAGGACGCCGCGGCGGCCGCTGACACGGCCAACGCCGCATTCCAGAAGTTCCTGGACGACGAGGCCAAGTAAGCATGGCAACGATCACCACCGCCAAGCCGCCGCGCAGCGCCCCGACCGCCTCCCATACGCCCGGCTGGGTGCGCTGGGTCAATGACCACCGCAAGTGGCTCTTCGCCGCGCCCGCGATGACCTTCGTCACCGCGCTGATCGTGTTCCCCCTGGCCTGGACCGGCTATCTCAGCCTGACCGACGCCGAGGGATCCGTCCGCGCGGAGAGCGAGTTCGTGGGCTTCCAGAACTACCTCGACGTCTTCACGGACACCGCCCGGTTCTGGCCCGCCGTAGGACGGACCGCCACGTTCACGGTGGTCGCGCTGCTGTTCGAGGTGGTCCTCGGGATGGCGATCGCCCTGCTGCTCTGGCGGCCGTTCAAAGGGCAGAGATGGGTCCGGGTCGCCATCCTGATGCCGCTCGTCGCCACCCCGGTCGCGGTCGGCATGATGTGGCGGCTCATCTTCGACCCGAACATCGGCATGGCCAACCAGATCCTCGGCTGGGTCGGCATCGGGCCGCAGCCGTGGCTCGCCGGCCAGCACACGGCCCTGCCCACCACGATCTTCATCGACGTGTGGCAGTGGACACCGATGGTGACGCTGATCCTGCTCGCCGGGCTCACCTCGCTGTCGGACGAGCCGCAGGAGGCGGCGCGCATCGACGGCGCCAGCACCTGGCAGCGTTTCCGGCACGTGACCCTGCCGCTGCTGGGACCCACGCTGACCGTGGCGATCCTGCTGCGCGGCATTGACGCGCTGAAGACCTTCGACATCCTCTACGCCACGAAGGGCCGCGGCGGCGGTTCGTTCCACGAGGTAGAGACGCTGAACGTGTACGCCTACGGCCTCAGCTTCGATTACAACGAGTACGGCGTCTCCTCCACCGTCCTCATCCTCTTCTTCCTGATCATCATCGGGGCGATGTGGGCCCTGACCGCCCGGCGCAAGGAGGCCAAGCGATGAAGCCCCGTCCCGCGTACCGGGTGTTCCGGGTGGTGGCACTCACCTTCGTGGTGCTCTCGCTGCTCGCGCCGCTGCTGTGGATGATCGCCGCGTCGTTCAAGACCAACGTCGACATCTACGATCCGGGCAAGGCGCTGGCCTTCTCGCCCACCATGGACAACTACGCCAAGGTGCTCCGGCAGGCCAACTACGTCGAGTTCATCCTCAACAGCCTCTGGGTGGCGTTCGCCGCCACCGTGGCGTCGCTGATCCTCGGCCTGCCGGCCGCGTACTCGATGAGCCGGTTCAACATGAGGAAGTCCGCGCTGGTGGTGCTGATGGCCCGGGTCATCCCCGGTGTCTCGCTGCTGGTGCCCTGGTACTACGTCTTCTCCAACCTGAAGATGGTCGGCGGCTTCGGGGTGCTGATCCTCAGCCACATGTTCGTCGCGCTACCGCTGGTGGTCTACATCATGATGGGCTACTTCGACAGCCTGCCCGAGGAGCTGGAGGAGGCGGGGCTGGTCGACGGGCTGACCCATATCGGCGCGTTCCGCCGCATCCTGCTGCCGCTGTCCGTACCGGGTATCGCCACCGCTGGGATTTTGTCCTTCATCTTCTCCTGGAACAACTTCATGTTCGCGCTCGTGCTCTCCGACGCGGACACCAAGACCCTGCCCGTGGCGATCTTCGACTTCGTCGGCTACGCCAGCATCGACTGGGGCGGTCTGATGGCCGCGGCCACCGTGGTCACCGTACCGATCATGCTGATCGCCTTGTTCGTGCAGAAGTACGTGGTCTCCGGCCTCACCGCCGGCGCGACAAAGGGCTGACCGGCATGACGACCATCGCCCGCATAGAGACCTTTCTCGTCGCCCCCCGCTGGCTCTTCGTCCGGGTGGAGACCGCCTCCGGGATCGTCGGCTGGGGTGAGGCCACCTGCGAAGGGCGGTCCGAGACCGTCCGCGCCGCCATCGACCAGCTCGCGGAGCTGCTGATCGGCCGGGACGCGCTGCGCATCGAGGACCACTGGCAGGTGCTGACCAAGGGCTCGTTCTACCGGGGCGGTCCGATCCTGGCGAGCGCCGTGGCGGGCCTCGACCAGGCCCTCTGGGACATCGCCGGCAAGCACTTCGGCGCCCCGGTGCACCAGCTGCTCGGCGGTCCGGTACGAGACCGGATCCGGATGTACGGCTGGGTCGGCGGCGACGAGCCCAGCGAGGTCCGCGACCACATCGCCGCCCAGGTCGAGGCCGGGCTCACCGCGGTGAAGATGAACGCCTCCGGCAAGATGAGCCCGGTCGCCTCGGTCGCCGAACTGAACGGCGTGGTCGCCCGGGTGGCGGCCGCCCGCGAGGTGCTCGGCGACGACCGCGACGTCGCCGTCGACCTGCACGGGCGGTTCACCCTGGCCAACGCCCGCCGTCTGGCGCCGCTGCTGGAGCCGTATCGGCCGCTGTTCCTGGAGGAGCCGGTCGTCCCGGAGAACTCACACCTCATCGGCGAGTTCGTCCGCTCGACCACCATCCCGGTGTCGACGGGGGAGCGGTTCTACAGCCGGCAGGAGTTCCTGCCCGCCCTCCAGGCCGGCATCGCGGTCGCCCAGCCGGACCTCTCGCACGCCGGCGGCATCACCGAGGTACGCAAGATCGCCACCCTCGCCGAGGTGTACGACGTGCAACTCGCCCCGCACTGCCCGCTCGGCCCGATCGCCCTCGCGGCCTGCCTGCAGATCGGCTTCGCCACGCAGAATTACCTCATCCAAGAACAGAGCATCGGCATCCACTACAACCGCGGCGCCGAGGTGCTCGACTACTGCCTCGACAAGACCCCGCTGGCTTTCGTGGACGGGTACGTCGAGCGGCTCACCGCGCCCGGCCTGGGTATCGAGGTCGACGATCAGGCGGTCCGCTCCGCCGGCAAAACAGGACACGCCTGGCGCAGCCCCATCTGGCGGCACCGGGACGGTTCCTACGCGGAATGGTGAGCGTGATCCCTCGACTTCTCCGCCACCACCTTTGAGAAAGGCATCTGCGTGAAGATCATCGCAGCGGACGTCGTCGTCACCAGCCCCGACCGCAACTTCGTCACCCTCAAGATCACGACGGATGAGGGGATCAGCGGGCTGGGAGACGGCACACTCAACGGGCGGGAGCTGGCGGTCGCGTCGTACCTGGCCGACCACGTTGTCCCCCTCCTGCTCGGGCGAGACCCGCATCGCATCGAGGACACCTGGCAGTTCCTCTACCGTTCGGCGTACTGGCGGCGAGGGCCCGTCACCATGGCCGCCATCGCGGCCGTGGACGTGGCGCTATGGGACATCAAGGCCAAGGCCGCCGGGATGCCGCTCTACCAACTACTCGGCGGAGCCTCCCGGAACGGGATCATGGCGTACGGGCACGCCTCGGGCCGGGACCTGCCAGAGCTGTTCGACTCGATCCGCCGGCACCTGGAGATGGGTTACCGGTCGATCCGGGTGCAGACCTCCGTACCTGGCATCAACGCCGTGTACGGAGTAGCCGCCCAGCCCAGTGTCGACGGCAGGCGGTACGACTACGAGCCGGCCCAGCGCACGGCGCTGCCCGCCGAAGAGGACTGGGACACCCGCGCCTACCTGCGCCACCTGCCCGGCGTCTTCGAGGCGGTGCGCAACGAGTTCGGGCCCGAGCTGCCGCTGCTGCACGACGGGCACCATCGGATGACCCCGATCCAGGCCGCCAAGCTCGGCAAGGCCCTTGAGCCGTACGACCTGTTCTGGCTGGAGGACTGCACGCCGGCCGAGAATCAGGAGGCGCTGCGCCTGGTACGCCGGCACACCACCACTCCGCTGGCCATCGGCGAGGTCTTCAACACCGTGTGGGACTACCAGACCCTGATCCGCGAACAGCTCATCGACTACGTCCGCTCCGCCGTCACCCACACCGGGGGGATCACGGCCATGCGGAAGCTGCTCGACTACGCCGCCCAGTACCAGATCAAGTCCGGCATCCACGGCCCGACCGACATCTCGCCGGTCGGCATGGCCGCCGCCCTGCACCTGGACCTGGCGATCCACAACTTCGGCATCCAGGAGTACATGCAGCACGGCCAGGCGACCAACGAGGTGTTCCAGCAGTCGTTCAGCTTCACCGACGGCTACCTGCACCCCGGCGGGCTGCCGGGACTCGGCGTGGAGCTCGATGAGAAGGCCGCGGCGCGCTTCCCGTACCAACCGGCGTACCTGCCGTTCAACCGGCTCACGGACGGCACCGTCCATGACTGGTGAACGCGGGGGTCCTGCCGACGCGATGATCCGGGCCATGGGCGAGTCGACATATGATCCTTTGAGCTGATGTTCGCCCGATTGTCGAAAGGCCGCCATGACCCACCCCCTCAGCCGGCGGTCCGCCCTGCTGGGCACCTCGGCCGTGGCCGGCCTCGCTCTTTGGGACAGACCAGCCGAGGCGGCCGGCCCCGCCACGGTCGGTGCCGCCACGTTCGACGCCGCGCGTGAGCGGTGGGTGAGCCTGCTGGCCGGCGGGTCGTACGACTCGGTCTACACCGACAAGGCGCAGGCGGTCGACGGCTCGGCCAACGCGGTGCTGCGCAAGCTGAAGCCCGACGCCGGCCGCCCGAGCCTGTGGCCCGACCTGCCACTCGACGACCCCCGTACGGGCAACTTCAACCGCGCCTACAACCGCATGCGCACGCTGGCGCTGGGCTGGGCCACGCCGGGCACCACCATGCACCGGGACGGGCGGGTCGCCGACACCGCGATCATGGCGCTGGACTTCCTGTACAAGCACGCCTACCACGAGGGACTCGACCGGCGGGGCAGCAACTGGTACTGGTGGGAGATCGGCGTCCCCCGCGCGCTGACCGACACCTGCGCCCTGCTGTACGACGGCCTGCCCAAGGACCGCCTCGAGCGCTGGCTGCGCCCCCTGCGCCGCTGGTGTCCCAACCCGGAGCGCCGCGTCAGCCACCCCGGCGTCGTCGAGACCGGCGCCAATCGGGCGGGCAAGGCCACGGCGGTGGCGATGCGCGGATTGCTCACCCACGACGCCCGCCTCGTCAAGCGGGCCAGGAACGCGGTCTCCGACCTGCTGCGGCCGACCAGGGGCCCGGGCGACGGCTTCTACCGTGACGGGTCGTTCATCCAGCACGACGTGTTCCCCTACAACGGCAGCTACGGCGTGGACTACCTGGAGAGCGTGGCCAAGCTGATCGCCATGCTCGCAAGGTCACCGTGGGAGATCACCGGCATCGGCAACGTCTACGACCTCGTGGATCGCTCGTTCGCACCGTTCATCTTCGACGGGCTGATGATGGACTGCGTACGCGGCCGGCAGATCTCGGTGCAGGGCCACCGCGACCACCACTCGGGGGAGAAGGCGGTCGAGTCCATCCTCACCCTGCTGGAGGCGGCGCCCGAGCGCTATGCCCAGCGCTGGCGACCGCTGGTGAAGGGCTGGATCGTCCGCAACCAGGCCGCCCCCACGCTCGCATCGCTGGCGAGCATCGCCGGGGCCAAGGCCCTGCTGGAGGACCTGTCGGTGCCGGTCGGCCCGCGCATGACGGGCACGTACGTCTTCGCCGACATGGACCGGGTCGTGCACCGCCGCCCCACCTGGGCGTACGCGATCGCGATGAGCTCGGAGCGCATCGGCGCGGCCGAGGCCATGAACCAGGAGAACCTGCACGGCTGGTACACCGGCGACGGCATGACCTACCTCTACACCGCCGACCTCACCCACTGGAACGACGACCTGTGGCCGACGATCGACCCGCACCGGCTGCCGGGCACGACGGTCGACACGCGCAAACGCGCCGACCTCTCCCACAGCAAGCGCCGCCTGCCACCCACCCCGTGGGCGGGCGGCGTGGCACTCGACGGCGAGTACGGCGTGGCGGCCATGAAGCTGATCGCCGACGGCTCCTCGCTGCGGGCCAAGAAGGCGTGGTTCCTGCTCGATGACGCGGTGATCGCCCTCGGCACCGGCATCGCCGCCTCCGACGGCCGCCGCATCGAGACCATCGTGGAGAACCGCAACACCCACGACTGGCATCCGCCGCTGACCCGGGGCGACGGCTGGGTCCACCTGTCCGGTGTGGCCGGCTACGCGCTGCTCGACGGCGCCGACGCGAAGGTGATCCGCGAGCAGCGCACCGGCCGCTGGCGCGACATCGACAAGGGCGCCACCACCGGCGGCGACAACACCCCCGTCACCAGGCACTACACGACGATCCTGCTCGACCACGGCGTCGATCCGGGCAAGGCGCGCTACGCCTATGCCGTGCTGCCCGACGCCTCCATCGCGCAGACCGCGGCTTACAGGCAGCGGGTCAAGATCCTCGCCAACTCCCGGACGGTGCAGGCCATCGCCCGCGACAACGTGCTCGCCGCCGTCTTCTGGCGCGCGGGGACCGTCGAGACCGCGGACGGACCGCTCCACGCCGACGGCCCCTGCACGCTGCTGATCCGCCGCGACCACGGGCGGGTACGGCTCGCGGTCTCCGACCCGTCCAGGACCGCAGACGAGGTGAAGATCACGCTGCCCTGGCGGGTGAAATCGGTCAAGAAGAGCGACCGCGGCGTGCGCAAGTCCAAGCGCTCGGTCAAGGTGGAGGTCGGTCGCAGCCGCGGACACGCCCACACCGCGGTGGTGCACGTCTGAGGCGCTGAAGAGCAAGTCATCGTTGGCGCTCGCGAACTTTCCCTCGTGCCGCAGCGACGAACTACGAAGTAGACCATTACGGAGGCTGTAGATGACTTCGCCCTTGACTGTGGAACCGCCGTTAACCCGTCCGCACCGGTCCCGGCGGCTGAAGGGACTCGGGCTGATCGTTCTCGGCATCGCGCTCGGTGTGGCGCTGTCCGTCGCGGTGCGGTGGCCGCGGACCGAGGTGGTCTATCGCAGCGACCAGCCGGCCACTGTGGCCTACGACGACGATTCGAAGCA
This sequence comes from Nonomuraea sp. NPDC049129, assembly GCF_040648495.1. Lineage (NCBI taxonomy): Bacteria > Bacillati > Actinomycetota > Actinomycetes > Streptosporangiales > Streptosporangiaceae > Nonomuraea > Nonomuraea sp. NPDC049129. The sequence goes on along the minus strand of NZ_JBEZDU010000015.1, from coordinate 172,141 downwards.
TCTGCTGGCTTTTATTCGCCGGAGCGCCCTTATCGGGGAGTCGCACCAGATCTTCGTCGGCCGGGATCCCAGCCTTTCTTACGGCCATTGGGTGGACATCGAAACGTCCGCCGACTCTGTCAAGACGACAGAGTGGACGACCGCCGGGGTACGGGTGCTTTTCAACACCGGGCACGAGCTCTTCATCCCCGCCAGGTACTTCATCGGCGGAAGGTGACCCCGGGCCGTCCAGAGGCGGGGTTCGAGCTGTTCAGGGGCAGCCCCGCGAGACAGCCCCGCGAGACAGGCTCGCCAGACAGGCCCGCCCGGCTGACCTGCCCGGCCCGCCAGTTATGGGCGGGCGAGCTCGGTCACCGTGCGGGCGCGCAACAGGCGCGGGTGCAGGAGTTCGGCTCGCTGCCTGGGTACGCCGGCGGCGAGCGCGGCGTCAGTGAGCGCGGCCCCGATCCATTCGAGGTCGACGCTCCGGCCGTCATCCTGCCTGAGCAGCGGCTCTCCGGGGGGACGGCTGGCGCACAGCGCGCGCAACAGGTGGCGGACCTCCGGCGACACCGGGAACGCGACGATGCCATCACGACCGTCGCGCAAGGTGATCAGGGTCAGCCGGTCGGCGGGGGCGGAAGGGCGGACATCGTGGGCGGTCAAAGCGGCCAGCGCCTCCACGGAGGCGCCTGTCGCCTCCAGCAGCGCGACGGCGAGCGCCTCGGCCCACCGGCCGTCGTCGGCCAGCCGCCCGGCACCTGCTCGCAGCAGGCGCCGTTCGGCCGGGGTGAGCGGGGGCGTGCCGGTCACGCCGCGGTGAGACCGATCCGCGCCGGTTCGCCGGGCGAAGGCGTAGAAGGAGGCCAGCGTGGCGCGTCTCCGGATCACCGTCGCCCTGGTCAAGGGCTTGCCGGACGCGCGTACGCCGGTCGTGAGGGCGGTGTAGCAGTAGGCGTCCAGTTGAGCCTCGGCGGCGGTGAGCAGGTCGAGGGCCGGCTCGGCGGTGTGCAGCCAGCGCAGGAACGAGGCCAGGACCCGCAGCCGTGTCTGCCGCAGGGGAGCGGAGGGCTTCTCGCGCAGCCAGGCCGTCACCGTACGCCGGGTCCGCGGATCCAGTGCGTCCACAAGGCCGACGTCGGCCGCGGGGACCTCGCCCCCATCACCAGGGCGCAGGCGCGGTCGTAATCCCGGGATCTGCCCGACGCCGACCGGCTCTGGATGGCTCGCTGGTCTCATGGGGTCGCCGCCGGGGAAGGGAGACGCGAGGCCGTCCCCGAACGTGTGCGGGACTCGCGGGGTGGTCTCCGCTTCGACCATGCTCAGCACGCGGCCGACGCCGCGACCAGGTCGGCGTTGAACATCGCGGCAGCCTCGCCGGCCGACCTGGAGGGGTGAAGGACCGGACGGCCCGTGCCTGACAAACCCATCATGATCTCGATCATCTCATGGAGCGTCGCCAACAATCCTCGCCTGACCCGGTGGACAGCGGCTGTCAGCTTTGAGCGCAGCCGCCGGACACCACCGGTGGATTGTGCCATGTGTACAGCCGGGAGGCCAGGTCAGCGCGCGCTCGTCGCCGCTCGGCTCAGTGGAGGGTGCTCGGCGGGCGGACTCTTCAGGACGCCGCCGAGGGTGAGCCGCAACAGCCGGCGAGCGCTGTCGGGATCGCCGTCGGAGGCCACGGAGATGGCGTTGGTCAGGGTCATGAGGTCGTGGGTCGTCGCCTCGGTACGCAGGACGCCCGCTTCCTCCGCGTCCGTGACCAGACGCGTCGCCGCATCATGTATCAGGCCGTGGCAGCTGTCTTCCGCGGCGACGGCGCATTCGGGGGCTGACATCAGGGCCGTCGCGAGTCCGCGTGTGGTCGCGGTGTACGTCGTCACTTCCTCGAGCCACGCGGCGAGCGCGTCGCCGGGAGCCAGGCTGTCGGCGAGTGCTTGGGCGCGCCGGCTGAGCCGTTCCACGCCCTCGTGGAACACCGCGTTGAGCAGGTCATGTCGCGAGGGGAAGTGCCGGTGCAGGGTGGCTGAGCCAACGCCCGCGCGGCGCGCGATCTCTTCGAGCGAGGCCTGTGCGCCGTCCCGTCCGATCACCGCCTCCGCGGCCTCGAGCAGTCGCCGGCGATTGCGCTGCCTGTCTGCCCGGCCCGCCGGACCTGCCGCGTTCATCGTTGCGCTCACCCTTCACTGGACAAACGGTGGGACCCCCCATATCGTAGCGTCTGGAAAAGCGGGGTGCCCCTCCGTTTATGGGGCCGCTGGAGGCATACATGTCGGATTCATCATTCGTGCTGGTCACAGGGGCGACCGGTCGGCAGGGCGGGGCGACCGCGCGGGCCCTGCTCCGAGCGGGAACGGACGTGCACGCTCTCGTACGCGATCCCACCTCGCCGCGCGCACAGGAGATCGCCGCTCACGGTGCCACGCTCGTGCCGGGCGACCTGGAGGACCCGGCTTCGTTGGTGGCGGCCCTCGACGGGGCCCGAGGCGTGTTCTCGATGCAGATGCCCGACCTCGCCGATCTCATGGGCGACTCCGAGGTGCGGTACGCCGGCAATCTCGCCGCCGCGGCGCAGAAGGCCGGCGTCGAACAGATCGTGCACACCTCGGTGTCGGGGGCGGGCCGCCGCGAACCGATCGACGAGGAGCGATGGGGGGCCCACATGGGGCACTATTGGCGCAGCAAGGCCGCCGCGGAGCAGGCGATGCGTGACGCGGCGACCCGCTACACGACCATCCTGCGCCCAAGCACGTTCATGGAGAACCTCCTCTACCCGTCGTTCTACTTCCCTGACGGGCGGCCGGACCATCTGCTGGTCGCCATGGATCCCGAGGTTCCCCAGCCCTTCGTCGCCCTGGACGATATCGGCGTCGCGGCCGCGGCCGCGTTCGCCGACCCCGAGCGGTTCGACGGCGTGGAACTTGAACTGGCAGGCGACCTGCTGACCTTCCGCGATGCGGCCGCGATCCTCTCCGAGGTCCGCGGAAAGCCCATCACCCTTCCCGCCGACCCGTCGGAGGCACAGGCCGCCGGTCTGCGCAGCGAGTTTGTCCTGTCGCAGCAGTACGCCAGCCTGCACCCCGCACCGGCGCGTCCCGAGTTCGCCCACGCCCTCGCGATCCCGACCACGACCTTCACCGACTGGGCCCACGCCACCCTCTGACGGGCCTGTCGATCGGGTATCCGGGCGCTATCGCCGCTGCCGTGAGCTAACCGCTGTGTGACGGCGTACGGAAGAGGCGTTCGATGATGGTCTGCCAGCTGTCGGCCAAGGGGATGGAGGCCGGGGTGGGGTCGGCCGGGAAGGGCCGCGACATGCCCAGGTAGAGCAGGATCGGGCCTTCGAGGGCGGCGGTGAGCTGGACGGCCAGGCTGTCGAGGTCGGCGATGTCCAGGAGTTCGTCTTGGTGCGCCTGTCCCAGGAGCATGCGGATGTGCAGCCGGGAGAGGTTGTGCTCGCCGACGGGGACGGGCTGGTTGCGGTCCAGGGCCGCGCGGACGATCGCGTGGTGGTCGAGCAGAAAGGCGATGCGGGCCCGGCCGTAGGCGATCAGCCGCCGCACCGGGTCGGCTCCGGGGCCGAGCGGCGGTGGCCCGCCCATGACGGCCTGCTGGAAGGCACGGTCGTCCTCGTCCACCAGGGCCTGGAAGATTCCCGCGCGGGTGCCGAACCGGCGAAAGACAGTCCCTTTGCCCAGGCCGGCCCGTTCGGCCAGGCCGTCCATGGTCACCTTCTCCACCCCGTGCTCGGCGATCATCTCGCGGGCCACCTGGAGCAGTTGCAGACGGTTGCGCGCCGCGTCCACCCGTTCCGCACGGGGACGACCGAAGGGCACCACAGGGAGATCCACAAGTTCTCACCCTACCTCTGGAATATAAAGCGGGGTAAAGTCCGCTTATGCTGAAGCGAGTCGCGGGGCCGGCACCCAGGCCAGACCGCCGCCGACACCGTGGAGCCGCATGACGCGGCACCTTAAAGGAGATGATCATGAGTCTGTTCCGGCTGGACGCCAGCATCCTTCCCGGCACCTCTTCCAGCGCCGAGCTCGCCGACCTCGTTGAAGCCGAGTGGACCGCGACCCGGCCCGGCGTGCCCGTGGTGCGCCGTCACCTGGCCACCGACCCGCTGCCCGCCGAGGCCTGGGCGCTCGCGGCGACCGCGGGGTTCACCCCTGAGCCCGACCGCACCCAGGCGCAGCGTGACGCGCTCGCGCTGGCCGTGCGGCTCGCGGCCGAACTGGAGGCGGCCGACGCGGTTCTGCTGGCCGTGCCGCTGTACAACTACGGGGTCTCCCAGCACTTCAAGACCTGGGCCGACCTCGTCATCGCTGGAGCGGGCACCGGCACTCCGGTGCTGAAGGGCAAGCCGACCGTGCTGGCCACCGTGCGTGGCGGCGGCTATGGGCCCGGGACCCCGCGTGAGGGCTGGGACCACTCCACCCCGTACCTGACGCGGGTTCTGAGGGACATGTGGGAGGCCGACCTCACCGTCGTCGAACGTGAGCTCACCCTCGCCGCCACCAACCCGGCCATGGAATCGCTGCGCCCGCTGGCCGCGCAGCTTCACGGCGACGCCCTCGCCGCCGCCCGCGACGCGGGCCGAGAGCTGGCCGCCAAGTAGCCGCGCCGCCGGCTCGCACGGGCCAAGCGCTCCGCGGCCGCAGCCGTACTGGCCAAGCGCCGGCCGCCGCCAGGGTCGCCCCGTGGTGCTCGGGGCGGCCCTCACCCTTACTCGAACCTACTCAAAGAGGGACGGGTCTCCCGTGCCTCGACGGAGAATCTCGGGCTCACCCTGCGAGAGGTCCACGACGGTGGTCGGGGTGGCGCCGCACTCGCCCGAATCGATGACCGCGTCCACCACGTGATCGAGCCGCTCCTTGATCTCCCAGCCCTGCGTCGCGGGCTCGGTCTCGTCGGGCAGCAGCAGGGTGCTCGACAGCAGCGGTTCGCCGAGCTCGGCCAGCAGCGCCTGGGTGACGATGTGATCAGGGATCCGCACGCCGACCGTCTTCTTCCGGGGGTGCAGCAACCGCCGCGGCACCTCCTTGGTCGCGGGCAGGATGAAGGTGTATCCGCCCGGAGTCGCCGCCTTGACCAGCCGGAACACCGCATTGCTCACGTGAACGAACTGGCCGAACTGCGCGAAGTCCCGGCAGACCAGCGTGAAGTGATGATTACTGCCGAGGCTGCGGATCTCCCTGATCCGATCGATGCCCTCCTTGTTGCCCAGCCGGCACCCCAGCGCGTAGCACGAGTCCGTCGGGTACGCGATCAGCCCGTCGGCGTTTAACGACTCGACGACCTGGCTGATCAGGCGAGGCTGGGGGTTGTCCGGGTGCAGAGCGAAATACTTGGCCACACCTCGGATCTTAGAAGCGAACACCCCATCGCATGACACGCGCCCCGGCGCAGTGCCGCGACGTCGCTGGGAATGGGCACTGGTCGAGCAGGATCACAGTACCCACCGCCTTCGCGGTCCGCTTCACTGGCTGAGCCCAGGCGATCCGATGACATTCCAAGGTGGTACACGCGTGGCTGTGGCAATCCTTCCCATCGACGGCGATGGCGAGGACGGACGGGCTTCCGGCGGCTCCCTGCTCTTCCAGATTCTCGGTCCTTTACGGCTCTGGCGGGGTGACGTCGAGTTGAGCGCCGGCCCGCGGCAGCAGGCCTTCCTGCTGGGCCTTCTCCTGGCCAGGGAAGGACGGCCGATCAGCACCGACGAGCTGATCGATCTCATTTGGCAGGATGATCCGCCGGCGAGTGCCCTCAACGTCATCCACAAGTACGTCGGGTCGTTGCGCCGGCTGCTGGAGCCTGAGCTTCCGGCGCGAAGTTCCGGCTCGTACCTGGAGCGGCGTGGCAACAGCTACCTGTTCTCAGCGGCAGCCGGGACACTGGACCTTGTCGTGTTCCAGAACCTGGTCGAGGCCGCCCGGGTGCAGGAGCGTCCTGAGGCGGCTCTCGACTGTTACGTGGAAGCGCTGGGACTCTGGCACGGCTCCGCGGGCGATGGGCTGGGCCAGGGATCGGCCGCGACGTCGATTTTCGCGAGGCTGGACGGCCAGTTCTTCGACGCGTGCACGGCGGCGGCCGAGCTCGCGGTGTCGCTGGGCCGGCCGGAGCGGCTGCTGCCTTCCCTGCACCTGGCTGCCCGGATGGCGCCCTTGCACGAGCCCGTGCAGGCGAGCCTCATCTCCACGCTGGGCGCCGCCGGGCAGCAGGCGGAGGCGTTGTCGGTGTTCCGCGCGGTCCGTGCCCGGCTCGCCGAGGATCTCGGCATCGATCCTGGCCAAGCCCTGGCCGCCGCGCACCGGCGGATGCTGGACCAGAACCCGACGGCGACCGAGACAGTGACCGTACAGCCCTCGGCCGGACACTCGCCCGCACCGGTACGGGCCCCCGCGAGATCCGCGACCTCGTCCGGAGACGTCCTGGTCGGCCGAGCGGAGGAACTGACGGTGCTGCGGCAGGCGATCGAGCCCGCCTTCACCGGAGGCACGGGGCTCATCGTCCTGGAGGGCGAGCCGGGGATAGGCAAAACGCGGCTGCTGGAGGAGCTCACCGCCGAGGCGGAGGCGCGTGACGCCGCCGTCGTCTGGGCCCGCTGCCTGGAAGGCGAAGGAACGCCGTCGATGTGGCCGTGGATCCAGGCAGTCGGCGCGGTGCTGGACGAGTTGCCCGGCGCGGCGCGAGAGAGATGGCTCGCCGGCGAACTCGGCGACCTCCTGGAGCCGGACGGCGACGTCCTCGGCGAATCGGTGGCACCCGACGCGGGCGCCCAGTTCCGCTTGTTCGAGGCGGCCGTCGCCGCCATCGGCCAGGTCGCGGCGCGGCGGTCACTGGTGCTCGTGATCGACGACCTCCAGTGGGCGGACGTCGCGTCACTGCACTTGTTCAGCCACCTGGCGGCCCGGCTGCCGACCGGGACCGCGATCATCGGAGGGCTCCGCGACCGCGCGCCCGTACCCGGATCGGCACTGACGCGGACGCTCGCCGCGGCGAGCCGGGCGCCCGGCCACTTCCGTAGCCGGCTCGGTCCTCTCGGCTCGGCCGAGGTGGCCGAGCTCGTCCGCCGCGAGACCGGCCAGGATCCAGGCCCGGAGGCCGTCCGCGGCATCTATACGCGTACGGCCGGCAATCCGTTCTTCGTCCGGGAGCTGGCCCGGCTACTCGCTGACAGCGGTGCGCTCGTCGAGGGCGCCGGGGCGCGAGTGGGAGTGCCCTCCACCGTGCGAGACGTCGTCCGCGACCGGATGGCCGGACTCGACGACTGCGCCAGGAACCTGCTCCAGATCGCCGCGCTGATCGGCCGGGAGGTGGACCTCGGTCTGCTCGCCGGCGTCGCCGACCTTGACGTACAGACCTGCCTTGATCGTCTGGAGCCCGTGGAAGCGCTCGGCCTGCTCGAACCCATACCGGGGAACCCGTTCTCGTTCCGCTTCTCGCACGATCTGGTCCGCGAGTCCGTCTCCGAGACCACGCCTGCCGGGCGGGCGAACCCGCTTCACCTGCGCGTCGCCGACACGCTCGACCGTACCGACTCCTCCGGCGACTACGTGGCCGAGCGCGTCGCCCACCACCTGTGGGCGGCCGGCCCGCTCGCCGACCCGCGCCGGACCACGGCGGCGCTGGTACGCGCGGGCCGTCACGCGGCGGCCAAGTCCGCGCTCGAGGCCGCCGAGCGACAACTGCGGCTGGCCGTCCGGGTGGCGCGGACGGCCGGCCTCGCCGACGCGGAGCTGCCCGCCCTGTCCCAGCTGATCGCGGTCGTCGGGATGCGTGAGATGTACGGCACGTCGTCGGTGGATCTGCTGGAACGCGCGGAGCACCTGGCCCGGATCCTCGGCCGGGAACTCGACGCCATCGTCCTGCTCTACTCCCGCTGGGCGGCCCACGCCCAAGCCCTCGAGAACGACCGCAGCGGGCTGCTGGCGCGCCGGTTGCTGAAAGAGGGTGAAGCGTCCGCCGAGCCGCTCGTACGCGCGTACGGGCTGCAGGCGTGGGGACTTCAGCAGTTCAGTGACGGAAACATGGGTGAAGCGTTCCGCCGCCTGACCGAGGCGAGCCGGATCCTGCTGACCCGCGTCGTCCGGCGCGAGGAGGATCCCGTCTGGTACGACCTGCAGCTGCTGATGATCGGGATGCTCGCGGAGGCGACCGCGATGCACGATGACATCGACGGCGCGCGATCGTTGCTCGACCGGCTGGCGGCCCCCGGCGACGCCCCGTTCACGATCACGGTCTGGGCCGCCCACGCGGCAAGGATGGAAGCACTGATCGGCGACCCGGTACGGGCCTTGCGCGCGGCGGAACGCGGGATCGCCGCGGACCCCGACTTCTCCTTCGTGTTCCTCGGCACCTACCAGCGGCTGGTCCGGTGCTGGGCGCTGGCCATGACCGGCAGGGATCCGGCCGGCGCCGCCGCGGAGGCTGAACGGATCATCGCCACGAACCTCCTCGATCCGCCTCGGGCCAGCGTCTCGACCTGCTACGGGCATCTGTGTGAGATGTGGCTGGCCGCCGGCGCGCTGGACAAGGCCGCCGCGGCCCTCGACAGGGCCGACTCCTGCCTCGACCTCTATGGCCAGCGCTACGCGGAGGGCCTGCTCCTCCTGCTGCGGGCGCGACTGCTGCTGGCCGGAGGGGAATCCGTCGCCGAGGTGAGGGCCGTCGCGGAGAGGTGCCGCACGCTGTCCACCGAACGCGGGACCCACCTGTTCGCACGGCGCGCCGAAGAGTTCCTGGCCACGCTGGACGATGGGCCGGTCGCCCACTGATCCACGCGGATCCTGAAAAGGGTCGAGCGGCGAATTCAGTAAATATTCACTCGTTATCAAGACGCTTATTGAGGACTCCGGTCGGCGGGCGCGAATTCCACTTTCTGTTCAGTATTCGTCAAGAACGTATCTGCCCTTGTAGAAGCCCTGTGGCATTGCTCACATGCCGAATGTGCATTTTTACGCAGAACGACCACTATCGTCTTTCATATGGTCTGCAGCGATCAAAGAGTCACAACTGCCAGTCAAAAAGGAAAGGCAATGATGAGCACGTTAAAGCAGGCGGGCAACGGACGGATCTCGTGGCGGCGGGTAATTGGTGGCGCGGCGGCGGCCGGCGCGGTCGCGGTCGTGGCCGCCACCGCGGTGACCGCCACGCCCGCGGCCGCCGCACCGGAATGGCGGTTGCCCCACTCCGCCGAGGTGGTCACGGCGCCCGCCGCGCACAGCCGCGCTCCCATGACCAGCGCGTCCAGGAAGTACTACTTCGCCGCCGGGCTCCTCGGAAGGAACGAGGTTCGCGAAGCGGGCAAGAAGGTCAATGACCCGGACGGCGTGGCCGTTGCCAAGTTCCGCATCAACGGAAACCGCTTCTACTACTTCGTCCAGTGGAGGAAGACCGGCAAGCCCACCGCCTTCCACATCCACCGCGGCAAGGCGGGCGTGAACGGTCCCGTCGTCATCGACCTGCTGTCCAGCGGCACCATTCGTGGCAACACCAGCTTCGGCTCCGTTCGCGTCAAGAGCAGCCTGCTCAGGGACATCAAGAAGAACCCGAAGAACTGGTACGCCAACCTGCACACCGCCCAGTTCCCCGACGGCGCGGTCCGTGGCCAGCTCCACAAGGGCGGCCACTGGTAAATAGCCTTCTACGGCCGGGCATTCCACCACCGGTGGAATGCCCGGCCGGGCGCATGTGCCCGGGCACAGCGCGGCGAACGAGAGCGGAAGCAACGATCATGACGGGCGTCCCGACGAGAACGGCTGCTACGTGAATCCCGACTTCTTCGACCTGCTGACGGGCTGCCATCAGCGCCTCGTCGGCACCCCGCTGGCCGGCCCTGAGGCCACGGCGCGCTGGCTCTACGAGGACGCCCCTTTCGGGGTGCTGGCGCACGACGCGGCACACGACCCCCGCTTCACCTACGCGAACCGCACCGCCCAGCGATGCTTCGACTACGACTGGGCGGAGTTCGTCGGCCTGCCCTCCCGGCTCTCGGCGGAGCCGGACCGGCGGGAGGACCGTCAGCGGCTCCTGGACGCCGTGCACCGGACCGGCTTCGCGACCGGCTACCGGGGACAGCGCATCGCCAAGTCCGGCCGCCGGTTCTGGATCGAGGACGTGACGATGTGGAACCTGGTGGACGGCGGCGGCGTGCTCGTGGGCCAGGCGGCGACCTTCCAACGCTGGCGAGACGCCTGACGTCCCTGGGTCGCGTGCCTAGTGGGGCACGAACGTCGAACGGGTCACGATGCCCGCCCTCCGAGATCCGATCATGCGACTGTGACGCACTAGCATGCCCAGGGACAAAACCGGGTGCACCGGCCTGACTAACTGCTTTCCGAGGAGCGGCGGGATGTTTGAGAAGTTCACCGACCGAGCGCGGCGTATCATCGTCCTGTCCCAGGACGAGGCCAGAACGCTCAACCACGACTCCATCGGCACCGAGCACGTGCTTCTCGGTCTGCTCCGTGAAGATGAGGGCGTGGGCGCCCAGGTTCTCAAGGGCTTGGGCCTCAGCCTTGAGGATGTGCGCCGGCAGGTTGAGGAGAGCCGGGGCCGAGGCCAGTCCGCTCCGTCGGGCTACCTTCCGTTCACGCCGGCGGCCAGCCAAGCGCTCCAGGCCGCCAACCAGGAGTCCCTGCACCGCGGCCTTGACTACATCGGCACCGAACACCTCCTGCTCGCACTGACCCACGACCGGGCGAGCGTGGCGGCCCAGGTGCTGGTCAAGCTCGGCGTCGACCTCGACCAGGTCGGGCGGAGCACGGACAAGCTCCTCCAGCAGTACGTCAACTAGGGCCGATCAGCGGCTCGATGGTCTCCCACGCGGGCGCCTGCGGCCACCCGTCCGCCGCGTCCGGGCCCGTGGGCCCCAGGCCGAGCACCGCGCAGGCCAGCAGGTGCTCGCCGGGCGGCAGGTCGCCCCTCAACGTGGGGATCGTGGTGCGCGGCGTGAGCACGTTCGTGCCGGGCAGAGCCGTGACCAGGTCGCCCTCCCGCGCGCCGGTCAGGTCCTCGATCACGCACAGGCCGTGGGGCGCGTCGAGCCGGGCCCGGCCGGAACCGATGTCGACCCGGGTGGGCGGCCGGTCGCGGTCGACCGCGAAGGCGCCCTCGGCCGTGCGCAGCGCCCGCCCGGTCGTGATCCGGTGCACCCGTACGTGCCACGGGGGCAACGCCACGAGCCAGGTCTCGATCTCCACGTCCTCCCACGGCGTCCAGCGGGAGCGCAGCACACCGTCGGCGGCGGAGACCTGGTCCGGCAGCTCGCAGGGCCGCCAGTGCTCGCCGTCCTCGCTGAGCGCCAGCGTGCTGTCGAAGGCGCCCTGCTCCAGCTTCAGCGTCCCGGCCGGCACGCTGAAGCCGAACCGCGTGGAGTAGGCGAACTTGGCGTACTTGGCCGCGCCGTGCCGCGCCCACGGGTTGCGCTGCCCCGCGCTGAGCAGCACCACATGCCGCCCCTCCTCACAGCGCATCAGCGCCACGCCCGCCTCCGGCTGGGTGCTGACCTCGGGCAGCGGGGGAGCGTCGGCCTCCTTGGCGGCCCAGAACGGATGCTCCGCGGGCAGGGCGAGCGGCAGGAACGCCTTCATGGCCCAGTACGGCGAGCCGGGCGCGTTGTACTGCTCGGCCATGTGCGGCTGGGGGTAGCCGTAGCCGATGGTGAGCACTCCCGCGTTGTCGCGGATCGGCCGGCGGTCCCACCAGCGCAGGTTCCGCAGCAGGTGTCCCTTGGTCACCTCCCACGGCAGCGCCTCGACGCCGGCGAAGGCCAGCGCCCCCCAGAACGCCGACTGCGCGAACCGGTAGGTCAGGCTCCTGCCGAACGGGACGGCCACCCCCTCGCTGCTGAACCAGTGCTGGAAGTCCTGGGCGAACGCCGCGGCCCGCTCACGGAAGCGCCCGGCCCGCTCCTGGTCGCGACCGAGCGCGGCGTAGATGAGGCCGTAGTAGTGCATGGCGAACGGGATGTAGTAGTCGCGCTGCCACGTCGGCCCGTCGGAGTACCACCCGCGCCCGAGGTCGAACTCCTCCAGCCGGTCGAGCCTGGCCGTGTTGGCGTCGTGGTCGTGGGAGATCCCGACGCGGTCGAGCCCGAGCCCCACCATGACCGGGAAGAACAGCCAGTTGTTGTTGTTCGGCTCCACGGTGACGGAGTGCCGTAGCCAGGCGGCCACCGTGTCGCGCTGCGGGCCGGTCAGCGGGTCCCAGATCCGCTCGGGGGCCAGGGCGAGCGCCAGGCCGATGGCGGCGGTCTCGACCAGCCGCTGGTTCTTGTCGAAGGCCGCGCCCCAGTAGTCGGGGTGCTCGGGATCGGTCCCGGCGGCGAGCCCGGCACTCCAGAGCTCCCAGTGGTCGAACGCCCCGCCGCCGGCCGCCAGCGGCGCCAGCCCCCACAGCGGGCGTGCAAACGCTTCCAGCTCGGCGGACGCCAAATCGTAGTGCGCCGTGTGGAACCCCAGCCGCAGCCGTCCCCGCCCCGGACTGAATCGCGAAATCAGGGGCGTGACCAGGTCCAATACCTGACGCGCCAACTCGTCTCGATCGCCGCCGGGCAGGTCGTCGGTGTGCACGGGGTCTCTCTTTCGCTGGGAAAGCGCTATCCCGAGCTAGGTTTCCCGCCGCCGCCCTCACTTGTCAACACCCCGTCGCCCTCGCCAGTCAACACCGCGGGAACCCCGGGCGGGGCGGTGCTGTCGCGGACCTGCAGCTCCATCGGCAGCGTCACCGGCGCCCCGTCGTGCCCCTCGGTCATGAGGGCCACCAGCATCTCGGCCGCCTGCCTGCCGAGCTGCCCCTGGGGCACCGACACCGTGGTCAGTCCCGTGTGCGCCACGTGGTCCAGCGCGATGTCGTCGAACCCCACCACCGACAACTCCTCGGGAACCCGCACCCCGAGCTCGCGCATCCGAGTCACCGCCCCCAGGGCCACCAGGTCGTTGTAGGTGGTGAGCGCGGTGGCGCCGGTGCCGGCCACCGCGGCGGCGGCCTCGTACCCGCACCGGCTGGTGGACCCGCACGGCAGGATCGTGACGGACAGGCCGAACGCCTTGGCGGCCTCCAGCGCCCTGATCCGCTCGGAGTTGGCCCAGGACACCTCGGGGCCGCTCAGGTAGGCGACCCGGCGGTGGCCCAGCTGCGCCAGGTGGCCGCAGATCAGCATCATCCCGCCGAAGAAGTCGGCGGAGACGGCGGGCGCGGCCAGGCCGGGGACGATCCGGTTGAGCAGGACGAGCGGGTGGTCCCGGCCGGTCAGGACGGCCAGGTCGGCGCGCTCCATGCGGGAGGAGGCGAGCAGCACCCCGTCGCAGCTGCGCATGAGGTCCTCCACCAGGTCCTGCTCGATCGAGGGGTCGTCGTCCGACTCCATGACCATGACGCGGCGCCCGTGCGAGCGGGCGACGGCCGAGACCGCCTTGAGCACGCCGGGAAAGTAGGGATTGGCCAGGTCGGGGACCAGCACGCCGATGGTGCCCCACTCGCCGCGCGCCAGCCCCTGCGCCGCCGCGTTGGGCCGGTAGCCCAGCTGCGTGACCGCGTCGTGGACCCGCGCCGCCAGAGCGGGATCGACCTTCGTCGTGCCGTTGAGCACACGGGAGACGGTCGAGGCCGACACCCCCGCGGCCGCCCCGACGTCGCTGATCGTCACCCGGCTCCCGCGGCCCTGCCGCAGATTACGCACCCGCTCCTCCTGCCTCCCGTGCGCCCGTCAGCCGAGCAGCCCGCGCAGATGATCCAGATCTCTCCGTACGGCCGCCACCGGGTCGGCCGCCGGGTAGTGGACGTGCAGCGACAGCACCCCGGCGTAGCCGCGTTCGCGCAGCCCGGGGATGATCTCCGCCCAGCGGACCACGCCCCCGTCCGCGAACGGCTGCCAATCGCACGTCCAGCCGTCCGGGCCCGATCGCCAGGCGGCGTTCTTCACTCCCATGCAGGCCATCCGATCGCCCAGCAGTTCGACGTTGAGCGCCCATGCCTCGCTGCCCTCCTTGGCCTGGTTGCCGGGGTCGGCGTAGAAGCGCACGTCATTCAGGTCACCGGCGAGTGCGAGGGCGAGCGCGGCGGATGGATGGATCGTACCGTGATGCAGCTGGACCGCCACCCGCACGCCGTGCCGGGCGGCGAGAGCGGCCAGGCGGGTCAGCGCGGCTCTGGCCTCCTTCAGCTGATGGTGGTAGCCGATGGCGGGGTCGTAGCGGTAGAAGCCCGTCCGTACGAGGGGGACGCCGGCCTCGCCGCAGGCCGCGATGAGCCGTTCGGCGTCGGCGTCGGCGTCGAGGAAGTCGGTGGTGACGACATCGAGGGTGAGCCCGCGGCGCCCGAGTTCGGCGGCGACGACGGCGATGCCGTGCGGGTCGGTGGGGGCGACCGTCTGGCCCTCGCGTACGAGGAGGTCCGCCCCCTCGGCGCCCACCGAGGCGACGGCCTCGGCCAGCTCGGGGGCCTCGATGGAGCCGAAGGGCTTGGTGAAGGCGAGCAGGCGCACACGTACTCCTGAAGTTGAGAAAGCGCTTGTACATCTTGGGTCAGACAGACTTCATCGCTGAGCATCCATCTGAAACCGCTTTCTCACAAGCCTTGAATCGGGGAATGAGGCGGGCTACTCTCGACCCACCCTCGGGTAAGCGCTTACCAGCCGCCCGACCCCCCTCTGACCTCCGCCTCTTTAGGAGGGTCCATGATCCCCCGTCCGCGTTTGACCGCCGTGATGGCGACCGCAGCCATGGCGTCTCTGCTCGTGTCGGCGTGCGGTACCTCGAGCAACCCGAGCGGAGGTGGCTCGCAGACCACGTTGCGGATCTGGGACTTCTCCGCCGAACAGGTGAACTTCCATAAGGACATCGGCGCCCAGTTCACCAAGGAGCATCCCGACATCAAGATCGAGTGGCGCTCGATCACCCAGTCGGAGTACATGAAGACCCTGCCCCTGGCCTTCCAGAGCAACCAGGCGCCGGACATGTTCTACTGGAACGCTCTCGGGCTGTCCCAGCTGACGGACCAGAAGTGGATCCGCCCGCTCAGCCCGAGCGGGACCGTCCCCGCCGACTTCACCAAGCGCTGGCCGGACGGGTCCTTCCTGGAAGGCATCAACATGCAGGACGGGAAGACCTACGGCTTCCCGTTCTCGGAGAACCTGTACTGGGGCTCCGGCTACATGTTCCTCAACAAGAAGGTCTTCCAGGATGCCGGGCTGGACGTCAACAGCCCGCCCAAGACCTGGACCGACCTCAAGAACGCCTGCGCGCAGATCAAGGCCAAGACCAAGGCGCAGTGCATCGCCGCCCCCACCAAGGGCGTGGACATGCAGCGCATCTGGTACGGGCTGATCGGCAGCGTCTCGACGGACGAGTTCTTCGACTACAAGACCGGCAAGTTCGACGTGACCCAGCCCGCGCAGACGAAGACCTTCGCCTTCATCCAGGAGCTCAACAAGGCCGGCTACCTGGCGCCCGGCACCAACGACAAGAACTTCTCCCGCCAGCAGTTCGCCGCCGATCAGGCCGGCATCATGTTCGACGGCACGTGGCTGCCGAGCGTGTGGGCCAGCCAGGGCTTCAGCAGCGACAAGTACGTGGTGGCGCCACGCGTCAACCCGGACGGCGGGCAGACCGGCGCGGCCGGCCGCAAGTACGACAACAACAAGTACTGGGTCAGCTCGCAGACCAAGCATCCCGACGCCATGTGGACGTTCATCCAGTGGATGACCGACCCCAACGGCTACTTCGTCAAGCAGTACTACAAGAGCGCCTTCGGCACGCTCGCCTATGTCGACAACCAGAAGATGGTCACCGACCCGGCGCTCAGGCAGATCATGGAGATCGGCGGAAAGCCGGGCTACCGGGTTCAGCTTCCCGTGCCCCTGCTCAAGTGCCCCGACATCGCCAAGTCCAAGGCGTACGTCAACGCGGTGGCCAAGAGCCCCGACGGGGAGTGGGAGGCCATGGGTGAAGCCCTGACCAGCGGCCAGCCTCTGGAGAGCACGGGCGCAGCCATCGCCGAACAGCGGCAGACCGCTCTGGAGGAAGGGCTCAAGCAGGAGGCGGCCAGCGGGCTGAAGGTGTCGATGGACTGCTACACCTTCCCCGACTGGGAGTACAC
This sequence comes from Nonomuraea sp. NPDC049129, assembly GCF_040648495.1. Classification (NCBI taxonomy): domain Bacteria; kingdom Bacillati; phylum Actinomycetota; class Actinomycetes; order Streptosporangiales; family Streptosporangiaceae; genus Nonomuraea; species Nonomuraea sp. NPDC049129. The sequence continues at coordinate 156,055 of NZ_JBEZDU010000015.1, read as the reverse complement.
GAAGGACTACACCTCGGACATGTACCGCAACTGACCGGACTCCTCGTGAGGACATCCATGACAACCACCGCTCCCGCCCCCAGGAGGGAAAGGGTGACGGACAGGGACCGGTCGCCCGCCAAGCGGGTGCCAGAGCGCCCCGATCACTCCCGCGAGCGCGTCCGCGGCCTCGAGAGGGTCTGGCTGCTCGTCTTCCTGGCCCCCTTCCTCCTGCTCTACCTCGGCTTCACCATCTGGCCGCTGATCGCGACGATCTACTACTCCTTCTTCGACTGGTCGGGCGTCGGCCCCATCGACAACTTCGTCGGGGGCGGCAACTACGGCACGATCCTGGCCGACCCGCTGTTCTGGCTCTCGGTGGTCAACACGCTGGTCTTCGCCCTGCTGACGACCGTCATCAAGCTGCCGATCTCGCTGCTGGCGGCGATCCTGCTGACCCGCAAGTGGCTGCGCGGCAAGCGGTTCTTCCGGACCATGTTCTTCGCGCCGCTCATCATCCCCGTCGCCATGGCGGGGCTGGTGTTCACCTACCTGCTCAACCCGTCCAACGGCGCGCTGAACGCGATTCTGCGCGACCTCGGCCTGGTCGACCAGGGATTCGACGTGTTCGCCAACCGGTGGAGCGCGCTGGTCGTGCTCGTGCTCGTCTCCATCTGGCAGATCTTCGGCCAGTACATGATCTACTGGATCGCGGCGCTGCAGAACGTGCCCGAGGAGGTCTATGAGGCGGCCGCCATCGACGGCGCGGGGGAGTGGAAGAAGCTCACCCGCATCACGTTGCCGATGATCAGGCCGGTCGCCGTGATCATCGCCCTGCTCGGCCTGGTGAACGCCATGCACGTCTTCGGGCTGGTCGTCACGCTCACCGCGGGCGGGCCCGGCACCAGCACCTACGTGGTGTCCTACTTCATCTACCAGAACGCCTTCGGCTCGGTGCCGTTCGCCTACGGCTACGCCTCGGCCGCGGCGCTGCTGTTCTCCGTCATCGCCTTCGTCCTGGTCTCCGCCCAGGGCCTGGCGGTCCGCCGGGCTCAGCGGCTCAGGAAGGAGTACGGCGTCTGATGGCAGCGACCACTCGTGCGGCCCGGCGTAGCCACGCCGTGCGGGCCAATCTCATCGCCCTGCCGATCCTGCTGGTCGTCGGGCTCGTGTGGGTCTATCCCTTCCTGTGGACGATCTCGGCCGCGTTCAAGACCCAGGCGGGGATGTTCACCAGCGGCGCGAGCCTCCTGCCCGACCAGCTGAACTTCGACAACTTCGTCCGGGCCTGGGTGAACGCCGGGTTCTCCGGATACTTCTTCAACACGGTGCTCTATTCGGTCGCCTCGACCCTGGTCGAGCTGGTCAAGGCGGCCCTGTGCGGCTATGTGCTGGCCAGGTACGAGTTCCCCGGCCGGACCCTGCTCTACCGGATGATCGTGGGGACCCTGTTCATCCCGGTCGCCTCGATCATCGTGCCGCAGTTCGTGCTGATCGAGAACCTCGGCCTGCTGAACACCCGGGCCGGGGTCATCCTGGCCATGTCCGGCGGCGCCGGCGCGCTCTACGTCCTGCTGTTCGTCGGGTTCTTCTCCAGCGTCCCGACCGACCTGTTCGAGGCGGCCAAGCTCGACGGGGCCGGTTTCCTCAAGACCTTCCGCCTCATCCTGCCGCTGGCCAAGCCGGTCATCGCGGTGGTGGTCATCTTCCAGTTCATCAGCAGCTGGAACGAGTTCAACATCCCGCTGGTGTTCACGCTCGGCCAGCCCGAGCTGCAGAACCTCGCCGTCGGGATGCTGTCCTTCCAGGGCGAGCACGCGACGGACTGGACCGGGTTCGCCGCCGGGATGACGATCTCGTTCCTGCCGATGCTGATGATCTTCCTGTTCTTCCAGAGCTACTTCACGCGCGGCCTGGCCGGCGCCACGAAAGGATGAACGCGTGAGGCATGGGGCGTTCGCCTACACCTGGGACGTCGTGGGCGACCCCGCGGCGGCCGAGCGCATCGCCGGGCTGGGCGTGAGCACGGTGACCCTGCAGGCCGCCTATCACTCGGTCCGGGGCGTCACCCCGTGGCATCCGCGTCACCGGATCGTGCAGGCCGACCACGCGGCGGCCTACTTCCGGCTGCGCCCCGAGCGCTGGCGCGGGCGGCTGCGGCCGTACCCGCCGAGCTGGGGAGTGGCCGACGAGGACCGGTTCGGCACGGCGCTGGCCTCGCTGGCCGGGGCGGGGCTGCGGGCGGAGGCCTGGCTGGTGCTCACGCACTCCTCGGTGCTGGGCCGCGAAGCGCCCGACCTGACGGTGACGAACGCCTACGGCGAGTCCTACCCCTACGCGCTCTGTCCTGCTCAGCCCGCCGTCCACGAGTACGCGCTCACTCTCGTAGGCGAGGTGTGCGAGCAGTACGACGTGCCCGCGCTGATGCTGGAGGCGTGCGGCTGGCTGGGCATGGAGCACGCCGGTCACCACGAGAAGACCTCCGGCGCCGGCCTGTCCGCCTGCGGCAAGGCGCTGCTGTCCCTCTGCCTGTGCCCGGCCTGCCGGGCCGGGCTGGCCGGGCGCGGCCTCGACGTCGAGGAGCTGGCGCGTGACGTGCGCGCCGCCGTGGACGGGGAGCTGCAGTGGGGCGTCCCGGCCGGGACGAGCCTGGAGGAAGTACTCGGCTCCGAGCGTGCCCGGGCGGTGTACGGTCACCGCGGGCAGGTCATCGCCGGCCTGGTCCGGGAGGTGGCGGCGCTGGCCGGCGGGCGTGAGGTGCTGCTCATGGCCACCGACGACCCGCAGGTCACCGGCCCCGACGTGGGGATCGACCTGGCCACCTTCGACGCGCCGGTCGACGCGTACGTGCTCAAGTGCTGGGGCCAGGAGGAGGCCGCCCTGGCCCAGATGAAGGCCGCGGCGAGCCGTACCGAGGTCCCGCTCGTCGCCAACCTGACCGTGCTGGAGGACGGGCACGCCCGGATCCCGGCTTTGGCCGCCGACCTCGTCGCCGGGGGCGCGCGGCAACTGCGTTACTACCACGCCGGGCTAGGCTCACCCGCCCGCCTGGCAAGTTTGCGGGCGGCGGCTCGCTTGAAGGAGAGTTGATAATGCTGAACGGCCTGTATGTGATGGACCCGAACCGCTTCGACGACGTCTACGGCCCGGATGCCCGGGCCGCGCTTGAGCGGCATTTGGCCATCGACTCGCCCTTGCTCACCGCCGACCGGCTCACTCCCGACGTGCTCGGCGGCCTTGAGGTCCTGGTGACCGGGTGGGGCGCGCCCAAGCTGGACGCCGAGTTTCTCGCCGCCGCACCCAAACTCTCGCTGGTGCTGTACGGCGCGGGCTCCATCCGCTCGATGGTGACCCCGGAGATGTGGGCCAGGGGAGTGCGGGTCACCACGGCGGCCACGGCCAACGCCGAGCCGGTCGCCGAGTTCGCGTTGTCGCAGATCCTGTACGCGCTCAAGCACGGCTGGCGCTACGTGCTGAACGCGCGCGCCGCCGCCGCCACCGCCCCGCGCGGACCCGAGCTGGGAGCCTACGGCGCGACGGTCGGGCTGGTCTCGCTCGGCGCCACGGGCCGGGCCACGGCACGGCTGCTCGCCCACCACAAGCTCGACGTGCAGGCCCACGACCCGTACGCCGACCCGGCCGAGGCAGAGCGGCTCGGGGTGCGCCTCGTCGGCCTCGAGGAGCTGTTCGCCACCTCCGACGTGGTCAGCCTGCACGCCCCGCTCACCCCCGAGACGAACGGCATGATCGGCGCCGCGCTGCTGGAGTCGATGAAGCACGACGCCACCCTGATCAACTCGGCGCGCGGCCAGCTGGTCGACGAGGCCGCGCTCGTGGACGTGCTGAGCCGGCGGACCGACCTGTTCGCCGTCCTCGACGTCACCCACCCGGAACCGCCCGTCGCCGGGTCGCCGCTGTTCACGATGCCGAACATCGTCGTCACCCCGCACGTGGCCGGCAGCCTGGGCCACGAGCGGCGCCGCCACGGCGAGGCGATGGCCGAGGAGCTCGTCCGCTACCTCGCGGGGGAACCGCTGCGGTACGAGATCACCGAGTCCGGCCTCGCGAGAAGGGCGTGAGCACCACCCTGGTGCTGTTGCCGCCGCACGATCCGGCCACCGCGGGCTGGCGGGCCCGGCTGGAGCAGGCGGTGCCGGAGCTCGTCGTCCTCCGGCCGGAGACCCCGGCGGAGGCGGCCGAGGCGCTGGCGGAGGCCGACGCCGCCTACGGCACGCTGCCCGCGGACCTGCTCGCGCACGCCGGGCGGTTGCGCTGGCTGCAGGCTCCGCAGGCCGGGCCGCCTCCGGCGTTCTACCATCCGGCCCTGGTCGCGCACCCCGTACAGGTCACCAACATGCGCGACACCTACACCGACCACGTGGCCGCGCACACGCTGGCGCTCGTGCTCGCGCTGGCCAGGGACCTGCCCAGGTACGCCCGCGAACAGGCCCGCGCGCGCTGGGCGCCCGACTGGGACCCCGGCGCCGTGCTGCCGCTGAGCGAGGCCACGGCCCTGGTCGTGGGGGTGGGCGCGGTCGGGGCCGAGGTCGGCAGGCTGCTGGCGGCGTTCGGCACCAGGGTCGTGGGCACGGACGCCCGGCGCGGCGGCCCCGTGCCGGGCTTCGCCGAGGTGCTGCCGCCGGACGCCCTCGACCGGCTGCTTCCCGAGGCGGACCTGGTCATCCTGACGATCCCGCACACTCCCGCCACCGAGGGCCTGCTGGACGCGCGCCGGCTGGCGCTGGCCAAGCAGGGGGCGTACGTGGTCAACGTCGGCCGCGGCCCCATCGTCCGGCTCGACGACCTGGCCGCCGCCCTGTCCTCGGGCCACCTGGCCGGCGCCGCCCTGGACGTCTTCGAGACCGAGCCGCTCCCCGCCGACCACCCGCTCTGGCGGCGTCCCGACGTGCTCATCACCCCGCACGTCGCGGGCGTGGGACCGCACGCCTCGGAGCGGTGCTTCGCCGTCCTGCTGGAGAACGCCCGCCGCTTCGTGGCCGGGCGCGAACTGATCAATGTGGTGGACAAGTCGGAATGGTACTGATCACGTGAACCAGATAGCACGCGTCGAGACCTTCACCGTGGCCCTGCCCTCGCTGCGCGACTTCGCGGTGGCGGGCGGGTCCGTGGTCCAGAGCGGCCGTCCCGCCATCAGGGTCCTGGTGAAGGTCACGGCCGACGACGGCGCCATCGGGTGGGGTGAGTCCACCCCGATTCCCTCATGGACGTACGAGACCACCGAATCCATCGTCTCCACCATCGAGGGCTACCTGGCCCCGGCCGCCGTCGGCCGCCCGCTGTGGGACCTCGACGGGCTCTGCCGTACCTTCGACCGGACCATCAGCAAGGGATTCTCGATCGGCATGCCGCTGGCGCGCGCGGCGGTGGACGTGGCCTGCCATGACGCCTACGCCCGCAGCCTGGGCGTGTCCCTCGGCGAGCTGTGGGGCCGGCGCAGGCGCGACACCATCGAGCTGGCCTGGATCGTGTCGGGTGAGTCGGCGTCCGAGGCCGCGGACTCGGTGGCCGAGGGCCGCGCCCACGGTTACCGCCACGTCAAGGTCAAGCTCGGCCTGCACACCGAGGACGAGGACGTGGCCATCGTGACCGCCGTACGCGCGGCCGCGCCCGACGCCGTGCTCTGGGTGGACGCCAACCAGGGCTACACGGCCGCCGCCGCGCTCCGGGTGGCCAGGCGCCTGACCGATCTGAACGTCGCCGTCTTCGAGCAGCCGGTGCCCTCCAACGACCTCGCCGGCCTGCGCCGCCTGCGTGACGCCAGCCCCATCCCGGTGGCCGTGGACGAGAGCCTGCGCCACCCGAGCGACCTGGCGACCTTCGTCCGGCTCGACGCCATCGACGTCGCCGTCGCCAAGGTGCAGCGCTGCGGCGGGCTGACCCTGGCCCTGCGCCAGTGCCAGCTCGCCGAGGACAGTGGCCTGGCCGTCATGGGCTCCGGCCTCACCGAGTCCGACATCGGGCTGGCCGCCTCGCTGCACCTGTTCGCCGCGTTCGGCGTGGACACGCCCGTCGACCTCAACGGCCGCCAGTTCATCACCAGCCCGTACGCCACGGACCCGGTCATCACCGTCACCGACGGCGTCGCCCACGTGCCCACCGGCCCCGGCCTGGGGATCGGCGTGGACGAGGAGGTGGTCCGCTCGCTCGCGGTCTGACAGGTGAGCCTCGCGGCGGGCTCAGCTGAGGGGGCCCGCTCCCAGGGGCAGGTCTTCTCCGCGGGCGAGCAGGCCGGAGATGGTCACTTCCAGCGCTTGGCGTACGAGGTCGGTGAAGTCGGCTTGCATGGGGGCCAGCGCCGGGTCGGAGGCGTAGGCGGCCAGTAGTGCCTCTGTGGGTTGACTGTACGGCCAGGCGGCGCTGACCGTCAGTGTGGCCAGTCCGACGAGCCGGAAGGCGTCCTGTGTGCCGAGTTCGGGCAGGTAGCGGAGAAATAGCCGGACCAGGCTTTGGAAGGCGCGCAGGGTGGCGTTCTTGTGCCGGATGGCGACTTCGGTGGACACGTTGTGTTCCAGCACCGCGGCTTGCGTGCTGATCAGGTCGCACAGCACCGGCCGCCGGGTGATCGACTTGGCCAGGATGGCGGCCAGCTGGTCTCCGCGTTGCCGTGGTGTGCCGTCGGTGGGTTCGAGTGACTGCTCCAGTTCGGCGATCCAGTTGTGGATCTCGGTGTCCAGGAGCTGGAGCAGGACCGCCTCGCGGGATTCGAAGTAGCGCAGCACGTTGGGCTTGGCCAGGCCGGCGCGGCGGCTGAGTTCGTTCAGGCTCAGTTTCGCGACCGGCATCTCGATCAGCATCGCGGCGGCGGTGTCGAGTATCTGCCGCCGTCGTTCGCCGCGTTGCTCGTCGTTGCGGGCGCGCTTGAAGGTCACGGCCACATCCTACATACCGGCGGTCTTTTGCTAGGTTGCCGATGGTTGGAAGGTTATGCTCGATGTCGCGGAACCGGACGTATCGCCGCATGACTCCCGAAAGGGACCATTTCGAGAGGGATGAGGTGGGTCTGGTGGGCGAGAAGGTCACCGATCGCGTTGATGGTGGGGGAACGGCGGGTCCGGACGACGCGGAGCGGACGCTCGTGGACGACATGGTCCGCGTCGCGACCGAATTCCTCGACTCGCTCCCGGAAGCGCTGTACGCCCGAGCGGCGCTGATCCCTTTCGGCGACCCGGCCGTCGAGGCCGAGCGGGTCCGGTGGTTCTACACCCCCACCGACCACGGCGGGGTGCCGCTCGGCGAACTCTCGCCCCGGCAGCAGGGCCTCGCCATGCGGCTCCTGGCCAGCGGCCTGACGCGCCCCGCGTACGCCACCGCCTGCGTCATCATGGGGCTGGAGAACGTCCTCGACGAACTCGAGGGGTGGGGCGTCGACTGGGGCCGGGAGCGTACCCGCGACCCGGGGCTGTACTGGGTGCGTGTCTTCGGCCGTCCCGGTGACCCCCTGTGGGGGTGGCGTGTCGGCGGCCACCATGTGTCGGTGAACCTGCTGATTCACGAGGGACGGATCGCGGCGTCGACACCGTCCTTCCTGGGCGCAAACCCTGCGACATCGCCGCTGCTCGCCGGAACGCTGCGCCCGCTCGGCGGGGCCGAGGACCTGGCTCGCTCCGTGATGGGCTCGCTTGGAAGGCAGGATCAGGCGCGGGCGCTGCTGCACCCCCGCGCGATCTCCGACATCGTCTCGGGCAACCGCGCCCGCGTACGCCCCGGAGACCGCATGATGCACCTTCAGGACCTGTTCCGCGGACCGCTGCCCACGCCGGAGCTGTCCGCGCTGGCCCACCGGCTCGACGAAGCCGCCGAGCGCGACTCCGGCTACACCGAGCAGGACCACGAGACGATGGCGCTCACCCATGACCCCCAAGGGGTCCCCGCCCACGAGATGACGGGGGAGCAGCGCGGGTTGCTCCGCGAGTTGCTGGCGGCCTACACCGACCGCTCTCCGGCACCGGTCGCCGACGCCTACCGCCGCCACTATCTCGTCGAGCACAACCTCGACCGCGTACATTTCGGCTGGGCCGGCAGCGTCTCGCCGGGCGAGCCCCACTACTACCGGCTCACCGGCCCGCGCCTGCTCATCGAGTACGACAACACCCAGCGCGCCGCCAACCACGCGCACTCCGTGTGGCGGGACCCGGACGGGGACTTCGGGATGGACCTGCTCGCCACGCACCGGACCGATATCCCGCACTGACCGCCCGCCGCTAGCCGGCATCCCCCTTCCCGGCTCCCAGAGCCATATCGCGGTGGTGCGCGTCACCGATTCGGACGCGGTCCAGGCCTTCCACTCCCGAACGCGTCCCCAGCCGCCAGGTAGCCGAGTGATCGATCGCAATTGCGGTTCATGATCGTTTCGGAGCGGTGACTGTGGCTGGGTGGGGTTTCTGCTTGATCGTGTTCGGGTCGGAGACGGCCGGGCGGAGGGCGGGGTCGGATCCACTCGACGGGGGTGGGAGTCGGCGACCCATATGGAGTTGGTCCGCAGGCGGTGTCTTGCGCCAGGGCTCGGATCGCTCGTTTGAGGAGTGCCCTGTGCGGGCGTTTGTCGTAGCCGGATTGGCCTGTCAGGTAACAGCGCACATAAGCCCAAAACCCACATTGGGATGATCTTGAAAGGGTCGCGACGGTGAAGAGCTGACCGGCCAGCGACGCAGCCCCCGCCGGGGGTGGAATGGCTGGAGCGAGCCCTGCGAACCGCTCCGCGGCACCCTGAGCGAGGAGTCGTTTCAGCGCCTGATCTCGGCCCTGACCGTCGTGGTCGGCTGGGAGGCGCAGATCGCCCTGCGTGACGTCCGCGGCCTGGGCCCCCAGGCCGAACAGGGGGCCATCATCTGGGGCCGCACGCAGCCTGGTCACAGCAGCGATCAAGGACCACGAAGCGACGCTGCTGTCAGGGTGAATCGCGGAGATCGAGCGGAAGAGCCGGGAGTTCTGGTTGGTGGGCATGGGGTTGATGATGGCCGGTGTGGGAGGGTCATTCCGCGGTGGGAGCTTTGCGCGTGTGGCTCATCGCAGGAAGGCGTGCTGCGCCGGCGGGCGATGAAGCCGGCCATGCGACGTCGTCCACCGCGAGCCACGGCGCGACCGCCAGGGCCGTGGGCGTGAGCCCGGCGAACGTCGCGACCTCGCGGTGAAGGTGGGACTGGTCGACGTAGCCGTTCTCGGCGGCTACGCGGGCGGCGGCGTGACCCGCCGCGAGAAGGTGGGCGGCGTGGTCGAAGCGCACCAGTCGGGCGGCGCGTTTAGGGGTGATGCCGAGCTGGGACCGGAAGCGGGACCACAGGCGCTTGCGGCTCCAGCCGACCTCGTCCGCCAGGCCGTCGACCCGCACCCGGCCCCGGCTGGACAGCGTCCGCCGCCAGGTGTGGGCGACCTGGGGGTCGACCGGCGGGTGGTCGCCCAGCCGCCGACCTAGGATGTCCACCGCTATCGTGAAGCGTTCGTCCCACGACGTGGCGGTGCGCAGCCTGTCCTCGGCTTGCCCGGCGTCGCGGCCCCAGACGTCCTCAAGGGCTGCCACCGTCCCGCTGAGCTCGGCCGATGCGCCGCCCAGCAACGCAGCCGCCGCGACCGGATCCAGCCGGATCTGGAGCAACTGTCCGGCTCCCCGGCCAGTTGCCTGGAGATCGCCGGGGAGTAGCCCGGCGACGACGCTGCCGCGCTCGTGCCGGCCAGGGGCTTCGTAGACGACACCTTCTCCCTCGCCCAGATCGACGAACAGGGTGACGGACGGGTAGGCGATCATGGAGATGTCCACCGAGGCCGGGGCACGATGGCAGAACCCGGCCATGCTGACCCCCGGCAGCCGAACCGACGGGCGTGGGACTGCGATGTCCACCCATGTCTGGTCAGATGGCATTCCGGCAGGCAACACATGGCCAGTCTAGGCATCAGGGATCACGGGTCGTCGTCGACCCCGCCGCCGTGAAGTCCAGCAGCAGTTTGCCGATCGTCTCGGGTGCTTCCAGCATGGGTAGGTGCCCGACACCGGGTAGCAGCTCGACCCGCGCGCCCGGCACCGCGTCGTATCGGTGCGCCGACGACGGCTCCCAACGGGGGTCGGCAGCACCGAAGATCACCTGCACGGGGACCCCGAGGGCGGCGAGCCGCTCGGGCACGCTCCGTTCGGCGATGTAGGCGGTGTTCTGGCGCAGCACCGTCCTCATCACGCGGTAGGTGATGCCCCGTACGTCGGCGACCACGTCGTCCGGGAGGTCCACGGGGCGAACGGCCGTCGCGCTGATCCCCTTGCGGATCATCGCGTCCGAACGCCTCGGCCACAGGAGCGGGCCCAGCGGCGGGGCCAGCAGCACCCGAAGGATGAACGGCTGCCGGAGGAGCGCATCCGGACTCGGGCCGCTACTGATCAACGCAAGCGAACCCACGAGGTCGGGACGTTGCTCGGCCAGCGCGGTGGCGACGTAGCCGCCGCTGGAGTGCCCGGCCACGGCGACGTGACGAAGGCCGAGGTCGTCCAGCAGCGCCGCCACCTGACCCGCCTGCGCGGGCACGTCATACGACGGCGCGGGCGGGGAGTGGCCGCAACCCGGGAGGTCGACCCGGATGACGTGATGGTGACCGGCCAGCGCCGGGACCACCGGACCCCAGAAACCGCCCGAGGCCCCCGACCCGTGGATGAGCAACAACGGTGGCGCCTGCCGCGGGCCGTCATGGACCACGTGCATCCCATGCGAACGTTCAATGTCGTATTCACTCATGCGAAGACTATGCACGCGCGGCCCGCCGCCAGTCTTGGACAAATGTTCCCGCGCAGTCGAAGACCGGCGGCCATCACCATAACGGCCGTACCGAGGTCCCAAGGCCGGAACACGGGCCCGGCGGGCTCATTCCCGCGCGGCGGGAGCCATGGAGATGTTCCAGAAGCCGGCGTAGCGGCCGCCATGGTCGAGCAGTTCGTCGTGGCTGCCTTCCTCCACGATCCGGCCGCCGTCCAGAAAGACGATGCGGTCGGCGCGCCGGACGGTCCGCATCCTATGCGCCACCATCACCACCGTCCGCCCCGCCATCAGGCGCTCGATGCCCTCGTGGACGGCCGCCTCGTTAACCGGGTCCAGCGCCGAGGTCACCTCGTCCAGCAGCACGATGGGCGCGTTCTTCAGCAGCGCCCGCGCGATCGAGACACGCTGGCGCTCACCACCTGACAGCAGTGCGCCGCCCTCGCCGACCTTCGCAGCCCATCCTCCGGGCAGTCGCTCGATCACTTCGTCCAACCGCGCCGCGGTCGCCGCCGCCCGCACCTCGGCCACGCCTGCGCCGGGACGGCCCAGGCGCACATTCTCCTCGATCGTGCCGTCGAAGAGATGGACATCCTGAAAGACGATGGCGATCCGCGCCATCAACGCCTCGGTGCTGATCGCGCGCACGTCCACGCCTCCCACGCGCACCGCGCCGGCGTCCACGTCGTAGAAGCGCGCCAGCAGCTGCAGCAGCGTGCTCTTGCCCGCGCCGGACGGCCCGACGACCGCGAGCCGCTGTCCCTCGGGGACTGTGAGCGACACTTTGTCGAACACCGTGTGCTCGCCGTGCCGGAAGGCGACGGCGTCGAACTCCAGGCCGTGGTGCGCCGGCTGGATCGGCTCGCGGGGTTCCCGCAGCGGCTCGGTGCGCAGCAACGCCTCGAGTCTGGCCAGCTCCGCACGCGCGCCGCGGAGTTTGCCGCCGACGTCCGACAGCGACAGCAGCGGGTCGGCGCAGCGGGCGGCCAGCACCAGGATCGCCAGGATCTCCGCCGCGCCGATGTTCCCGCCGAGCGCGAGGTAGGCGCCCAGAACCAGGAGCCCGGTGAAGAACGCCTGCACGGTGAGCGTCAGCCCCACGGCGCCGGGCAGCGTCGCCAGCACGCTACGGCGCGAGGCGCGCTGGGCATCCCGAAGCGAGTCGTCGAGCAGCTGGAAGCGTTCGCTGGTCCGGCCGCCGGCCCGCAGCACCGGCTGGGCCTGCAGGAACTCGATCACACGCGCGCCGGCCTCCTGGTCGCGTTCGTGACGCTCGGCGTCGGCGGCGCCCGTCGCGCGCGCCGTCCAAGCCTGGATCGCCGCCACGACGGGTGCGGCGAGCAACGCGGCCAGCCCCATCCGCCAGTTGAAGGCGGTCATCACGGCCACGATGGTCAGGGGCGTGACCAGGGCGGAGATGAACGGTGCCAGCAGATGCGCGGCCACGCCCATGGCTTGCAGGAGGCCGCGGCCGGCCAGGGCGGACACCTCGCCGATGCGACCGGCGTTGTACCAGCCGAGGGGGAGGCGGGCCAGGTGCTCGCCGAGCCGGTGATACATGCCGCGCAACATGGTGGTCCCGACCCGCATGCCGGACAAGTCGCTGATGTAGCGCAGCACGGCGTAGAGGGCGACCGCGGCCCCGAACGCGACCAGCCAGGGCACGGCATCCGCGGGCGTGCTGCCGAGCAGCGCCCGCAGCACCGGGACCAGCAGCGCGTAGGACAAACCTTCGACCACCGCGGTGATCGTCATCAGGATCACGGTGCGGCGCATCGCCCAGGCGTACTCATCTCCGAGCACACGCAGCAGCATTCGGATCATCGGGGCTCGTCTCCTCGCAGTACGCCACCGTGGGTTTTGATCTCGTCGGATTGGTGGGATCGCCAGAACGCGGCGAACCTTCCGCCTCGTGTCAGCAGGTCGGCGGGCCTGCCGCGTTCGACGATCGCTCCGTCCTCCAGCACCACGACAGTGTCAGCGTCGGCGACCGTCTCCAGCCGGTGGGCGATGACGACGATCGTGCGGTCGCCGCTCAGCGTCGCCAGGGCCCGGCGGACCGCCTGTTCGGTCTGCGGGTCGGCGAAGGAGGTCGCTTCGTCCAGCACCAGCACGGGAGCGTCGGCAAGCAGCGCGCGGGCGATCGAGATCCGCTGCGCCTCGCCTCCGGACAGCTTGGCCTCTTCACCGAGCATCGTGTCGTATCCGTGCGGCAGCTGGAGGATGCGGTCGTGGATGCCGGCCAGCCGGGCGGCGCGGATTACGTCGTCGCGGCCGGCCCGCGGCACCGCCAGCGCGATGTTGTCGGCGACCGAGACGCGCAGCAGACGGACGTCCTGGAAGACGAAGGACACCTGCCGATACAGCTCCCGGCTGCCGATCTCGCGCAGATCGACGCCGCCGAGAAGGACCGACCCGTGGGTGGGGTCGAAGAACCGCGGCAGCAGCTGGACCAGCGTGGACTTGCCGCTTCCCGACGGCCCGACGACCGCGGTGACCGTCCCTGGCTCCAGCACCAGGTCGATGCCGCGCAGCACCTCGTGGTCAGCGTCGTAGGCGAAGCGGACGTCACGCAGTTCCACCCGGTGTCCCCGCGGCGGACGCGGGTGGGCGGGTTCGGGCAGCGGCCGGACCGCTAGCACGTCTTTGATCCGGCCGACCGCGCGGCCGGCGCTCTGCAGGTCGTCGAAGCCGTGGCCGAGCGCCGCCACCGGAGCGGTCAGTCCCAGCCCGAGCAGCAGGAACGGCAGCAGGTCCGCCGGGGCCAGGCCGCCGGAGGTGATCAGAGCCGTGCCGCCGGTCAGCACGATGAGCAGCACGAACGGCGGCGACAGCGCCAGCTGCATCCCGGCGGCGATCACGGACATGCCGCGCACCCAGCGGGAGAAGATGCTGACGAAGTCGTCGGCGGCTGTCAGGAACGTGCGGTGGGCGCGCTCGCCTCCGCCGAATGCCTTGACCACCGAGATGCCTTGCACGAACTCGACGACGGAACTGGCGATCCGTCCCAGGGCCGCATCGTAGGCCTCCTGCTCGCGCGTCCTGGCGGGCAGCATCAGCAGCGGGACCAGCGCTATCGCCAGCACCACCGGGATCAACGTGATCAGCGTGAGCCGCCAGTCGACGGTGAACAAGTAGATCAGCGACACCAGCGGCACCACGAACGCGGCGACGAGCTCGCCGGGGGCGTGGGCGATGAACGGATGCACGGCACTCACGTCCTCGCCCACCACCTTGGCCAGCTCACCGGTGCGGCGCCGGGAGAACCAGCCGATCGGGACGCGTCCCAGCGACGCGGCCAACTGCCGGCGGAACGTCAGTTGCACCCGGCTGTCGAGAACATGCCCGATCCCCGACGATGCGGCGGTGAACAGCAGCCGGACGAACAGGCCGGCCGCACCCGCGATCACCACAGTCCAGACGTGAGCGTGATCGATCGGGCCGGGCGACAGCAGGGCACGGCCCAGTTCGACGACCGCCAGCAACGGGGCCAGACCCGTGAGCGCGCCGATGACCTGCAAGATCACCACGGCCGCGAAGCTTCGCAGATGGGGACGCAACAGCCGGGTCATGCTCTGTCCCGCCGCGGAATCGGCATGCGATTGCTTGGTCGCCCGAGCGAGGTCGCTGGTGGTGGTCATCGTTCTCCGGTCTCGTCGATCTCGTCACGACCCGGCCCGTGGCCGAGCCGATGGTGGATGAGGGGCGGCGTATACGGGGTCGGCGTATGAAGGGGCGAGGACCCGGTCGAGCTGGCCTGGCAGGCCGACACCCAGGAGCGGCGTGACTGCGCCCCTACCAGCGCGGGCACCGCCCTGCCCACCGCCCAGGCCTTCACCCGCACCCACCCGTCACGGATGCCGGACGTGGCTGACCGGTCTGCCTGTGGCACTCCACAAACATGCAGACTGACGCCCGCCAGCGGCACGCCCTCACCGCCCTACTGGTCGCAGGCGCCCCCGTCTACGAAGACCCCGCCCTCTCCAGTCGGCGGCTCTCTCGACCGCGGCCTTCACCACGCGGCTCGATGTCGTACTCATTCATGCGGAGACTGTGCACGGGCGGTCGACTATCAGTCTTGGACAAATGTTCCCGCGGAGTCGAAGGCCGACCGTCCGCCACCATCGTCTGGATCGGGGTTGCCGTGCGTTAGCGGTCATCGGGAAACCCGGATTGGCGGCCATGACGACCCTGGCGGACGGCCATGGGTGCAGGCAGATGGCCAGGAGAATCCCGGCGGGTGGACTCGTCTTCTGAAGGGCCGACCTGCGTACCGGATTGGGTGGGACACGGCCACCTATAGCCAGATCGGCGCCTCGCTCGCTGGCCACCAGGGCCGCGTGTTCGGGGTGAGCCGAACGATCTTCTATCGACGGCATGCACGACTGGCGGGAGACCACCTTTGACCAGGGAGGAGTGGTCACAGTATGCGCCCAGCGCACCGTATGAGCCAGGGTGCTGACTAGATGCTTGCGTCCAAGCGGTCTTGCCGGTGTTCAGTGGTCGTAGCGGGTCAGTGACCGCTTGGTCGGCCGACGAATTAGGAACCGAAGATCGTCAGGCGTTCCAAGGCACCAAACTTGGCCCTGTCGGGATTAGAAGATTTAACGACACCCTCTGATCGAGCCCCGAAAGCCCTCTCGAAAATCGGACATCGAGCGACGAACCGTGACGCCGGATGGCCGATTCCGCACACGAATTGACGACAGGATTTTCCGACAGAAGAATCGGGCTCCAGCCCTTCCCGAGGAGAGCCTGGTGCGGATCGTCTACTCCCGCGTCTCCACCGCGGCCCAGTCCCTGCTGCGGCAGCGCCACATCCTCACCGAGGCCGGCCTTCTCGTGCGCACCGAAGGCGTCGCCGAGGGATTCCGGCCGGCCGACGGCGTCCTCCTCTTCGAGGATCCCGCCACCACCTCCAAGATCCCCGCCCTCGACCGGCCCGCGTTCGGCAAGATCGCCGCCAAGGCGCACCCCGGCGACACCCTTACGGTCTCGGAGCTGTTCCGGCTCTGCCGCGATCTGCTCGACATCCACGCCGTCCGCAACTGGTGCCAAGCCCGCGGCGTCGCCCTGCGCGTCCTGTCCGGACCGCTGTCGAACTTCTACGACCTCGCCGCCAACGACGCCACCACCGCCGTCATCATCAACGTGATCACCGCAGTCGGCCAGTTCCAACGTGACATCCAGAACGAGCTCACCGTCGAGGGGATCGCCGCCGCCGAGGCCGAAGGCCGCTACCGCGGCCGGCCGCCCGCGCTGGACGGTGACCGGCGCGAGGACGTGCGGGCGGCCTTCCACGAGGGCACCTCGATCGCTGCCCTGGCACGGGCTCATGGGGTTAGCCGGGCGGCCGTGCGAACCGCCCTGGCCGACCTGCTACCCGGCCAGGGCGACCTACCCCGGCCATCGGCGTGATCGACGGGAAGGGTCAGGCGACCAGGCCGAGGTCAAGACGGCGGCCCATGTCGATGTCGATCGTGCCGTACAGGTTGGCGTTGGACCAGAACAGCGGCGAAAGGCCTCGCTTGTCGGCGTCGGTCAGCTTCTTCTGCCAGGCGGGGTCCTTGAGGATGGACTGAACCAGCAAGGTGTTGATGAAGACCAGCGCCGACTGGAGCAGGTGAAGGCTGAGCATGGAGACCTCCTGATGTTCCTTGTCGCTGCCGGGGATGGTGCCGGCGCTGCCGTAGAACAGGTCGGTGTTGGCGGAGTTCCAGTTCTCCACGACCTGCAGGCCCTCGTGGATCTCGCGGCGCAGTTCCTGCGAGGCGACGTACTCGGCGACGAACACGCTCTTGACCGCCTTGCCGAGTTCCTCGATGGCCTTGTAGGTGGGGTGCTTGGGGCCGCCGCGGGTGAAGCGGCGCAGCACCTGCTCGGCCTCGGCCGTGCCTAGCCGCAGGGCGGTGGCGTACTTCGCCATCTGGTCGTACTGCTGAGCGATGATCTCCCAGTCGATCGGCTTGTCGGCCACCATGCCGGTCAGGCAGGACGGGACCTCGTCATCGGCGTCGGCCTTCACCAGCTTCTGCCGGGCGATGTTCTTCATCCGGGGCAGCAGCTTGAACCCCAGCAAGTAGGAGAACGCGAACCCGACCAGCGACTGGCCATGACTATCTGTGTACTGGCGATCGATCGTGGCGTCGGTGCAGTGCCGCAGCACGCCCTCCATCATCGCGGCGACCTCGGAGGCGTTGCAGGAGCGAAGCTGGGAGTAGACGCACACCGACTTGCGGTCCACGTGCCAATAGATCATGACACCGGGGCCGCCGTGCCGGGCGTGGTACTCGGTCATCAGGTTCGACGACCACGACCCGAACTTCTTCGAATCCGACGCGCACGCGGTCCCGTTGCCCCACCACAGCGGATCCCGCATCCTCAAGGTGGCGTTGACCAGGGTCGCTATCGCCGCTCGCAGGTTGTCGCGGTTGACGAACAGATGCCGGGTCGCCCGCAGCGCCGCCTCGCTCTCGCCATGCTGGCCGCCGTCGGCGACCCGTTTGATCCCCACGTTCGTGCCAAGCGCGTACAGCACCAGGCCCGTCGCAGCTTGACGATCTCTTCCAGCAGCGTCTCCAGCCCCAGCCGCCCGGGGTCGGACTTCAGCTCCAGCAGGAAGCCGTCCTCACCCGTGGCCAGCTCCCACAGCGACCGCGCCGAGTCTGCCGACAGCCCGTTCAGCACATGCAGGCAGAACCCCAGACGGGTCGCCCCCGTCTTGTTCCCCACCAGTTCCAGTCGCCGTCCAGCAGCGTCCAAGCCGCGATCAGCTCTTCCGGCTCCCACTCCCGCCGCACCCGAACCCGCCCTCCACCTGACCGTCTCCGACACGAACACGATCAAGCAGAAACCCCACCCGCCCAGCCGGATTCACCGCTCCGAAACGACCACGAATCGCAATCGTGATGTCTCATTCCGTTACCTGGCGGCTGGGGACATCTTCGGGAGCGGAGGGCCGTCCAGGCTCGCCTGGCGCGAGACGGTGTCCGCGCCACCCTGCTCGCGACCGGCTGCGGGTGGGCTTCCACTACTTCAACAACAGCTCCGATGTCGAACGAGCCGCGAACGCGCTATTTGATCAACGAGGTGAGCGAGATGCCCAAGCGCTGGAACCCGGTCGGCGTGCTGGCACCCATTGGCAATTACACTCACGTGGCCACGGTGCCGGAGAACACCACGCTGGTGTTCGTCTCGGGGCAGGTGGGGAACCTGCGAGACAGCTCACTCGCGGGCCCGGACGCCCTGTCGCAGACCCGGCAGGTGTTCGCGAATCTGCGGTCCGTGCTCGATGAGTTCGGGGCGACGCCGGACGATGTGGTGAAGCCGCCGACCTTCGTATCGGGCACCGAGCAGCTGCCCGGCTTCTTCGCCGCCCGGGACGAGGTTTTCGCCGAGTGGTATCCCGACGGCGACGTCCCGGCGCACTCCCTGGCCGTCGTCGCCGCACTTGCCTCCCCGGAGCTCACCGTGGAGATCGAGGCCGTCATAGCGGTACGTGACGACGCCTGAGCCTCTTTCAGTGCGGCTGTCCGGCCTATCGGTCGTTCGAAGACGGTGCGCAGGACGACCGTGGAGTTGATGTGTGAGATCGCCGGGATCGCGCGGATACGGTCGAGCGTCGCCGAGACCGCTTTGCGCACCGCGCGAACAGTGCTCCCCGCGCCTGCCGACCGGCCCGAGCACCTGGCGCCACACCCGAGCCAGGCGGCCGGGTGCGTGTGGGAGCTGAGCGTCACCGACTTCGAGCGGCGTGCCTGGATGACGCACGTCCTCGCCAACCCCGGCGGGCCGGACCTGGACGCCTACCTCGCACAGGAGTACAACGACGATGTCTGAGTCTGAGACGAGCCCGCGTGAATGCCTGGCCCGCTTCGCCGACGCCTGGGCCAGGCGCGACGTCGGCGCACTGCTGGAGCTGATGACCGAGGACGCGGTCTATGCCGCGTCGGTCGGCCCCGAGCCGGGCCGTATGCCTCAAGGACGCCTACAGGAAGACCGGTAGCGCGTCAAAGGTCCGGCGTGCTTGTCGCCCGCGTGGACTCCACGCGCTTGAGCTTGGTCCAGCCGGTCCAGCCTCGCTTCTTCAGCAGCTCGATCAGCCGACGGGCCGGCGGCACAGTGTCGAACGCCAACGTGTCCATCAGCTTGACGAGCGGTGGTTCGATGTCGATGTCGTCGACGTAGTCCTCGCCCTTCTCCTCGGCCAGCCGCGTGATGTAGGCGGCCAGCTTGTCAGCCAGCTCGACCAGCCGCGGGTCGCCGGCGTGCCGGTCGAGTGCCTGGCTCAGGGTGAGAAAGAAATCGATGAGCCGCGGGTCGGCGATCTGCTCCCGTTTGCGGGCCATCCACTCCGGGACCCGCTCGGGGGAGTGCGCGGCCAGCAGGATCCAGCCGTCGCGCTCGGCCTGGACGATCCGCTCGTCGACCCCGAGCGCGCGCAGCCGGTCGAGATAATCGACCACCTCCGGGGGCAGCGTCAAGCTGTCCCCGGCGGCGAGCCGGGCGATCCGCTCACGGTGGCGTTGTCGCTGCCGGATCTCCGCCCGCAGCCGCTTGTCGATGTCCGCGACCGCCGTGGCGAACTCCGCCTCGCCGGCCTGGAGCAGCTCACGTACGCGCGCCAGTGGGACTCCGGCCTCGGCGAGGGTACGGATCTTGATCAGTTCGACTACGGCGCCCGCGTCGTATCGGCGGTAGCCGGAGTGGTCTCGCTCCGGCTCCGGCAGCAGTCCTTTGGCGTGGTAGTGCCGCACCGCGCGTACCGTCACTCCGGCGTAGGACGCCAGCTCACCGATGGTCAGCATCAGAGCAGCATCTCAGGGGTTGCTTAAGAAGTCGCCTGGCCGGTTTGGGCACCTCGGATGATCTGGGCGATTTCCGGGGCGTGGGTGAAGACCAGTTGGTGGTCGGCGTCGAGCCAGGACATGGCGAGGTGCGGCTGCTCACGGATCAGCCGCTCGCCACCGGCGCGCCAGTTCCGGTTGAACCGCGGTGCGTGCCCTTCGCCGCTGTCGCCGGCCATCGAGGTCGACATGATCAGGCGGATGGGCCGGTCGATCTTCTCGTACCGGTCGAGGATCCTGGATCGGACCGCATCGATCTCGATGTTCAGGTCGAGAATCTCCTGGGCGGTGAGCAGCACCTGACGCGCGGTGCCCCGCTCGGCCTGCTGCCGCGTCGCCAGGTCCGCCCACATGGCGCGGAACTCCGGCAGGAGGGCCTCGGTGATGAACGGCTCAGGCACCGGGTTCGCCCCGTCGATGAGAACGAGGTCGGCGACGGCGCCGGGATGCTCGGCGGCATAGTGTACGGCCAGGTCCGCGCCCAGCGAGTAGCCCACAAGCGTGGGCGCCGCATCCAGCTCCGCCAGCACGGCGGTCAGATCGCTGAGGAACGTCTCGAAGGAGTAGTGGTCGGCGGCCGAGGCGAGGCCATGGCCCCGGAGGTCGAAGGTCAGCACGTCGTGGTCGCGCCGGAGCAGTTCGGTCAGTTCGTGCAGGTGGGCCTGGGTCGAGTTCAGTCCGGGGCACAGGACCAGCGGTCGTCCCCGGCCACCGCGAGTCACCGGGAGCGTGACGCCGTCGTGGTGGACCGTGAAGTGCCGCATCGTCCTGTCGCCCGCCTGCTCCCCATCGTCGTACGCGTTGGTCATGCCACCATGCTGGGACATTGACCCTGGGGCAAGGTCAACCGTCGCGAGTGCGGGTCATCGCAGGGTGAGCGGGGTCTCTGATGCGATGCGGGTCAGCTTCCGCGGGTTGCGGACGTAGTAGAGGCCGGTGATGCGGGCATCCTCGACCTGGACCGCTATGACGCCGTCGATCTCGCCGTTCACGCGAAGGACGAGTGCCGGGTTGCCGTTGACCACGGTGGGGTCGCCGGTGAGTGTGACCTGGGCCTTGCCGAGGCCGCCGACGATGAAGCGGGCCGCCTTCTCGGCGCCGGTGATCGGCCGCGGCGCGGCCTGCTTGACGCCGCCGCCGTCGCTGATGAGGACGACGTCGGGGGCGAGCACGTCGAGCAGGCCCTGGAGATCGCTGGTTTCGAGCGCGCGCCGCAATGACTCCAGAGCCGCCTGGGCCTGGCTGGGGGAGATCGCTTCGCGCGGGCGGCGTGCTTGTACGTGCTGGCGGGCGCGGTGCGCGATCTGGCGGACGGCGGCGGGGGTCTTGCTGACGGTGGTCGCGATCTCGTCGTAGCTGACGTCGAAGACCTCGCGCAGGACGAATACGGCGCGTTCGGTCGGCGAGAGCGTCTCGAGGACGAGCATGAGTGCCATGGACACGCTCTCGGCGAGTTCGAGGTTCTCGGCCACGTCGGGCGTGGTGAGCAGGGGTTCGGGCAGCCAGGGGCCGACGTACGCCTCCTTGCGGCGCTTCATGGTGCGCAGCCGGTCGAGCGAGCGCCGGGTGGTGATCCGCACCAGGTAGGCGCGCTGGTCGTGCACCTGCGTCAGGTCGACCGTCATCCACCGCAGCCAGGTTTCCTGGAGGACGTCTTCGGCGTCGGCGGCCGATCCGAGCATCTCGTAGGCGACGGTGAACAGCAGGTTGCGGTGGGTGACGAACGCCTCGGTGGCGGGGTCCATCTGGGCGGGGCCGGCGAGCGGCTCGGCTGTGCCTGTCGTTGGCTCGCTGCGCTCGTTCATGGCCGGCTCCTGCCTGTTCGCTTCTCAAGTGCGCTGTACGCACAAGACGCCGGTTCTCGCCGCTGTGTGACATCCGTGATCGGTGGTGTACGTCACATGGCCACTCGGCGCGTCGCCGGAAGGTGGCCTGCCGGCGACCCGGCCGCGGCGGCTCAGGCGCTGCTCAAGCTCGTCGAAGCAGCCGGCGGCCGCGGGAAGTCATACGACGAGGGGACGGTCTACCTCGAGCCGGCCGTGTTCGATGAGCCAGCGGACGGACTCGAGTACTGCGGCCTCGGGTTCGTACCGGGGTGCATAGCCGAGAAGTGTCTTGGCCTTGTCAATGGTGAGGCAGTGGCTGCGGTAGAGGTGTTCCCAGCTCACCTGCGCGTGCTCGTCGGTCGTGGTGGCGCGGAACTCCTCCCATGACACGCTCTCCAGCGAAGCCGTCTGCCCGAACCAGCTCGCTGCTTCGTGGGCGAATCCTCGGACGTTCAGGGCCGTTGGGGCGACGACATTGAAGTCCTCCCCGCCCGCCGTGTCAGGATGCGCGATCGCCTTCTCGAAGGCCTGAGCGACATCGTCGGCATGAACGTGATGCATGAGCTCGACGCCGAGTCCGGGGATCTTAAGTGGCTGTCCAGCCGACAGGGTGCGCCAGACGGCAGGGTCCAGGTTGCCGGTCGGTCCGATCGGGTCCCAGCCCGGGCCGACGATGTGCCCGGGGTGCAGTGACGTCGTCACCATGCCGCCGCCGGCGGTCTCGTCCTTCAGCATCCGCGCGATTCGATCCTTCTGGATGCCGTAGTCACCGAATGGTTCCGTCCCTGTCCCTTCGGCGATGGGCGATTTGTGACTCGGCCCGTATCGCCACACGGACCCGCAGTGCAGCAGGTGGCCTGCCTGCCCGCGGAGTCGTTCCACGAGGGCCACGGCGGATTCAAGGGTGAAGCACACCAAGTCGACGACGACATCGGGCCGCAGTCCCGCCACTCTGTCGCCGAAGACGCCCTCGGTGTCCTCTTGCTGGCGATCCGCCGTCACTTGCTGTACGTGCTGCCATTCAGGGGCCTCGGCATAGGCGACCCGGCTTCCCCGGCTGATGTTGAGCACCTCATGACCCGCGCGTACGAGCCGGGGGATGAGGAATGTGCCGATATGTCCGCTTCCCCCAATGACGACAACCCTCATACTGCTCCTCTAAACAGATGTAATACGACTTCCTGTGCTTCGCCCCTGAAGCAAGGCGGAAGTCCGGATGCTGTCTGTCCCACGTGAAGCTATCAAAGCGTCTCGGCGGAGCAGCTCCTGACAATGACCATGAGGGAATGGCCAGTGACGATAGACGACATTCAAGGTCGGCTGGAGAGCCGCGGATGGCAGGCCGTGAGCGGCGAAGGGTGGCGATGGATCGACCACACGTACCAGAACGACGCGGCGACGCTCCGGATCAGGTGTCTGCCCGACGTCAACGTGATCCGATTCGACTTCGCATCCGAGGAGCGCCTGGCGGGGCTCTCCATCTCCTTCGACGACCACCTGGACCAGATTCTCGATCTGATCATCCGTGCCCAGTCGTCACTGTCCGAGGAGACCTGGCGGCCCTTCATCGCTTCGCTGATCGAGCTGTCTCCCCAGGTCCTCTCGCTGGCTGACGAGGACGGCGAGGACGGGGTGATCACCGGACCGGACGAGGGCGTGGCCTCGCTGCGCGAGATCGACTGGGAGTGAAGAGTGGCCTGACGCGCGGCGTAGGAGGGATGACCACTCCTTCCACTTCCAACCTATAGCGCATGGGGGGCCTTGCCACAAGGCCCGGGTCATGCCGCACAATCACCCCTCGACGCTGGAAACGTACGAAAAATGGGGGTCGTGGAATGCGCGTTGTGCTGGTGACCTACGGGTCGCGCGGGGACGTCGGGCCGATGACGGGCCTGGCGGTGCGGCTGAAGGCTCTGGGCGCCGAGGTGCGGATGTGCGCGCCGCCGGACTTCGCGCAGCTGCTGGACGGCATCGACGTGCCGCTGACTCCCCTCGGCTGGCCGATCCGCGCGCTGGCGACGGGGGCGGTCCCCGGCAAGACGAGCCTGTCCGACATCGCCGCCGAGCTGACCGCCATGGCCTACGAGGCGGTCGCCGGGCCGGCCGAGGGCTGCGCCGCGGTGGTGGCCACCGGCTCGTTCCCGGCCGTGGCCGGTGCGCGGGCGGCGGCCGAGAAGCTGGGCGTGCCCTATGTGTTCACGTCGTTCTCTCCGAGTTACCTGCCGTCGCCGCACCGTCCGCCTCGCCCCTGGCCGGGTCAGGAGGTCCCCGCGGGGGTGACCGACAACCGGGCGCTGTGGGATCTCGACGCCGAGCACAAGAACGCGCTCTTCGGCGAGATGATCAACGCCCACCGGGTCTCGATCGGCCTGCCGCCGGTGGACGCCGTCCGCGACTATGCCTTCACCGACCGCCCGTTCCTGGCGGCCGACCCGGTCCTGGGCCCGTGGCAGGAGACGCCGGACCTTGACGTGGTACAGACCGGCGCGTGGATCCGCCCGGACGAGCGCCCGCTGCCGGCCGATCTGGAGGCGTTCCTTGCCGCCGGCGCGGAGCCGGTGTACGTGGGCTTCGGCAGCATGCCCATGCGGGGCGCGAGCGCGCGGGAAATCTCCCGGGCCGTCATCGAGGCGGTACGGACACACGGCCGCCGGGTCCTGCTCGGGAGTGGCTGGGCCGATCTGGCCCTGATCGACGACCGGGACGACTGCTTCGTGGTCGGCGAGGTCAACCATCAGGAGCTGTTCGGCCGGGTGGCCGCGGTCGTGCACCACGGCGGCGCGGGCACCACGGCGACGGCGGCCCGTGCCGGGGCGCCGCAGGTGATCGTGCCTCAGGTCGCCGACCAGCCGTACTGGGCGAGCCGGGTGACCGAGCTGGGCATCGGTACGGGACACGACGGTCCGACGCCGACCGCCGAGTCGCTGTCGGCCGCGCTCAAGATCGCTCTGGCTCCCGAGACCGGTGCCCGCGCGGCCGCCGTGGCGGAGAAGGTCCGCATCGACGGGGCGGAGGTGGCCGCCAACCTCGTGCTCGACATGATCGGCCGGATGGGGTCCGCGGGCTGATCCCCGAAGGCCCGCATGGACAGGCGCTTCGCGCAGGTCCCGCGGTGGCGCGCGTCAAGAAGAGGCGGTCGGCGGGTGGGCGCTCCGGGCGGTCTGGTTCTGCACCCACTCCTCCATGACCTGCCGGAAGGCCCCGCTCAGGAGGAAAAGAAGTTCGGCGGATGACTCGAAGCGGGCGCCCGCCGGGGTGGTGGCCCCGAGAATCTCGGCTCCGCGCTGCGATGCGACGGCCAGGGTCTCGTTCATCTGCAGAGCCGCGCGGAGCGTCCCGAGCCAGATCTGATCGTCGATGACATAGCGTTCGCGGCGCGCGCCCGGGGCGCGTTCGCGGCTGAGCATTCCCTGCTGTTCGAGGAAGGCGATGGCGTGGGAGATCGACGCGGGGCTGACGCGTAGCCGCTGGACCAGGTCGGCGGCGGTGAGGGTGCCGGAGTCGGTGATGTACAGGCAGGCCAGCACCCTGGCCTCCATCCGGGGCAGACCCTGCTGAACGAGGAGGGCGGTGAAGGACTCCGTGAAGTCCCGCACCGCTTGGGGGTCACGCCCGTGGCCGCTGTCGGGGATCGGCGGCGCCGGAGGCTGAGCCTGCTTGTGCCGGCGCGCGCGATGCCGTGTGGCCTCGTGCGCCTGGTCTGCCCCGTAGTCGTCGGGTCCGCCGTTGCGGGTGACCTCCCGCATGATGGTCGAGGCGGGCCGCCCTAGACGCCGGCCGATCTCCGCGTATCCGAGTCCCTCGGCCAGTGCCGCAGCGATGTGCTGACGGTCCTCATTGGTGAGTCTGCCTCCGGGCATCGGTGCTCGTCTCCTGACTCTCGACATGCGCGGGCCGCACACCACCGCAACAGTATGTATTCGCTCGCGGCCCATTGCAATGCAATTCTGATCATCCTTTGCATTCAGTCTCAGCGTCATTGCAACGACGGTCGTATCAGCCATATTTAGCAGGCAAAACAGTCTCTCATTGCTTGTTGACTGATTTATGAACGCAATGTAGTGTCGCAGGCGTTCAGGGATTTCCGAACGGCTCCGGTGGCGCCGCAGAGGGTGTCCCCATGACCGAGCCCCAGACAGGGCTCGCAGAGATCGAACACTGTGCGCGAGGAGATTCATGATGGGAAACAGCAACGGCGGCTTCTCCGAAGCGGGGCTGCGCCGACTGCGTGACGTGCTGGGACGGCATGTCGAGTCCGGGAAGATTCCCGGGCTTGTCGCCCTGGTCGGCCGGGGCGAGGAGACGCACGTCGAGGCGATCGGGACGATGCGTCATGACGGTGGCGCGCCGATGCGCCGCGACACCATCTTCCGGATGGCCT
Source organism: Nonomuraea sp. NPDC049129 (assembly GCF_040648495.1). Lineage (NCBI taxonomy): Bacteria > Bacillati > Actinomycetota > Actinomycetes > Streptosporangiales > Streptosporangiaceae > Nonomuraea > Nonomuraea sp. NPDC049129. Next base: position 130,269 of record NZ_JBEZDU010000015.1, on the reverse strand, counting down.
CGACCTCCAAGCCGGTCGCGATGGCGGCGGCGATGGTTCTGCTGGATGAGTGCCGGCTGCGACTGGATGACCTGGTGGAGCCGTGGCTGCCCGAACTCGCCGACCGGCAGGTGCTCAAGCGGATCGACAGCCCGCTGGACGACACCGTGCCCGCGCGGCGGCCGATCACCGTACGGGACCTGCTGACCTCCACGTTCGGGCTCGGCATGGACATGACGGCGCTGGGCACGCCGATCATGGGTGCGATCTTCGAACGGGGGCTCACGCCCGATCTGCCGGAGCCGATGCCCGGGCCGGATGAGTGGATGCGCCGCCTGGGCGAGCTGCCGCTGATGCACCAGCCCGGCGAGCGCTGGCAGTATCAGATCAGCCACGACGTGCTCAGCGTGCTGGTCGCGAGGGTCACCGGCCAGTCGTTCGAGGAATTTCTGGGCGAGCGCATCTTCGACCCGCTGGGCATGACCGACACCGGCTTCCACGTGCCCGCCGACAAGATCGACCGGCTGCCGACCCTGTACGCCCCTGACCCGCAGAGCGGGGAGTTCCACGTGTGGGACGAGGCCGAGGGGGGACGCTGGAGCAAGCCGCCGGCGTTCCAGGGCAGCGGCGGTGGGCTGGTCTCCACCGCCGACGACTACCACGCCTACTTCCGGATGCTGCTCAACCACGGGACGCACGGCGGCGAACGGATCCTGTCGCGGCCCGCCGTCGAGCTGATGACCACCAACCGCCTCACGCCCGAGCAGCAGGCCGCCCGGCACGCCATGGCCACCAACAACGTGCATCTGTCCTTCGGCCAAGGCCAGCACGGCGGCTGGGGCTTCGGGATGGCGGTGCGCACCTACCGCGGTGACTACGCGCCCATCGGCCAGTTCGGCTGGGACGGCGGAGCCGGCACCTCGACCTACGCCGACCCGCACAACCAGCTCGTCGGCATCCTGCTCACCCAAGTTGGGATGTCGGTCCCGAATTCGGCGCGGCTGATCCACGACTTCTGGACCACCCTTTACCAGGCGATCGACGACTGACGCGCTCGACTTGATCCGCAGGGCGTCACACCTGCTGCAGGCCGATCACTCGCAGCATGTCGAGCGCCGTGGCTTCGGGAGATCCCGGCTCGGCGGAGTACCCGAGCACCGTCTGGTGGCCGTCCGGGAGCAGCATGGTGTCGCAGTCGAGCGGGATCGTGCCCAGGTTGGGATGCCTGATGCTCTCGGTCGCGGCACGCCACGGGGAGGAGCGGCCCTCCCGCCAGAGCTCGTTGGCGGGTCTTCCTGGCCGCGCGGGCCGGAGTCGGTGGCCCGTCGCTGGATCAGGCCGCCCCGAGTGCGGCTACCGACATGGGTCTGACTCGCACCGCCAGCTATTCCGTACCGGTAGTCGGTGTTACTTTGTACCGGTAGTCAGTGACGCCGAGTAGATGGAGGCGAGATTCATGATGGGAAACAGCAACGGCGGCTTCTCCGAAGCAGGGTTGCGCAGACTGCGCGAGGTGCTGGAACGGCATGTCGAGTCCGGGAAGATCCCCGGCCTTGTCGCCCTGGTCAGCCGGGGCGAGGAGACGCACGTCGAGGCGCTCGGGACGATGCGCCATGACGGTGGCACGCCGATGCGCCGCGACACGATCTTCCGGATGGCCTCGACGTCCAAGCCGGTCGGGGCGGCGGCGGCGATGGTGCTGGTGGACGAGTGCCGGCTGCGGCTGGACGACCCGGTGGATCCGTGGCTGCCCGAGCTCACTGACCGGCAGGTGCTGACGCGGCCCGACGGACCGCTGGACGACACGGTGCCGGCGCGGCGGCCGATCAGCGTGCGGGACCTGCTCACCTCCACCAACGGACTCGGCATGGACATGACCGCGCCGGGCACCCCGATCATGGGCGCGCTCTTCGAGCGGGGTGTCTACGGCCAGGAGGACGGATGGTTGCTGCCCGCGCCGGACCCGGATGAGTGGATGCGCCGCCTGGGCACGTTGCCGCTGATCTGCCAGCCCGGCGAGCGGTGGATCTACAACATCAGCAACGACCTGCTCGGCGTACTGGTGGCCAGGGTCACCGGGCAGTCGTTCGAGAAGTTCCTGCGTGAGCGGATCTTCGGCCCGCTCGGCATGACCGACACCGGATTCCACGTGCCCGCCGACAAGATCGACCGGCTCCCGCCGCTGTACGCCCCCGACTGGCAGACCGGCGAGTTCCGCGTGGAGGACCCGGCCGAAGGGGGGCACCACAGCACGCCTCCGGCGTTCCAGTCCGGCGGCGGCGGACTCGACTCGACCGCCGACGACTACCACGCCTTCTTCCGGATGCTGCTCAACGGCGGGATTCACGACGGCGAGCGAATCCTGTCCCGGCCGGCGGTCGAGCTGATGACCACCAACCAACTTCCGCCCGAGCAGCTGGCCGCCCGAGTGGCCTGGGGCCGCGACTCCGTCCATCGGGGGTATGGCCTGGGGCAGCACGGCGGCTGGGGGTTCGGCATGGCGGTGCGCACCTACCGGGGCGACTACGCCCCCATCGGCCAGTTCGGCTGGGACGGCGGCAGCGGCACCACCGTCTACGCCGACCCGCACCACCAGCTCGTCGGCATCCTGCTCACCCAGACCGGCATGTCCACCCCGGATTCGGCGCGGGCCATCCACGACTTCTGGACCACCCTCTACCAGGCGATCGACGACTGATCGCGCGGCGGATCAGGCCCGCAGGGACATCAGGAACGGTGCGCGGCGACCCGCAGCGAGGACGACAGTCCCGCCTCGTAGAAGGTCTGCTCCAGCTCGGCCCGGCCTTCCGAGAAGTGCGCCCAGCCGTCGTAGTGCGCTGGGACCACGACCTTCACGCCCAGCACCGCGGCCGCGGCCGCTGCCCGGTGGCTGTCCAATGACAGGGGCCGGCCGTCGAACTTCGCCGCGACCCTGGCCGCGCCGGCGTTCAGCACCGCCACGTCGATCTCCGGCACCCGGCGGGCGATCTCGGCCACGGTACGGATCGAGGCGTTGTCGCCGCTGACGTACACGGTGGCCAGACCATGCCCGGACAGGACGAATCCAGTGACCTCGCAGTTGACGTTGCCGTCGCCGTCACGCTCACCGTCTTCCGGACCGGGTACGGCGGGCACCGCCATCACGGCCAGCTCACCACCTCCGCCCGGGCGTGGGAGGGCGTGGCCTGACCAGGCGGCGAGACCGGCCGACGGCGGCCCGAGCCGGCCCGCCGTCGCGGGACCGGTGAGGATCAACGGCGCGCTCAGCGCGAAGGCACGGCCGCGATCGTCGAGGTTGTCCGGGTGCAGATCATGGCTGACCAGGACAAGGTCGACCGGCCCCACCTCGTCCTCGGTAGCGGCCGGCCCGGCGGTCTTGGTGAGGTAACCGTGGGGCCCGGCGTCGTCGAAGGTCGGGTCGGCGACGATGCGCAGGCCGCCGAGATCGAGGACCGTGGTCGGCCCACCCAGGACCACGGCCGCGCACTCCTGCCGCGCCGGCATCGGATTGGCCATCGCAGGCTCCATTCGGTATCAGCGGGTGAGAGGCCCGCGAAGAACTGCCGTATCAGTGGCTGCTGTCCCTCAGGCCACGAGTCACACAAGCAGTGAGGCGGACGCGTCTGCGCTGACGTTCGACTGCACGCTCGATCGTCCGCTGACAGCCTGCGGGACAACGACCGTAACGGGGTGCTGGGGTCAAGCACCCGTAAAGCTCTTCTTCCGCGCGGTGCAACAAGACGGTGGCCGCCCTTGGTTTCCCAGTTGAGGGGGAATGTCCAGGGCCGTGAGGGGTCATCTCGCGATTGGAGTACCGACAGCCCCCTGCTACGCATCGACGTGGTCCGCGGACGCCGCCCCGACCAGGTCAAGGCCGTCGTCGACGCCGTCCATCACGCGCTGGTGGAGGTTTTGGGGATCCCGGTACGAGATCGCTTCCAGATCGTCACCCAGCACGAGGCAGACGAGATCATCGCTCAGGACGCCGGCCTTGGCTTCGAGCGCGGCGCCGAGGTGGTGATCGTCCAGATCTTCACCCAGCGCGGCCGCAGCGCCGCCGACAAGCAGCGCCTCTACCGCGCTCTCGCCGACCATCTGGACCAGGCCGGGGTCGGCGGCCAGGAGCTGTTCGTCAGCTATGTCGAGAACAGTCCCGAAGACTGGTCGTTCGGCTTCGGCCGCGCCCAGTACGTCGACGGGGAATTGCCGATCCCTGGCTGACCGCCATCGCCAGCGTCGAAGGAGGCACCTGATGTCCGATCATCTCGATGCTCCGAGGATGAAGCCGCCGCATGGCGATGCCCGGATCGACATCACCGATATCTTCGCCTTCCGGCAGCCCGGCGACCAGGACCGCTCGGTCCTGGTCATGTGCGTCAACCCGCTGGCACCGACCATGGGGGAGCGGTTCCACCCGCGGGCCGTGTACAACCTGCACCTGGACACCAACGGCGACGCCGTGGCCGACCTGACCTTCGCGGTCACCTTCTCCGGCGAGGCGGAACAGACGGCGAGGGTGAAACTGGACGGCGAGGTGCTCTTCGCCGGTGCCCCGGTGTGTTTCGGGCCGCGGGCGCAGGCTTCCACCAAGGGGGAGTACCGGTTCTTCGCCGGGATCCGCAGCGATCCGTTCTTCTTCGACCTGGAGGGCTTCAAGGCGGGCATGGCCTTCACGGGGGCCGACTTCTTCGCCGACAAGAACGTCTTCGCGATCGTGCTGGAGGTGCCCAACAGCCTGTTCCTCGAGCAACCGGTCGGCTACTGGACGACGGTGCTGCTGGAGGGCAGGCAGGTCGAGCGGATGGGCCGGCCGCTGATGAACATCGTGTTCACCAGGGACGATGACAAGAACGCCTACAACGCCGGATCACCCGCCGACGACCGGCGCGACCACACCGGCAAGATCGTCGCGGCCCTGCTGGGCGCGGGCGGCGGCTACACCGAGCACGAGGCCACCGAGGTGGCCGGGCAGTTGCTGCCCGACCTGCTCACCTACGACTGCGCCGAGCCGGCCGGCTACCTGAACGGCCGCCAGTTCGCCGACGACATCGTCGACGCGCAGTTGGCCATCCTGACCAAGGGGAACGCGCCCTCCCAGGGGATCAAGCCGCACGGCGACACGCTGACGGTCTTCCCCTACCTGGGCGTCCCGCATTGAATTTCCCAGTCACTGGTCCCACCTCCTAACCTCGGAGCCGAGGACGGCGAAGGGCCGGATCCGGCACCGGCAGGAGAGCAGGCGACCATGAACAGCGCACTGACCGCCATCGGCCTGTCCGTTCCCGTGCTGGCCGCACCCATGGCAGGCGGCGCCACCACGCCCCGGCTGGTCACCGCCGCCGCCGAAGCCGGCGGTCTCGGGTTGCTGGCCGGCGGCTACAAGCGCCCGGAAGCGCTCGCGGAGCAGATCGCCGAGGTACGGGCGGCCGCCGTTCCGTTCGGCGTCAACCTGTTCGCCCCCAACCCGATCCCGGCCGACCCCGCCGCCTACCGTCGCTACGCCCGCACCATCCAGCCCGAAGCCGACCAGTACGGACTCGACCTCGCCACCGTCGCTCTCACCGAAGACGACGACCATTGGCGCGACAAGATCGACCTTCTCCTGGCCGACCCCGTCCCGCTGGCGAGCTTCACCTTCGGCATCCCGGATCCGGCGGTCATCAAGGCGCTGCGCGCCGCCGGCACGCTGATCGCGCAGACGGTCACCTCGGCCGAGGAAGCGCTCCGCGCCGCCGACGCCGGCGCCGACCTCCTGGCCGTACAGGCGGGCGCGGCCGGCGGCCACTCGGGCACCCTCACCCCCGACCGCGTCCCCACGGCGACACCGATCACCCGGCTGCTGCGCGAAGTGGCCCACGTGACCGATCTCCCGCTCATCGCCGCGGGCGGTCTGGCCACCGGCGATGCCGTCGCCGAGGTCCTGCGGGCCGGCGCCGTGGCCGCCATGGTGGGCACCGTCCTGATCCGCGCCGACGAAAGCGGCGCCTCGAAAACGCACCAGGACGCTCTCGCCGACCCGGCCCGCGACCGGACGCTCGTCACCCGCGCGTTCACCGGCCGTCCCGCACGCGCGCTGCGCAACGCCTTCACCGACCGCTACGACCACCTCGCCCCGGCCGGCTACCCCGCGCTGCACCACCTGACCAGCCCACTGCGCAGAGCCGCGGCCGCCGCCGGTGACGCCGAACGCCTCCACCTGTGGGCCGGCACCGGTTACCGGCACGCGTCGGCCGAGCCCGCGGCGCGCATCCTGGCCCGCCTCACGGCGAACCTCTAGCACGCTGGTAGTTCTCTCTGGGACTCGCCGGCATCGCGTACCCGATCGTCGTGGCGGCACTATCGGCGCTGGTCAGTGTGACGCTGTTGCGCAACGGCCGGAGGAACCGCGCGGTCAGCGGCGCCTGGGACCGCTTCGACCCGGCTCCATCCCTGGAGACGTCGGCCGGCACGTGATCAACGGTCAAGCCGGTGACGGCGAGACGGATTCGCGGCTGCGGACCGGCATCGGGACCCGGTGCACCTCGCCGGCCCGGTCGGTGTCCGCAGGGTCGCGGTCGGTCTCGGCGAGCCGATCCATCTCGGCGAACAGCACGTCGACGGCCTTGCGCCCCAGTTCGTAGTGGGGCAGCGCCACCGTGGTCAGTTGAGGCCGCATCCACGAGGCGAGGGGGTGGTCGTCGAAGGAGACGATGGAGACGTCCGCCGGCACCTTGAGCCCGAAGTCGTCGAGTGCCTGGTAGGCGCCCATGGCGATGCGGTCGTTGAAGCAGATCAGCGCATGCGGCCGGACGGTGCGCAGGAGGTCGTGCGTCGCGGCGAGGCCGTACTCCGGCTGCCAGTCAGGACAGGTGCGGGCGCCCGCCACCTTGACGCCCGCCGCGCCGAGCGCTTCGCGGATGCCGACGAGCCGCTCCACCGCCGCGACGCTCTGCGCGGGCACGTCGCGCAGGCGCGGGCCCGCGCCGATCAGGTAGATGTCGTCGCGGTGGCCGGCCTCGAGCAGGACGCGGGCCGCGCGGCGGCCGGCCTCGACCTCGTCGGGGATGACGGCGGGCAGGGGAGTGGGCTGCTTGGGCAGTGCGTTGAGCAGCACGGCGGGCGCGGCTGTGATGCCCTTGGGCACCTTGATGGTCCTGGTGAACATCGAGGCCAGGATGAGCCCGTCGACCTGACGGTCGTGCATGGCCTGCAGCAGGAGGCGTTCGAGCTCGGCGTCGCCTTCGGTCTCACCGATGAACAGCATGAAGCCGCGCTCACGGGCCGCCTCCAGCGCGCCCTTGATCATGTCGCCGGCCAGCCGTGAGGTGGCGACGGTGTCGGAGACGAAGCCGATCGTCCGGCTGGTGCCCGTACGCAGGCCCACGGAGACGATGTTGGGCCGGTACTGCAACTCCTCGGCCGCCCGCAGGACCCGCTGCTCGACGTCCTGAGAGATGCGCAGCTCACGGCCGCGGCCGGACAGCACCAGCGAGGCGGTCGGGCGGGAGACACCGGCCGCCTTGGCCACATCGGCCAGCGTGACCCGTCGTGGGCTCACCCAGGACCTCCGATCGTCAAGAGAGTGGTACGGGGGGTTGACATCGTACGACGCGCGCCGTGAGACTATCGGGCGCTAACCCGATTTAGCAACGGAAAGCGGGACATCAGGCCGGTGCCGATCGTCCCAAGCAGCAGAGGAGATGCACATGGCACGCCGAGTTCGCCCCGGCCGGTCCGGGGCCGCGCTTGTGATCGCCATGGGGACGCTGGCCGCCGCCTGCGCGGCTCCCGGCAGCGACAGCCCGCGACCCCAGGCCACCAGCGCCTCGCCGGTGTCCGCGGCGCCCACCTGCGGCACCGCGCCGATCACCATGAACGGCTACTTCGAGACCGGCTTCCCGCTCCCCAAGGCGCTGACCACCGAGTTCACCAAGCAGCACCCGAACGTCACGTGGAACATCCGCGAGGACCAGTTCGCCGTCATCACCCAGAACGCCCCGCGCGTGCTGGCCGACAACCCGCCCGACCTGATGCGCCTGCCCCAGGTCTCCGAGCTGGTCAAGGACAACCTGCTGAAGAACCTGGACGGCTACGCGAGGGCGTTCGGCTGGGACAAGTGGCCGGCCTCGCAGCTCCAGCAGCTGCGCCTGGGCCCGGGCGGGCGGCCGCGCGGCGAGGGCTCGCTGTACGCCCTGGGCCTCAACTTCAGCATGACCGGCGTCTTCTACAACAAGAAGCTCGCCGCGCAGGCCGGGATGTCGGCGCCGCCCGCCACGCTGGCGGAGTTCGACGCGGTGCTGGCCAAGGCCAAGAGCGCGGGCATTACGCCCATCGTGCAGTTCAACGGCGGCGCCACCGGCGGCCTGGCCTTCCCGCTGCAGAACCTCATGGCCTCCTACGGCCAGCCCCAGCCGATCAACGACTGGATCTTCCAGAAGCCCGGCGCCACCATCGACACCCCGTCGAACCTGCAAGCCGCCCAGCACCTGGAGCGGTGGATCAAGGCCGGCTACTTCCAGAAGGACGTCAACGCGGTCGATTACGCGACGATGATGAGCCGCTTCATCGGCGGCAAGGGCCTGTTCATGTTCAACGGTGACTGGGAGTCGGGCAACCTCGACAAGCAGATGGCGGGCAACGTCGGCTTCTCCCTGATGCCGCCGGTGCAGCAGGGCGGCAAGCGGGCCGCCATGTCGGCGCCTTTGACCTTCGGGATCGCCGCGAACGCCAAGAACGCCGACTGCGCCGCCTTCTTCCTCAACTGGGTGGCCACCGACAAGCGGGCGCGCGAGATCGGCGTGGAGGTCGGCGGTTCGCGTCCGATGGGACCGGCCGAGGCGTACATGCCCGCCGTCAAGTCCGGCACGGTCACCGCCGGCACGCTGGCCGCGGGGGCGGACATCGCCAAGGACAACGGCGCGATGGACTTCATCGCCAACGCCACCGGCGCCATCTACGCCAAGAGCTGGACCCCCCAGCTGCAGAAACTCGTCGCGGGACAGCAGACGCCGCAGGACCTGCTGAAGAGCGTCCAGGCCGACTACGCCGGCCAGCTCGAAGGGAACTGAGGCAGGTGGGTTCCTCGCACCGGCGGCCGGCGGTGGCCAAGCTGCGCGGCTTGACCGGCTGGCTGTTCGTCGCCCCGGCGCTCGCCTTCTACGCGGTGTTCGTCCTGCGCCCGATCACCCTGACGTTCCAGTACTCGCTGTACGACTGGGACGGCATCGGCCCGTCCACCTGGGTGGGCCCGGCCAACTACGGCGAGGTCTTCACCGATCCAGATCTGTTCGAGTCGCTGGTCAACGCCGTCAAGCTGATCGTGTTCTTCAGCGCGATCCCGGTCGTGCTGGGCCTGGCCATCGCCGCGACGATCCGGCGGATCGCCGCCAGCCGGCTCGCCCTGATCGCGCGGACCGTGCTGTTCCTGCCGCAGGTCATCCCGCTGGTCGCGGCCGGCATCGCGTGGAGCTGGCTGCTGGCCTCCACCGGTGTGATCAACCAGTTGCTCTCGCTCGTCGGCCTCGGGGGAGTGACCCGGGCCTGGCTGGGCGACTTCGCCACCGCCCTGCCCGCGGTCGGCATGATCGGTGCGTGGGTGCTGCTCGGCCTGTGCACGCTGCTGCTCCTGGCCGGCATGAGCAAGATCGACCCGGCGCTGTACGAGGCCGCCCGGCTGGACGGCGCGGGGGCGTGGCGGGAGTTCGTCTCCATCACGGTGCCGAGCCTGCGCCAGGAGATCGCGGTCTGCGTCACCGTGACAGTGATCGCGGCCCTGGCGAGCTTCGACATCATCTACATCTCCACCCAGGGCGGTCCCGGCAACACGACCATGGTGCCCGGCCTGCAGATCTTCTACCTGGCCTTCTCCGAACGCGAGGTGGGCATGGCCTCGGCCCTGGCCGTGGTGCTCATGGTCCTGGTGATCGCCTGCGCCCTGCCCATCCAGTGGTTCGCGAAGGACGGCAACCGATGATCATCGCCTCGCGGGAAGCCTGGACCGGCAGGCTGCTGCTCGTCCTCATGATGGCGGTCACGCTCCTGCCGTTCCTCAGCCTGTTCGTCACCGCCCTGCACCCCTCGGGCACCTACCCGGCCGGGCTGGCCTGGCCGGCCGAGCCGCAGTGGGGCAACTTCCCGCGCGCTTTCGAGGCCGCGAAGATGGGCGAGCTGCTGAAGTCGAGCGCTCTCATCGTGCTCGGCGTGGTCCCGATCTCCATCCTGCTGGGGACGATGGCCGGCTTCGCCATCGGTCACCTGCGCGTGATCGGCGGCCGGGTGATCTTCCTGCTGTTCGTGCTCGGCCTGACCCTCCCCTTCGAGGGCATCATCACGCCGCTGTACTACCAGATCCGCGACATGGGGCTGCTCAACACGCGCTGGGCGATCATCCTGCCGCTCATCGGCCTGTTCATGCCGTTCAGCGTCTTCTGGATGCGCGCCCACTTCGTCAACATGCCCGGGGAGCTGTCGGAGAGCGCGCGGATGGACGGCGCCAACGTGTGGCAGCTGTTCCGCCGCATCCACGTCCCCCTGGCGATGCCGGCGATCTCGTCCCTGGGCATCCTGCTGTTCCTGTGGACCTGGAACCAGTTCCTGCTGGCCATCGTCCTGGTCGACGACCCCACCAAACGTACGATGTCCGGCGCTCTGGGCGCCTTCCAAGGACAGTGGGGCACCGACATTCCGCTGTTGTGCGCCGGATCGCTGCTGATCCTGACGCCCACGCTGGTGATCTTCCTCATCTTCCAGCGTCACTTCGTCAAGGCCCTGCTCCAGGGCTCCTTGAAGGGCTGACCATGCTCTCTCCGGCACGCTGGACCCACCGGCACCTCGACCTGCTCGCCGAGGCCGCCACGACCACGGCGCCCGTCATCGCCACCGCGGCACCGATTCTGCCCGACCACGACCTGTGGGACCTGTGGCCGATCCAGGACGAGGACGGCTCGACGACCGTGATCGGCGGCCAGGAGCTGTGGATGGCCCTGTCAGCGCCCGCCGCCGGCCACCCCGAGGAGCGCCACGACCAGGCGCGGATCCGTCTGCTCGCCCACCGCGACGACAAGTGGAAGGACCTGGGGAACGCCTTCACCGACGGCGCCGCGCCCGGCAGCCGCGAATGGTCCGGGTCAGCGGTTCGGCGGCCTGATGGGACCGTGTCCGTGTACTACACGGCCGCTGGACGGCGTGGCGAAGCACGACCGACGTACCGGCAGAGCGTCATCGAGGCCCGCGCCGCCCTGATCGCCGACGCCGGCCGCATCTCGTTGCGACCGGACGTCGAGCATCGTGAGATCCTGCGCTCCGACGGCCGGATGTACCTGCTGACAGAGGAGGGCGACGGAGCCCCGGGCCTGCCGGCAGAGGAGGGCGACGGAGCGCCGGGCCGCATCAGGGCCTTCCGCGATCCCGGCTGGTTCCGCGACCCGGCCGACGGGCGCGATCATCTCCTCGTCGCAGCGTCCACCGCGTGGGAGGACGGCTTCACCGGCGCGATCGCCCTGGCCGAGCAACAAGCGGGCACCTGGTCCCTCCTGCCGCCGCTGCTCGTCGCCGAAGGCGTCAACCACGAGCTCGAACGACCGCACGTCATCGTCCACGACTCCCGGTACTACCTCTTCTTCTCCACCCAACGCCACACTTTCCACCCGGCCGGCCGCGCGCCCACCGGGCTCTACGGCTTCGCCGCACCGAGCCTGACCGGGCCGTACGAGCCGCTCAACGGATCCGGGCTCGTGATCCAGAATCCCGCCCGCCAACCCGACCAGGCATACGCCTGGCTGGTGCTGCCCGACCTCCGTGTGGTCAGCTTCGCCAACTACCGCTCCTGCCAGGGCGTGGATCCGCGATCCGCGCCGGCCGCGCGGGCCCGGGCCGGTTTCGGTGGCACCATCGCCCCGATGCTCAAGCTCAGCCTGGACGCGATGACCACCTCTGTCATCCCGGGTGGATGAAGTCGCGGACGAGCTTCACGAACTCCGTCGGCCGCTCGGCCATCACGATGTGTCCGCTGTCGACTTCCTCGTACGAGGCGCCCGGGATGTCGGCGGCCAGCGCGCGGGAGTACTCCGCGGAGATCAGAGTGTCGCGGGCGCACCCGATCACCAGCGTCGGCGCCTGAATCCCCGGCAGCAGGTCGCGGACGTCCAGCCGAGAGGCGAGATCGATCTGCCGGAGCCTGCCCGGATGGGGCCGAAAGGCGGTGGCGAGCTCCGCCACGGCCGCCGGGCCGATGGCAGCCAGATGCTCACGGCTGAAGGCGATCAGCATCGTGTACCGCGCGAAGGTGTCGCCATCACCGGCGAGATCGCGCCAGACGGTGAACGCGTTGCGGAGGTATTCATCGCCCCGCCCGGCCCAGCCCGTGACCGACACGACGCTGCGCACCAGATCCGGCCGGACGGCGGCCAACGCGGCGACCACCGAAGCGCCCATGGAGTGCCCGACCACGTCGGCGGGCCCTTTCCCGAGGTCGGAGATCACGGCGGCGAGCTGCTCGACGAGCAGCTCGACCGTGAGCTCGCCTCCGTCGTCGCGCGCCGCGTCGCTTCCCGAAAGATCCGGCAGCACCACCGTGCTGGTGCCCGTGAACGCCCCGGCCACGCCGTCCCATGCCTTCGAGCCCGGACTGCCGCCATGCACCAGTACGAGCGGGCGGCCTTCGCCCATCACTCGGTACGGCACGTGCGCCCTGCCCACTGTGATCTCTCTCATGTCCGTCTCCCCTCTCAGCGCTGCTCGACACCAGGGACGATGCCAGGAGCGTGCGGCGATGAGGAGGGGAGCCGATTCCCTAGGATCGGCCCTCCTAGCGTGCGCGGCCCGCGCAGTGGGCCGGGCGGCGAGGATGGATGACATGAAGATGGACCGCGTCAAGCTGGCGGACTTCCTCCGCCGTTCCCGCGAACGGCTCCGGCCGCACGAGGTCGGCCTGGCCGCCGGACCCCGGCGCCGCACGCCCGGCCTGCGCCGCGAAGAGCTGGCCCAGCTGGCCGGGGTGTCGGCCGACTACGTGATGCGGCTCGAACAGGCGCGCAGCTCCCAGCCGTCGGTCCAGCTACTGAGCGCACTCGCCCGGGCCTTGCGGTTGACCGAGGATGAACGAGATCACCTTTACCTGCTGGCGGGCCACCGGCCACCCGAAGGCGCGCGCGCCGGAAATCACGTACGTCCCGGCCTGCTCTACCTTCTCGACCGGCTGGGCGACACGCCCGCCCAGCTCCTGACCGACCTCGGCGATCTGCTCGCGCAGAACGCCCTGGCCGAGACGCTGTTCGGGTGCGTGTGCAGGATCGAGGAACGGGACCGGAACATCGTGTGGCGCTGGTTCACCGACCCGTTCGTCCGCGAGGCGTACCCCGCCGAGGAACACGACCGCCACAGCCGCCTGCGCGTCGCCGACCTGCGTGCCGCCGCGACACGTCGTGACTACGATCAGCCATCGAGCGCCCTGATCGACCGGCTCGGGGCGGCGAGCGAGGAGTTCGCCGACCTCTGGCAGCGGCACGAGGTCGCCGTGCGCCGCGAGAGCCGGTTGCGTGTCATTCATCCGTCCGTCGGGCTCATCGAATTCGACTTCGAGATGCTGCAGACGCAGGCCGCCGACCAGCGCCTGCGCCTGTTCACGCCGCCGCCCGGATCCAAGAGCATCGAGGCTCTCGAGCTCTTGCGTGTCATCGGCCCGGAGACCGCCCACCGCAGTCACCGATGATTTGTCCTGCGGTGCACGGCCATCGCCGCCCCGAGGGCGAGGGCGGCATACCCGCAGGTCACGGCCAACCCTGCCCAGGGCGGGAGCGGGTAGTAGCTCCCGAACAGTGACGGGCCGACGTCCACATGCGCGAACGTGGGGACGCTCTGCGTGATCGCGAACCCGGCGGCGGGGGTGATCACCAGCAGCCATGGCGCCAGACCCGCGGTCGCCAGCAGGTACGGCACGACGACCAGCGCGATGGCCAGCCCGCTGGCGACGATGGCCCGCTTGACCAGCGCGGCCAGGCCCAGAGCCAGCACGGCGGCGGCCGCGGTCAGCGCCGCGAAGCCGACGATCACCCGCAGCTCGGTCCCCACGGTGAGCGGCTGAATCGGGTTCTGATGGGCACGCAACAGCGCCAGACCGCCGGGCACCACGATCCCCGAGGTCACCAGCCCCGCCGCGAACGCGACCGCGCCGACCACCGTGGCCTTGGCCGCCAGCAGCCGCGCCGGACGCGGCCCGACCGGCGGCCCGACCGGCGGGCCGACCAGTGGCCCGACCGGCGGCGCGAGCGGCTGTGCGTGCTGCGGGCCGGTCCTGATCAGCCCGCGCCGGTGGTCTGCCGTGTAGAACGTGACCGCCACCACGAGCACCAGGATCAGCCCCACGACCCCGCCGATCAGCGTGAAGTCGGCGCGCAGACCGCCCTCCACCGTGGCGGGCCCGATGTCGCCACCCCCGGTCACGATGAGCTTGTCACCGGCCTCGACGACCCCGCCCGGGTGATGCGGGGTCTTGCCGTCGGACTCCAGAGCGACGCCGACGTCGTCGCGGCGCCACGAACCGTTCGCGCCCTGCAGTTTGATCTGGTCGAAGGTGGCGGTGGCCTGGGCGAAGGCCTTCGCCATGTCCCACAAGGCGCCTGGTGAGGTGGCGAACAGCCCGATCTCGACCGTCTCCGGCAGCCCGGTCAGCTTGACCGTGCTGACCTGGGTCCACGTCTTGCCGTCGTCCGACTCGAAGCCGGTGACGGTGTCGCCCGACCTGGTCAGCCGCAGCCACTGCGGGCCGTTGTGCGGTCCGCCGGCCACGTCGTGGGTGTAGTTGTACTGCATCCGCACGCCGTGATCTCCGGTGAGCATGACGGCGGCGTACGGTGTGCCCTGCTTGAGGCTCTGCCGTACGAGGAGCCCGGCCTTCGCCCACGGCACCACCCCCTGCTTGATGTTGCGCACTCCGGGTACGGCGTCCGGCAGCCGCATCTGCCCGGTCATGTCCGCCACGCGGGCGGTGATGCTGCCGTTCCCCTTGAGCGGCTGGTGCACGAAGTAGTACCTGTCCTGCACAGCCGTGCCATCGGGTCCCACCAAGGGCGCGGGGCAGGGGCCCTCGCCCTTCCCGGTCACGCAGCTGCTGCGGACGCCCCCGGCGATCAGCAGTCCGAGCGACACGGTGACCAGTACGGAGGCCGCCATGGCGAGCACCCAGCCTCGCCCGGAGCGGAACCTGGTCCACTCCACGTGCAAGCCGGATCGGAACGGCATAGATGGATTCATGCCGACGGTTGTACGCGGCACCCGGTTCCAGCCCGGTCGCAGTGGCTGCGACCTGGTTGCGACCGGGGATCTGGGATCGTAAGGGCATGGCACCTCAACCAGGCGGTGAGGAGCGGTGAGGGTCCTGGTCGTCGAGGACTTCGAAATCCTCGCCCGCTCCATCGGAACCGGGCTGCGCCGCGAGGGCATGGCCGTCGACGTCGTCCTGGACGGCACCGCCGCCCTCGACCGCCTGGCCGCCACCCGCTACGACGTGGTGATCCTCGACCGCGACCTGCCCGGCGTCCACGGGGACGAGATCTGCCGGCGACTCGCTCACGGCCGCTGTGAGACCCGCGTGCTGATGCTCACCGCCTCCGGCACGATCGAGGACCGCGTCGACGGGCTCAGCCTCGGCGCCGACGACTACCTGCCCAAGCCGTTCGCGTTCGCCGAACTGGTCGCCCGGGTCCGTGCCCTGGGCCGCCGTGCCACCCCGCCGCTGCCGCCCACCCTGGCATGCGGGGACATCACCCTCGATCCGGCCCGCCGTATCGCCTTCCGGGCCGGCCGGCGCCTTGAGCTGAGCCCCAGGGAGTTCGGCCTGCTGGAATGCCTGCTGGCCGTACCCGGGTTGGTCATCTCCGCCGAGGAACTGCTGGAGCGCGTCTGGGACGAGGCCGCCGACCCCTTCAGCAGCGCCGTCAAGCACACCATGCACCGGTTGCGGGTCAAGCTCGGCGATCCGCCCGTGATCGAGACCATCCGCGAAGGCGGCTACCGCATCGGACCGTCATGACCTCCCACACGCTCAACCGCATCGGACCGTCATGACCTCACAGACGCTCAACCGCATCGGACCGCAATGACCTCGCAGACGCTCACCAGAAGGTCGCTGCAGACGCGGCTCGCGCTGGCCTACGCGGCGGGCATCTACGCCGCCGGGACCTTCGTGCTCATACTCGTCGACATCCCGCTGGCCAGCATCCAGCAGACCACCCCCAAAGGCTCATCCGGCCCGATCACTGAAACCGGGGCCGGGATCAGCCTGCCCCAACTCCTCACCGGATCCGCCATCGCCCTGGTCATACTGATTCCCGTCGCCCTGGCGCTCGGCTGGTACGTCGCCGGCCGGTTCCTGCGCCCGCTGCGCGCCATCACCACCACCGCCAAAATCATCTCCGCCGGCGACCTCCACCGGCGCCTGGACCTCGGCGAGCCCGCGGACGAGCTGACCGAACTCGGCCACACCCTCGACGACCTGTTCGCCCGCCTGCAAGCCTCCTTCGACGCCCAGCGCCACTTCGTCGCCAACGCCTCCCATGAGTTGCGCACCCCGCTCGCCGGCCTGCGTACCCTGCTCGAAGTCGCCCTCGCCGACCCCGACGCCGACGCCGAGACCCTGCGCTCGGTCTGCCAGGAGGCCCTCACCCTGGGCGAACACCAGGAGCGGCTCGTCCAGGCACTGCTCGCCCTGGCCACGAGCGAGCGCGGCGTCACCCGCTGGGACACCCTCGACCTCACCCAGATCGTCGCGGGAGTGCTCGCCTCCCGCCGCGACCAAGCCGCACAGACCGGCATCGGCCTCGCCGAACACCTCACGCCCGCGGTGACGGCCGGGGACCCGAGACTGATCGAAAGCCTCGTCGCCAACCTCATCGACAACGCCATCCGCCACAACCGCCCGGACGGCCAGGTCAAGATCACCACCCAGACCATCGGCACCCAGGTGGCCCTCACGGTCACCAACAGCGGGCCGGTCATTCCCGGCGACCAGATCCAGCGGCTCTTCCAGCCCTTCCAGAGACTGGCGCCCGATCGTCACGGCCGCCGCGACGGCTACGGTCTCGGCCTGGCCATCGTCAACGCCGTCACCCAAGCCCACCACGCCACCCTCACCACCAGCGCACGCCCCGAAGGCGGCCTGTCCATCACCGTGCGCTTCGCCCACGAAGCTCATCCGAGCCGTCCCCGCTGACCGGGCACGCGCGGGGGCAAGGTTCTACCGCGGCTTGAGGCTTTCGCACCCTCATCCGCCCAGCACCGTCGACGACCGGCGGGCAAAGCCTCCGGGAACAGTTCAACGACAGCCTTGAAGGCATGAGTCCTGACGATCACGAACAACCCGGCGGCGCCGAGCCCGCCATCCACACCTTCGTCGTGGAGGTGGGCGCGTGAGCCTCACTCCACCCTCCGCCACGCCCGCGTGGCGGGAGTTGCTGGGCCGCGAGCATCTCGGCGCGGCGATCGTACTGGCCGGCGGAGTGCTCGTCGGCGCGATCAACATCTATCTGGCGGCCAGCCTGCTGCCGACCGCGGTGGCCGACCTCGGCGGCGCGAGCTTCTACGCCTGGAACATGACGATCTACCTCGTCGCCATGGTGATCGCGACGATGCTCACCGGCCGCCTCCTGTCCCGGCAGGGGAACGTCGGCGCCTACCTTCTCGGGTTCGCCACGTTCAGCGCGGGCTCGCTGGCCTGCGCGCTGAGCCCGGCGATGGCGGTGCTGCTGGTCTCCAGGGGTGTCCAGGGGCTCGGCGCGGGATTGCTGTCCGGGCTGGGGTTCGCCGTCATCCGAGCGGCGCTGCCGGCCCGGCTCTGGACGCGCGGCACCGCGCTGATGTCGGCGATGTACGGCGTCGGCAACTTCGCCGGTCCGGCGCTCGGCGGGCTGTTCGCCCAGTTCGGCTCGTGGCGGCCGGCGTTCGCGGTCATGGCTGTGATCGGGGCCGGGTGCGGCGCGATCGTGCCCCGCGTGCTACCGCCCAGCGAACGCGGCGACGGGCGGGTGCCGATCCCGGCCGGGTCGCTGCTGCTGGTGACGGCCGCGGCCGGGGTGGTGAGCGTGGCGGGGGTCGTGGCCGGCACGCTCGCGAAGGCCGCCGGTATCGCGCTGGCGCTGCTGCTGATGGCCGGGTTCGACGTCCATGAGCGGCGCGGCGAGCCGCGGGTCTTCCCGCGTACGACGTACCAGAGAGGTTCGTCGTTGAAATGGGTCTACCTGACGCTGGGGCTGCTGGCCTTCGGCGTCGCCGTCGAGTCGTTCCTTCCTCTGTTCGGCCAGCGGCTGGCCGGGCTGCCACCTCTCATCGCGGGCTTCTTCGCCGCGGCGATCTCGCTCGGCTGGTCGCTCACCCAGGTCGGCAGCTCGTCGGTGACAGGACACCGGGCGGTACGCCGGCTGCGTGTGCTCGGCCCGGTGCTGCTCGCCGCCGGCCTCCTCCTTCAGGGACTGCTGCAGCGTGCGGACACGCCGAGCTGGCTGGTGCTCGTCTGGGTGCCGGTGCTGTTCGTCGCCGGTGCGGGCATCGGCCTGGCCTACCCGCATCTGTCGGTGGCCGCGATGTCCAGCACCCGCGATCCGGAGGAAGATGGCCGGGCGGCGGCGGCGATCGCCACCGTGACGAGCCTGTCGATCGCGTTCGGTACGGCGGTGGGCGGCGTCCTGGTCAATCTGGGCGGCGCCTCGATACTCGACTCGGCACGGTTCGCGCTGTTCGGCATCGCGATCATCTGCGCGACCGGCGCCCTCACCGCCCACGCCGCCAACCGCACCAGCCAGAGGGAACCGAAGGAGATCCCATGACCGGCGCCCTGCCAGAGCCACAGATGTTCCCGATGGCCCGCGCGGCGCGGAGTCCGTTCGATCCGGCACCGGAGCTGGGCCGCCGGATCGAACAAGCGCCGATCTCGCGCGTGAGACTGTGGGACGGCAGCACCCCGTGGCTGGTCACCCGGTACGCGGACGCTCGCGCCTTCTTCCAGCGCGGGGGCCCGGCTCTGGCGATCACACTGACCACGCCGTGAACCAGCCCTGTCGTTACGGGGCGCTCGGCTGATCCGCGGCCGGCTTCGGCTTGCTGATCCGGCCCTCGACGTCGACCACGACCACCTCGACTCCCTCTCTCGAGAACGGGGCCAGCGCGTCTTCCGAGGCCGTGTCGTCGGTCACCAGCGTCCAGGGCCGGGGGAGCCGCACCCAGGCATGGAACGGACCGCGCCCGAGCTTGGCCGCGTGCGCCAAAACGTAGGTCTTACGGGAGTTGCGCGCCATGAGCTCCTTGAGCCGGGTCTGCTGGAGGTCGGCCTCGCAGATCCCTCGGTCGGCGGTGACTCCGTCAGCCCCGAGAAAGACGCGGTCGAACGACATCCGTTCCAGAGACGCCTCGGTGGTGGGGCCCACGAAACCCTGGCTGAGATGGCGCAGCCGGCCGCCGAGGCACTCCACATGGAGGCTCTCGACGTCACCGAGCTCCTTGAGCACGGTCAAGCTCGTGGTGGCGATGAAGAGCTGGGTGTTGGAGCGCAGTTCGTGGGCGAGCGCCGCGACGGTCGAGCCGGCGTCGAGCAGCACGGACTCGCCGGCTCCGATCTGCTGAGCCGCCCATCGGGCGATCCCGTGTTTGGCCTCGAAGGCCTCGCCGACGCGCTGGCGCACCGAGTCCTCGGGGTGGGCGACGACGGCCATCGCGCCGCCGAACGTCCGGGTCAGCAGGCCTTGCGTGGTCAGCCGGGCCAGGTCACGGCGAATGGTGGAGGGCGTCACAGCGAACGTCGAGGACAGTTCTTCGACACTGGCCAGACCACTGGTCGTGGCCAGGCGCACGATCTCGGCGCGCCGACGGTCAGAGTTCCTGGACAACGCTCCTCCTTCTCGGCTTGCGTTCAACGGTCCCTGGTCAGCTCGCCGGACTGGGAGACATCTGGGCGGCTTGCCGCAGCGCCTCGATCATGCTACCGACCTCAGCGATGCCCTTCCCCGCGATGTCGAAGGCGGTTCCGTGATCCACGGACGTGCGGATCACGGGCAGGCCCACGGTGATGTTCACCCCGGCCTCGATACCCAGGATCTTCACCGGGCCGTGTCCCTGGTCGTGGTACATCGCCACGATCAGGTCGTAGTCACCGCGTCCCGCGACGAAGAACGCCGTGTCGGCGGGCAACGGCCCCTGCACGTCGATCCCGTCGGCCTTCAGGACTTCGATGGCGGGAACGATCTTCTCGGCCTCCTCGCCGTAGCCGAACAGGCCGTTCTCGCCGGCGTGCGGATTGATGCCGCACACTCCGATGCGCGGGTTCTCGATCCCGGCCCGCTGGAGCGCCTCATGACCTCGGCGGACGGTCCGCTCCACCAGGCCGGGTTCGATCTTCGCGATGGCGTCGATCAGCCCGATGTGCGTGGTGACGTGGATGACCCGGATCTTCGGCGAGGACAGCATCATGGACACCTCGCCGGTCTCGGTCAGGTGCGCGAGGAGTTCGGTGTGGCCGGGGAAGATGTAGCCGCCCGCGTGCAGGGCCTCCTTGTTCAGCGGCGCCGTGCAGATCGCCTGCACCTCCCCGGCCATCGCCAGCTCGCTGGCCACCCGGACATAGTGGTACGCGGCCGCCCCCGCCACGGGGGAGATCTTCCCCCAGGGCAGGTCCTCCGGCAGGAGCCCCAGGTCGATGACGTTGAGGCGGCCCGGCTGGAACACGGCGTCGGCCACTGTGTCGATCGCGACGATCTCGGTGTCGATCCCGAGGATGCCGGCCGCCTGGCGCAGCCGTACGGCGTCGCCGATGACGACGGGACGGCAGAGTGCGGCGGTGCCGGCGTCTTGGAGGGCGCCGACGATGACTTCCGGACCCACACCGGCACCGTCACCCATGGTGACGGCGATGATCGGAGTGGCCGCGGTGCGAGGCTGTCGGCTGACGCCGGCAGTGCTGATGCTCACTTCGGGACCTTTCGCTTGGTTCTGGGAGCTTTCGCGTTGGGAGAGAGTGGGGTTAAGGGAATCGAGGGAGTACGGGGCCAGGGTCCTGACGATCTCGACGAGCGAGTCGGCCTCCCCGAAGCTGCCCGGGCGGGTGACCACGGAACGGCCGTCGACCGTCCGGGAGTGGACGGCACCCGGGTGCACCTGCCCGACCGGGGTCAGTTCCCGCACCTGGAGGGCGTCCAGGACGCGCCGGGCGGTCTCGCCGCCGGTCAGGACGAGGTCCACCGGACTCTCGTACGCGCGCACCGCGTCCGCGACGGCCTCGGCCAGCCGGCTCGCGATGTCACGGGAGGCCGCAGGGAGGACGACGCCGGCGGAGTCGAGGTGCGCCACGACCGCTCGGTCGCCGAGGGGAATACGGGGGAGGGGTTCGCGGCCGTCGGGTGTGCCGAGGAGGGCCGTCAGAGGCAGGGCCACGGGCACGGCTCCGGCCTCGATCAGCCGGCGCACCTGTTCGGCCGCGACCGGCTCGGCACTGCCCACCACGACGAGCGGCGCCGGGCAGCCCACGCCACCGTGCCCTGGAACAAGCGGATGCTCCCCGGCAGCCGGGCCGAGACTCCGCAGATGGCGCCCGAGCGCGTCGGCGAGCCCGCCGGAGCCGACCAGCCGTACTGACGGCACGGCCAGCGCGGCACGCAGGACGGCGTCCAGATCCTGATCCGTCTCCGCGTCGCACAGCGCGATATGCGCATCCCGCGCGCAGGAGGCGATCGCCTCGGAAAGACGATCCGATCGCACGGTCGCGAGGTCCAGCACGCGGGCCGGGAGCGGCGCCAGAGCCGCCTCGACCGATGTCGGAGCCGGGACACCGTCCACCGCCCAGGCGTTCGCCTGGTGGAGGGGGGCATCGGCCACGTACAGCACGCCGCCGCGTACCACCCGATCCAGGCCGGGCAGCGCGGGAGCGACGACGACGGCGGCGCCGGGCGTCGTGAGCGCGGCCACCTCCGCCGCTACGTTGCCGCGCAGCAGAGAGTCGATCTTCTTGAAGATCAGCCGCGGCCGCCCGGCGGAGGCCGCGGCGACCGTGGAACGCACCGCCGCGGCGGCGTCGGCGGGCTGCCGATGCCGGGAGTCGGTGTCGACGACAAGGATGTCGGCGAGTTCGCGCTCGCCGCGCACGGCGTCATGGGTGAGAAGAATCCTCGTGCGTGTTCCGCGCATCATGACTCGTGCTGCGGACTCGGCTGCCCCCGACAGGTCGTCGGCCACGATGAGGACACCGTGCGCGGCCGTGCTGGGATTGGGCCTCAAGGAACCCCCGATGTGATTGATCTTTGCAGGTCAGAAGGACTCTCGCGGCGTTCGCGAACCCATATGCGCGATCCGCTTCTGAGCGAGGCGGACGCGTCGCCGTATCCTTCGTCTTGACTGGATGATGTCACAGCTTGCACAAAATGCGCTAGGCCCCTTGCGCGAAATGCGCAGTCGTGTAATGGTGCAGCAACGTCGTTGTGACGTGGGAAACATCCGGTCCTGGCAGACGGCCGCTGCTGAGCGGCGTACCACTGCGGACGGTTCAGAAAGCGAGAAGCCCAGTGACTCATCCCGGAAGCGGCCCCCAGTTCTCCCGTCGCAGTCTTCTCCGTCTCGGCGCTCTCACGGGTGCGGCCATGACCCTGAGTCCCCTCGCCGCCTGCGCGGGACCGGGGAGTGCGCCCGGCGTGGGCTCCAGCGGTGGGCCCGCCGGCGGCTCCGGCATCACCTTGGCGCTCAACCGCTCGCTCGTGTCGCTGGACAACAAGCTCAACCAGTTCGATGCCGCCGTCACCGTCCAGCGCGGCGTCCGTCAGGCGCTGACCTTCATCGACCCGAAGCTCACCGTGCAGCACGTCCTGGCCGAGCGGTTCGAGCTGACGGCCCCCACCGAGTGGACGGTCAAGCTGCGCGACGGCGTCCGCTACTCCGACGGCAGCCCGGTCACGGTCCAAGACGTCGCAACCGCGCTCGAGATGTACCAGAAGGTGCCCGGATCGTTCCTGGCCGGCCTCTTCCCTGAGTGGCCGACGGTCACTCCCGTCGACGCCGCCACCTTCAAGCTCGTCACCAAGCATCCGGTGCCGACACTCGACTACCTGATGGCGAACATCCTCATCACCCCCGCCGCCGCCAACAAACCGGAGGAACTCCAGGGCGGTGTGGGATCGGGCCCTTACGTCGTCACCGCCGCGAACCGGGGCACCGGCGAGTACACGCTGCAGGTGAACGAGAAGTACTGGGGCCCGGCGCCCGCGATCAAGACCGTACAGGTCAGGTTCCTGCCGGAGGAGGCGAACCGCGTCGTCGCGCTGCGCAGCGGCGAGGTCGACGTGATCGACGCGATCTCCCCCGATGCGATCAGCCAGCTGTCGGGGCTGGGTGACGTGGAGGTGCAGCAGGTGCCGAGCACGCGGATCACGCAGCTCTTCTACAACTTCCGCAAGCCCGCCGGGCACCCGCTCGCCGACCCGCGCGTACGTGAGGCGCTGAGCTACGCCATCAACGGCCCGTCCCTGATCAAGGACGTCTTCGCCGATTCGGTCTCCCCCGCTCGGGGCGTGGTGGCCGACACCCTGACCGGCGCGGTCCAGACGGGCGAATACGTCTACAACCCGCAGAAGGCCAAGCAGATGCTCGACGCCGCCGGAGTGAAGGATCTCAAGATCAAGATCATTTGGGAGACCGGAGAGTTCGCCAACGACACGAGCGTCATGGAGGCGGTGGTGGAGATGCTCAAGGCCGTCGGCGTGCAGGCCGAACTCCAGCAGTTCCAGCCGGGCGGCGACATCTCCAAGTGGCGGCAGGGACGGGGCGGCGACTGGGACGTCCTCGGCAACGGCTACCCCGGCCCGACCGGGCTGGCGCTGACGCCGCTGCAGGGCATGTTCGCCGGCACGAAGGAAAAGGAGGCCACCCGCGACACCTACCAGGGCTACGTGTTCCCCAAGATCGCCGCCTTGCTGGAGAAGGCCTCGCAGGAAACCGACAAGGCCGCCCGGGAGAGCATCCTCGCCACCGCCCAGAAGGAGATCTGGAACACCTGGCCCTGCATGTGGGCCTTCGTCCCCAAGACCGTCATCGCCCGGCGCAAGCGCGTGGAGAACGTGCTGCTCAGCCCCACCAACTCCTACGAACTCGCTTCCGTGCGACTGAATGGATGAATCGTGGTTCGCTATGTTGCGCAGCGTGTCGGGCAGAGCATCCTGGCGATTTTCCTGACCGTCTCCACGGTGTTCGTCCTCGTACGGCTGGCACCAGGGGATCCGGCGGCCGCCTACGCCAGCCCGCTGGCCACCACGGCTGAGCTCGAC
Source organism: Nonomuraea sp. NPDC049129 (assembly GCF_040648495.1). Classification (NCBI taxonomy): domain Bacteria; kingdom Bacillati; phylum Actinomycetota; class Actinomycetes; order Streptosporangiales; family Streptosporangiaceae; genus Nonomuraea; species Nonomuraea sp. NPDC049129. Next base: position 106,024 of record NZ_JBEZDU010000015.1, on the reverse strand, counting down.
CGCATCCGCGCCCAGTTCGGCCTGGACAAACCGCTCATACAGCAGTACGGGATCTTCGTCCAGGACCTGTTCCACGGCAACCTGGGCACGTCCTTCTCCTTCCAGGCCCCCGCTCTGGACGTCGTCCTCAGCCGCATGCCGTACACGATCATGCTCGCCGTGTCCGCCATCCTGTTCGCCGCGGTCGTGGCCATCCCGGCCGGTGTCTGGATGGCCAGGCACGCCGACACCGCCCGCGAGCTGGGGGCCAACGTGGCCATGATCGCCGGGCAGTCCATGCCGGAGTTCTGGAGCGGCATCATGCTGCTGACCATCTTCGCCGTGCTCGTCCCCGTGCTCCCGGCATCCGGTTTCACCAGCTGGGCCGGCCTCGTCCTGCCCACCGTGACCGTCGGCATCCTGCAGATCGCGCTGATCTCCCGCCTGGTGCGCCGGGAGATGGGAGCGGGCTTCGCGGCGCCCTATTTGACGATCGCCCGCGCCCGCGGCATCTCCGAACGCGGCCTGACCTGGCGCTACGCCATGGGCAACTCGGCCGTCCCGGTGGTGACCGCGCTCGGCACCCGCTTCGCCGCCATGCTCAACGGCGTGGTGGTGGTCGAGGTCGTCTTCGCCTGGCCAGGTGTCGGATCGCTCGTCGTACGCGCGCTGGAGACCAGGGACTACCCGCTGATCCAGGCGACCGTCCTGGTCACGGCCGTCCTGACGGTGCTCGTCCAGCTCCTCATCGACCTCACCTACCCGCTGCTCGACCCGCGGGTACGACTCGGGAAGGCGGTGGCCTCATGACCGCCACGACAGTCGGCCCCGCCGACGGCTCCGGCAGCCGGGACACCGCGGCGCCCGCCACGCGGCCCAGCGCGGTGACCGCCAAGGATCTCGCCCGATCCGCGGCGGCCCGCCGCCGCAAGAGCGCGCGGCTGAAGATATGGGTCGGCTCGGTGGCCGTGGCCCTTGTCGTCCTGCCCGTCGCCTTGGCCGGCCTCCTGCCGATTCCCGGACCGGACGCGCAGAGCCTCAGCCTGCGTCGCCTGCCGCCCCTGACCGACGGGCACCTGTTCGGAACCGACCAGCTCGGCAGGGACCTGCTCTCCCGGGTCCTGCACGGCGGCCAGGTCTCGCTCACCGTCGGCGTGCTGGCCATCCTCGTGTCCGGCGTCATCGGCCTCATCGCCGGCGCGGCGGCCGGCTTCTTCGGCGGCTGGGTCGACACCGTGGTCTCCCGCCTGCTGGAAGCGCAGCTGTCGCTGCCTCTGCTGTTGATGCTGCTGCTCGTCGTCGCGCTCTTCGGCCCGTCCATTCCGGTCATCACCTTCGTGATCGCCTTCGCGCAGTGGCCGGAGGTGGCCCGCCTGACGCGTTCCCTGGTGCTCGTCGAGCGGGAGAAACCGTACGTGGCCGCGGCCCGGGTGCTCGGCCTGCATCGCATCACCACCCTGCTCCGGCACGTGCTGCCCAACGTGGTCAAGCAGGCCTCGCTCGTGATCCTGCTGCTGCTGGCCCAGGCCGTGCTGCTGGAGAGCGCGCTGAGCTATCTGGGCGCCGGTCCGCAGCGCCCGTTCGCCACGTGGGGCCGCATCATCGCCGACGGCCAGGACTACATCACGACGTCGTGGTGGCTGGTCACGCTGCCCGGACTGGTCATCGTGCTGCTCGTCGTCGGTGTCAACCTGCTCGGAGACGGCCTGCGGGACCGCGCTCGCCGGCGCAAGGGCCCGCAGACGGAAGGGAAGGTGAGCCGGGCATGACAGCCGAGTTCGACGAGGCCGACCGCCCCCTGCTGGAGGTCGAGGACCTGCAGATCGAGCTGATGACCGAGGCCGGCATCGTCCGCGCCGTCGACGGCGTCAGCTTCCTCATCCGCCAGGGCGAAACCGTGACGATCATCGGCGAGTCGGGATCCGGCAAGTCCACCACGGCCATGGGCATCCTGCGGCTGCTCCCCCCGGAGCTGGCGGTCCTGTCCGGCACGGCCCGCTTCCAGGGAGTCGACGTCATCGCCGACCCGCGCGCGGTACGCGAGGTACGCGGGCGTACCGTCTCCCTCATCCCGCAGGATCCGATGACGGCGCTCAGCCCCGTCCACACCATCGGGCAGCAGCTGCGTGAGGCCGTACGGCTGCGGCACCGCGGCCTGTCCAGGACGGAGACCGTCTCGCGGTCCGTCGAGCTGCTGGCCCGGATGCACATCCCGGACCCTGCGTCCCAGCTGGGCAAGTATCCGCATCAGCTGTCGGGCGGCATGCTGCAGCGCGTGCTCATCGCGATCGCGCTCGCCGGATCGCCCGTCCTGCTCGTCGCCGACGAACCCACCTCCGCCCTGGACGTCACCGTTCAGGCCGGCATCCTCGGCCTGCTGCTCGAAGTGCAGGAGAACACCGGTATCGGCATCCTCATGATCACTCACGACATCGGCGTGGCCCGGCTCGTCTCGGACCGCATCCATGTCATGAAGGACGGCCGATTCGTCGAGTCCGGTGAGGCCGAACAGATCGTCAACGCGCCCCGCGACCCGTACACCAGGAAGTTGCTGGCGGCGGTCCCACGGCTCGGCCCGTGGGACGAGGACGGCGAGTCTCCGGACGCGCCCATAGCGCTGGGAGAGTCCCGATGACCGATGACACGTTGCTCGAGGTCGACGGCCTGGTCGTGGATTATCCCGTCGCCCACGGCGTGTTCCGCGCGGTCGACGACGTCAGCTTCAGCGTCCGGCGGGGCGGCACTCTGGCCATCGTGGGGGAGTCGGGCTGCGGCAAGTCCACGATCGCCCGGTCGATCGTCCGGCTGGTCAAGCCCACCGCGGGGCGCATCGTGGTGGGTGGCACCGATATCGCCCGGCTGAGCGAGAAGCGGCTGCGCCCCATGCGTAACCGGGTGCAGATGATCTTCCAGGACCCGTACGGATCGCTCGACCCGCACCTGTCCGCGCAGGAGATCGTCGCCGAACCGCTGCGCGTGCGCGGAATGCGCGACAAACGCGCGCGGGCCAAGGAGGCGGCCACGCTCATCGACCAGGTCGGCCTGCCGGCCACGGCCCTGGAGCGCCGCCCGCCGGAGTTCTCCGGTGGCCAGCGCCAGCGCATCGGCATCGCCAGAGCCCTCGCCTCCAAGCCCGACCTGCTGGTCTGCGACGAGGCGACGAGCGCGCTGGACGTGTCCGTGCAGGCGCAGGTCCTCGCCCTGCTGATGAAGATCCAGGCCGAGACCGGCCTCACCTATGTCGTGATCTCCCACAACCTCGGTGTGGTCAGGGAGATCAGCGAGGAGATCATCGTCATGAGCAAGGGGCGGCTGGTCGAGTCCGGCCCGACCCGCAAGGTGCTGGCCGCACCGGCCGACCCCTACACCCGCGCCCTGCGCAGGGCCGCGCTGGATCCGACCGCGATCCAGGGACGTAAGCCGCGCGAGCTGGTGCGGGCCTCGTCCACCACGCAGCTGCCCGCACCACCCGTTCAGCGAGGAACCGATCAATGACATCACCCGTCCGGCTGTCCCAGTTGGTCTTGGGGACCATGACGTTCGGTGACACGGCCGACGCGAAAGAGGCCGAGCGCATGCTGGACCTGGCGCTCGAGTCCGGCATCACCGGTGTGGACACCGCGAACGCCTACGCGGGCGGCGCGACCGAATCCATCCTCGGGCCACTGCTCGCCACCCGGCGCGACCGGATCGTCCTCGCCACCAAGGCCGGCATGCCCCATCCGGACGCGGGCGATCACGCTCCGTTGTCCGCCCGAGGGTTGCGCGCGAGCCTCGAAGGCAGCCTGCGCCGCCTGAACGTCGACCATGTCGACCTGTTCTACCTGCATCAGCCCGACCGCCGTACGCCGCTGGCCGAGACGCTCGGCGTCATCGCCGAGTTCGTCGCCGAGGGCAAGATCGGCGCGCTCGGCGTCTCCAACTACGCGGCCTGGCAGATCGCGGAGATCAACCACACCGCCGACGCCGTCGGCGCGCCGCGGCCGGTCGTCGCCCAGCAGCTGTACAACCTCCTGGCCCGCAGGGTAGAGGAGGAATACCTGGAGTTCGCGCGGAGCACCGGCCTGACGACCATGGTCTACAACCCGCTCGGCGGGGGCCTGCTCACCGGGCGTCACACCTTCGAGCAGGACCCCGCCGCCGGCCGCTTCGGCGACTCCAAGCTGGCGCCCATGTACCGGCAGCGCTACTGGAACGGGGCGCTGTTCGAGGCCGTCACCACCCTCGGCGAGATCGCCGCGCAGTCGGGCCTGTCCCTCATCGAGTTGTCCCTGCGGTGGCTGCTGCATCGCGACGGCGTGGGGGCCGTCCTGCTCGGCGGTTCCAAGGCCGAACACCTGCGCGCGAACATCGCGACCGCTGCGGCCGGACCGCTTCCCGAGGACGTCGTGGCAGCCTGTGACCGCGTGGGCGCGGCACTGCGCGGCCCCATGCCCGCCTACAACCGATGAGAGCCGACTACCGAGGAGAGCGCCAGCAGTGAGCATCACCGACTTCACCGCCAGGATCCGGGCCAGGCAACCCGCACTGGGCTACTGGTCCGTCCTCGATTCGCCGGTGTCCACTGAGCGCATCGCGCGCCTCGGCTACGACTACGTGTGCCTGGACGCCCAGCACGGACTGCTGGGCTACTCGGGTCTGCTGAACAGCCTGACGGCGATCGACGCGGGCGGCGTGTCCGCAGGCATGGTCAGGGTTGAGGCGAACGATGCCGCCCGCATCGGCCGAGCCCTCGACGCGGGCGCCGCGGGCGTCATCGTGCCGCTCATCGACACCGCCGACGACGCCGCCGCGGCCGTCTCCGCGACCCGCTATCCGCCGAAGGGGCGCCGCTCGTACGGGCCGATGCGCTCGGCGCTGCGCATCGGACCGCGCCCCGCCGACAGCGACGCCACCGTGCTGGTCCTCGCCATGATCGAGACGGCACAGGGTCTGGCGAACATCGACGCGATCTGCGCCACCCCCGGCCTGGACGGCGTCTACGTCGGCCCGTCCGATCTGGCCCTGGCCCTGGGCGCCGCCTTCCCCGGTGACCCCGCGATCGCCGCCCGGTTCGAGGACGCGCTGGTCACGGTGCGCGAAGCCGCCAAGTCCGCCGGTATCGCGGCCGGTATCCACACACCCGACGGCGGGAGCGCCGCCAAGCGCCTGGCCGAGGGATACACCTTCGCGTCCATCGCGTCGGACCTCGTCCACCTCGAACTGGTGGCCAAATCCCACCTGACCGACGCCCGAGCCCAGTCTTCTCGCGGAGACCAGTCTTTCCAAGGAGAATCGTGAGCGAGCCCCAGCCCGCCGTCGCCGACCTGCCCATGGACGGCGTGATCCGCGTACACGACGCCGATCCGGACCGCCACGAGGCGTACCTGATCGCGCCCGCCGTGCAGAACCACGCGGCCAACATCATGGCGCTGGGCAACGGCGATCTCGGTTGCGTGTGGTTCGGCGGCACGCAGGAAGGCGTCGCTGACATCTCCATCTGGTTCTCCCGGCTGGAGAAGGGGGCGGAGGCCTGGTCCGCGCCGACGCGGCTGTCCGACGATCTGACGCGTTCCGAGCAGAACCCCGTCCTGTTCCCCACTCCCGCCGACGAGCTGTGGCTGCTGTACACGGCCCAGCGCGCCGGCAACCAGGACACCGCCGAGGTCCGCTGCCGCATCTCGCGGGACGACGGTCACACCTGGGGTCCCGTACGTACCCTTTTCCCCGCCACGAGCCGCGGTGGCGTCTTCGTCCGGCAGCCCGTGCTCGTGCTGCCGTCCGGCCGATGGCTGCTGCCCGTCTTCAACTGCGTCACCACACCGGGCAAGCGCTGGGTCGGCGACCGTGACACCAGCTCTCTCATGATCTCCGACGACGAGGGGCGGACCTGGCGCGAACAGCCGGTCCCCGAGAGCACCGGCTGCGTCCACATGAACATCCACCTGCTGGCCGACGGCACGCTGCTCGCGCTGTTCCGCAGCCGCTGGGCGGATGCGATCTACGCGAGCCGGTCGGCGGACGCGGGCGAGACCTGGAGCGCTCCCGCCGCCACCGAACTGCCCAACAACAATTCCTCCATCCAGTACGTCACACTGAGCGACGACCGGCTGGCACTGGTGTTCAACGCCAGCAGCGCGGCCGACGCCGTCGAGCGCCGGGTGTCGCTGTACGACGAGATCGACGACGACGGGCTCGCCGCCACCCCGGCGGGTCCGACCGGCGAAGAACCGGCGCCTGCCGGGCGCGAAGAGCCGGCAGTCGTCGGGGGCGATGAGCGGACCGCGTTCTGGGGCGCCCCGCGTGCGCCCATGACCCTCGCACTGTCCGCGGACGGAGGTCGCACGTGGCCGATCCGCCGCGATCTCGAAGTCGGCGACGGCTACTGCCTGACCAACAACTCTCGGGACGGACTCAACCGGGAGTTCTCCTACCCCTCCATCCAGGAAACCGCCGACGGTGACCTGCACATCGTCTTCACCTACCACCGCCGCGTCATCAAGTACGTCCGGGTACGACCCGAATGGGCCGCCCGTACCGAAGGGCTCTGAGGTGTCGACGCACGCGGACGAGCCACAGCACGCGGTGGTGACCGGGGCCAGCTCCGGCATCGGCCAGGCCATCGCCGCGCGCCTGCTCTCCGAGGGCTGGAGAGTCACCGGGATGAGCCGCACCCGCCCTCCGGAGTACGAGCGGGACACGCCGGCCTACTCGTGGATCCAGACCGACCTGACCGACCTCGACCAGCTGGCCGACACGTCGGCCTCGGTGGGCGCCGTCGACGCCGTCGTCCACGCGGCCGGCCTGCAGCGCTCCGCGCCGCTCGGCGGTCTGTCGGCACAGGACGGCGCCCTCATGTGGCGGGTCCACGTCGAGGCGGCGACCGTTCTGGTGAACGCCCTCGTCGGCGCGATCCGCCCCGGTGGCCGCGTCGTGCTCATCGGAAGCCGCACGATGGCGGGCGCGGCGGGCAAGAGCCAGTACGCGGCGACCAAGGCCGCGCTCGCGGGCTTGTCCCGTTCGTGGGCCATGGAGCTGGCTCCGCGTGGCATCACCGTCAACGTGGTCGCCCCCGGGCCGACCGACACCCCCATGCTGCGAGACCCCGGACGCGCCGCCACCCCGCCACGGGTTCCGCCGCTGGGCCGGTTCATCCGGCCCGAGGAGGTGGCGGGGCTGACGGCTTTCCTGCTCGGCCCGGAAGGAGGGGCGATCACCGGCCAGCACCTCGTGATGTGCGGCGGCGCGTCACTATGAACCTTCCTGGAGCGTGACCGTCAAAGGTGGTGGATGCGGCGGCCCGTGATCTGGTGCGGGACGATGCGGATGTACAGGGGCCGCTCGCCGCCCGCCCACGGGGTGACGTCGGAATCGGTGACCTCCGACAGTTCGTCGGGGGATATGTGGTGGGCCGGGCCCTGGATCAGGACGCTCCATCCCTCGCGCTGGGCGTCGTCGATCCGGTCCACTTCGAACCCGACCTTGATCTCCACGCCTTCCACACCCGTGCGCAGGTCCTGGTCCATGGGGCCGCCTGGCGCGGTGCGGAAGACGATGAAGCCGTGGTGGAGTCTGTAGTTGACGGGCAGCACGGTCGGGCCGTGGGAGCCGCTGAAGGCCACCCGGCCGATGCCGCCGGGCTCGATCAGCTTGAGGCATTCTTCGGGGTCCAGGCTCTCCAGCGTCGGAGCCCCCGCGGCGCGGCCACGGCCGGGAGGCCGATCGACGCCGCCGCCGAGGAGGTCGTCGACGGTGGTCTCCAAGGCTCCGGCCAGGCGGTACATGGTTTCGGCGGTGGGTGTGCCGGGGCGTTCCTCCAGGTACTGGAGGTAGCCGGGGGACATCTCCGCGCGTTCGGCGACCTGGTCGACGGTCAGGCCGAGTCGCACGCGGTGATAGGTGATGCGACGTCCGAGGTCGCCGGTGCTTGTCATGATGGTTTCTCCTTGCCGTCTGGCGAAAGGTTCGCTGGAAAGGTCAGGCTTTCCACGCCGTTGATATGGGCCTGCCGATGATCGGCGTCGATGAGGAGCTGATGCCCGCGGAAGCGGATCGACAGCGACAGGACGCCGAGCCGGTCGGGCAGGAGCGGGTTGAGGTGCAGGCCGTCGGGCCGCGGTTCCAGGCCCAGGTAGCAGCGCTGCAGCAGGTCGAGCGTGCCGGCCATGGCGCCGAGGTGGATGCCCTCCGCGGTGGTGCCGCCTTGGATGTCGTTGATGTCGCCGAACAGCGCCTCGGCGAAGAACTGCCAGGAGCGGGCCCGGTCGGAGCGGGAGAGCACCCAGGCGTGTACGACGGCGCTGAGGGTGGAGCCGTGGCTGGTGCGGTCGAGGCGGCGCACGCCCCGGTAGCGGGCCCAGTCCAGCTCCAGCAGGTCGGGGTAGCCGGTGAACTGGCTGATCACGCCGTCGTGGAAGTCGACCCGCATGCGGCGGGTGATGTCGTCCCAGCGGGCCCGTTCCTGCTCGGAGGCCGTGGGTTCGGGCAGCAGGTCAAGGGTGTCTCGGGCGCGCGACAGGAGCCACACGGTCATGATGTTGGTGTAGGCGTTGTTGGCCAGGCCGGGCGAGGAAGCACCCGGGTAGCGCTCGTGATACTCGTCGGGTCCCATGACGCCGCGGATCTCGTACCGTCCCGACGCGGGGTCGAGCACGGTCAGTGAGGCGAAGAACCTGGCGATCTCGATCAGCAGCTCCGCGCACCACGGCGGCATGAAGCCGGTCGCCAGGTAGTACTGCCACACGTTGTAGGCGATGGCCGGCCCGATGTGCCGCTGCAGATGGGAGCCGTCGGGCAGCCAGCGTCCCGAGGCGGGGTTGAGGTGCAGCGTCTGGGTCTCCTCGCGTCCGTCGCTGCCGCTCTGCCAGGGGAACATCGCCCCGTCATACCCGGCGTCCCGCGCCGCCGCCCGGGCCTCGGGCAGCCGCCGCCACCGGTAGCGCAGCAGGCCGAGCGAGATCTCAGGGAAGCGCAGGTTCAGCCAGGGCAGCACGAACAGCTCGTCCCAGAACACATGCCCGCGATAGGCCTCGCCGTGCAACCCGCGGGCGGGCACGCCCACGTCCAGGTCCGCGGTGTGCGGGGAGAGAGTCTGCAGCAGGTGGAAGACGTGGAGGTGAACGAGCTGCGAGAGCTCCGGCTCGGCCACCTCCAGCCGGGCGTCCCGCCACAGGCGCTCCCAGGCCGCTACATGCCGGGCGAGAAGTTCATCGAACCGCGGAGCCCGGCGTACGGCACGGATCGCCGCGGAGCGGGCGTCGTGGACGGCGCTGTCGCGCGAGGTCACCAAGGCCACGGTCTTGGTCAGTGTGGCCGATTCGCCCCGCGCGAGGTCGAGCACGTGATGGGTGGCGATCCGGTCCCCTTCGCGGATCACCTCGCGGGCGGGGGAGACGGTGTCGGTACGGCAGGCGAGCGCCACGATGATCCGGGAGGAGCGCGTGGTGGCGGTCAGCCAGATCAGACCGTTCCGGTCGCCGGTGTCATGGCCGGTGAGATGGTCGCCCCGCAGCTCGCGGTAGCGCGCCACGCCGCTGTTGGTCACCCGGCCGTCCAGGGTGGCGCGAATGCGAAGCGGGCCGGACCAGTTCTCGGCGGTGAAGGTGGTCTCCAGGGCGGCCAGACGCGGGTCGGCCATGGAGACCAGCCGGCGTTGCCGTACCGCGGTGACGCGGCCCGACTCATCGCGCCAGCGCAGCGCCCGGTGCAGGATCCCCTGGCGCATGTCGAGCTCCTGCCGGTAGTCCAGCAGCTCGGCCCGCTCAGGGCGGAACCACGCCGAACCGGGGGTGGCGAAGGTGACAGGCAGCCAGTCGGGCAGGTTGACCAGATCCTCGTTGGTCACCGTCCGCCCCGCGACGGTGGAGTCCAGGTAGCAACCCGCGACGTAGGTGCCCGGCGTCCGCAGCTCACCGTCAGGGGTCGCGCCGCGTGTGGCGAACCGGCCGTTGCCCAGCGTGCACAGCGCCTCGCGCAATCCCTCGGAAGCCGGATCGAAACCCTCGTAGGACAGGACCCATGGGTTCATGGCGGGCTCGCGGGGGCACCGCCCCACATCGGGACTTCGAGGACGTCGCCGTGCTTCCAGGTGAGCTCGCCGTGGACGGGCATGCCGCTGACGGCTTTGCCGATGAGCAGGTCGGCGAAGGTGCGGAAGCAGGCCTGCTGGTTGACGGCGGCCACGTCGGTGGTCATCACGTCCTGGACGGTCATTCTCATGACGATCACCTCAGGTGCCTGACCCGGATGATGCCCGGCACGGTGCGGGCCAGCACGTCGGCGATATGGTCGGCGTGCTCGTGGGGCGGCCCGCTCAGCTGCGCCACGCCGTCGCGGACGGCGACGTCCCAGCTGGGGCCGAAGGGGTAGTGCTCGCGCAGCGCGGCGATCACGTCCGTGCGCAGCCGCTCGTCCGAACGGGCGAGCATCGCCATCAGGTCGCGGCGGCTGAGCATGCCGACGATCCGATCTCCCCGTACGACGGGCAGGCTCTTGATCCGCTCGCCGACCATCAGGGCGATGGCCTTGGTGACGTCGGTGGTCTCGGTCACCGTGACGATCTCGCGGGTCATGACCTCCATGACCCGGCGGGGCGGCGGTTCGGCGGACGGGCCGACGGGCCGTAGCGAGGCGCGGGGGTCGGGCTCGAACTCGCCGCGCAGCAGGTCGAGCTCGCTGACGACGCCGACCAGGTGGTCGGTGTCGTCGGTGACAGGGGCCGCGGTGATGTCATGGTCGTGCAGCGACCGGATGGCCTGCCGTACCGGGTCGGTGCGGCGGACGGTGATGGCCGGGCTGCTCATGACCTCGCGTACGAGCATGGCTATCTGGCCTCCCACGTGGAGTCGTCGTGCTTCCAGGTGAGCTCGTCGATGACGTCGACCACGCCGTTGACCCGGCCGGTCATTCGTACGGCGATCGCGGTCTCGGTCTTACGGTCCATCTGGCCGCTCAGCGTCACCACGCCATGGCGTACCTGGACGACGACGGCGGAGGTGTCCACCCACAGCCCTCGGTCGAGGATGTCCTCGCGCACCTCGGCGGCGATGTCGTCGTCGGAGCGCAGGAACAGCTTGATCAGGTCGCGGCGGGAGACGATGCCGACCGGCCGGCCGTCCTGGTCGACGACGGCGAGCCGCTTGACGTCGTGGGCGTCCATCAGCCGGGCGGCGGAGACGGCCGGGGCCTGGGGCGAGATGGTGATCGGCGGGCTGGTCATCAGCTCGGCCGCGGTGTCACCGGCGGCCTTCTTCCTGCCTTTGGGGTGGCGCAGCCGGGCGCGCAGCGGCGGCTGGTAGCCCTCCCGGTAGAACTGCTCACGGAACTCCTCCTTGCGCAGCAGGTCGGCCTCCGACACCATGCCGATGACGTGGCCGTCGTCGTCGATGACCGGGACGGCGCTGATGCCGCCGGCGATCAGGGTCTCGGCGATGTCCTTGAACGGGGTTCTCGCGGTGACCGTGACGACCTTGTCGGTCATCACGTCGGCGACGGTCCTGCGCTTCACGGCTCAGCCCTTCTCGTCGGCTGTTCTTGTACTTTCATCACAGCTCCGACTGTGGTGCGCCTGGTAGGGCCGTAAGTCCCGACGGCGATGGTCGTTGGTCAGTGCGGGCTGCGCGGCGGGCCGACATGCCGGCATGAGGACCGGGGTTCATCCCGGTGGGAACAGCGGTCTCAGATTGGCGGTGGGGGTCACCGCGACCGGGCACCAGGCTTCGAGCAGCGCGGTCTGGGTGACCGGTCCCAGCAGAAGGCAGGCGGGTGACTCGTTTCCCCGGTTGCCGAGCACGAGGAGCGTGGCGTCCTTGGCCGCGTCGATCAGCGCGCGCTGGGGCCGCTCGGTCACGAAGTCCGCCGTGACCGGTACATCGGGGTGCCTGCGCGCCAGCTGGGACGTGACCTCATAAAAGCGGGCTTCCGCTCCCTGGCGCAGCGCGTGCGAATCCACGAAGGGAAGCGGCTCCTGCCACGACGATGATCGGCATTCTCTCCAGCAGCACAGGGCCGTCAGGGAGCCGCCGCGCAGCGCGGCCTCGTCCAGAGCGAGATCGAAGGCCGCCAGGCTCGCGGGTGAGCCGTCGATGCCGACAACGATCCGGACGTCCTGGCCGCTCGGTCGCGGGAGGGGCCGTACGACGACGACCGGCCTGACACTGTGCGCGGGCACCTGCACGGCGGCCGACCCCACCTGAAGGCCGTCGAACCCGCCCCGCCCGCGAGCCCCGAGCACGGTCATCTCCGCCTCGCGCGTGGCCTCCAGGAGCACGGCCGAGGGGGTACCTCTCCCCAGCAGCGGCTGGGCCTCCACCTCCGGAGCCAGGGCTCGGGCACGGTGGACGCCCTCGTCCACGACGGCGAGGGCGACTTGCTCGATCTGCGTCAGGACCTCCTGTGCGACAGGCCTGAGCACATAGGGCCAGTGCAAAGCATGACAGACCAGTACGGGTAGCCCACGCAGCCGCGCCTCTTCGACCGCCCAGCGCAGCGCCTCATGGCTCCCAGGCGAATCGTCGTAGCCGACCAGAATGGGCCGACCAGCGTATCGATCGCTCATCGCCGCCTCCTGGAAGTCCGTCCATGCCGCATGAGCTTCCCCGCCGCCGATGAGATGAGACCCATAGACGATGAAACTCTTGGCCCTGTCTCGCTCGCCTTGGACGAGGCGGTCGGTCGCACGGCGGTGACCTTGAATTCGGGGCGCGACCCCAGACGCCGCCGACGGGAGGGGTGGAGGATCCGATCAAGCCGGACGGCGGCGTAGCCGAGGGTGGACAGCGCGGTGACGATCAGCAGGTCGCCCAGGGGCAGTGGTTCGGTGCCGAGCAGTTCGCGTAGCGGCGGCATGTACAGTCCGGCGAGCTGCAGGGCGAACGCGCCGGCGACGGCGAGTAGCGGATCGCGAAGCTGGGCGAGCACCCGCCGCCACAACGGAACGGGCGGCTTCTGCGGGAGCAGGTTGGCCCCATCCCGCTCCAGACGCACGGCCGCCTCCGCCGCCGACGGCCGTCGACGTAGCGCGGGTAGTCGGCCCGGATGTCGAACGGGGTGGAACGGCCGTGCAAGAAGGCATCGAACACGTGCTTCCACGCGGCCGCGTGCACGCGGGCGGTGTCGGTGACCACACCGTCGGTGTCGAAGACGACGGCACGGAGCCCGGTCAGGTCGATGGTGGCCATGCCATCGACGCTACGCACCCGTCACCTGGGCAAACAGGGTCCTTCGGTCCTGTCCGGCGGACTTCCGGCCCTATGACAACGCTCCGCGAATGGGTCGGATGGAGAGGTGACGAAGGAGGACAGATCATGATCATCGTAGGTGTGGATGGCTCGATGACCGCGCGGGCCGCAGTGGAATGGGCGGTCAACGACGCTCTGCGGATGAGAGAGCCGCTGCGGATCGTGCACGCCGTGGACCGCTCGCCGTATCAGATCGGCAGGTTCCCCAACGCCGCGCTGCCCGACACGCTGCTGCGCGAGGGGCATCGGATCCTGCGCGAAGCCCTGGCCCTGGCCCGCGAGCGCCAGCCCGACGTCGAGGTCACGACGCGGGACATCGAGGGCGCGCCCGCTGAGGTGCTGCGCGAACAGGCCAAGGAGGCGACCGAGATCGTGCTCGGCAGCCGCGGGCTCGGCGGGTTCGCCGGCGCCTTGCTGGGTTCGGTCAACACGCATGTGGCGGGTCACGTGGACTGCCCCGTCGTGGTCGTACGCGGTGATCACCAGCCGGTTCATGGGGAGATCGTGGTCGGCGTGGACGACTCGCCCGCGTGCGAGCCCGCGCTGGCCTACGCCTTCCGGCAGGCCGAGCTGCGGGGGGCCGCACTGAGGGTGGTGCACGCCTGGCAGTTGCCGGTGCATGCGTACGCGCCCGGAGTGCCGTACGAAATGGACGAAATCCGCACCGCGCAGCACCAGATCGTCCGCGACCGGGTGGGAACCTTCACGAAGGGCTACCCGCGGGTGACGGTCGTTGAGGACGTCCAGCCGGCGCAGCCGGTGGAAGCGCTCACCGACGCCTCCGCCGGAGCCGACCTGCTGGTGGTGGGCTCGCACGGTCACAGCACGGTGGGCGCGATGCTGCTCGGCTCGGTCAGCCGCGGTGTCCTGCACCACACCCGTTGCCCGGTGGCGGTGGTACGCGCGTAGGGGGTTCGAGGGGACCAAGGTCCTCAAGCTGTGGGTCGTACGGCACTGCCCCGGAAAGAGGGCACGCGGTGTGCTTTGGAGGTGACGAGAACGCGCTGAAAGGGGATCATCATGGCCACCACCGTCAACAGACCCGTCTTAGAGACCGGCCCTCCCACCGCACACCGCCCCGTCGACTACGTTTGGGCGATCACCCGAATCTCGATCGGGTGGATCTTCCTGTGGGCGTTCCTGGACAAGACCTTCGGCTGGGGCTTCGCCACTCCGGCCGGCAAGGCCTGGATCTCCGGTGGCAGCCCGACGACCGGCTTCCTCAAAGGCACCGGAGAGAACGCGCTCGGCGGGTTCTTCAGCTCGCTGGCCGGCCAGCCATGGGTGGACTGGCTGTTCATGCTCGGCCTGCTCGGCATCGGCGCCGCGCTCATCCTGGGCGTGGGCACCCGGATCGCCGCGGTCACCGGCACGCTCATGCTGGTCCTGATGTGGGCCGCCGAACTGCCGCTGGCCAACAACCCGTTCCTGGACGAGCACCTCATCTACTCCATCGTCTTGGTCGGCCTGGCCTTGGCCAACGCCGGCGCCACACTCGGGCTGGGCACCCTGCCCATCGTCCGGCGTACCGCCTGGCTGAAGTAGCCGCGCACGGTTGATTCAGGCCTCACAGACGGCGGACCTGGTGGTGGTCGGCTCGCGCGGGCTGGACGCGTTCGCCTCCGCGGTGCTCGGGTCGGTCAGCCACGGCGTGCTGCACCACGTGACCTGCCCCGTCGCGGTCGTACGCCCGCGAGAGGAGCAGTGCTGAACGTCGAGTCTCTGACGGCGAAGCAGGTGCTGAGCCGGATCCTGGTGGCGATCAGGCCGGAGGAGTCGTCGCTGATGGCCTGGGAGCTGATGCGCCGGGGCGATTCGCGGCCGGCTTCGAGCCGAGCCCGGTGCGGATGACGATCCGCTCACCATCGAGGCAGAAGGTGACCGGCCTTGCGGGCGAGGCTGGTCACGGTCAGGGGCGAAAGTCCCGGGAATCGCGCTGATCCGCACGCAGCCGGGCGGCCAGTGCGGCGGCCTGGGTACGGCGTTGCATGCCGAGCTTGGACAGCAGGTCGGACACGTAGTTCTTGACCGTCTTCTCGGCCAGGAACATCCGCTCGCCGATCTGCCGGTTGGTCAGCCCCTCACCGATCAGGTCGAGGATGTGCCGTTCCTGCTCCGACAGCGTGGCCAGGGGGGTCCTTGCGGGCCGCCTGCTCGCGCAGCGGCGAGCTCACGCTCGGAAGGGAGTTTGGCCCCCGCCTGGATCTCCCCGGAGCGGATGTCGTGCTCGAGCTGGCGCGCGATGCGCTCGGTCAGGAGGCCTCGGTGGACCGCGACAGATCATCGCCCATCCGCGCCGGCAGGACGGTGGGCATGCACCGAGGATACAGGAGGGGCCGACGGCAACGGATCCGCTCGCCGTGGTGAAGCGGGGGAGGGGCGCAGGAATGCCCCGGACGCGAATATCGCGACCAGCAGGAGGGCGCAGATCCCGGCGAACCAGTCGCCGAGCCAGGTGTACAGGGTCGGCACCGCATGATCCGGCAGGTCCGCGGTCACCGACACGAAGGACGTGCCGGTGGTGCGCGCCTCGGCCAGGAGGCGGCCGTGCGGGTCGCTCACGGTCAAGGCGCCCTGCCGGGCCGCCCGTGCCACCGCGAGGCCGTTCTCGATGCCGCGCGTGATCGCCATCCGGCTGTGCAGCCACGCGTCGTCGCCGAAGTCCCAGGCGGGTACGAACAGCGCGCTCGCCCCGTCGCGCCGATAGTCGCGGACCAGGTCGGGGAAGTCGAGATCGAAGCAGATCGCGATCGCCCATCGCCGGCCGGAGCCGGGCACGAACGCCTTCGCCTGACCGGCCGTGAAATCGCTCTCCAGCCCAGGGACGAGGTGGCGTTTGACGTACTCGACGGGTCGTCCGCCATCCGCGGGGAAGTCGATGGCGGCGTTGTACTCGCGCCCGTCCCTCGTGAGGATCAGCCCCGCGACAATGTCGATGTGGTGGCCGGCGGCGAGCCGGGACAGCGGTCCGGCCAGCGACGGCAGGTCCGCCTCATCCACCCGGAACGTCTTCTCGGGCAGGACGACGACGTCGGCCCCGCGCTCGGCCAGGGCCGGGATGCGGCTCACATAGCCGGCCAGCAGGTCGCGTCCCTCGGGATCGGTCACCGCCACCGGGTCGATCGACCGGTCGGTGGCCAGCAGCGCCACCTTGACCGCCGCCCCGGCCTCGGCCGGTTGCAGCTGCCACCACCCGTAGCCCGCCACCAGGCCCGCGACCGTCGCGGCGGTCACGGCGACCCGCACCCGGCCGGCCGCACCGGGCCTCAGCAGGGCAGCGGCCGTGGCCGCGACGCCCATCAGCACGAACGTCACGCCCCATGCTCCGGTGGCCGAGGCGATCTGGATGACGGGAAGGACGTCGGCCTGGGTATAGGCCAGGCTCCACCAGGCGCCGTTCGGTGTGATCAGCGACAGCGCGTACTCGATGACGACCCACGCGGCCGGGACGACGCCGACGGCCATCAGCGGGTGCCCGCGCAGCGTCAGGCGCCGGTAGGCGATCACCACCAGACCGAACAGCAGCGCCGAGCCGACGAGCAGGAGCACGGCCATCGTCGGCGGGATCTGCACCGTGTTCAGGAAATATCCCCACATGGGGGTCTGGCCGCCGAGCCAGGCGAGGGACGCGGTGGCCAACGCCGTACGTGCCGAGCAGCGCGGCGCCAGGACAAGGACCGGGATCGGCGCGATCCACGTACACCAGGGCACCGGCCGCAAGCCGGTACCGAACAGGAACAGCGTGGCCGACAGCACCGCCGCGCCGATCAACCACCATCGTTGCGATCTCATCGAGCAGACTCCTCCGCCAGGGAAACTGCCTCGATACTCCGCATTGGCGCCCCGCGCCCACATCGGCGGCGAGAGTGAACTCCGCACTCCCTCTCAGGGACCGCTCAGGCGTCGCCGGCGACGACGAGTCCCGACTCGTAGGCGAACACGACCGCCTGCACCCGATCGCGCAGCCCCAGCTTCGTCAGGATCCTGCTGACATGGCTCTTCACGGTGTGCTCGCTGACGACCATCTCGCCGGCGATCTCCGCGTTGGACAGCCCCCGGGCCACCAGCCGCAGCGTCTCGGCCTCACGGCCGGTCAGCTCGGCGAGGCGGGCGGCCATCCGGGGAGCCACCCCATGGCCCGGCCGGAGGATCAGATCCTCGATCAGGCGTTTGGTCACCGTGGGCGCCAGCAGTGACTCTCCCGCCGCCACCACGCGCACCGCCGCGGCCAGTTCGTCGCGACGGATGTCCTTCAGCAGGAAACCGCTGGCCCCCGCGCGTAGCGCGTCGTAGACGTACTCGTCCAGATCGAACATGGTCAGCACCAGCACCTTGGCGGACGTCGTCGCGCAGATCCGCTCTGTCGCCTCGATCCCGCCCATGCCGGGCATCCGGGCGTCCATCAGCACGACGTCCGGGCGCAGCTCGGTGGCCGCCCGAACGGCCTGCGCGCCGTCGGCCGCCTCGCCGATGACGGTGATGTCGGCCTGGGCGTCGAGGATCATGGCGAAGCCGCCGCGGAACAGATCCTGATCGTCGGCCACGAGTACGCGGAGCATGGGCCTATCCAACCGGGAGCGAGGCCGCCACGACGAAGCCTTTCTCTCCCCGGCCGGCGCGCAGCGTCCCGCCACAGGCGGCGGCCCGTTCGCGCATCCCGATCAGGCCATGCCCCTCGGCGCCGCCGGCCGCGCCCTTGCCGTCGTCGGCCACGTCGACCGCCAGAACGCCCGGCGTCCAGCACAGTCGCACCTGCGCGGTGCGCGCGTCCGCGTGGCGCAGCACGTTCGTCAGCGCCTCCTGCACGATCCGGTACGCCGCGACGTCGACCTCGACGGGGATCGGCCGCGGCACGCCGTCGCTGGCCAAGGTCACCCGCAGCCCGGACCGGCCGGTCCGCTCGATGAGTTCCGGCAGGGCCGCGAGCCCCGGTTGCGGCTCCCGGTGATCGGTCTGGCCCGAACGCATCGTGCCGAGCAGGGTCCGCAGCTGGGCGATCGCGCCCCGGCCGGTGTCGGCGATCGTGTCGAAGGCGGCCTGCGCGCGGGCCGGATCGGCCTGGAGCATCAGCGGCCCGGCCTCGGCCTGGACGACGATGAGGCCGACCGAGTGAGTGAGGATGTCATGCATGTCCCGGGCGATGCGCGCCCGCTCGTGAGCCGCGGCGATGGCTCGCTCCCGCTCCAGCCGCAGAGCCCGTTCGGCCAGCTCGGCGGCCCGGGCGCGGCGGGCGCGGGCGCTGGTGCCCAGCGCGTACGCGGCGACGAACGCCGTACCGACCACGCGATAGGAGTCCAGTCCTTCCTGCGGCAGGGCGAGCGAGACGTACACCCCCGCGCCGATGACCGGAACGGCCGCCAGCCGCAGCAGCGGCGGGCTAAGCGCGGCGATGGTGTAGGTGCCCACCAGCGGCCCGTACGGCAGCATCGGCTTCTCCCACATCACCAGCGCCGTCATCGCCAGCCCGACCACGCAGGTCACCACGAGCGGTGCCCCGCGCCGCCACAGCACGGGCACCGAGGCCAGCACGGCCAGCGCCACCACCCACCACGGCTGTGCGGAGGGGACGAGCGCGGGACCGACGGTGGCCGCCGACACGGCGACCGTGATCGCGACGTCGACCACTCGTGGCGGCACGTCCGTCAACCGGCTGCGCAGCCGCTCAGTAAGTCCGGGCATCTCGCCCAGTATCGGGATCCAGGCCGCCCGGCGCATCCCTCCCACGACGGATAGCGCCGTTCACTCTCAGGAGCGACCGGCTGTCGGGGCGTCTCCCTAAGATCACGCGTACCCCGTCTCCTTGGCAGGCGAACCGGCCGGGCTCAGCACGCCGGGCAGCCGGCGGGCGCCCCGGTGGGCCGCGCTGCCGCCCCTACTGGCGGCGTTCTTCCGGACACTGCCCGCCGAGACGTACGCGATCGGCAGGAAGGTGGGGGTCACCGTGTTCGGCGGAAGTCGCTTCGTGCTCGGAGAAAGTGGCCTCCATGGCGAAGCTGGGAAAACACGTCCACGGCCCGGAGAACGCCCACACGGTGCTGTTCGGCTTGGGATTCTGAAGCGGCTCGGCGGGACCCGATACTGACCGCGTCTCTCACGCGCTGCCGATGCGGAGCGCTTCTTTCAGGAACACGCGGTAGACGCTGGGCGTCCCCTCGGTGGTGATGACCTCGACGATGGAGCGGACGTCGCGGTCGTCGACGGCCGCGCGGATGAGCGCGTCCGCGAGGTCACGACGTGAGGTGAACCGGCCGACCATCTGCGGTGGGCCGACGGTGTATCCGGTGATCGCGCTGCCGTCGAACAGTCCCGACGGGCGGATGACGGTCCAGTCGAGATCGGTCTGGGCCACGATCTGTTCCATGCGGGCGGCGTCCTCGTACAACGGGCGCCCCATCTTGATGAGCGTCGGCACGATCACCTTGCGGTAGATGAGGGTCTCGCCGGGCGGGGGTTTCATCGGCACGCCGGTAGAGGTCACGCAGACCAGGCGCCGGATGCCGTGCGCGGTCATGGCCGCGATGATGTGCCTGGCGGACTCGGAGAACGTGGTGGTGGCCTCGGAGCCGTAGGGGACGCCTAGCGTCGAGAGCACCGCGTCATGCCCGGCCACCACCCGACACACCGCCTCGGGGTCCAGGGCGTCCGCCTTCGCGACCTTCAGCGCGGGGGCGCCGAAGGGGAAGGTTTCCGGATGCCGGGTGACAGCGGTGACGGTGTGGCCCTCGGCGAGGGCTTGGGCGGTGGTGAGCCGTCCTGTCGGGCCGTTGGCCCCGAAGATCACGAGCTTCACGTACGTGGCGCCTCTCATGCGCTTTACGTGGATGGTGCCGAGGGTTTGACGCCATCCATATTCATTATAAGTAGCGTAAAGCACGCCATCGCCGTTCGGGACGTGGGGCGGGAGGTCGGACGTGCGGGACATCCAAATTCCCCGAAATCGGGGTGAAACTATCTGGCGGGTCCGGACAGGTACGGGGTGTCGGACCTATCGGATGAGAGAAGGCAGCGTGACCCACCAAGACCGCAAGCAGCGCTTCGAGGTGATCTACGTTGCCAACTATCCCGACATCCTTGCCTATGTTCGGCGGCGTACGGACTCCCACGAGGACGCCGCCGATGCACTCGCCGAGACGTTCGCCACGGCCTGGCGCCGCCTGGACGACATCCCCGAGGGGCGGGACGCGCGCCTGTGGCTGTTCGGCGTGGCCCGCCGCATGCTGGCCAACGGCCGTCGCGCCGAGTCGCGCCGCAGCGAGCTGGTGGAGCGGCTCGGTCACCAGCTCGCCGTGTGGGCGGAGCACACCGAGGACGGTGAGAGCCTGGCGGGCGTCCAGGAGGCGTTCGCGCGGTTGAGCCCCGACGACCGGGAGATCCTCGCGCTGGCCGGCTGGGAGGGCCTGGGCTCCGACGAGATCGCCACCGTCCTGGGCTGCTCGCGCGCCAACTCCCGGCTGCGGCTGCACCGGGCCCGCAAACGCCTGGCCAAGCACCTGGACACGGCCGGCGTCGACATGGCCCGCATCGGCTTGCGCGCCGTCGCGATGACGAAGGGGGTTATGTGATGCACGAGATCGACCGCCTGGTGGCCGGCATCGCGCCCGATCCCGGTCCCGGCACGACGCCGATCGCCAGGGAGCTACTGGAGGAGATCACCTCCGTCTCCGTCCCCGAGCAGCGCCGCCGCCGCAATTGGCTTGTCCTTCCACGGCCGCGCAGGTGGGCGGCCGGGCCGGTCCTGGCCGCGCTGGCGGCTCTGCTGTCCTTCGGCGTCGTTCAGGCGCCCGCCTCCGCGGCGCTCGACATCGAACTGGTGGACGACCACTACGTGATCACGGTGAAGGACCTGCTGGCCGAGCCCGAGGTGTACCAGCGCGAGCTCAGGGCCAGGGGCCTGGACATCACGCTCGACCTGGTGCCGACCTCCGCGAGCCTGACCGGCCAGATGATCGTGATCAACGACGTGGACCGGTTGAGATCCGGCGAACCGCTGCGCGGCGACGGCCCGATCACCACGATCGACGCCCTGGGGCCGTGCGAGCGGTTCTCCGGCTGCCCTGTCGGCCTGAAGGTGCCTGTCGACTTCGACAAGAAGGCCGAGATCAGTCTCGGCAGGCGGGCCCTGCCCGGCGAGAGGTACAAGATGCCGCCCGGCATCGCTCTGCCCGGCGAGCCGCTGCACTGCGTGGACTATGTCAACAAGAGCGTCGCCGAGATCTCGGCCCTGCTGCGCGAGCGGGGCGTCACGCCGTCGTACATCCAGTACGGCAAGCGCGCGGCCGCCGCCGCCCCCGGCGGCTGGTACGTGCACGACGGCGTCATGAGCGCCGACGGCCAGGCCCTCCTGCTGGTCGGCGCCGACCGCAGCACCCAGCCGAGCCCGATGCCGCCGTCCCGCTGCTGATCCCGGCCCGGTACTGAGAGCTTCCACCCGGGGCGCGCGCGGCTGAGCGCGCGCCCTCATCACCGCCATGCGTTGTCCTCGGCATGCGCGGACCCCTGTCATGCCGCCACGATCGGATTTCGCGTGCTCACCGACACCCGCGCGGCGCTGCCCTCGCAGCGCCGCCTCGCCGACCACCGATTCTTCGCCGCGTTGCTGCTCCTGGCCGCCGCGCTGCGGGTGGTGACGATGCTCGGCTATCGCCCCGTCACGCTCTACTGGTACGACTCCTTCACCTACCTCGACACCGCCGTGCACCCGGCTCCGTCGGCGACGTTTCATCCGATCGGCTATCCGCTGCTGCTGCGGGCGCTGCTGCCGTTCCACAGCGTGGAGCTGGTCGCGGCCGTCCAGCACGCCATCGGCCTGAGCACCGGGATACTGCTGTACGCGGTGCTGCGCCGCAGGTCGGCGCCCGGCTGGGTGGCGGCGTCGGCGACGGTACCGCTCCTGTTCGACGCCTCCTTCCTGCGGCTGGAGCATGCCGTCCTGTCCGACACACAGTTCATCTTCCTTGTCGTGGCCGGGCTGGCGGTGCTGATGTGGTCGCCGCGGTTGTCCGTGCGTGCCGCCGCCGGAGCGGGCCTGCTGTTCGCCACGGCCGCGCTGACCAGGACGATCGCGCTGCCGCTGCTGCTGCTCGTCGTGCTCGTGCTGGCCGTACGGCGCGTGGGATGGCGGCCTTTGGCCGCGCTGGTCCTGGCCGGTTCCCTGCCTCTGGCCGGCTACGCCGCCTGGTACGCCCAGCACCACAGCCGTTTCGCCATCAGCGGCGCCGACGGCGTCGCCCTGTGGGCCCGCACGATGACCTTCGCCGACTGCGTCCGCATCCAGCCGCCATCCGATGTGGCCCGCCTGTGCCCCAACGGGACGAAGGTGGACGCGGCCTCCGAGTACGTGTGGGCCCCCGGGGCCTCGCTCAACTTGCTGCCCGGCGACCGGTTCACGCACAACGACCTCGCCCGCTCGTTCGCGATCGACGCGATCCTCGCCCAGCCGCTGGACTACCTGGTCGACGTCGTACGCGACACCGCCATCGCCTTCTCCTGGACCCCGATCCCGCACCCCGACCGCACCACCCCGGCGTTCGGCTTCAGCAGCGGGCACTGGGAACTGCCCGACCAGCCACTGATCGACAAGGTCAAACGGGAGTACGACCCGGCCATCCGCGGTCTGTCGTCGGTGTCTCCGTACGCGGACTTCCTCATCGCCTACCAGTACGCCGCCTACCTGCGCGGCCCGTTCCTGGGCCTGATCCTCCTGCTCGGCGCGGTCGCCGCGGTGCGGCGGCCCCGCGTGGCGCTGCTGCCGTGGGCCGTGGCGATGGGCCTGCTGATCGGCCCGGTCGCGGTCCTGGACTTCGATCACCGGTACGTGCTGCCCGTCATACCCGTCGCCTGCCTGGCCGCCGCCTTGGCTTTCCACCGTCGCCCCTGGCCCGCGCGACACACTCGGAGCTGAGGTCAGGTCAACACGGCAGGGGGTGGCATGGGTTTTCCGTCGGATGCCCGTCATGCCCCGAGTACGTCTTCTGATTTTTTCCGCGGTGGGTGTCGGATGGCGTCGAGCCCGTTCGTAGCCAAGATGAGAGACCGGCGACGGGCCGGTACTCGCCGAGATGAGAAGGCAAGGAGCGTGCACACCATGGACCAGGAGAACGTGAGCGCCACACTGACCGTCGCCGCGCCCGCCGCGAGGGTGTTCGCGGTGCTGGCGGACCCGGCGGCCCATGCCGCGATCGATGGCACCGGCTGGGTTCAGGAGCCTGCCGACCGGGCGCCGCTGACCGAGGTGGGGCAGGTTCTCCGGATGGCCATGTATCACGCGAAGCACCCAGACGGTGACTACCGGGTGGCCAACAAGGTCGCGGTGCTCGACCCGCCGCGCGCCATCGGCTGGCTGACGGGGACGGAGGGGGAGGACGGTCGCCTGGAGCTCGGCGGCTGGATCTGGCGTTACGACCTTACGCCGCTCGGTCCGTCCGAGACCGAGGTCACGCTCACCTACGACTGGTCGGCGGTGCCGCAGTTCAGGCGGGAGTACATCCAGTTCCCGCCCTTCGGCCCCGAGCATCTCATCAACTCGCTGCGCCACCTGGCCGAGCTCGCCGCACCGACGTCACCTGACCGGACCTCGTGACCTGCTCCACACACCCGATCCCGCATTCGAGGAGAGCACCATGACCGCTACCTACACCTTCGACGTCTTTATGAGCCTCGACGGCTTCGGTGCCGCCGGCGGCAACTGGGGCGGCTACTGGGGCAAGCAAGGCCCCGAGTTGCTGGAGCACCGCCTCGCCCTGCACAGCGAGGAACAGCGGATGGTCTTCGGGGCCAACACGTATCGGGCGTTCGCGCGGATGCTGGCCTCGAGCACCGAGGACTCCGACGTACGTGACCCATGGGTCACCCGGATGAGGAACCTGCCCGCAACCGTGGTGTCGACCACACTGAGAGGACCCCTCGACTGGCCGGACGCGACCGTCGTGAGCGGCGACGCCGTGGACGTCGTCGCCCGGCTCAAGGAGGAGTCCGAGGTGCCGTTGCGCTCACACGGCAGCCTGTCGATGAACCGGGCGCTGATGGCCGCCGGTCTGGTCGACCGCGTCCAGGTGACGCTCTTCCCGGTGATCACCGGCCAGACCGGAGCGGACCCGATCTTCCAGAATGCGGCCGACTTCGACCTCGAGCTGATCGAGAGCCGGACGCTCGACGGCCGTACCCAAGAGCTCATCTACCGGCCCACCCTCCATATCTGAGTCCGCCCATGTCGTAGCGGGGCGTGACGAACATCGGAACGAAAAGTCCCGTCAGCAGATCTGAGCCGATCGGCTTACCGTGATTTTCCTTCGAAGGCGTCTCGCAAGAGCGTTTCCGCAGGTGCCGGACTGTAGGCGTGGCTGTAACTGAACGCGCCGGTCACGCTGCGGTGGGGTTCGCCGCGAGGAAGGTGCTTTCTATAGCTCCGGAATGGCGGGCTCTTTCCGCTGAGGTTCTGGGCTGGCGGCCCCGGCCGATCGAGGAGACGATCCTGGACACCGCGGCCGGCTTGGCCGGCCTGGGCCTGTCCGCAACACAACGCGAATGGCCGACGCTTAGCCGACCCCATCTCGCCGCATCGCGATCAACGTCCTGCCGGATTCTGGTCGAGATCGGCCAGGAACCTCTCGGCGCGGCGGGCGAAGAGGTGGGCCCCGCGTTCGCCGGATCGGGCGCGGGCTTCGTCGGCGGCGGCTCGCACGACGTCGACGGGTTCGCCGCGGGCGTGCAGCAGGCGGGCGCGCAGCAACAGGAGAAGTCCTTCGGCATAGCGTTGGCCGTGGGCCTGGACGGCCTGGTCGGCCCGGTCGAGGGCGGTCGCGGCCTTGTCGGGCATCTCGGCTGCCAGCCACATCTCGGCGATCAGTCCGTACCAGTAGGCGAGGCCCCATCTCGGCGGGTCGAGCAGGGTCGCGGCCAGGAGATGTTCGGCCTTGGCCGCGGTGCCGGCAGGGTCGTCGCCGGTGAGGGCACGGGCCCAGTACCAGTCCAGCCATATGTAGGCTTCCTGCGCGACGCCGGGACGGTCGGCGCTGGCCGCGACCCATCGCTCGGTCGCGTGCATCGTCCAGGTCGTGTCACCGGCCATCGTGGCGGCCATGGTTTGGTAGCGGGTCCAGCCCGACATCTCAAAGGGGTCTCCCTCGGCCTGGTACACCGTGCCGAGCAGGGACCGCCCCGTCTCGACATCCCCATGCAACGTGGTGATCACGGCCAGATAACCGACCCACTCATCCTGGATCCGCCAACGTCCGAGGTCGTCGCGGCGTCGAGCCGGGACGCCCCCGACCCGGCTGGCAAGGTGGTACATGCTTTCCTGAGCCGGCCCCGGGTGCGGGTCGGCCGAGTTCGCGAGCAGCGAGGCAATGCCGTCCGCAGTGGTACGGCCTACCCAGCTGAAACACTGATACGCCGCGCCGATGTCGCCGATGTCCCATTGGTACAGGCCCCAGGCCTGCCGGCCGTACGCCTGGATGATCGGGTCCGCGGACGCCTGGCCTTGCTCATGCAGCCGGCGAGCCCACACCCCACGGTCTTTCTCGGTGGAGACGTAGGCCCCGGTCATCCGAACGAAGAGAAACTCGGCCTCGGCCGTCTCGCGGCCGAGTCTGCGGGCAAGATATGCGCCCCGTTCCAGCAGATCGAACGTCGAGCCGCCCATTCCCGGGGGCTCGACGGCCAGGAGGTTGAGCAGCGACAGGACGGACAGTTCCAGCTCCAGCAGCCCTGCCGTCCGGGCGATCTGGACGGCCGATTCCAGGTTCCGATAGGCGGCCGCGAACGCGAGCTTGGTCGCCGCGCGGCGACCGGCGCGCGCCAGTGCCTCCGCGGTGCGAACCGGGTCGGCCAGGGGGCCGGCACCCCGCAGGTGGTAGGCGAGGCGTTCGGCGACGGACTCGTCGTCCGCATGGATGTGTTCGAGGGCGTCGGCGACGCGCAGATGCAGCTGGACGGCCTGCCGCCGCGCAATGGTCTCGGTGACCGACTCGCGGACCAGGTCGTGCGCGAAGCGCCACGAGAACGGGTCTTCCGGCTTGGTCTCCAGGAGACCGAGTGCTTGCAGCGGTTCGAGGCGTTCGAGGCAGTCCGCGACATCGACGCCGATCGCGCGGGCGAGCAGGTCGAGGTCCACGTCGCGGCCGATGACCGCGGCGATGCGCAGCAGGCCGTGAGCGCTGTCGTCGAGACCGGACATCCGATCGCGGACGACGTCTCGCACGGTGGCCGGCACCCCGGCCCGTACTGACGCGCCGCCGTCGCCGAGCGAGCCGCCGTCGCTGAGCAGCCGGGACAGCTCCTGGACGAAGAACGGATTGCCGGCGGTGCGGGCATGGATGCCGCGGGCGACTTCGGCACCGGGATCGTGGCCGGTCTCGCGGCGGATGAGCTCGGTCACGTCGGTCAAGCCGAGCGGGCCGAGCCGGATCCTGCGGTGGCCGGGCAGCCGGCTGGCCGCGGCCAGGACCCGCGACAGATCAGAGCCGGGTGTGGGTGCGCGATCGCGTAGCGCACCGATGATCACCGTGCCGGCGGGTAGCCGGGCCGTCAGGTGGCCGAACAGCTGGAGCGAGGCGGCGTCGGCCCATTGGAGGTCATCGACGATCAGCAGCGTGGGCTGTTGCGCCGAGGCCTGCCCAACGGCGGTGACAACCTGCTCGAACAGGCGAAACTGGGCACCGCTGTTGGGAATGGCCGGCGCGGCGGCGTAGTCGTCTCGCGATTCCAGGAGACTGCCGAGCTCACTGGCGAGCCACTTCTCCCGCAGCGGCGCGGGCAGGCTGTCGAGAATCGGGCGGAGCGTCTGTTCCCAAGGCCACATCGACGGTGTTCCGTCGCCTTCCAGGCATGAACCCCAGACGACCAGCGCGCCACGCCGGCTCGCTTCGGTGGCGATCTCTCGTACCAGGCGGGTCTTGCCTACGCCCGGCTCGCCTTCGACGATACGGAGCGCTGGGCGGCCGGTGAACGCCATCTCGACGGATTGCCGCAGTAGGGCGAGTTCCTCGGCCCGGCCGACCAGCCCGGCTGTCGTTCGCGCCGACGCGCCGTCATCCCCGCCGTCCGTACGCGCCACGAGCGGCGACGCCGAGGGCTGCGACAGCACTCGCAGGTGTGCGGCTCGCAGCTCCGGGCCAGGATCGATACCGAGCTCGTCGGCAAGGCGGGCGCGGACCTCGCGGAACACCGACAGTGCCTCCGCCTGGCGTCCCGCCGCCCCGAGGATGGAGATGAGGCCGGCCTGTACGGGTTCGTGGAACGGCGCCATCGATGCGGCCAGCTGCAACGCCGGCAGCACCCCCGCCGGTCGGCCCAGCGACACCGCCAGTTCGGCCGCTTCGGTGCACGCGGCGTGAAACTCGTCGTCGAGGGCGGCGAAGGTCGGCAGCGCGGTCGATCGGTGCGTGAACCCGTCGCCCGCACGGCCCCGCCAGAGGCCAAGCGCTTCGACATAGCGATCGAGCGCCGTTTCCAGGCGTTGCCGTGCCAGGGCCGCCTTGGCGGTCTCGACGAGTTCCCGGAAGGTGTGGAGGTCCAGGGTGCCGGGGGCGGCGGTGAACTGGTAGGAGCCGCCGCGGTGGTGCAGGTATGAGCCGGATTTACGGGCGGGGGTCGCGGGTTCGAGCAGCCGCCGCAATGCGCCGACGTGTTTGTGGATGATGTTGAGCGCGCTGCTGGGGACCTCGTGGTCCCAGACCAGGTCGATCAGCTCGCTCGTGCTGACCGGCCTGCCTACCCGGGCCAGAAGCAGGGCCAGCAGATAAGCCTGTTGCCGGGGGCCGGCATCCAGTTCGACACCATCGCGCCACACCCGCAACGGGCCCAGGACCTGAAGGCGTAAGAGAGCGCCGCCGGCCGGCTGATCGTCGACGCCTGGCCGGACGGGATGAACGGGCAGAGCCACCTCGGCTCCCGGGTGAGTCGAGAGATTGCCAACTAGCAAACCGTCCAAATCATACCGCAGCAGTGCGAAACCTACCGGAGCCCGAGAAGGTCAGGGCGGTCACCGACAATCGACGTGTTCTTGCTCGGCGGCCGCGGCGTAGGCGGCGTCGAGGCGCTCGAACCCTGTCACCAGCGCGGGGTCGACGTCGGGTGGCGGCACCATCTCGGTCACCGCCGCAACCGCCTCGGCGAGCTGACGGGAGGGCCCGTGGCGGCGCAGGGTGCTCGCCGTGGCCTGCATGCCGTAGCGGGCCAGATCCACCATCCTCCGGTGCGGCACCTCAGGTGGCAGCGGCATGGCCCCCAGTCCCACCCCGAGGATCTCCGCCGCGCGCTCCAGCGCCTTCTCCAGGTTCTTGCCCGATGTCGCAGCCGGACTCTTGCGCCAGCGCTCCAGGTCTGAGGCGCGCCTGCCGACGGGCACCTCCAGCAGCATCTGCGGGATCACCCGCTGGCGCGGCGACGGAATCCCGTACAGGGTGTTGTAGAGCCGGTCGGTGGCCTCATCGCGTACCCGGGCGACCAGCCGGCCCGGCGTGGTCACGCCGGGCAGCAGGACCTTGTTGGTGCGCAGCCAGGTCACCATCGGACCAGCGTCTTGCGGATCTCGACGGGCAGCGGGTCGCCCTTCCAGGTGGTCTCCTGGGCGTCGGCGTAGGTCTCCGCCACGAAGGTGCCTTGGGGGAGGAACGACAGCGGGACCTGGAGGGTCCGGTCGTTCTCGTCGGTGATCGCGCCGAGGTACCAGGTGCCGCCGTCGCGACGGGCCGTCACGGTGTAGTCCCCGATGACGCTGTCCAGGACACGGGTCTCGTCCCACGTGGCAGGCATGTTCTTGAGGAAGGCGAATTCGGGGTGGGCGGCGTAGTTCTCGGGGGTGTCGGCGAGCATCTGCATCGGGCTGAAGAACGTCGGGTACAGCGCGAGCTGCGCGGCCGAGGTGGTCTGGACGCGGGTGCCGAGCCGGGCCGGGTCCCAGGTGACGTTCAGGACGCCGGGCGTGTAGTCGGCGGGTCCTCCGATGAATCGGGTGAAGGGGAGGATCGTGGCCTGTGCCGGCGGGTTGCCGTTGACGCCCATGTAGTTCTGCTGCTCCAGGCCCGCGACGCCCTCGCCCGTCATCATGTTCGGGTAGGTGCGCGCCAGGCCGGTGGGTTTGATCGCCTCATGCGCGTCGATCGTGATGCGGTGCCGGGCCGCCGCGTCGATCACCCGCTGGTAGTGGCGGACGGCCTCCTGGTCGTAGTGGCTGCGGTTGACGCCGCCGAGCAGGAATTTCGTGGCGTAGCCCGTCTTGACCGCGTGGATGCCGAGTTCCTCGTACCGGGAGAAGATCTTCTCCAGATTCTGGTCGTAGTAGTCGATATCGCCGCGGGTCTCGTTGTGGGCGATGTACCCGATGCCGTTGTCGGCGGCGTACCGGAGCACCTCGGGCAGGTCGAAGTCGGCCTGCGGGCTCAGGAAGTCCTGGCCCGACCAGGAGCCGCCGGAGTTGGCGTTCCAGCCCTCGGCCAGCACGAACTTCGCGCCCGCCTGCCTGGCCAGGTCGATGTACTGCTTGACCCGTGCGGTGGTCGCGCCGTGCTTGGGCCCGGCGGTCCAGGTGGTGTCCCTGCGCTGGAGCTCCCACCAGACGCCCACGTACGTCGCGGGCTTGATCCAGGAGGTGTCGCCGCAGAACGCGCACGCGTCGTTGAGGTTCTCGATCAGATGGGACTCGCCCAGGTCGCCGGGCCGCTCACCCACGGTCAGGGTGCGCCAGGGCGTGGCGAACTCGCCGTTCAGCCTGGCCTTTGTGCCGTCGGGCAGGGCGATCAGGTCGCTGGAGAACACGCCGGGCCGGCCGGGCACCGCCTTCAGCGTCATGCTGGGGTAGTCGGTCAGGTCGGCCTCGTGCACCACCACGTACGAGTCGGCGGCGGGCGCGGCGGTGATGGGGGTCTGGGCGGTGGCGACGCCGGACAGGGGGAGGTCGCGGTAGTGCTGCTCGTCGGCGGACCAGGTCTTGCCCGCGGCGATCGACCAGCTCCGCGCGGCGGGGTCGAGGGCGAACTCGGTCTGCTCGGCGGTGACGGTGTAGGCGTCCAGACCGCTCTGGCCGGGGAAGTGGTAGCGGAAGCCGACCCCGTCGTCGAAGACCCGGAACACCAGATCGAGCCTGAACCCCGTGCCGGCCTGGACCGCGTGGACAGTGAGCTCGCTCGCGTGGTTCCTGACCTTGCTCGATGTCCCCCAGAGCGGCTTCCACGTCTCGTTGAGCGTGCGCCGTTCGACGGACGCGATGCTCATGCCCCGCGTGAGGCTGGGGCGTCCGGCGAGATCCAGGCCGAGCCCTGACGCGCCGACGAGAGTCTTGCCGTGGCTGTTCACGCTGTACATGAGCCGCCCGTCCACGGTGGTGACCGCGACCCGCAGATCGCCGTCCGGCGACGACACCACCTGAGCATCCGCCTCGCCGACCTCGGCCAGGGCGCCGGGCGCGAGCTCCGCGGCCTGGGCGGGGACCGCCGCGGTGCCTCCAAAGAGGACGACGGCCGCCGTCATCGCGAGGAGCGTTCTCCGCGCCGCGTCCGCTCGCTTCATGCACACCTCATTTGCTGGGAAGGCACTTCGCTGGGCCGGACGACTCGCGGAGTACCAGCTCGGTAGGCAGGCGGATCGCCTCGCCCTCGCGTTGTGATCGTGCGGCGAGCCGCTCGATCAGGAGCTCTACCGCGAGCCGACCGGCATGCGAGCCGGGCCCGGCCAGGGTGGTCAACGAGGGATGGACGAAGTCGGCGGCGAAGATGTCGTCGAACCCGATCACGCTGATGTCGGCCGGGACTCGGACCCCGCGCTGGGCGAGACGTCGGATGATTCCGATCGCCAGGAGGTCGTTGTGAGCCACGACCGCCGTCACACCGGTGCGCAGTGCTCCGTCGGCGGCGGCTCCGCCGTTGGCGACGTTGGGGGCGTACGGACCGATCCGGTGTGCCGTCAGACCGTGCGCTTCGGCCCCGGCGCTCAGCGCGGCCCAGCGCGCCGCACCTATCCAGGAGCTGGGCGGCCCGGCGCAGTAGGTGATGCCCTGATGCCCGAGCGAGGCCAGGTGTTCCAGGATCTGCTGACAGCCGGCGCCGGTGTCGAACGTCACGCTGGTCAACCCGGGCAGCTCCCGGTTGAACAGCACGATCCGGTGCAGTTTGGCGAGGTCGCGCAGGACCTCGTCGTCGAGTCGGCTGGAGGCCAGCACGAACCCGTCCACGCTGGCCGCCAGGCCGCGAATCTGGTTCTCCTCGATGCGCCGGGATTCCTCGGCGTTGACGATCACCAGCGTGACGTCGGACGCCTTCGCGCGCTGCTCCGCGCCGCGGATGAGCTCGAAGAAGTGGGGATTGGTGATGTCGGAGAGCACCATGGCGACGGTGCGGTGGCGGACCCCCGCGAGAGCGCGGTTCTGCGGTCTGTGCTGGTAGCCGAGCTGCGCGGCGGTGGCGATGATCCGCTGTCGCGTCGCCTCGTTGACCCGGCCGGGCTTGTTGAACGCCCGGGACACCGTCGACGCGGCCACGCCGGCGGCTCGCGCGACGTCAAAGATCGTGGGCTCCACGGACGCATCTAGTCACGAGAATGAAATTCTGGCAACACCTTGCAGAAATTGTCGTGGGGTACCTACGTTCCGATCATGCCGGCCACATCGTGCCGTGTCGGGCGAGAGGAGCGAGGGATGTCGCAGCCCGGACAGAGACTGCAGCACATCGCGGGTCGGGCCAGGCGATGGTCCGTGGCTGTGACGATCGGCGCTCTGCTGGCCGCGTCGCTGACGTGGGTGGGGGTGACGCCGGCGCAGGCGTCATCGACCGATTTCACCATCTTCGATGGGCGTACGACCGCTCCGATCCTGATCGACCCGTCCTATGGCGGCGAGCACGCCGATCGGGACTACACGCAGGTGCGCCGCGCGGTCCAAGACCTGCGCCAGGATGTCGCCATGGTGAGCGGGGCGATCGATCCCGTTGAGGTGCAGAGCCTGTTCGTCGACGACACGCCCGCCAGGGAAGCGCGGCTGGCGAAGGCCGACCAGCGCAAGCTCCCGGCCCTGCAGACCAAGGCCGCGGGCCAGAAGACCGCGATCATCGTCGGCCAGCTCGGTCAGAGCCGGCTGATCGACGCGATCGTCGCAGCCGGCAAGTTCGACGAGGCCGCCGGGATCAAGGGCAAGTGGGAGGCGTACGCGACCAAGACCATCAAGAACCCGCTCCCCGGGGTCGGCAACGCACTGGTGATCGCGGGCAGCGACGCCCGCGGGACGATCTACGGGATCTACTCGATCTCCGAGGAGATCGGCGTCTCGCCCTGGTACTGGTACAGCGACATGCCGGTCAAGCGGCGCGACGACATCGAGGTCAAAGGCAAGGTCCGGGTCGACGACGGGCCGGACGTCAAGTACCGCGGAATCTTCATCAACGACGAAGAACGCACCGTCGCGTGGGCGAAGAAGAAGTTCCCCACCGGCAACGGCACACCTGATGTCAACTACTACCGGCACGTCTATGAGCTGATGCTGCGGCTCAAGCTGAACACGTTATGGCCGGCGATGCACCTGGCATCGAGGGCGTTCAACGCGGTCACCGACACCGGGACGTACGACAACGGGACACCCATCAACGCTCGCGAGGCGTCGGCGTTCGGCGTGGTCGCCTCCTCCTCTCACGCGGAGCTGATGCTGCGCAACAACGAGGGGGAGTGGCGGCAGTGGTACGACCGCAACAAGGACGCGCTCGACATCAAGGGCGCGGACGCCGTGGCGGCCTACGACTATTCGATCAACAAGCCCGCGATCCTGGAGTACTGGCGCCAGCGGGTGGTCGCCAACTCCGGCTTCGAGAACATCCTCGCCCTGGGCATCCGCGGTGTGCACGACAGCGATCCGGTGTTCACG
The DNA here is from genome assembly GCF_040648495.1 of Nonomuraea sp. NPDC049129. Classification (NCBI taxonomy): domain Bacteria; kingdom Bacillati; phylum Actinomycetota; class Actinomycetes; order Streptosporangiales; family Streptosporangiaceae; genus Nonomuraea; species Nonomuraea sp. NPDC049129. The sequence continues at coordinate 72,985 of NZ_JBEZDU010000015.1, read as the reverse complement.
CCCGGCAACCCGTACGGGTTCAAGGACAAGATCGAGATGCTGGCCGACGTCATCAGCGAGCAGCGCAAGCTGATCGCGGCGGTCTACGGCAGCGCCGACGCCGTGCCGCAGGTGTTCATCCCCTACAAGGAGATGAACGATCTCTACAACGCCGGGCTGAAGAACTACATCCCCGGCGACGTGACCCTGATGTGGGCCGAGGACAACCAGGGCTACCTGCGCCAGGTGCCCACCCGTACCGAAGCCGCCCGGTCCGGCGGGAACGGCGTCTACTACCACATCTCCTACTGGGGCGAGCCGAAGAGCTATCTGTGGCTGAACTCCACGCCGATGTCCTTGATGGTGCAGCAGCTGCACCGGGCGTGGAACTCCGGCGCGGGGCGCTACTGGATCCTCAACGTCGGGGACATCAAGCCCGGCGAGATCAAGCTCGACCTGTTCGCCAAGCTCGCGTGGGACGTCAAGGGCTATGACGACACGAACATCGGGAGCAAGTTCCTCACCGAGCAGGGGCGGGAAGACTTCCGGCTGAAGGGCGACGACGCCGCCGCGGTCGCCGGCGCGCTGGAAAGGTTCGACGCGCTCGAGAGCACCAAGCGCGCCGAGTTCTGGGGGGAGATCAACTCCTCCAACGCGAGCTCGGGAAGGATCCACAACGGTCAGGTCTTCCCGTTCAGCGCCACCTCGGACGGGGATGAGCTCCAGCGCTACATCAACGAGTCCAACAAACTGGTGGCGATTCTCGAAGGTGTTTCCGCGAAGCTCGACCCGCGCTATCGCTCGGCGTTCTATCAGCAGGTGCTCCACCGGGTCCGGTCCTACCGGAACATGGCCGAGCAGATCGGCTACTACTGGAAGAACCAGCTCGCCGCCGCCCAGGGCCGCTACGCCAGCGCGGGAAGCTATGAGCTGCTCTCGAAGCAGGCCCGTGAGCGCATCTTCACCGACGAGGACTACTGGAACACGATCAGCGGCGGCAAGTGGGACCACGCCATCGGCCACAGCCATCCCGAAGGCTTCCCGAACGAGGGCACGGTCATGCTGACCAACGACCGGTATGCCCGGGTGGCCACACCGGCCGACGCGGTGGGCGCCGCCGCCGAGGGGAGCAAGGACCCTGGCCGTGGCACGCTGACGTTCAACTCGGCCGCGCCCGACGACAAGCGGTTCTTCGACGTGTTCTCCCGCGACGACGTGGCCAGACCGCAGGAGTGGGTCGCCGAGGCGGACGCTCGGTGGATCATCCTTTCGCAGCGCTCGGGCACGACCGCGACAGAGCAACGGGTCACGGTGACGGTCACCAAGAACCACCCGGCCGCGACGGGGACGATCCGGGTCTTCAACGCCGTCAACAGAGCCAAGGTCGGCGACCCGGTCGCGACGTTCACGGTCGACGCGGCGCGGGCGGCCGTGGACCTGCGCCATGCCGAGCGCGGGCACCTGGAGGCCAACGGATACGTGGCCCTCGAGGCCGAGCACTTCGCCGAGAACGCGCCCGGCGCCGACGGGAGCCGGTGGGCCCCCCTTGAGGGCGTGGGTCAGCGCGGGGCGTCGATGGGCGGCTTCCCGGAGATCGCGCCCCGGGTCGACTCCGGCTTCGAGACGACCGCCCGCCTGAGATACCGGGTCTACTTCACCTCCACCGGGAAGTTCGCCGGGACCTTCTACCGCATTCCCACCCTGAACGAAGGCACAGAGGACGACGGCACGCCGCGAACCGCGCGTACGGCGATCGGGCTCGACGACCAGGCGCCCGGCCTGCTGCGCGGCAACTCTGTCGCCGGTACGAGCACCAGCCCCTGGGGCTTCAACATCATGCGTCAAATCGAACCCCTGAACTTCACCATCGACGTGACCACACCGGGCTGGCACGACCTCGTGGTCTACCGCTCGGACGCGGCGATCCTCTTCGACCGGATCATCATCGAGACCCGCGCCGGCGCCGCCGGTGACGGCCTGGTCGGCCCGCCCGAGAGCCCGAACAACATCGCCGCACCCCAGAAGGCCACCGTGGCGCCTCTTCCTGACGCGATGCCGAAGCTCCGGCGGCTGCCCGCGATCCAGACGTCGGTGGGCGAGACGAGCACGATCACGGGTGTACGGGATGTGGCGGCCGCGGAGTCCGACAACGAGACCGCTGCGTCGGTCGCGGTGAAGGACGGTCAGGTACGGGTCACCGGGCACCGAGCCGGGAAGGCCGAGCTGTCCATCACCGCCGCCGGTGGTGAGGCCTGGGTGGCGCCTGTCACGGTGAGCAGAGCCGCGGGCGGGCCGGTCGGCGCCTATCTGGAGCGGAACGGTTCGGTCGTCTTCGACGCGGCCGACGCCCTGGAGAAGAGCGCTGCCGCCAATGCGGGCGACAGCAACAACGGCACGCACGGCTGGGCGCTGGCCCGTAACGGTCTCCAGGTCGTCCCGCCGGCCGACGCCAGTGCGAAGGCGCAGTGGCTGGCGACCTCGGCGGCCCAGGCCGAAGCGTTGTTCAAGGCCGGCCCGACACAGAAGGTCAACGGGAGCTCCGCGGCGGGAGCACCACCGCGGCTCGACTTCACCGTCGATATCCAGACCGGTGGCACGTACTACCTGTTCGTCAACACGAGCAACCCGAACGCCGACGCCGACTCCTACCACGTGCTCGTCGACGGGCAATGGAGATACCAGTCGAACAAGTCCGGGCCGGAGACCGGGTTCGAGACGTGGTACGGCAGCACGAGCGTCGCCGCGGCCGCGCTGGCGCTCGGGCCGGGTGAGCACACGATCTCGCTGGCGCCTCGTGAGGCCGGGCTGGTGCTCAACCAGATCGTCTTGACCACGGACGACACACCCGGCCTGACCGGCTTCCAGGCCCCCAGCGGCCGGAAAGCGAGCGCTTCATGACGCCCTAGCGGTGGTGTGACGGCGCCCAGGGCGACCTTGGCCAGTGCTTCGCCCGCGCGTGCCGTGAACGCAGAGGATCTTCTCGCGCAGCAGGCCGGCGTCGCGCAGGGCGATGACCGGCTGCTCGTGACGATCAGCCGGGCCGACGTGGCCGCTTTCATGCACCAGGCCGCGCACACCGGCGAGTGGATCCACCGCTGCCCCGTGATCACCGACTGAGGCCGGCTCGGAGAAGGACATGGTCGACAAACGCAGGCTCGGCAGAACTGAACTCGAGGTAACCCCCATCGGGCTGGGCTGCGCCCAGATGGCCGTGACCGGCATGACCTCCCTATCCCGGCCTGGCCTCGCGAGTGGACCTCCAACCTCGCTGACCCAGGCGGGCGCGACCGCCAGGGTCAGGCCCGGCCGAGGACGCAGAACTCGTTGCCTTCCGGGTCGGCCAGGACCTTCCATGGGACGTCGCCCTGGCCGACATCGGCGGGCGTCGCGCCGAGGGTCCGCAGCCGGGCCACTTCCGCCGCTTGCTCGTCAATGGGGTCGGGCAGCAGGTCGATATGGATGCGGCTCCACACGGTCGGCACGCCGGGCCTGCGGAGGAACTCAAGATAGGGGCCGACACCCTTGGCGGAGCGCAGCCGCGCATGATCGTCGGTGACCTCGTGCACGGTCCAGTCCGTCGCCTCGCCCCAGAACCGGGCCATGGCCCGCGGATCGGCGCACTCGACCACCATCGCGGCGATCGGCCCGGTGTCCCGGTAGATCTCCCGAGGCTCCAGCACGCAGAACACGTTGCCTTCCGGGTCGGCCAGAACCGTCCACGGGACGTCGCCCTGGCCCACGTCGGCGGGTGTCGCGCCGAGCTCCTTCAGGCGCGCGACCAGCTCCGCCTGATGGGCGGCGGAGGTGGTGGCGAGGTCGAGGTGTACGCGGTACTTCACCGTTTCGGGGTCCGGGACGGTGACGAGATCGATGTAGAAGGCGTCGGGGTCCGGCCAGGAGAAGCCCTCGGGTTCGAGGTTGGTCACGCCGGGTCCCTCGCTGGAAAGACCCCAGCCGAGCGCGTCCGCCCAGAACCGGCCGAGCGCCGAGTCATCCCGAGCCTTGAAATTCACCTGAACAAGTCGCAACGCCATGCCGCCGATCCTAAGCCCAACCTACAAACGAGGATGAACCACGCACCTTCGGCTCAACCGGCGGTAACGGGCAGGTCGGGGACTGCGCCGAGCGGCCGATGGCTTTGGGCGGGTGCGGAGGCGGTGAGGGCGTAGCGGCACACCGCGGGCGCGCTTTGGTCAGGAACTGGGCAGCGAATGGCCTGGGAAGTGATCAGGCGAAGAGCCGAGACTCGGCGGGCTGGTTCTACGACGGCGGACACCGTGCTGTCGCCGTGCCGCTGAGGAAAGGCTGAGTGATCTTGACCGAACGCGTACGCGTGGCCGTGCTGGCGGGTGGGCCGTCCGCCGAGCACGAGGTGTCGCTGCAGTCGGCGCAGGCTGTGCTCGATGCTCTGCCGAGGGATCTGTACGAGCCCGTCGCCGTCATCATCGACCGGCAGGGCAGGTGGCCGGTGGAGCTGCGACGCGATCTGGCGGACGTGGTCTTCCCCGTGCTGCACGGGCCGTTCGGCGAGGACGGCGTCGTCCAGGGGCACCTGGAGACCCTGGGCATCCCGTACGTGGGCTGCGGCGTCATGGCCTCCGCCGTGGCCATGAACAAGGTCGCGATGCGGCGCGTGTTCCTGGCGGAGGACATTCCCATCACCCCGCATGTGTGGTTCACCGAGCACGAATGGCGCACCGCCACCGACTACTGGGGTCTGGTGAAGTCGCTCGACTGGCCGATGTACGTCAAACCGGCCAGCTTGGGCTCCTCCATCGGCATCTCACGTGTCACCTCCATGGAGGAGCTGCGCGCGGGCGTGGAGCTGGCGCTGACCTACGACCGGGTGGTCATCGTCGAGCAGGGCGTGACCGCGCGCGAGGTCATCTGCGGCGTGCTCGGCGGCTATGACACGCCGGATGCTTCGGTGTGCGGTGAGCTCATCGTGCCCGGCGACTGGCTCGACTATGAGGCCAAATACCTCAGCCAGGCCGAGATCGCCACCATCCCCGCCGTGCTGCCGGAACGGGTGGCCGAGGAGGCGCGCGAGCTGTCCCTGCGCGCCTTCCGGGCGATCGGTGGCTACGGCCTGTCCCGGGTCGACTTCCTCTATGAGGAGGACACGGGACGCCTGTACGTACTGGAGATCAACACCATGCCCGGCTTCACCTCCCGTTCCGTCTACGCAAGGTCCTGGGCCGCGAGCGGTGTCCCGTACCCTGACCTGCTGCGCCGCCTGATCGACCTCGCGTTCGCCAGGAGCGGCTCATGATCGCCATGACGCTGAACGAGATCGCGCAGGTCGTCGGCGCGAGCCCGCATGACGTGCCCGACCCGCGGGCGCTGGTCACGGCGCCCGCGGCGGTCGACTCCCGCGAGGTGGTGCCCGGCGGCCTGTTCGCCGCGACGGCCGGCGCCCGCGTCGACGGTCACGACTACGCGGCCGGTGCCATCGCGGCCGGCGCCGTCGCCGTGCTGGCCGCACGGCCCGTCGGCGTGCCCGCCCTGGTGGTCGAGGACGTCCAGCTCGCGATCGGCCTGCTGGCCAGGCACCTGCTCGAACGCGTCAGCCCGATCGTGATCGGCCTGACCGGCTCGGTGGGCAAGACCACGACCAAGGACCTGCTGGCCCAGGTGCTCGAACGGCGCGCCGCGACGGTCGCCACCGACAGGTCGTTCAACAACGAGCTCGGGCTGCCGCTCACCGTGCTGCGTGCCGACGCCACCACCCGATACCTGGTGCTGGAGATGGGCGCGGGCCGGAAGGGCGACCTGACGTACCTGACCGGGCTCGCGCCTCCGCAGGTCGGGCTGGTGCTCAATGTCGGCACCGCGCATCTGGAGCGTATGGGAGCCGGGCTGGCCGACGTGGCCGAGGCCAAGGGCGAGCTGGTCGAGGCGCTTCCGGCGGACGGGTTCGCGCTGCTCAACGCCGACGACCCGTACGTCATGGGCATGGCCGGCCGCACCAAGGCGCAGATCCTGTTGTACGGCAGGTCGGCGCGGGCGCGGGTGCGAGCCGAAGGCGTACGGATGGCCGACCGGGCGCGAACCGCGTTCGAGTTGGTGACGCCCGCCGGCCGTGCCCCGGTCGAGCTCGACCTCATAGGCGAGCACCAGGTGAGCAACGCCCTGGGCGCCGCCGCCGTCGCCACCGCACTCGGCCTGGGCGTCGCCGAGATCGCCGATGGGCTGACCGCCGCACGGCGGCGCTCCGGGGGCCGGCTGGAGATCGTCGAACGACCTGACGGCATCACCATCGTCAACGACGCCTACAACGCCAACCCCGAGTCCATGCGGGCCGGGCTACGGGCGGTCAAGGCCCTGGCCGGCACCCGTCGTACCGTCGCCATACTCGGCGCGATGGGCCAGCAGGCCGACGCCTCCCGCGCCCGCCACGCGGAGATGGGCCGGCTCGTCGCCGACCTCCGCTTCGACGTGCTGATCACGGTCGGAGCCGGGGATCCGCTCGCGATGGCGTGGGCGGCGGAGACCTCGAACCAGGGCGTGGCCGTCCACACCGTCGAGGACGTGGCCGAGGCCATCAAGCTGGCCACCTCGCTCCTCGAACCGGGAGACGTGGTGCTCGTCAAGGCCTCCAGCGAGATCGGCCTCAGCGCCTGCGCCCGTGCGCTGGCCCAGTGACTGTTCAGATGAAACGGAGTTCCATGCGCACTATCGGGCTTATCGGCGGGTTGAGCTGGGAATCGACGGTGATCTACTACCAGATCATCAACCAGCGGGTACGCGAGCGACTCGGCGGCAGCCATTCCGCCGACAGCCTCATCTGGTCGGTCGACTACACGCGGGTCGAGGACCTCATCTTCGCCGACCGCTGGGACGAGGTGAGTACGCTGCTGACCGGGGCGGGCGGGAAACTGGCGGATCTGGGCGCCGAGGTCCTGCTCATCTGCAGCAACACCTTCAGCCGGGTGAGCGACGACGTGGAGCGGGCAGTGAGCGTTCCGGTGCTGCACATCGCCGACACCGTGGGCACCGAGATCCGCGCCAGGGGGATGCGCAAGGTCGGCCTGCTGGGCACGCGATTCACCATGGAGGAGCCCTTCTACCGGGATCGGCTGGCCGCCCATGGCTTCGACGTGGTCGTCCCGCGGCGTGAGCAGCGGGAACTGGTCCATCACGTGATATTCGACGAACTGGTGCGCGGGGTGCTCCGGGAATCGTCCAGGGACGCCTACGCCCGGATCATCGATGATCTCGCGGCCGACGGCGCTGAAGGCGTCGTCCTCGGCTGCACGGAGATCGAGTTGCTGATCAGCGAGAAGGACAGCGCCATCCCGGTGCTGCCGAGCGCTCGGCTGCACGCGGAGGCGGCGGCGGGCTTCGCTCTTGCCGACTCTTAGGCGGATCGGTACGCCGGTGCCCCATACAGCTCCCGGTGCCACAGGTCGGCGCGGAGGCGTTCGATGCCGGCCGCCAGATGGCGGCGGTAGGTGCTGAACGGCAGACCGAGCCGTTCCGCGGCCAGCTCCCGGGTGGGCGTGCCGCGCAGGAACGTGACCGACAGCGCCTGATGGAACTTGACCGAGCGCGGATCCGCACGCAGGTCGTCGATCGCCTGGCGCAGCAGGTCACCCAGCGCCGCGGCCGGATCCCGCCCGGCCCGCTCGGCGATCAGCCTGGTGCGCGTCAGTGGGGAAGCGGCCAGCGCGTCCGGCCGCGACAACTGACGTAACGCCTCGCGGACCGCCTCGGCGAACTCCGCCCGCGACAGCACCGCCAGCTCCGCCGTCGCGGCATCCGGGCCGTCGGCGGGCCCCGCGACGAGCAGCCGGTTCATCCGCTCCAGCCACGCCCGCGCCGGCACCGCGCGCCAGTCATGGACGAACAGGGTGTACGCGCCATCCCCCAGCCGCGGCCGCTCGGCGATGTCACGCATCCCGAAATGCCGCAACCGCTCCGCCCACGCTTGGTCCGGATGCCGTGCCGCGATGTACGACCAGGCCATCCGCTCGGCCCGCAGACAATCGCCGATCACTCGCCACCGGATCACCTCCATCAGGGACGAGTTTCCGCGATACGTCGGCAGCGTCCACAGCCGGCCGACCGCCACATGTTCACCGGCGCGCAACGGCGTGGTGGCACGAGCGTGCGCCCACGCCATGGCCACGATGGGATCGGCCGTCAGCTCCTCCTCATCGAATTGCGCCAGCCGCAACCACGCGGAGAAGGCCACGGGCTCGCCGGTTTCGGTCCGCCGATACAGCCGGAACGCCTCCGGCTGACGTTCCGCCCAGAAGGCGGCGCAGCGCGCGGACGCCGCGCCCTCCGCCGCCGTCGCCACCCGGAGCAACGTGCCGACGTCCTCCTGGCGCAGCACCTCTTCCTGGAACTCGCCCTCGTCGTGGCGGCCATGGAAATCGGCCGGCGCCCCGTTGCCGCGATGCGGGTAGAGCAGTGCCGCCACCGCGCCGGGCACGTCCGCGTCGCTCGCCGTACGCACCTTGTCCGCCAGATGCGCATGAACGCGCTCGCGCATCACCGCGTACCCCTCCGGATCCCGCCATCGCAGGTCCGCCTCCACCACCTCCCGCACCACGTCATGCGGAAACAACCCGAGACCGCTCGACTCCACGAACGGCAACCGCCGCAACCACCGGAACAACGTCCCGGCGTCTTGCGGCAGGGCCGCCCGCAGCAGGTCCTCCGTGGTCGTGTACGCATGCGCGCAGATCTCCAGAGCATGCCGATGGGCCGCCGAAGGCACCTCGCCCACCAGCTGATCCAGCAACGTGGCCACCACGTCCTGACTCGGCGTCCACCGCCGGCCGGCCCCGCCGTCCTTCACCGCCACAGCCGCCCCCAGCAGCAGCGCCAGCGGATGACCACCGGCGAAGGCCGACAGCGGCGCACGCGACTCGGCCGGCACCCCGCAGGAGTCCATCAGGGCCTGCGCGTCTCCGGCCCGCAGGTCGCGCAGCGGCAGCACCTCCAGCGCGCCCGCCCATCCCGGGTCCGCCTGCCAGCGCAGATCCGGCGGGTAGCGCCCCGCGATCACCACCAGCGCCCCCACGGGCATCCGCGGCAGGAACCGCTCACGCAGCCATCCCTCCAAGCCCTGAACGCATTCGAAGGAGTCGACCAGCAACACCGCCCCCGCATCACGGAAGACCGGTTCCGCCTCAGCCTCGAACGCCCCCGCCGACGGCTCCGACATGCGCCCGTCCACCATGGACACCGGCCGCCCCGTCATTGCGGCCTGGTGAGCGAACCGCCGCAGCAAGGCCGACTTCCCGATCCCGCCGGGACCGTGCACGAACAGCACGCTGCAGCCGCCGCCGTACAACGCCGCCTGGAAAACCGCGAGCTCTTCCTCCCGCCCTGCGAACGCCCTCTCACGCGCCGCTCGCAGGTGCCATCCCAGCAATCCAGATCCGTCGTCCATGACGAACCACGATCGGTGCCGAATGTGCGCGAGTTGTCCGCCGCATGTCACCGTTTCTCGACGGCGGCGACCGTAGGCGCGACCGTGACACGGCCGAGGCCACCTGATCGCGGCGACCGCGCGGGCTACGGCAGCATGCCCACCAGCGCGGCCAGCTCGGGGTCGCCTTCGTACCGCTGCCGGTGCAGGTCGGCGATCTTCGCTCCCATCTGCGGGTCGTCGTCGGTGATGTCGTACGAGTCATACTTCTCGACCAGCGGCATACCGAGCTGGTCGGTGCGCGCGTGCGCCGGATGCGTCAGGTACTCCCAGTAGCCGTCGATGTCCTCGATGACGAACACTCCACCCCAGTCGAAATCGCCTCCGTAGTCCCGGCCGACGACGAACGACTTCACCGCCGAGATGACCCGGCCCTGGTTGCGCATGCTCTCCAGGGCCTGCTCAATCTGCTCCGTCTTCTCGCCGTGCCGGCGACCGGCATCACGGCCTACTTCGTGCCGCCGTATCTGGTCGGCGGCACGACCGTTCCGGGTCTCGACATGAGCATCCCGGGGTACTACGTGAGTCTCGTGTTCCACGCGGTGCCCGCCGGCACGGCACTTCTCGTCGGGCCGTGGCAGTTCGTGCCGCGGTTGCGGGCCCGTTTCCCCCGTGCGCATCGGATCACGGGGCGGGTGTACCTGATCTCGGTCGTGGCCGCCGCGATGGCGGCGGCCTACTCCTTCGCGGTGACGCCGAGCGGCCCCACCTTGCAGGTCGCGTTCTTCGGGCTGATCGTGGCGTGGTTGTACACGGCAGCCAAGGCGTATCGGACGATCCGCCGCCGCGAGGTGCAGTTGCACCGCATCTGGATGGTCCGCAACTACGCGTTCACGTTCGCCGCCGTGACTCTGCGGCTCTACCAGCTGGCCGGGCTGCAGCTGATGGGCGTCATGCCGTCGCTGGAGTACCGCGATGTCTACGCGTCGAGCGCGTGGCGATCCGGCGGGTGAGGAAGACCATCGCCCTCGCGGACGCGTTGTCGACCCACTGCGCGTCATCGATCAGGCACATCAGGGGCCGCTCCCGGGCCGCCGCTGTCACCAGTCCGAGGGCCGCCAGACCGATGAGGAACGGGTCGGGTGTGCCCTCGGCCAGCCCGAAGGCCACCCGCAGAGCGTCGCGATGCCGGTCCGGCAGCTCGTCGAGGTGCTTCAGCATCGGCACGCACAGCTGGTGCAGCGCGGAGTACGGCAGTTCCTGCTCGAACTCCGACCCGGACGTCCGGACCACCCGGAACCCGGGCGCCGCGTTGCGGGCGTACTCCAGCAGAGCACTCTTGCCGATGCCCGCCTCGCCTTCCAGCACCAGCGCGCCGCCCTGTCCCGTGCGCGCGGCGCCGGTCAGCTCGTCGACGCGTTGCTTTAAGCCGTGCCGGCCAACGAGCGGATCGGTGGTGAGCGCAGGAGCCCGCATAACGGGAAACGGTAGGGGATCGCGGACTTGGCCGGGTCAGGTTTCATAGGCGCTCGTCAGGCGTGACCGCGACGCCTCCAGGTGGGCGGTCATGGCGCTCGCCGCCGCCTCCGGATCGTTGCGGCAGATGGCGTCGAACACCGCACGGTGCTCATCGGCGGCGTGAGTGGCGATCCCGTGGCGGAAGTAGAGGCGGTAACCATGGGTGTGCGCGCGGAACCTGCGCAGCGTGTCGGCGATGAGCGGGCTGCGACTGGCCTCGGCGATCGCGTTGTGAAACAGGGCGTCCAGTTCCGCGAAGCCGCGATACGCCTCGTAGGTGTCGCCGACCAGCGGTGACATCATCTGCTCCAGCGACCCCCGCATGGCGCTCACCTCGGCGGCCGTGGCGTACCGTGCGGCACGCGCGGCGGCGGACGGTTCGAGGAGCAGGCGAACGTCGTACAAGTCGTCAAGGGCGGCCCGGTCGAGCAGGGGAGCCACCAGATAGCCCGTGTTCGGCCGGCGGACGACGAGCCCCTCCGACTCGCAACGCGCGAGCGCTTCGCGGACCGGCGTCTGCGACACGTCGAGTTCGCGGGCGAGCCCGTCGATCGACAGCTTCGCCCCAGGCTCCAGATCGTGATCCATGAGCCGGGCCTTCAGCGCCTGGAAGACCGATTCACGGACGCTGACCTTGGCCGGCTCGTCGGAACCCGAGCCGCCGGACGCGCCCGTCACCGGCGTCGAGTCGCTCATCTCCCCTCCAAATGAACTTCCCTATTCGTGGTTGACACATGCCCGAAACGCCCTGCATCCTCATGCAAATCGTATCGTATCCGATCTGGGCAAGCCTGCCCAACGCAGAAGGATGAGCTCGTGACCATTCCCGACTGGTTCGGCGAGGCGGGTTTCGGCCTGTTCGTGCACTGGGACCATGCGAGTCAGCAAGGCGTGGAGATCGGCTGGCCCCTGGTCGGCCACTCGATCCTGCCGGGCCGGACAGAACCCGAAACCGACATGACCATCGCGCAGTACCAGTCGAGCGCGGCCACGTTCGACCCGCGGCGCTGGGATCCGCGCGGCGTCGCGCGGCTGGCCCGCGACGCGGGTGCCCGCTACGTGGTCTTCACCGTCCGCCATCACGCCGGGTACTCGATGTACCACACGAGGCAGTCGGAGTTCTCCATCGCGGCCTCGCCGTACGGGCGTGACATCACCCGGGAGTTCTTCGACGCGTTGCGCGCCGAGGGCCTGCGGGTCGGCGTCTACTACTCGCTGCTCGACTGGAACCATCCCGACTACCCGGCGTTCACCGACGCCGATCGTCCCTACCCGCACGACCGTTACCGGCGGCCCGCACCGGAGCAGTGGGCGCGATACCTCGGCTACGTCAAGGGACAGCTCACCGAACTGCTCACCGAGTACGGGCCGATCGACCTGCTGTGGTTCGACGGGGAGTGGGAACGCACCGCGGAGGAGTGGCACGCCGCCGAGCTCCGCGAGCTGATCAAATCCCTGCAGCCGGACGTGATCATCAATGACCGGCTGCCGGGCCAGGGCGACTACGCGACACCCGAGCAGGGCATGCCGCGCCGGCCACCGGGCGGACCGTGGGAGCTGTGCCTCACCATGAGCGAGAGCTGGGCCTACCGGCCCGACGACCTCGACTACAAGAGCCCGCGGCTGCTCGCCTCCTACCTGAGCGAGGTCGTCTCCCGGGGCGGCAACCTCCTGCTCAACATCGGGCCGCGGGGTGACGGGTCGCTGGTGCCGACCGAGGTCGCCACGCTCAAGCAGCTCGGCGGCTGGCTCGCCGGCCACGGCGAGAGCATCGTCGGGGCCGCGCCCGCGCCGCAACGCCTCGACTTCCACGGCCCGGCCACGCAACGCGGCAACACCATCTACCTCCACCTGCTGCTGCGGCCACAGGACGTGCTCGTCGTCAGGAACGTTCCCATCGGCTCGGTCGTCGGCGTTCGCCTGCTCGGCACCGAGCAACCGCTCGAGTACGGCCTCAACGAGGAAGTGCACAAGGCGAACGGCGCGGACGACGAGCCGCTCGGCGAACTGTTCATCACCGTGCCACCACCCACCGGCGCGCTCATCGACGTCATCGCCATAGAGCTGTCGGCTCCCTGGAAGGACGGCTCCCATGCCACTGTCTAGAACTCGCAAGGTAGCCAGGCCCGTCCTCGCGGGCGTCCTGCTCGCGGCCGCCGTCGTCGCGTGCGGCACCGGCACCGGACCAGGCGGCGGCGACGGCAAGTCGCTCCGGATCCAGATCCCCACCGGACCGCTGGCCAGCGCCATGCAGCAGGTCGGCAAGGACTTCGAGAAGGCCAACCCGGGCACGGTGGTCACCTTCGAGGGCGTCGACTCCGGCAGCTCCCGCGGCCCCAACGTGGCACTGCTCAGCTCGACCGGCACCCCGGACATCGGCTACCTCCAGCGCAGCACAGGCGTCTGGTCGGCGCTGTTGAAGAACAAGCAGCTGACCCCGCTGGACGACGTCTGGAAGGCCGCGGGCCTGGCGGACAAGTACTCCAAGAGCCAGGCCGACTACTACACGACCGACGGGCACCACTACGGCGTCCTCTACGAGCAACTGCTGATCAACCCCGTTTACTACAACAAGGCGGCCTTCGCGAAGGCCGGCCTATCCGACCCGCCCGACCATCAGGTCGCCTCCGTCGCCGACTTCGAGTCCATGGTGGGCAAGGTCAAGGCCGCCGGCTACGAGGGGTTCGGGGTGGGCGGTTCGAGCCCGTACGACCTGGGGCACACGCTGGACGCGCTGCTGCCCACCGCGGTGCCGGCCGAGGACTACGACGCCATGCTCACCAACTTCAAGCCCGGATCACCCACGGACATCAAGTACACCGACCCCGGCTTCGTGAAGGTGCTCCAGACGATCCAGGACTGGCAGAAGAAGGGCATCTACCAGAACGGGATGCTCGGCATGGACACCGACCAGGCGCAAGGGCTGTTCACCAGCGGAAAACTCGCGATGCTGCAGGGCGGCAACTACACCTACTCGAGTCTGAAGGAGGCCAAGCCGTCGTTCGAGATGGGCTGGTTCCTGCTGCCCCCGCTCACCCCGGGCCGCAAGACGCCCTTCGACGCCTTCAACGGTGACACCCTGGTGGTCCCGGCCAAGGCGGCGAACCCGGATCTGGCCAAGAAGTTCCTTCAGTTCTTCATGACCGACAAGTACCAGGTCAGCGTCATCGCGGCCACCGGTTCGCTCCCGGTGTTCACCTCGATTCCCGCGTCGAGCCTGTCGAACCTCGGCGACCTGGTGCAGCAGCAGTTCGAGCTGTCGCGGTCCGTCGGATTGGTCAACATCTGGGATTCCACCGTTCCGTCCACCCTCGGGCAGGCGTTCTCCGTGCCGGTGCTGCAGAAGCTCGTGGCCGGCAAACTGACCCCGCAACAGGCGGCCCAGCAGTATCAGTCGGCGCTGGAGGACCTGCAGTCCGGCAAGGTGTCGGGAGCGTCGGACTGATGATCGCCGACAAAGTCGTCCTGGCGACGACCGCCACGGCGCGGCCGCCTCGCCGGAGGGCACGGATCTTCCCGATCGCGATGATGATCCCGGCCTTGGTACTGCTGCTCGTGCTCGTCGCCTACCCGATCACCGGATCCGTGCGCATCAGCCTCGGTTCCTGGGACGGCATCGGCGCGGTCGCCTACCACGGCCTGGACAACTACCGGCGGCTGCTGCGCGATTCGCTGGTCCGGGAGTCCATCGGGACCAGCCTGCAGTTCTTCGTCGGGACCGTGGTGTTCACGGTGACCCTCGGCTGCCTCCTGGCCAACGCGATCAGCCGGAAGGTCCCCGGCGCCCGGATCTTCAAGGTCGTCTGGTTCCTGCCGGTGATCATCCCGGTCAGCATCGCGGGCATCTTCTGGTCGAACGCCTTCCAGCCCACGACCGGCGTGGTGAACTCACTGCTCGGCCTGATCGGGCTCGGAGACGAGCACGCCTGGCTGGCGTCGTCCTCGACGGCACTGTACGCGGCGATCTTCGTCGCGGTGTGGACGCAGACCGGGTACGCGATGCTGATCCTGCTGGGCGCGATGGAGGCCATCCCCGAGGAGGTGCACGAGGCGGCCACGCTCGACGGCGTCGGAGCGGCCGGCCGGCTGTTCCGGATCACCCTGCCGAACATCGTGCCGATGCTGGGCACGATCACGACGCTGACCTCGGTGTTCTCGTTCAACGCCTTCGGCATCATCTACGCGATGACCCGAGGCGGCCCGGGTAACTCCACGAGCATCCTGCCGGTGCTGGTCTACAAGCAGTCCTTCGTCGACCAGGACTACGGCTACGGCTCGGCCACCGCGGTCATCACGACGCTCATCGTCGCCGCCATCGGGATCATGGTCATGCGGATCTTCCGCCAGCAGACCCTGGACGCGCGATGACCGCGCCGCGGACCCCGAGCCGGACGCGGCCGGCCGTACGGCGTCGATCGGTGTGGCGACACGGCCCGCTCTGGTACGTCGGCTACACGCTCCTGCTGGTCTGGACGGCGATCACGGTCGTGCCGTTCGTGTCGATGCTGCTGCTGTCGCTGCACCCGACCAGCGACATCTACGCCCACCCGCTGGGGCTGGGCGGCCAGTGGGTGCTGTCGAACTACGCCGACGCCTGGCGGGGCGTGGTCGGTGGCGCGCCGCTGTCGACGTACATCATCAACAGCGTGCTGGTGGCACTGTGCAGCCTGGCCATCGGCGTGACCTGCGGCAGCCTCGCCGGCTACGGCCTGGCCCGCGCGACCAGGGGCCTGTCGAACGCGGTCAGCCGCGTCATGGTCCTCGCCCTGAGCGTCCCGCTGGTCGTCGCGCTGATCCCGACGTTCGAGCTGCTGGGCAGGTATCGGCTGCTCAACAGCGTGGCGGGCATCTCGCTGGTCTACGCGGCGTTCATGACGCCCACCATCGCCCTCATCATGCGGTCGGTGTTCGCCGCCGTGCCGCGGGAACTGCTCGAAGCGGCCAAGATCGACGGTTACGGAGAGCTGGCCGCGCTGCTCCGCGTGGTCCTGCCCATCAGCAAGGGCGGTTTCGTCTCCGTCACGCTGCTCGGGCTCATCTTCGTGTGGAGCGAGGTCCAGTTCGGCGTCGTCCTGCTGACCCGCCCGCAGGACCGCACGCTGTCGGTCGGCCTGCTCTCCTTCCAAGGCCAGTTCGTCAGCGACCAGGGGGCCTTCTTCGCCGGCCTCGTCATCGCGACCTTCCCGATCGTCATCCTCTTCCTGATCTTCCAGCGCTACGTCACGAGCGGCATCACCCTGGGTGCGCTCAAGTGAAGAAAGCACATGACATGCCCCGAATCGAACGAATCGACGTCCAGCTGGTCGACCTGCAACCGGCGGCCGTCCGCGTCGACGCGATGCAGTCCTTCGTCAAGCAGGAGACGGTGCTGGTCACCGTGCACACCTCCGACGGGCTGTCCGGCACCGGGTACTCCTACACGATCGGGACCGGCGGGCGGGCCGTGATGTCACTCATCACCGAGCACCTGGTCCCGGCGCTTCTGGGCCGGGACGCCCGGCCGGTCGAGGCGCTGTGGCGGCACATGCTCGACCAGACCCGCGCGACCACCGTCGGAGCCATCACCTCACTGGCGTTCGCCGCCGTCGACACCGCGCTCTGGGACCTGCGCGGCCGCCGTACCGGTGAGTCGCTGTGGCGGATGGCAGGAGGCGCGCACGAGCGGCTGCCCGTCTACGACACCGAGGGCGGCTGGCTGCACCTGCCCGTCGAGGAACTGGTGGACGGCGCGAAGCGGGCGGCCACAGCCGGGCTGCGCGGGGTGAAGGTCAAGGTGGGCAGGCCGTCGCTCGCCGAAGACGCCGATCGCCTCGCGGCCGTCCGCGAGGCGGTGGGACCGGGCTTCGAGGTCATGGTCGACGCCAACCAGGCGTTCACCTCCGCGGAGGCGATCCGGCGCGCCCGGACCTACGAGCCGCTCGGCATCGCCTGGTTCGAGGAGCCGCTGCCGGCCGACGACCTGCACGGACACCGGAGACTGGCGGCCTCCACCTCGGTGCCGGTGGCGGTCGGCGAATCCCTCTACTCCGTCCAGCGGTTCGGCGACTACCTGGCCGCGGGCGCGGTCGGCATCGTGCAGGTCGACGTGGCCCGCATCGGCGGGATCACCCCATGGCTGAAGGTCGCCCACGCCGCCGAGGCGTTCAACGTCGCGGTGAGCCCGCACTTCCTCATGGAACTGCACGTCAGCCTGGCCGCCGCGGTGCCGAACGGGATGTACGTCGAGTACATCCCGCAGTTGCGGGCGATCACCCGCGGCTCTCCGGTGATCGAGGACGGCCAGATGACACCGCCCGACGTCCCCGGCATCGGGATCGACTGGGATCCCGATGCCCTCGACGACCATCGTGTCGCCTGAGCCCCGTCAGCGAGCTCGCCGACGACATAGGCTGGCGATCGATGCCGGAAACCCGCCAGCCTTTCCCGCCTTTCCCGCCGCCCTCGACGTCACCGGTGACGTCACCGCCCAGTGGTGGGGGCTGGCTGCCGCACGGCTACCACCTCGGCACCCACTCTCATACCGAGGGCCAGCTGGTGTACGCGGCCGCCGGCGCCCTGGCCACCACGACGGCGCGCGGGACCTGGGTCGCCCCGGCCAACCGGGCGACCTGGACGCCGCCCGGCTTCGATCACTCCCATCGCTTCTACGGCAGGACCGACATCCGGCTCGTCACCATCCCGGCCGGCCTGTGCGACGCGCTCGTGGCACACCCCAGCGTGTTCGCGGTAAGCCCCCTGCTGCGAGAGGCCCTCCTGGCGCTGACCGAACGGCGGGCGCCGCGCCCCGGCGCCTACGAACGGCTGCGCGCGGTGGTGATCGACGAGCTCGCCGAGACCCCGGAGCAGTCCCTGCACCTGCCCGAACCGCGCGACGACCGGCTGCGTGCCGTCACCGATCTCCTGCACGCCGATCCCGGCCGCACCGCGACCCTGACCGAGCTGGGCCGGACCGTGGGAGCGAGCGAGCGCACCTTGAGCCGCCTGTTCCATACCGAGCTGGGCATGAGCTTCCACCGCTGGCGCACCGTCCTGCGTATCCACCACGCCTTGGTCCATCTCACCGACGGCCGGTCTGTCACCGAGACCGCGACGGAGTGCGGGTGGTCCAACCCCTCGAGCTTCATCGAGGCGTTCACCGAGGTCGTCGGCCAGACCCCGGGCCGCTACCAAGCGGATCTGCGCGGCGGCGCGAAGTAACCACTCTGGCCCCGCGTGCACTAAATTGGCGGGTTTCCGGTATTCGGTGGCCATTTTATCGGTGGTCGGCGACCACTGTCGGGTCCCAGAGTGGTGGTCGGCACGCCGCACTCTTCACGGAGGTCCGGAAATACATGGTGGAAACAGGCGAGGACACCGCCGTAGTCATCGTAGGGGCCGGGGTCGCCGGACTTACGCTCGGCAATTTCCTGCTGCGCAACGGCATCGGCTGCGTCGTTCTGGAGAAGCACAGCCGTGAATACGTCGAGCGGCGGCAACGAGCGGGGACCATCGACAGCTGCGGGGTTCGAATGTTCCGTGAATGGGGGCTCGACGAGGTGCTGGAGGGTGACCCCATCTCGCAGGCTGAGGGCGGCTTCTGGATCGACGGTGAAGAACTGCCGATCGAGTTCGAGGAGAACGACGACAACGCCAGTCTCTTCTGCCCTCAGCAGGTACTCGTACGGAACCTCACGGATGTTTTCCGCCGCGACGGCGGAGACCTCCGCTTCGAGGCCGCCGACGTTCGCCTGGAAGACGTCGGCGGCGAGCGTCCCCTTGTGCGTTATCGAGACGCCGCCGGTTCGACGAAGGTCGTCAGCTGCGACTTCGTCGCCGGCTGCGACGGCGACCGTGGCGTCAGCAGGGCGGCCATTCCCGCCGGCGCCCTCACTCGCCACTCCCATGAGTACGGGTATGCCTGGCTGAGCGTCCTGGCCGAGGTACCGGCACATCCCCATATCTGGAACTATCAAGCATTCGCCACATGGATTACCGAGACCATGCACAACGCCGGTGACGCCTCCTACGAGGGAGAGTTCCGCAAGCAGATCGCCCGAGCGGAACTGGAACGCCAGTTCACCTCTCCCTCTGCGAACCGCCTCTTCGGCGAACTCGCCGCCGGAGAGAATTAGGCGATGGCCGTGATCGCGGCTTCGAAGGTGGGTGCCCTTCACACCGACGCGGTGAGGAATTGCGTCTGGATCTGGACAGACCGGCCGGCCATGGGGAGTTCGAAGTGGTGGACCGCCGTCACCTCGTCGCCGTCCTCGTAACGGCGTTCGAGAAGGTCTCGTGCTTGGAGCCCGCGCAGGACACTCCAGACGTTGCCGAAAAACGCAATATGCGTGACAAAAAATGACATTCGCTCTTTTAGGCAACAATAAGCATTTCTCGGAGGCAGATGCCCAGTAATGATGAGCCGTGATGTCCCCCCAACATCGATTCGACAGGAGCGCCGATGAGAAGACTGCTGACCGCCATCGTCGTCGCGGCGGCCGCCGTCCTGTGTCTTTCTCCCTCTCCGGCAGAAGGATCGGCGCGGATGCTCGGCCCCAGCTCGAACGTCTGCGCGAACGCCCCCATCCCCACCGGCTCGATGCCGACGGCCTACTTCGACTGGTACCAGTGTGGCCAGCCCGGCACCATCTACTACAACGCGAAAACCCTCCAGGTCATCAGCGACACCGCCGCCGGTGGCACGGTGACCACCTGCATCACGCCTCCGCCCCCGGCCGGGTTCTATGCCACGGCGCTGTCCTACTCCTTCAACTGCGAAATCAGCAAGACTCCCAACGGCGTCCTCAATAACCAGCAGACCCTCACCAACATCAACGGTCTGCCCTCCGGCCGCACCCTCATCATCTGCGGCGTCCAATCGGCGCCGCCCGGCTGGACCGTCGTCGCCGTCGTACAGACCTACCTGTGCGTGTACCCCCGAGGCGGCGGGATCGGCGACAACGCCGTATCGATCCGCAAGCTCTGAGCCCCCACGCGGTCACCGAGCCTGACACCCCAGCCCAGGAGGTGTCAGGCTCGGATCATCCAGCAGTTCAATGCCGGCGCCTACCTCCACTCGTGGAACTGTGCGTGCTGCTCGCGTCGCGCTCGAGAGATGCGCCGAGGCTCTCTACAGCAGTCTCAACGCGCTGCGGACATCGCTGAGGAGGGTCGTCATCGCCCGCTCGGCGGCGTCCGGGTCTCCGGCGCAGATGGCTTCCATGACGGCCTCGTGATAGCCGATGGTCTCGGGGACGGGGTAGTCGGAGCGGCCGTGAGTCGGTGACTCCCTGAGGACTTCCGCGATCGGATCGGCGAGGGCGGTGTACATCCCGTTGCCGGAGGCGCCGAGGATGATCCGGTGGAACTCGATGTCCGCGGCGAGGTAGCGCATCGGCCGGTGCGTCGTGCCGTAGCGGCGCATGTCCTGCGCGGCGGCACGGAGTGCGGCGCGCTCGTCGGCGGAGGCCCGCAGGGTGGCCAGGTGCGCCGCGATCGGCTCGATGCCAAGGCGCAGCTCCGTGAGAGAGCGAAGCTGGGCGGCGCGGTGCTTGCTGTCCAGGCGCCAGCGGATCACCCGGGTGTCGTAGACGTTCCACTGCTGCTCAGGCGAGATGCAGATGCCGGTGCGGCGCTGTGAGGTGACCATGCGCAGCGATTCCAGGATGCGCATGCACTCACGCGCCACCCCTCTGGAGACGGAGTATCGCTGTTGCAGGCTCTCCAGGGTGAGGACGGATCCGGCGGGCAGTTCTCCGCTGACGATGTCCGAACCCAGTGCGTCGAGAACCGCCGAATGGAGAGTCGCAGCCGACATACGATCACCCTACTCGTCACCGGGACGGCCATTCGCCGTCCCGCCTTGGGGCCGGGTCGTTCGGACGACGTCGCGCCAGGGACGCGTGCCGGGCGGAGCGGGTACGGTCACTGGTCAGTTCTCCGCTTCGAGGGTCCTGCGGCGCTGACGGACCAAGGGCAGCGCCGTACTGATGAGGACAAGTATCGTCAGGGCGAGCAGTACGACGGCCGTCGGCGAGGAGGCGAAGATGCCGAAGCCGCCGTCGGAGAGCACCAGCGACCGGCGGAAGTTGGTCTCGAAGATCGGGCCCAGGATGAAGGCCAGCACGATCGGCGCGGGCGGGACGCCGATGCTCCGCAGGAGATAGCCGGCCAGGCCGGCGGCCACCATGACGGCGACGTCGAAGGTGTTGCCGTTGATGGTGTACGCGCCGACGATGAGGATCGCCACGGTGAGCGTGGACATCACGGCGGGCGGGATCTTCGCGATCCGTACGAAGACCGGCAGCAGCGGGATGTTCATGACGAGCAGGATCAGGTTGCCGACCACCATGGAACCCACCACGCCCCAGAAGATGTCCGGGTGGTCGGAGATCAAGGTCGGCCCCGGGGTGACGCCCTGGATCAGCAGTGCGCCGAAGATGACGGCGAGCACGCCGTTGGGCGGGAATCCGAGTGTGAGCAGCGGGATGAAGCTGGAGATGCTGGCGGCGTTGTTGGCGGTCTCCGGCCCGGACCTCGCCTGACTGCACGCGGGGGAGTACGACCGCGGCGTCGGCCGACAGGTAACCGGCCTGCACCTCACCGGAGAGCACGGCCGTCATGGTGCCGCCGTTGCCGTCGAAGGGCACCGGCGTGAGCTTCAGCCCGGTGGAGCCGATCAGCGCGCCGGCGGAGATGCCCGGGACGCTTGTCTTGCCCGGGATCCCGAGCTTGACGGCGCCGGTCTTGGCGGCCGCGAAAAGGTCCTTCGCCGTCTTGAAGGGGGAGGCCTTCGGCACCACGAGGACGACCGGCGCCGTGCCGATCATCCCCACCGGCCGGAAGCTGTCGACGGTGTAGCCGACGTCGCCTTCCAGAATGGGCGGCAGGACGGCGTTGGCCGCGGTGGTCGACACGAGCGTGTAGCCGTCGGCCTTCGCGCGGGCGAACACGCCGTTGCCGACGGCGCCGGATCCGCCCTCGCGGTTCTCGACCACGATGGTGGCCTTGAGCTGCTGTTCCAGGCAGGGTGCCAGCACGCGCGTGGACAGATCGGTGGACGACCCCGCCGGGACGGGGACGATGATGGAGATCGATTGCGAGGGATAGCCGGAGGAGGACGGGGCCTCGGTCAGGGAACAGCTCGTGACGAGCAGCAGTCCGGCCGACGCGGCGGCCGGGATGGTGCGCAACCTCATGGTGCGGATCTTTCTCGAGGTCGCCCGCGCCGGGGGAGGGCGCGGGCTCGGTCATTTTGATACGCCGGGTGGGAACACGTGGGTGTCGTGGTCCGGGATGCGCGGCAGCCATTCGGCGCTCCAGCGCTGTTCGATGCCGTCGCGCCAGCTCGTGGCCGCCGCGGTCAGCTCGGCCACAAGGTCCGGGTGGTCGGCGGCCCGGTTCACCGTCTCGCCGGGGTCGTCGGCGAGATCGGCGAGGAACACCGGCTCGGCCGGGGGCAGGCCCTCTTCGAGCTGGCCGTCCAGGACGAGCTTCCATCGGCCGCGCCGGGTCGCCGTCTGCACGCCCTGCTCCCAGAACAGGTGCTCGTGCGGCGATCGGGCGCCGTCGGTGAGCACGGGCAGCACGTCGTGGCCGTCGCACTCGTACTTCTCCGGCTCCCCGCCCGCCACGGCGAGCACGGTGGGGAACACGTCCATGGCGGCCAGTGGCTCCTCCACCACCTGCCCCGCGGGGATCACGCCCGGCCAGCTCACGATGCCCGGTACCCGAATGCCGCCCTCGAAGAGGCTGAACTTGTGGCCCTTCAGCCCGCCGGAACTGCTGGCGCGGTACGGGGTCTGGCTGCCGTCCATCCAGTTGCGGATCTCGCGGGACGGCCCGTTGTCGGACATGTAGAGCACAAGCGTGTTGTCCAGCACGCCTTGGCGATCCAGCTCGTCCATGACCGCGCCGACGGCGTCGTCCAGCGCGCTGATCATCGCCGCCATGATCATCTGATCCCATGGCAGGTGCGCGAAGCGTTCCTTGTACTTCGCCGGCGCGTGCAGGGGGTAGTGGGGGGCGTTGAACGGGACGTACAGGAAGAACGGCGACCGCGCCGCGGCGGCCTCGCGCACCGCGCGCGTCGCGCGGTCGGCCACCAGGTCGGTGAGGTACTCACCGTCGAGGTAGATCTCGCTCCCGTTCTCCCAGAGGTCGTGCAGCGGCGTGCCGAAATAGGTCTCGCCGTTCATGCTCACCCGGCGGTTGTTCGGGCTGTAGTGAATGTGCGAGTAGTAGTCCACAGCCCCGGCCAGGTGCCCGAACGTCCGGTCGAACCCGTGGGCCTCCGGCCGTGATTCCGGGGTCAGGCCCAGGTGCCACTTCCCGACCAGTTCGGTGTGGTAACCGACCTCTCGGAGTGCGCTCGCGAGCGTCGGCACGTCCTGGCTCAGGCCCGGCGTCGTCCGATACCCCTGCAGAATCGACCGTACGCCCGCGTTCCCCGGATATCGGCCGCTGAGCAGGGCCGCCCGCGAGGGTGAGCAGACCGGCGAGTTCGAGTACCAGTTGGTCAGCAAGGCGCCCGAGGCCGCCAGCGCGTCCAATCGCGGCGTTCGCACCGTGGGTGATCCCATGCACGACAGGTCGCCATAGCCGTGGTCGTCTCCGACGAAGATCACCACGTTCGGCCGGTCAGGTCCCGGGCTCACAGCCATCGATCCGTACTCCCCATCCCTCGCGATTAGTCGGGAAAGGTAGCATCTTCCTGTGAAAGGTACAATCTTTGGCGCTCGAAGGGTGGAGGCCAGGGCCTTGTCCAAGTGGTTGTCGCGGACGGTGCCAAGGAACAGATGCTGCTCCTGGGTGACCAGCGCGACGACTGAACCGATCGGAGCAGCTCGACGACCGGCGGCGTGCGAAAACCCGGACCAGGATCAGGCTCGCCGCCACGACCCCAGGCATCGTTTTCGCCGAGCTGGATGTCCAGCTCGGCGTTCCGGGCAGCCAACCTCGTCGCGAGCTAGGTAATCGCACCAGGGCCGTTCAGGATGTCCCGCGATTCGGTCTCGGCCCAGCTGAAGATGCCGATCGACATGGTGCTGCGCTCCTGGGCGGCGCGGAGCGCGTAGACCTCGGCGCGGGCGGTGTGGACGGCCTTGTCCTCCGGGGCGGCGTCGCCGGCGAGCTGGGCGAGGTGGCAGGCCAGCCGGTGCTCGCCGGCGCGGGACAGTTCCAGTGCGCGGTCGGCGAGGACCTGGGCGCCGCCGGCGAGCGCGGCGAGTTCGGTGGCGAGGGCGGCGTCGGTGGCGGGCTTGAGGTGAGCGGGGTTGCCGTCGTACCAGCCGGCGAACTGGCGCCATACGTTGCGGACGATGAATTCCGGCTCGTCGTAGAGCGGCTGGAGGTAATGCAGCGCGGCCAGATCGTCCGGCACCCGCACCCGGTGCAGGGTCTCGACCAGTGTCGCGCCGTCGTTGAGGCAAGCGAGCGTCTGGTCGACGAGGGTCTCCAGGTAGCGGGCGGTGTTCTCTAGGGCCTCGCGTACGTGATCGGCGCCAACGACGGGGATGCCGTGGCTGCCGAGCATCAGCTCGGCGTCGAGCGAGGCCATCCAGCGCAGGGCGGCGGCCCAGTCGACGGGGTAGCGCTGCACCTTCTGCGGGTTGCCGGCGTTCGGGGCGACGCCGAGGAACAGGTCGCCGGGGAAGAGGATCCGCTGCCGGGGGAGCCAGCCGACCACGTGGTCGTCTGTCTCGCCCCGGTGGTGGGTGAGTTCGAGGCGGAGGCCACCGGCCTCGACCACATAGGTGTCGGAGAAGGTGACGTCCGGTTCCCGGTATTCGGCCGGCCAGACGAGGTCTGGGATGCGGAACTGGCGGCGGTTGATGATCGTGTTGTAGCCCTGTGTGTCGGCGTAGCGCCGGAAGCGCGCGAGTACGTTGTCGTGCGCGATCACCTGCGGGCGAGGCACGCCGCGGGCATCGGCGGCGGCGTCGAAGGGGCCGAGTCCGCCGACGTGGTCGACGTGACCGTGGGAGTAGACGGCGTGGGTGACCGGCCCGGAGTCCCACGCGGTCACCCGCTCGTGCAGCTTGTCGGCGAGCAGCTTGACGCCGGTGTCGAAGAGTACGACTCCGTGCTCGTGCCGGAGGGCGAAGGCGTGCCCGAAGCCGGGCACCATCAGCACCCCGTCGGCGACCTCCTCGGCGGCACTCAAGGTGGATGCCACTATGGAGGTCGGCTCGCGCCGGCCCCACATCTCATCGGCCAGCTTGAGAATCGAGGAGGTCATGACGGGTCCTTTCTACAGCGGCTTTCGGGCGTGACAGTCACCACTTGATGATCGCGGTGCGGCGCCAGCGGCGTACAGGCCCGGCGTCCGACCACGACGGTTAAGGCGGTCATCGCCAGCAGCGACGGCCTGCTGAACAGCGCGCTGACCAGCGTGAGCCCGGCGAGTGAGTTCGCCGCGTAGAGGTAGCCGAGCGGCACGAGGTGGCTCACCCACAGCACGAACCTGCCCACGGTCAGGCGGACGTGGCGGCGCCGGACGGCCAGATCGCCGGCCGTCCGGGACGGCTCTATCCCGGCCTTGCGGCAGACGGCTTCGGTATGACGACGGCCCGGAGTCGCCGCGGTGCCTGCGGATCGCGCCCGCCCTTCCCGAGCCCGATCGCGCCCGCCCTTCCCGAGCCCGGATCGCGCCGGACCCGGCGTGCTGGTGAGCCACAGCGACGACGCCGCCCACGTCACACCGCCGTTCATCGACCCGGGCCTGTGCGCCGGGCTCCGCGCCGCGCACGACCTCGCCTGGAAGCCGGCCGCGCGGCCGTCCCCGACGCCCTGCCATCGGCCTGGCTGACCGTCGATCCGGAGGGCGGCGAGGGCGAACGGTTCCTCGCACGCTGGCTGCGGAACGCCGGCGTCGCCTGGGTCAGCGTCGACCCCGACCGCGTGATCAAGGCCGCGGGACCGTCCGGGGCACTGCGGTGAGTAACGGGCTCGCCCTGGCTACAAGGCGGAACTACTCGACGCGGCGATCGCCGAGGCGCTCGAGACCCACGCCGCCTGGCTGGAGAGGCTGCTCGCCGACGTCGACGAGCCCGCTGAGGTCTTCGCGACGTCGATGCGGCTCACCGGCCGGCTCGTCCGCACCGCCCCCGGCTGGCGCAGGTGATGATGCCGCGGGCTGCCTGATCGCCACGATGCACCCCTGCGCCACCGACCCGAAGGCCTCGGTCGACGACGTCGCCGACCAGACCGTGCTCAACGTCCTTCGGATGTTCGGCATGGACGAATCGGAGGCCCGCCGCATCGTGGCACTGCGGCTCCCGGCCGACGAGCCTCCGTCCGGGTCGATCTGAGCGTGACCGGGCCAGCCGGGCCGCCACACCGGATTCGCCCCGCAGCCGCACGGGCCCGTCTGGAGCCGTGATCACGTGGCTGGAAAAGGATTGGACGGGATGATGCTCGGGCTTGTAGCTTGCAGTCGACCGTGACACCGCCCCAGGAGGTGAGACCCATGAACGCTGTATCGATGTGGGTGCTCCCCCTTCCGGTCACGGCCGGCGATTGATGTAGGTGTCGCCGGGAGCGCCTCGACAACAAGGCACTCCCGAAAGGCAACACCTATGCACTTTCCGCAGTTCCCCGCCGAGCCGTCGTCGGACGATACGGTCGAGCGCGACATCTCCGGCCTCCGGTCGCCGGCCTCCGATCGCGCGCCCATGTTCGACGTGATCATTGCCGGGTGCGGCCCAACTGGCGCGATGCTGGCCGCCGAACTGCGCCTGCACGATGTGCGGGTACTCGTTCTGGAGAAGGAAACCGAGCCCAAGTCGTTCGTCCGCATAGTCGGTCTGCATATTCGCAGTCTCGAGCTGATGGCAATGCGCGGACTGCTGGATCGCATGCTCGAACACGGAAGACAGCGTCCGGCCGGCGGCTTCTTCGCCGCCATCCCCAAACCCGCGCCCAAGGGCCTGGATTCCGCGTACGCCTATCTGCTGGGTATCCCGCAGCCGGTCATAGAGCGTCTGCTTGAAGAACACGCGATCGAACTGGGTGCGCAGGTTCGGCGCGGTTGCGCGGTGGCCGATCTCGAGCAGGACGACGAGGGGGTGACCGTCGAGCTGGCGGACGGCGAACGCCTGCGTTCGCGCTATCTCATCGGCTGTGACGGCGGGCGCAGTACGGTGCGCAAACTGCTCGGCGTCGGCTTCCCCGGCGAGCCCTCACGGACCGAGACGCTGATGGGCGAGATGGAAGTAGGCGTGCCGCAGGAGGAGATCACCGCCAAGGTGGCGCAACTCCAAGACACCCATAAGCCATTCTGGCTCAGGCCCTTCGGCCAGGGCGTCTACAGCGTCGTCGTCCCCGCCGCGGGAGTCAGCGACCGCGCGGAACCGCCCACCCTCGACGATTTCCAACAACAGCTGCGCGCCATCGCCGGAACCGATTTCGGCGTGCACTCCCCGCGCTGGTTGTCCCGCTTCGGGGATGCCACCCGGCTGGCCGAACGGTATCGGGTCGGACGGGTGCTCCTGGCCGGCGACGCGGCACACATCCATCCACCCACCGGCGGACAAGGCCTCAACCTGGGCGTCCAGGACGCAGTCAACCTCGGCTGGAAACTGGCCGCCCAGATCCGCGGTTGGGCACCGGAAACACTGCTGGACACCTACCAGACCGAACGTCATCCGGTCGCCGAGGACGTGCTGGACAACACCCGCGCCCAGATGGAACTGCATTCCACCGAACCGGGCCCGCAGGCCGTGCGCAGGCTGCTCACCGAACTCATGGACTTCGACGAGGTGAACCGCCATCTGATCGAGAAGATCACCGCGATCGGCATCCGCTACGACTTCGGCGCGGGCCCCAACCTGCTCGGCCGCCGCCTGCGCGACATCGACGTGAAACAGGGCCACCTGTACGGTCTGCTGCACCGCGGCCGCGGCCTGCTGCTGGACCGCACCGAACGCCTGACCGTCGGCGGCTGGTCGGACCGGGTCGACTACCTCGCGGATCCCACTGCGGCACTGGATGTCCCGTGCGTCCTGCTACGCCCCGACGGCCACGTCGCCTGGATCGGCGACGATCAGCAGGACCTGGACGACCACCTCTCCCGCTGGTTCGGCAAGCCCGCCGACTGATTCGGCCTGAGCAACCGAAAAGGGCCCCGTAGGGAGGATCGGAACGGCCAGTAGCGACTGACCATCGGGCAGCATCAGCCGTGGTGCTCTGACGCCAGGGTCGGCCTGCGAGGAGGGTTGGCCTCCGAGTGACGACCGGAAGACGCCGGACTGGCCGCGCTGCTCGAGCGGGGCTGGCGGACGCGGTTCGTAGCCACCCGGGTCGTCGCGGCAGCCTGCCCCCGCTCTTGTTCCACTTGTCCCAAAAATCTACTTTGTAAAGGCGCCGGAGCGACGCAAAAACCCAAACACATAATCGAATAAATACCCAACTTAAATCGGCAAGGTCACGCTGCGCCTCACACTGGTCGTCGGGGCAGGCAACACGCTGGCCATGCCGTACGTCCCGGTGCCCACCTACCTGATGATCGTCGCGGTGGCGGCGGCCCTCGCTCTGCTCGCCACCGCGCTTCCTGCCTGTCTCGCCCATGGCCCCGCGTCCGGCCGAGGCCATTAGCGCGAGGGGGTTCCAGGCGTTCATCAGCGGGACCAGCTCTTTCGCGTTGTTCGGAATCCGTAGTAGCGGGAGAAGCAGACATTCTGTAGACATTTTGTAGATGCCGAATAGACGGGCCTGTCACCTTTCATGTGGCCCCTGAGGTGGTAAAACAGCACAGTTGCGGCGAGTGCGGATTTTTACGCAGAACAGCGGCAGGAAACCTCCTACGTTCATGTCCGTCCGGAACGACTACTGGACATCACGACTAATCAGGAGGACGGAATGCGAAAGATTCGCAGCATTCTCGCCGGGGGCGCCGTCGTCGGCTCTCTGGCAGCGGGTCTGGCCCTCGCGCCGGCCGCGAACGCCGCGACCACCGGGGTGGCGGCGACCACGGCGACCGCGACAGTTGCCACTTCGAACGGCTTCCGGTGGTACTCGGGCTTCGGCCGGGGCGAGGACCGGGGCGACCGCAGCTACATCAAGGGGGAATGGCACCGCGATCGGTCCGGTGACGTCGTCTTCGTCTTCGCCATTGTGATCGTGGACGGGGACGACGACTACAACTGGGTCCGCTTCAAGTGGCAGGACGACGACGGCGACTGGCACTACCGCTGGGTCAAGGCCTTCGAGGGGCGCCGCTACTCCTACCGGTTCGACCGGGACGACTACCGCAATCTCCGCATCGGGCTCTACGGGAGCGAGAGCCGGGGCGGCGACTTCGGAGGCTGGCACAAGTTCTAGCCACCGCTGCACCCGAGGCCGTCCGTCTCCCCTGCGGGGGAACGGACGGCCTTTCCCTTGGTGTAGGGGCCTGTTCCGTCAAGACGGGTTGGCCGCTGTGAAGATCTTGCCCGCCACACCGGTGCCCTAAGTCAACGGCATCGCAGCCCTACCAAGGGACGATCTCGCCATGGCGATCCAGGAAACGCAGGCCAGGGCTGCCGGCCTGCGCCTCGAGGACGTCGACGACGGCTGGGATGCACCGCACGGCTGACGGCATCGTGTCTCGCATGCCCGGCGCGAACTCTCAGCCCCGCAGGGCGCGCACTGGCCCCGTGTGCGACGAGGCCGCACGTCCAGGGCAGTGGTCTCGCCGACCGCGATCTCCAGGGTTCGACGTCTGAGGGTGAGGCCGGCGGTTGCGTACAGCCGACGACCCCACGGAGCGCGTCGGGGATGGGCTGCTCACCCTAACCACCGGGTGGGTGGCCGACCGGTATGGGGGCAGAACCACGGCGGACCAGCTGAACTGACCTCGGAGCGCCCTGAGCAGTGACGCACCCTACTCGGTCAGGTCGTGGCGGTGGCCGTTGAGGAGGGCGGTGCCCAGATGGGTGGCGGAGTGGAGCACCGTCTGACCGTGACGCTGGCTCGTCGCCAGCCCGGCTTCGCGCAGGGTCGTGACCTGGCGGCTGGCGGTGGAGGGAAGGACGCGCAGTTGCCGCGCCAGCTCGGACGTCGTGCACGCGCCGGCAGCGACGGCCTCCAGTACCCGGGCGCGGGTGAGTCCGAGCAGGTCGGCCAAGGTCTGCGGCGGATCGCCGCCCACGCCGTGCGCCCACGCCGGGTCATGCTCGATGGGATAGACCAGAACCGGCGGAAGCTCCGGATCGCGCAAGGTGACGGGGGCCTGGCGGCAGAAGAAGGACGGCTGCAGGATCAGCCCGCGTCCCTCCAAATGGATGTCGTGCTCGGCCGGGTAGGCCAATTCCAGCACCGGGTACGACCAGCGCGCCGACGGGTGCAACGTGGCGAACACCGCCTCCCAGCCGCCCTCCGACAGCAGGCGGGAGCGGCGTGTCCGGTCCTTGCCGACCTCCACCCGGATCTGGGACCAGTACGGCGACAGGCACGCTTGGAAGTAGGCGCCGGTCGCCGTCGCGACGGCTTCCACCTCCTGCGTACCGCCGGCCGCCAGGCCGTGGGTCCAGGAGGGCAGCCGGGTGGTGGAGTGCCTGTGCGACAGCTCCGCCAAGTCGGCGCGCAGCCGGTGACGCGGCGTGCGGCGCAGGCTCTCCATGCCGGCCTCCAGCGAGCCGGACTCCGTTCGCGGGGTGAGGAAGTCGACGGTGTAGCCGCGGGGCGGCGCGAGGGTGGTCAGCCGCCCGGTGAGCGACGGCACGCGGCGGAGGGTGCGTCGCTTCCACTCGCCGTAGACCACGCTGTGCTCGCGGCGACGTAGCCGGTTCAGGCTGAGCATCAGCTCCCACATCGTGTCGGGTTCCCGGGCGATCCGGGTCCGCGCCAGATCGGCGCCGGTGAAGTGGATGCGCAGCACGCTCGTCAATCCTTCCGGGAGAGACCATGTACGCCTGAATGAGCTGGTCGGTGGTCCAGGCCTGAAACCGGGTCCGAGGTCCAGCGTGTGGCTTCGGGGACGGAATCTCCAGGAGATTCAGGCTGGCCTGAATAATGACGTCCGGGAAGAATCACCTCAGGGGATGCCAAATACGGGGGGCGTCGATGGTTTATCGCGTTCACTTCACCAGTCAGGATCTTGCTCGTACGCGGGTGGCCGAGGCGCCAATGCCCTTGGCGGAGCTGCAGCTGGCGATACGGATGTTGCAAGACCGTGAAGCGGCGTGGTTGGACGGCTGGCGCCGACGGGTCATGCCCCGGCTGCCGCAGCACGCGCGCATGGTGTTATCCCTGGTTCCCGCGGTCGGGTGGGCACCGACCTTTCTCGGCCCGGGTAAGGCCGGCACCCTGCCAGAACTGGTCGAGGAAGTCAGAGCGACCCCGCCCGACGTGATGAACAACGAACTCGCCGCGATGGCGGAGCTGCAGAGCGTCCCAACATGGGCTCGCCGTCTCGGCGACGACGAAACGCTGCGCGGACAGCTGTGGGAGGCGCTCGAGCAGCTGTACGAGCAGCTACTGGGCCCCTATTGGCAGCGGCTCACCGGCTGTTTCGCGGCTGATCGCGCTGTCCGGACCCAGCATCTGCTCGCCGGAGGCGTCGAGCGGTTGCTCACTCTGGCCAACCCTCTCTGGATGCGTTGGAACCCACCGGTGCTGGAAGTGCGGATGGCGAATGGGCTCGACCACGATCTGTATCTTCAAGGGCAGGGCATCGTGCTGGTGCCGTCGGCCTTCGCATCGCGCTCCATCGTCGACGACGACGAGAGCCAACCGCAGGTCACCTATCCCCTCCCCGGCGATCTGTCTCTCGACCGGTTGACCGCCCTGGTCCCTGAGCAGGAGGTCCCGGGCTCCACAGCCGCTTTGGCCGCGCTGCTCGGGAACACCCGCGCCGCCGTACTGAGCGTCATCGCCGAACACCCCGGCTGCACCACCACGGAACTGGCCGGGTTGAGCGGCACCACGCCTCCAGGTGCGAGCCAGCACGCCACCGTTTTGCGGGAGGCCGGGCTCATCTATACGACCCGCTACCGCAACACCGCACACCACACCGCCACCACGCTGGGCATCGCCCTGTTGAACGGTCCGGACGGCACACGGCAGAACTGACACGCCGATCGGCGTCCCGGGGCGAGTGCGCGGGACGCCGGCCCACAACGACCCGAATCCCGAGCCGTTGACCAGGGCCTTTGCACTCAGGTGCAAGTGTCTGGAGAGCGTTGGCGGTTCGCGGCACACTGCCCTCCAGGTGCGCTCGCGGGGGGCTCGGTGCCTCGAGGCGCCGGGATCGTGTGCCGCGGCGAGGAGGCCGATGTGATCGTACGGTGGCTCTTGTCCTTTGCCCTCGCCTTATCCGGTCTGGCAGGCCCGGCGGCCGCCGCGGTGCAGGTGGCCACCGCCGAGCCGCTGCAGCCGGGCCCCGGCCAGTACTACGAGGCAAGGGTCCGCGTGCTGAGCAACGCGTCGATCGCGGGCGGGGCCACGGTGACGGTGAAGGTCGCCGGGGTGGGCGGCGTGCCCGCCGGCGGTGTGTCGAGTGTCGCGGTCAACTTCGCGGCCAAGGGCGCGAGCGGGACGGGCGGCCTCATCGTCTACCCCTCGGAGTTGACGGCCGCGCCGGGTGTCACCGGCACCCGTTACCGGTCTGGGGTGTGGGAGGACCAGCTTCTGACGGTCAAGCTGGGCACCGATGGTTCCATCAAGGTGAAGAACACCGGGTCGGCGGCGGTGAACGTCTACGCCGAGGTGCGGGGCTACTTCAGCGCCGCGGCCGCCGGCCCGGCGGGCGCGGCGTACGTACCGCTCGACACCGCCAGGCTCGTCTCCAACCAGAGCGTCGCCGCCAACTCGACCTCGGCCTTCACCGTCACCGGTGTGGGCGGCGTCCCCGCGACCGGGGTGGCGTTCGTGGCGCTGACGGTCGCCGTCAAGAGCACCGGGTCCGGCAAGATGTTCGCCTACCCCTCGGGCGGGACGCTGCCCGGCGGGGCCGACATCGAGTACCGGCCCTCCTATTTCCAGTCCAACCTGGTCATCGTCGCGCCGGGCGCCGACGGGAAGATCGCCGTGAACAACAGCGGCCCGGCCGCGCTGAGTGTGTACGCCGATGTGGCGGGCTACTTCGTGACGCCCGCCGCCGCGGTGTCCCCGTCGGCGCTGGTGCCCGTGGCTCCGGCGAGGATCGCCGGCAACGTCACGGTCGCGGGCGGCGCCACCGCCACGGTCGCCCCGCTCGGCAAGGGAGGAGTGCCCGCGAGCGGTGTGTCCGCCGTCGGGGTGAACATCACCGCGAAAGGCACGGCCAACGGCATGATCCGGGTCTATCCCGGCGGGCAGCAGAGCGTCCCGAGCGGCGGATCGATCGCCTACCAGCCGAACGACTTCTGGTCCAGCCTGGTGCCGGTCAAGCTGGGGCCCGGCGGTACGTTCGTGATCCTCAACACCGGAAGCGAGAACATCAGCGTCGCCGTGGACACCTTCGACTACTACAGGGCCGCCACCGTACCCGCCCCGCCGAGCGGGGTCACGGCGACGGCGGGCCAGGGGAGGGCCACCGTGAAGTGGCGCGGGCCGTCGGACGGCGGCGCGCCGATCACCGGGTACACGGTGACCTCCACCCCTGGTGGCAAGACCGCGAGCGTGCCCGCCGGCACGCTGGAGGCGACGCTCACCGGTCTCACCGACGGCACCGGCTACACCTTGACCGTCACGGCGGCCAACGCGGTCGGCACCTCCGGACGGTCCGCGCCGTCCGATCCGGTCACCCCGGGCGGGCCGCGCAAGCCCGGCAGGCCGTTCATCACCTCGGTGTACGGCCGCGACGGCGAGGTGCGCGTCGAGTGGTCGCCGCCGGACACCGGCACGGACGGCCTTTCCGGCTACGTCGTCACGACCTCGCCCAGCGGGGCCATCGTGAACGCGCCCGGCACGGCGACACAGGCCACCGTCGGCGGCCTGACGAACGGCACCGATTACACCTTCACCGTGAGCGCGGTCAACGCCGCCGGCCCGGGCGAGGCCTCCGCGCCGTCCAACCCGGTGCGCCCACAGCCCGCCGACGTCCCGATGTCCCCGCCCGGACTGCTGGTCACCCCGCTCGACCAGCGGGTGGACGTGCAGTGGGCGCCCGCCGTCGACGGCGGCTCGGCGATCACCGGGTACACCGTGACGGTGCAGCCCGGCGGCCGGTCCGTCGACACCGCGCCCGACACCACGGTGACCTCGGTGACCGGCCTGGCCGACGGCACCGCGTACACCGTGTCGGTGGTGGCCAGGAACGCGGCCGGAGCGAGCGCCCCCTCCACCGCCAAGCCCGTCACACCGTCGGCGAGCCTGCCGCCGGGCCCGCCCGACCACCTGCGCGCGGGGCTGCCCGCCTCCGGCAGCGTGCAGCTGACCTGGGACCCGCCGGCCGTCACCGGCACCAGCCCGGTGACCTCCTACACGGTGACGGCCAGTCCGGGCGGCAAGACCGCCACGGTCACCGGCACCACCGCCACGCTGTCCGGGCTGGATCCCGCCACCGCCTACACCTTCACCGCCCGCGCCGCCAACGCCTCGGGCACCGGCGTGGCCGGCGCGCCCACCCAGGCGATCACGCCCAAGCTCACGGTGAAGAGCGCTCCGGTGGTGCTCTCCCCGGAGGCGGCGGCCACCCTGCGCACCGTGCACGAGGGCCAGGCGCTGGAGTTCGACAATCCTCCGGCGGAGGTCACCGGGCTCACCGCGGGCACCCTGCTCGTCATCGGGCAGAGCACGCTCACGCCCGAAGGCTTCTTCGGCAAGGTGGTCCAGACCATCAGGCAGAACGGGCTGTTCATCGTCCAAACCGTCCCCGCGACACTGGCCGAGGCCTTCACCGACGCCAACTTCGCGGTGGACGGCCAGGTCGACAGCGGTGACCAGGTGACGTTCGTGCCGTCTCTGCCGGGGGCGCGCCTGGTGCGGCCGGTGAAGCAGGGGGTCTCGGCGCTCGGCGGCGGGGGAGTGGTCCTGCGTGACGGCGCCCTCGTCATCGAGGTGGAGCACAGCTTCCAGGAGAAGGGCCGGATGGTCACGAAGGTCGAGGGCCAGGTCACCCTCCAGCAGCGGACCAAGATGAGCGCCGGAACCGACTCCAGCGCCCGCGGCGTCGACATCACCAACTCCACGAGCGTCAGCTCCGAGCTGCGCGTGAAGCAGAACCTCAGCCAGGAGTTCGAGAAGCGGGTGCACATCGGGCACGTCAACGGGCCCTGCTTCACCTTCAACCTGGGCCGGGTCCCCGTCGTGGTTTGCCTGCGCTTCTCGGTAGCGCTGGGCATCGAGGGCGGGGCCTCGGTCGGGGCGACCTTCTCGGTGCACTGGGACAAGACGCTCGGCACCCGCTGCCACGTCGTCAAGGGCGGCACGACCTGCACCCCGGTCGACGACGGGCCCGGCTTCTACCTCGACGGCGGGGTGGGCCTCTTCGGCGACTCCAGTCTCACCGCCACGGTCTCCACCGACATCCAGCTCCTCGTGTACGGCGTGGTCGGCCCGGCCCTGGTGGTCGACCTGCCGGGCGTACAACTGAAGGCCGACACCACGCAGAACCCGTGGTGGGAACTTCGCGGCCTCGCCCGGCTGGGCGCCGCGATCGACCTCGGCGCCATCAGCAAGGACTACTCGCTCTGGCGCAAGGACAACATCGTCAGCGCCTCCTACACCATCGCCCACGCCGCCGGCCCGTTCCAGGGCATCAAGGTCACCCCATCGCTCGGCACCGTCGGCCCGGGGCAGAACCATCAGTTCAAGGTCGCCGTGTCCGGATACCCCGACGACGTCGAGACCCAGTGGAGCATGGTGAGCGGCCCCGGAACCGTGACCCCGGGCGGGCTGTACATGTCGCCGCAGGAAGGGATCGCCGAGGTCGCCGTGGTCAGCCCGGCCACCGGCGGGCATCCCCAGCTGGAGGGCCGTGGCGGAGTGATCGTCGGCACCCAGTACGGCACCCCCGGCCCGCCCCAGCTCGACGCCTACACCAAGCCCACCCTGCGCGGCGCCTCGGTGAGCTGGACGCCGCCGGCCGACCACGGGGCAAGCCCCATCAGCGGGTACGTCGTCACCGCCACCGCCGACGACGGCAGCGGCATCAAATCGGTGTACGCCTACGACGGCGACGCCACGCACCAGCTCATCCAGGGGCTCAAGCCCGGCGTGAGCTACACCGTGTCGGTGATCGCGCAGAACAACAACGGCACGGGCGAGCCGTCCGGCACCACCGTCCTGAAGCCGCTGGACATCGTCTTCCCCGGCCCGCCCAGCACACTGGGCGCGGACCTCGCCAGCAGCACCGAGTATCCGGGGCGGCCCGACTCGACAGGCACCGCCGGCGGCATGGGCGGCGGCTCCATCTCGGGAGACGGGAAGTACATCGTCTTCGAGACCCAGGGACGCGGCAACCTGATGCCGCAGGACTCGCCGTACCGCCACCCGGCGAGCAGGTACCCCTACGTGGTGAGGAAGCAGGTCGACGGCACCGGTGGCGGTTCGGTGGTGGCGTCGATCGAGCCGGACGGCAATCCCAGCTACAACATGTACACCGAGCCGCTGATCAGCAGAGATGGCAATGTGGTCGCCTACACAGGGTCCAGCTACGCCCGGCCCGGCGTCTTCAGAGGGGTGGTCCACGACATCACGGCCGGGACCTCATGGACGACCGAGGACAACGCTCAGATCTACGGCGTCAGCGACAACGGACAGGTGGTCCTCTACTGGAAGTCCGCATCCGGCCAGGCCGCCAACCTCTACCGCCAGGTCAAGGGCGCCGCGGCACAGAAGCTGACCAACTGCACCGGGCTGAGCGGCCCGGAGTGCGCTCTGACGCCGCCGGGCAGGGGGATGCTGTCCGGCGACGGCAACCGGGTGGTGTGGTCCACGGCCGACTCGGCCGGCAAGCGGCACAGCTGGCTCGACAACGCGCCCAGCGGCACCACCACCGAGATCTTCCCCGGCGCCGACGTCGCCGCCCCGCTCATCTCGGGCGATGGGCAGGTCGTCGTCCTGTCCTACACCTCGCCGGACCGCCTCACGTCGTGTTTCGTGATCAAGGCGCTGAGCAACCCGCCCCCGACCGCCGCCGACTGCCGGGTCAGCGACACCAGCGCCGGGCGGGCCGAACCGATCTTCCTCAGTAAGGACGGCCGGGCGCTCGCCTACCGCTGGATCGCCTTCGCCAGCGGCTCGCCCAACCGGACGAGCCTTCGCGTGTACTACGACACGACCACCACCCACATCGCGGGCGGCTCACCGGACACCTGGCCGAGCACGGCGTTCATCACCGACGACAACCAGCGGCTCGTCTACAGCTTGTGGCGCGATGAGGGCTCAGGAGGTACGTCCTCCACGGTGCCAGGGCTCTGGTACGACTTCACCACGGACAGCATGTCCCTCCCTCTGAATCTCGGCCCTTCGACGGAGGAGAAGCGGGCTCGGGCCGGCCGAGTCCCGCCCCGCGAACTCAAGCCCTTCGTGCCACATCCGCTCAAGGCCTATCAGGCCGCTGTGCCGGACGATGACGATGAGGCGGGGAGGAAAAAATCTACTTTGTAAAGGCGCTCGGGTGGAACAAAAACCCAAACACATAATCGAATAAATACCCTCATTTAGAGCTAACCGGCTTACGGAGAGTCACGGGGAGAGATGTCGAGTTCAGCTCGCGATCAAGGTGGTGTTGCTGTGCGCGCTCGCGGGCCTAGGAGGTCGGGCAGTTCTCGCCGCGGCGGCCTCCTGGCTCCTGCGGCTCGGACCCCTCGTACACGTTCAGGGTCGCCTTGCCCGGCTCCGTCATGGAGCCGTTCTCCACCAGCCACGAGTCCGGCACCGACTGCTTCGTTCCGCCGGTTAGGGGATCCATGTCCTCGAAGCTCTGGATGGTCACGCCGCGCTCCTGCAGCATGCCGCGCACCTCGGCCACGGTCCGGCCGATGTAGGGCTGGCAGTGCAGCGGCTCGCCCAGGCCGTCGATCGTGGTGCTGTTCTCGAACAGCTCGCCGGGCCGGGCCTCGCGCCCGAGCGTGATGTCGGCGGGTCCCTGGAAATTCTCCGGGATCTTCACCCCGATGGGGCAGCCGCCCATCTTGTCGCAGGTCCCCGGCTGGTCGATGGTCTTGATCTCGTCGAGGTACCGGTGCTCGGTGGGCGAGGTGGGGAAGATGGAGCCCACCCACGACGGCGTCGAGGGGATGAGCCTGAGGGTCACGTTCAGCCCTGCGTCACGGAGCTGCGCCTGGTACGTGCCGGCGTCGGCGTACAGGTCCTTGATCTCGATGACGTAGTACCCGTCCTCCTTCCTGATGTCGAGCGCCGCCGCCGTCCCGGGTCCGAGGCCGAGCCCGGTGGGCAAGAGCCAGCTCAGAGCGAGGAACGCGGCGGTCAGCAGGGCCACGCCCGGCACCGCGGCGCGCAGGATCAGCGGCCGGTGCGCGCGCCGCCCTGCCGGTGCGACGGCCCTGGCTGTTGTGGGCTCGGCGGCCATGATGTCGCGCATGAGCTCGTGGGCCGCCTCGGTCATGCCGGGCCCGGCGCCGGGGGACAGGTGGGCGACCACGCGGTCCACGCTGTTCTTCATGATTTTCCCTCCGCGAGTGCGACGGCGCGCAGGCCGTAGGTGGTCAGGTCGAGGTCGGCGGCCGCCAGTTCCTTGGCCAGCCGCTGGCGGGCGCGGTGCAGGCGCAGCCGCGCCGCTCCGCGCGAGCAGCCGAGCACCTTGGCGATCTCGGCGCTGCTCAGCCCTTCCCAGCCGACCAGGGCGAGCAGTTCCCGGTCGTCGGGCGACAGGCGTCTGAACGCCTGGTGGGTGGCCTCTCCGTACTGCTCGGCCACCGGCCTGGACCAGGTGGACAGTTCCGCGCGCAGCCGCGCGGCCAGCGCCGATCGGCGCTCCTCGGCGCGGAAGTGGTTGGCGAGGACCCGCCGGGCGACGGCGTACAGCCACAGCCGGGCCTCGTCCCCCGCGGGAATGTCGTCCAGCCGGCGCCAGGCGGTCGTGAACGTCTCGGC
This sequence comes from Nonomuraea sp. NPDC049129, assembly GCF_040648495.1. Classification (NCBI taxonomy): domain Bacteria; kingdom Bacillati; phylum Actinomycetota; class Actinomycetes; order Streptosporangiales; family Streptosporangiaceae; genus Nonomuraea; species Nonomuraea sp. NPDC049129. The sequence continues at coordinate 34,164 of NZ_JBEZDU010000015.1, read as the reverse complement.
GATCACGTCGGCGATGTCGTCCGTGGACTCGGTACGTCGCGCCACATAGGCGGCGATGGCGGGATAGTGCGCCAGGTAGAGCTGCTCGAAGCGTTGCTCCGGCGCCGGGGGGCCGGTGTCGCCTTCTCTCCGTTGTTTGGACACATCTCAGCAGATGTCCGGCTTAGCGGCTCTGTTTCACAAGAAGGCCTATTTTCCCGAAAGGTTTTCACCGGAGACCCCGTAACACCCTGCCGTATCCGGACATTTGCTCATGCGTTGCCGCTGAACGTACCTGAGCGTCGTCGGCGGCGATCGGTCATGCAGCCGATGGAGAGGAAACGCATGAGGTTAGGCAAGGGCCTGCTGGCCGCCATCCTGGCAGTGACGGCCGGCGTCACGACCGCCCCGGCACCCGCCGCCGCGACGCCGGCCCCGACCCCGTGGGTCGCGAGGCAAGAAGGCACGACGAACCGGCCGACCGGCACGGTGACGCTGATCACCGGCGACCGCGTCATCGTCACCGCCGCCGGGCATCGGGTGGAGCCGGGAGCGGGCAGACAGGTGCACTACAGCAGCCAGTACCGCGACGGCCATCTGTACGTCTACCCGTCCGACGCCCATCCGCTGGTGGCCAAGGGCGTTGTGGACGAGCGGCTGTTCGACGTCACGCAGCTCCTGGCCTGGGGGTACGGTGACGCGAAGCGGAGCGACATCCCACTGATCACGCAGTCGGCCAAGGGGGAGGCGCCCGCGCTCCGGAGCGCGCGCCAGGACCGGCGGCTGTCCTTCCTCGGCATGTCTGCCGCTGAGGTGCCCAAGAAGAGCGCCGCCGAGACGTGGAAGGGCATAACGGACGGCGTCCAGACTCTGACCGCCGGCCGGACGAAGATCTGGCTGGACGGCCACCGCTCCTTCACTCTCGACCAGAGCGTCAAGCAGATCGGCGCCACCGAGGCGTGGAAGCAGGGCTTCACCGGCGAGGGTGTCACGGTCGCCGTGCTCGACAACGGCTACGACCCCACACATCCCGACCTGAAGAACGTCGTCACGCAGGCACGCGACTTCACCGGTCGCGACGACATCCGCGACAGGAACGGGCACGGCACGCACGTCGCGTCGATCCTCGCGGGAGCGGGAGAGAAACAGCGCGGCGTGGCGCCCGGCGCGAAACTCGCCATCGGCAAGATCGGCGACATCGTGATGCAGGAGTCCGACATCGTCGCCGGCATGGAGTGGGCCGCGGCCGAGGTCAAGGCCAAGGTCATCAACATGAGCATCGGCGGCCCGGACACGATCGACGTGGACCCGGTCGAGCAGGCGGTCAACACGCTGTCGGAGCGTACCGGCGCGCTCTTCGTCGTGGCCGCGGGCAACGACGCCAAGCCCGGTACGGTCTTGAGCCCCGGCAGCGCCGACGCGGCCCTCACGGTCGGTGCCGTCGGCCGGGACGACAAGGTGGCCGACTTCTCCAGCAAGGGCCCCCGGCTCAACGACCATGCCATCAAGCCGGACCTCACCGCCCCCGGCGTCGCCATCAAGGCGGCCAACGCCAATGGCGGTGCCGACGCCCCGTACGTCGCCAGGAGCGGCACCTCGATGGCCTCGCCCCACGTGGCGGGAGCCGCCGCGATCCTTGCCCAGCGCCATCCCGACTGGAGCGGACAGCGGCTCAAGGCGGCCCTCATCGGCAGCGCCGCCCCCAACGGGAGCGCCAAAATCTACGAGGAGGGCGCCGGACGCGTGGACGTGGCCCGCGCGGTCTCCCAGCAGGTGGCCGCGACGACCGGCAACGTCTGGGCCTCCTTCCCCTGGAACGGCACTGGCGAGCGCGTGGCGACCAAGACGCTCACGTACGCCAACTCCGGCGACACCCCGCTCACCCTGGACCTCGCCGCGGACGGCGAGGGACTGGAGCTGGGGTCCAAGCGGCTGGAGGTGCCCGCCAAGGGCGAGGCGTCGGTCGAGCTGACGATCCGCGCGGAGGGCAAGGCGCCCGGGGACTATCCCGGCGTCGTCACCGCCAGGTCGGGCGCCACCGTCGTGCGCACGCTCGCGGGCGCGTTCGTGGAGCCCGAGACCCACACCCTGACCGTCAAGACCATTGAGAGGAACGGCCAGACACCCCGCGCCGCCATGGGTTATCTCTATCAGCTCGAGACCGATACCCAGAAGACGCTCTCGTTCGACGACCAAGGCGTCGCAAGAGTACGGGTGCCCAAGGGCGAGTGGAACCTCTACGTCAACGTCTACAACTCGGACCAATCCACGACCGCGCATCGGCCCGTGACCATCGACGGCGCGGACCAGGAAGTGACGGTGGACGCGCGCCAGGGTAAGGAGATCACGTTCACGGTGGACGAGCCGACCGCCGTCCAGGACGGCAGTGAGCAGATCACCCTGGCCAACGGCTGGTTCAGCCAAGGCTGGGCCAGCTTCGGTGACGACGTCTACGCTCTGCCGGTGCGCCAGCCCGGCCTGAAGTACCTGGCCGGGAGCACCTGGCACAAGAAGGACGCCGCGCCGAGCCCGTACCGCTACGACCTGGTCGACTACCGCACCGGCGGAATTCCGGACGACCTGTCGTACACGGCGCGCACGCGTGACCTGGTGAAGGTGAGCGCGACGTACCGGGCGCCCGGCGTGCCCGGCACGGCCGACGTGATCGTGGGGCCGCTACTCCCCGGCGGGTCCTGGGCAGGGGGCGCCTGGCTGTCCGAGAGCCCGAGCCTGAATCTGCCGGCCACCATGACGCACTACCGCACTCCCGGCTTCGCCTGGGAAACCGGCATCACCACGGGCACCCACTGGGTGTCCGGCGTGAGCCAGGTGCTCGGCCGGCGGCCCGTCACCGAGCTGTGGAACGCCGCCGTGACCGGCCCCGCCTTCGGCACGTCCGCGGGCAGCCGCGACGGCGACTGGCTGAACTTCAACGTCGACGGCATCCTCGCCGACGGGCGGGCCGGGCTGATGGGCGGCGACTACGACATCACCGGCAGCATCGCCCTGGCCCGCGGCGAGGAGAAACTGGCCGAGACCGATCTGGCGACCTGCGAACCCGGATACACGGAAAGTTGCCGGCTGGACGTCCGCCTGCCCGCCGAGCCGGCGGCCTACACGCTGACCGCGTCGGCCCGGCGGCCGTCGGCGCTGTCCACGAAGGTCGAGTCGGCCTGGACGTTCCGGTCGCAGCGGACGGCCGAACCCCGGCCGCTGTTCCTGACCGCCGTCCGCTACGCCCCCGAGGGTTTGGACGACCACAACCGCGCCAAGCCCGGGTCCACGACCGTCGTCCCGGTGAGCCTCCAGCGCAACCCCGGAGCCTCCGCGCCGCGCGCCACGTCGATCACGCTTGAGGCGTCCTTCGACGACGGGGCGAACTGGCGGCCGGTCCGGCTGGCCCACGCCGGCTCAGGATGGACGGCCCGGATCGCGAACCCGGCCGCACCAGGGTTCGTCTCACTGCGCGCCAAGGTCACGGACGCGGCGGGTGACCGCGTGACGCAGACCATCACCCGGGCGTACGCCATCGGGTGACGGGTCCGCACTCCGGCCGCGCGGGCGCCAGTCTCCCGCGCGGCCGGCCGGACACGGTGAATCTGGACACTGTCGCGGTTCCGTGCCGGAGCAGTTCCTCGCCGACCAAGAGCCCAAGCCGGAATAGGGGCCGTTCTTGGCGCCGCGCGCCTTCATCCGGATGTGGGACATTTGCTGAGGGCATCCGACCCGGAGACCTGTCGTGGTACCAAGACGAGGAAGTCGCGACATGACACTCCCCACAGCCACCGCGGCGGAGCGCAGGCACAGCCCTTGGCTTGTCCTCTTCGTTCTCTGCCTCGGCTTTTTCATGATCCTTCTGGACACGACGATCGTGAACATCGCGATCCCGCAGATGGGTGATCACCTCAAGGCGTCCCTGTCGGACATCCTGTGGGTCATCAACGCGTACATCCTGATCTACGCGGTCCTGCTGATCACCGCCGGGCGTCTGGGCGATCTGTACGGCCCCAAGCAGCTGTTCATGATCGGTCTCGTGGTCTTCACCGGGGCGTCGGCCGCATGCGGGTTCGCCCAGAGCCCGGCACAGCTCATCGTCTTCCGGGTGATCCAGGGGCTGGGCGGCGCACTGCTCACCCCGCAGACTCTCTCCGTCCTGACGATGATCTTCCCCTCGGAGAAACGTGGTGCGGCGTTCGGCGTCTGGGGCGCGGTCGCCGGTGTGGCCACGCTGGCCGGGCCGCTGCTGGGCGGCTGGCTGGTCACCGACTTCGGATGGCGCTGGATCTTCTTCGTGAACCTGCCCGTCGGCGTGATCGCCCTGGTGCTGGCCGGGATCGTGATGCCGAACCTGCGGCTGAACCGCCGGCACCGGCTGGACTGGGCCGGCACCGCGTTGGTCACCGTCGCGCTCTTTCTGATCACGTTCGGTCTCATCGAGGGGCAATCCCATGCCTGGGGGAAGGTCTGGGGTCCGATCACGATCGTGGAGATCCTCATCTCCGGCGTCGTGATGCTCGGTCTCTTCTTCGTGCATCAACGGGCGCAGCAGCGCCGGGAGCCGCTGGTCCCTTTCCAGATCTTCCAGGACCGGAACTTCTCCGTGATGAACGTCGTGGCCGCGTCGATCGCGTTCGGCATGCTCGGCTTGTTCCTGCCGTTGACCATCTTCCTGCAGTCGGTACTGGAACTGTCCGCGTTGCAGGCGGCCCTGACCTTGTCGCCGATGGCGCTGATCTCCATGGTGGTGGCGCCGCTGGCCGGGCGTGCCGCAGACCGGGTCGGAGGCAAGTGGATCTTGTTCGTCGGTTTGTCGCTGTTCTCCGGTGGCATGGGCGTGCTGATCGCGTCCTCTCATGTGGATACCAGCCGGCTCGATCTGCTGCCTGGGCTGATCGTGGCCGGCTTCGGGCTGGGCATGACGTTCGCTCCGATGCAGGCTGTCGCGATGCGCAACGTCGAGCCGCGAATGGCCGGCGCCGCCTCCGGCATGATCAATACGACCCGGCAGCTCGGCGGGGTGATCGGGTCGGCGGCCGTGGGCGCGGTGCTGCAGGCCCAGATCTCCACCCACCTCAAGAGCGCCGCCGCGGCCGACGCCGGTCAACTGCCCGCGCAGTACAGGGCGCAGGTTGTCGACACACTGAGCCACGTGGCCTCAGGCAGCCAGGACATCGCCGGCGGACAGATCGCCCCCCACCTGCCTGCCGGGATCCCGGATCAGGTACGGGCCCAACTGGACACCTTCTTCACGCTCGTCTTCCAGCAGGGCTTCGTGGGTGCCATGCGGGCGACGCTATGGTTGCCCATCGCGGTCATGGGGTGCGCGGCGCTCGCCGTGATGCTCGTACGCGGGCGATCGGACCGCCGCTCTCGGACCGAGAGGAACGAGCCGGAATCCCCTCCCGCGCCCCCGCTCGGGTCCGCGCCACCAGCCCCTGAGTAACTAACAGACATCGCCTTTGCGGCGAACTCCGGCGCCTACAACGCCGGCATCGCAGCGGGTGCCGCGCTTGGGGCACTGGTCCTGCCGCTCGCCGAGGGACGGGGCACCTTCCTCGTCGGAGGGCTGCTGACCGTTGGGTCCTGCGCGGTCCTCTTCGACGGCCGGCTGTCACGTAGGCGCCGTCATACAGACGATCAGCGGGAGCAGGTTCGGTCCTATAGCGCTGGGGCGAACAGTTCGGCATCGGCCTGGAGCGGGGTCCTCATTCGAATGGGGCCAGGTGGCTGGCGTGTTTCCGCGGAGGGCGGTCGTTTCGCCAGTCGTCCAGTCGGATGAGGTTGACAGCGATGGCGGAGACGATGTGTTCGAGGTGGACTTCTTGATGCCGCGGTAGCGGGTGCGGCGCAGGCCGGTGCCGGTGACGGCTTGGTGGATGGTGGCCTCGATGCTGCATCGGAGGGCGTATTGGTCGTGCCAGGCGGGGTGGTTTGTTCGGTGCGGGCGGAGTCAGGGTTTCCTGGATTGCGCAGGGGGTCACATGCCGAAACGGCAGTAGTTTGGCCGGCGCCGCCGCGTCGGTCTGCCGGACGCGCTGGCCGTCAATAGGGCGGGGGAGGGCGCCGTGTTCAAGCCGTTCGCGTACCTGTGGCGGGAACACCCGTACGGGCCGGATCTGGACGGTGTCCTGGTCAACGCCTCGCTCGCCATCATGTCGATCCGCCAGGCACTGCCTCCTGGCTGGGCCCGGAGCGCGCCGCCGCCCAGGTCTTCACGGTGGCCTGCCGCCGGTCTTGTCTCGCATCTCCAAAAATCTACTTTGTAAAGGCGTCCGGGCGGAGCAAAAACCCAAACACATAATCGAATAAATACCCTCATTTAGACCCAGAAGGCTTACGGAGGGTCACGGGTAGAGCTGGTCGGCGACCTCGCGGACCCGGGTGGTCACCCGCAGCAGGCATCGCAGAGTCTCGGTGTCGAGGTGGTCCATGATGGCGCGCGACGACGGGGGGCAGGTTGTTCTCTTGGGAATGTCGCTCAGCCTGTTCGCCAAGCTTCATCCGATCGACAAGGGCACCGTGTCGCGCTATCCAACAGGACCGTGCCCGCCACCAAGAAGAGATCGCGCAGCTGACGCGACAGCTGAAACTGGCCCGCGAACGAACGTATCGGGCTGAACGCCGGGTGCAGGCGCTCGAAGACCTTCTCGATCAGCTGGAGGCCCAGGAGCCGCCCGGAGGCGAGCACACCAGCCTCAACCGCGACCGGATCAGGATGCAGGACGCGACCACCCGTCTCCGTTGTCCCATCCCGACGACAGCGTTGCTTGAGTTCTTCCATCCACAGCACGGCTCCCACCCAGCTCGGTTCGACGCAGTGGACCGGGCGATGGCAGATCCCGCTGGTCGTCCGTGGCATCAGGCTCACCTGCCCACTCCCAGCCGATCATCGCGGCCACCCAGATGATCCGGTCGATCTCCGCGTCGGCCTGCGCTCCTTGGACTCGCCGATGTCGCGCACCTGACGGACCGCCTCGATCCACCGGTCGATGCGGTGGCGGGCGTCCCGGGCCATCTCCTCGTCGACGCCATGCACCAGGCGTACGACGTAGCCGAGCGCCGCGGTGGTGTTGCCGCTGGAGCCACCGCGGCCCTCGGGCATGCGCCCGCTCATGTAGTAGCGGAGGTCCACTTACAGCTCGCGCACCCCGGCGTGAATGGTCATGAGCAGCGGGCCGGCCTCGGCATGCCTGGGGCGCCGGCTACGGCCGAGGCGGCCGGAGATGCACACTCCGGCGCAGGTGCGCCCAGCCTCGTTTGAGGGCTTCGCGGACCTTCAACTCCGATCACCAACTCTCGGATCGAGTGCCTGCCAGGCGCGGGGTCGGCAGGTTCAGCGTGCGGACCTGTTCACGGTGCGCAAGCACCTGCGCGTGAAGTGCGATGAGCTCATCCGATGAAGCCGCAGCCTTCTCGGCCTGCGCTTGGACGATCGCGAAGCCGGTCCGGGGCGTCATTCTCCGGTGGTGTCCCACTGTTCAAAGGCGAACTGCATCACGAAGAGGAACGCGACCGCACGGACATACCAGACGATGAGCTGGTGCTGCTGTTCGCTGGTCAGAGCAGCAGTCTGCACCACTTCCAGCTCGGCCGTCGCGGTGAACGTGACGGTGACGGAGGCGGGGATGCCGCGGTCATCGCCGCTCGTGCGGCGGAACAGCCATTGGCGGTAAGCCGCTACATCACAGGTCGCGGAAGTCGCCAACGACTGTTCCACCGGTATCGACCCCCGGGGAGGCCATGCAGCCGCGCCCGGCTGCATGGGACACTGCTGGGGTGACCGCACGACGTATCGCCTACCAGGGGGAGCCCGGCTCGAACTCCCACTTGGTGTGCAAGCAGCACTACCCCGACTGGCATACGGTGCCGTGCGCGTCCTTCGAGGATGTGTTCGCGGTGGTGGAGAACGGCGAGGCCGAGCTGGCGATGATCCCGATCGACAACTCGATCGCCGGCCGGGTCGCCGACATCCACCACTTCCTGCCGACCTCGGGCCTGCACATCATCGGCGAGCATTTCCTGCGCATCCAGTTCCACCTGATGGCGCCGCCGGGTGCGACCCTGGACACGATCAAGGCCGTGCACAGTCACGTGCATGCCCTCGGCCAGTGCCGCCGGATCATCCGCGAGCACGACCTGGTGCCGATGATCGCCGGTGACACCGCCGGCGCCGCGCGCGAGGTGGCCGAGGCGGACGACCCGACCCAGGCGGCGATCGCGCCGCCGCTCGCGGCGGAGATCTACGGCCTGCACATCCTCGCCCGCGACGTCGAGGACGAGGAGCACAACACCACCCGGTTCGTGGTGCTCAGCCCCGACTTCGTGCAGGCACCGCGCGGCGAGGGCCCGGTGGTCACCTCGTTCGTCTTCAACGTCCGCAACCTGCCGGCCGCGCTCTACAAGGCGCTCGGCGGGTTTGCGACCAACGGCATCAACATGACCAAGCTGGAGAGCTACATGGTCGGCGGCCACTTCGCGGCCACCCAGTTCCTCGCCGAGGTCGACGGGCACCCCGAGGATCCTGGCCTGAAGAACGCGCTGGAGGAGTTGGCGTTCTTCACCACGGACGTGAAGATCCTCGGGGTCTACCCGGCCGACCAGTTCCGCACCGACTGAGTCTCGAGACGGGCGCCAAGGCGCCGCTGTTGGGTCACGGTACTTGCCACCAGGCGAGTACCATCAGCTACCACACCCGCGTTGATCGCCAGGGCACTCTGGAGGCTGTTGCGGCCTTGGACGGCCAGCCAGTCGGCATGGCCCGGCCTCGCAGGCCGGGCGATGCCGGTGGATCAGTAGCGTTCGGCGATGCCGGAGTTGATCTCGACAAGCGCCAGCGTGGTGTCGGTGAAGGCGACCACGTTGCTCAGCGGTGGCAGCGGCAGTGTGGCTTGTGCGTGGCGGGCGGCGTCGCCCACGGTCCGCAGGCCCAGCCGCTCGATGGTCACGGTGTGGACGGCCGTCGCGGCGTTGATCCGGCGGTCGGCCAGGTTGAGGTAGGTGGCCAGGAGTTCGGCCTTGAGGGTTCTGGGCTGTAGCAGCGGCAGCCGGAAGGTGTCGTTGACCTCCTGCTGGGTCAGTCGGCCGTCGGCCGGGGAGGTGTCGAAGCGGGTGTCGGTGGCCTGCACCCTGGCCAGCAGTTCGGCCGTGCGCGTCGCCGGGAGGCTCGCCCAGATGGTGGAGATCTGCGGGTTACGGCTGGGTGCCGCCTCGGTGACCGTGGAGGTGCTGGAGGCCGAGACCGGGTCGTAGGCGCAGCCGTTGGCGTTGCCGTAGGTGACCTTGGCCTGGCCGGTCAGCCGGGTGCCGCCCTCGGTGAGCAGGCTGGAGCGGGTGGTGAACTCCACGCTCTTGGCGGCGCCGGCGTCCGCCGTGCCCAGGTTCCAGGTCAGGATCCGGCCGTTGACGTTCGCCGGGCGCGGCCCGGTGCCCTGGTCGAGCGCGGTGCTGTAGTAGACGCCCTCGGGGAGCGTGTACTGCAGGGTGACGCCGGTGGCGGTGGCGCTGCCGGTGTTGGCGGCGGTGAGCTTGGTGGTCACCGCCTCGGCCGCGTTCGCCGTCGGGGTGGCGGTGGCCGTCAATGTCAGCTTCGGGGCCTTGATCCGGGTGGTCGCGGAGTCGCTGTTGTTGGCGGTGTCGGTCTCGGGCTCCTCGGCCAGGTTCTTTGCCGTGACGGTGGCGCGGTTGGTGAGGTCGGTCGTGTCGGCCGTGGTGCAGGGCACCAGGTAGGTGAAGGTCTCAGTGTGGGAGGCCTGCGCAGCCAGTTCCGGCAGCGCCCGGTTCACTGCGGTGCCGTCGGGCAGGGTGTCGGTGAGGCTTACCGCGGCGGCGCGGCCCTTGCCGATGTTGCTGGTCTTCACCTGGTAGGTGAGCGTGTCGCCGGGTAGCGCGGTCGCCTTGTCGACGGTTTTGGCGACCGTGACGTCGGGCTCGTAGAAGTTGCGCCGCGCCAGCTCCGAGCTGACCACCTGCCGGAACGAGATCTCCGGCCCCGAACCGGTGATGGCCGCGCCCTTGAACTTCAGGCTGGCCCAGTCGTCGTGCCCGGTCAGGACCGTCTCCCGCCCGCTGTCGCCGCCGCCGGGCGTGGACTGGCAGGTGTTGTCCCCGCCCGCCAGGATGTCGTCGCCTATCCGGACGTCGTTCGGGTTGACGGTGCTGTTGAGGCCGTTCGTGCCGCCTAGCACGCAGACGTCGTCGTCGGCGTTGATGTCCACGGCCAGGGGCGGTGTCGCCGGGTCGATGATGGGCTGGCCGGCGGTGTCGAAGTTCGCGTTCCAGTTCAGCGGCCCTCGCCCCGGCCCGAACCTCTCGTTGCGCATCGGGTCCAGCCAGCGGGTGAGGTCGGTGCCGTCCTGGATGCCCATCGACTCGTTGAGGGCGGTCCTGTCCAGGTCGGGCAGGTCCTCGCGTGAGTAGTCGAGGCGGCGGGCGGCGTCGCGGCCGGGGGCGATCGGGATGCCGCCCGGGTCGAAGGAGTAGTTCATGACGCTGAGGTAGTTGGGTTTGTGATTGGTGCGGATGCTGCCGCCGTGGGCGAGTCCGAGGGCGTGGCCCAGTTCGTGCATGATCGTGCCCGACTGGTCGCGGACCGTGCCGACCCGGGCGTTGTCCCGGCCGGTGCCCGGAGGCAGGACCTGCTCGTCATCGGGGCGGGGGACGAGGGTCGTGTCGACTTTGCTCTCGCAGTCGCCATTGGTGCCGACGTCGATCTCGTTGGTGCCGAGCAGCACGTCGTCGCCGCCGAGCTTGGTGTCGATGACGCCGTTCGTCCCGGGCGCGACGCACAGGGTGCGCCAGGAGCCGAGCGTGATCAGGAAGTCCTTGTCGGCGTCGCAGCAGACCCCGGACACGCCGGCCGCGTTAGGCTGGTCGTGAGCGGCGATCGCGTAGTGGGCGTAGGGACGCAGCAGCGGGCTGAGATTGGCTGTCCGGAACCTGCGGAAGTCGTTGTCGAGCCCGATTGTGGCCTGTTCGGCGATCGGGTTGCCCTCGATGTAGATGAAGTCCACACCGACTGGGGTGGGCACCCCCGCGTACCGGCAGGGCCGTACGGGATCGACCGGCGCGTTCGCGAACGCGTTCTTGGCCTCGGCGATCGCGGCGGATTTGGGTTTGTGGTTCTCGGCGGGCGAGGTCATGTAGTCGATGGTCACGATGACGCTCTTGCGGCAGGGGTTGATGCCCATCGCCGCCAGGTCGTAGCGCATCGTGCCGTCCGCCTCCCTGATGCCGAACCGCTCGATGACGTCGTAGATGCCGTCCTCGTCGGTGTCGGGGAGGGTGGCGGGATCCACCTTGATGTCGATGCCGATCGTGGCCGCGACGCCGTCGTTGACCTCGGGGAAGTTCGGGTCACCGTCACCGGTGATCCGGCCCTGGCTCGGTGTGATCCCGTCGGCGACGCCGCGCCAGGAGCGTGTGCCGAGGTCGAAGTCCAGGTTCAGCTCGTCGTCCTGGTTGCCGGGGCTGATGTCCATGAGATCGTCGCCGAAGTTGGTGCCGTCGTCGTAGTCCCACAGCCTGATGAGCACCGGCACGGTGAATTTGTCATCGGGCACGGAGACCGTCCTGGTGAAGATCCAGGGGTCGGGGAAGGTGCTGGGGTCGAAGACGTCGTCCTGTACGTACGGCTTGCGCAGGACGGGATCGCCCGGTCCGTCGCCGATGCGGATCTCGGGGAAGTAGTCGCCGTCCCCGCCGTCGTCGTCCGGGTTCTCGTGCTGCTGGACGTGGTTGATGGTCAGCGTGATGGTGACGTCTGTAGCGGCACTGGCCACCGAGACGATCGCCGTGTTGAGCGCGATGAGACAGAGCACGACCAGCGGGATGACAACCAATCGGCTGAAATGTGGTGGATGACGCATGCGCCCAACGATGAGGACCTTGCGGCGGTACGGCATGAGTAGTGGCTACTCAACCGTGCAGGCGGTCAAGAACCGCGGACTCACGGCAGACTAAGCAGGAGCAGATTCCGACCGCTGCACCACATCCCAGCCGACCTCGATCGATCGCTATCTGGGGTTCTTGGCCTCTTCTCGCAGGGTCAGAGGTGAGATGATCCTTTCAGGCTCGTAAGGCGTGTGACCGATCTTGAAGGCATGTTGCATCGATAGCGTGGCCGGGCGTTTTGGCCGATCGCGCGATGGCGGCAGAGGCAGATACCGACGCACGGGCTGGCCAGGATGCGGCCGTCCGGGCCGAATGCCAGCCCATACACCACGCTGACGTGGCCGATGAGCCGGAACGCCGGCGAGGCGGCGGGTTGCGGTGTTCCGCGGGGCCCCTTTGCTATGTCTTGACTGCGCACCGCTTTTGACCTGGGTAAACTCCCTCATCGCACCCCCGTGTCGGTTGAACCCGAGGGGGAGCATCATGGCTACGCTTCGCACTGCCGGTCCTATGCTGGCACTCGCCGTCGACTACCTGCCTGAGCCCGTCGGCTCGGCGCGGGGGTGCCTTTTACGAGCCGAGATATGACGGCTACAGGGCTCTAGCGAGGTGCGACGGCGACGGCGGGGTACAGCTCTCCTCGCGGCACGGCACCCGGCTCAACGAGATGTTCCCCGCAGTCGTGTTCGCGGTTTGGGAGCACCTCCCAGAACGGACGATCGTGGACGGCGAGATCGTCCGCTGGGGCGCCGCCGGCGCAGGCGGTCCTTGACGTACTGCGGGAGCTCGGCCGCCTCAAGAACGGCCTCTCGGTTGGGCGGGACGCGTCAGATCCAGGAGGCCAGAGCGCGGCGAACCTCCGCGCTGACGTGGAGGCGATAGATCAGGTGGAGCTTGCGGGGCGAAGGTGATTTTCCTGGCCGTGTTACCCGCGCATCCATCAGCCACAGCCGTTCCGGCTCCGTCCCCAGGCCCGGAGCGAGGGCGAGCTCTTCTCCCAGTTCCCGGGAGAGAACGGCAGCTCCTCCCTGACGCCCGGGTTCATACGCACGCTCCATGGCACACCACGCCACAGCTGTTCCCAGCGCGAGACAAACCTGCGCACCCAGTTCGACAGACCGCCGCCGAGCACTCCGCCCGGCTCCAGGTCGCGCACGCCGAGCAGCGCTGGCTGACCGAGCAACGACAGCAGGCCACCGAGCGCGGGGCTCGGCTGGAGGCCGAGCTGGACGAGACCAAGACCGCCCTGAGGGCCACCCGCCAACACCTGCACGGGCTGCACACGGAACGCAACACCGACCGCGATCGAGGTCGAAACGCTGCTCGCGTAGTGCTCCTTGGACGAGCAGCGACCGTACGTGATCACGCATGCGCGGTGTCTCGCAGCCCGATCCGACAAAACAGCCGGGGAGCCGGGACAGAGGGGCGGGGCGGCCCCCGCGAGTGAGGCACAGCCAGGACATGCGGTCGCGCTCGTAGGCGGGGAGTTGGCCGACCGGCCACTGTCCGCGAGGGCCTGGGATTCCGGTCTCGCTCATACCAACCTCGGGGAGCGTGGGTGGGGCGGCGCGCGGCCGCCCCTGGGCACGTCAGTCGCTGCTGCACTTCACGTGGGCATAGACGCCGTTGGCCCGAGCACGACCCAGCCGTCCCACCAAGATCCGGGAATAGCATCGCATGATGCACCTCATTCACTTTTGGATCACCTTTGGCAATAAAAGGGACCCATGGGAAAGCTCGCTCGTCGTTGACTCCCGAGTCGGTGCTAGACGCGGCCGATGATCTCCAGCACGAACGGCGCGGCGACGACGAGGACGGCGATGACGATCAGCAGCGCGATCACGTTGCCGACGAAGCTCGACCGGCCGGAGCGGCGCGCCAGCCGCGCCGAGTCCTGAGCGGATTGGCGCGCCCACTGGGCCGCCCTGGCCGCGTTCTGGTTGGCGTTGTTCTGGCTCTGCCACGATGAGAAGTTCGGGTTGGTCATGACGATCTTTCCTTTCGTATCGTATGGATCAGGCCGGGCCGTCCCGCGACCTCCGTGCCGAAACGCGTGTTCGGATGGCGCCGGCGAGCAGAGCGGCGCCGAGGGGCCCGGCACCCAGGAGGTAGGGGGCTCCCGGATCGCCGGTGAGCGGGCCGAGCAGAGCGGCGAACGCGATGACCGCTCCAGCCGCCGGCCGGACCAGTCCGGCGCGGGCGAGCCCGTACGCCAGCAGCGCGATGCCGGCGGCGGCGGCACAGGCCAAGGTGAGCCGCGGGACGGACTGCGCCGCGACCCACCGCCCGCCGGCGACCCGCAGCGTCGCCTCGACCATCCAGGCCGAGGCGACCACCCCGAGCAGGGCCAGTGCGACGGCGGCCCGCCCCCGTCCGGCGTGCCGCGCGATGTCGCGGTACACCGTCGCGGTCGCCGCCACCCCGGCCCATGCGCCGGCCCCCCACATCACTTCGGCGCATGCGGTCAGGGTCCCGGCGAGGCAGAGCATCGCCGAGGCCAGCAGCCCCAGCCCGCCGAGCGCCCGCGCTCTCATGTTCGTCGTCAGGGCCGGCGGTGCGGGCTCAGCAGTGCTTGCTCAGCGACATGTGCTTGATGAGCGGGAACAGGCCGGGGTCGAACTCCGCCTCGGTGTCCTTGATCTGCCACCGGTACGGCTCGGTGTGGCTGGGCATGTTCATGACGAACTTCGTCAGGTTCGTGGGGTTGGAGCGGGTGTGTCGCAGCCAGCCGAGCACGGCGCCGTTCTCGTCTTTGATCTTCGCCCACATCAGCCAGGCGTCGCCGTCATCACTGCTGGTGACCGTGCCGTCGAAGGAGGCCTTGCCGGTGGAGGTCAGGGTCCATCGGGCACCCGAGAACATCGTGCAGTCGCCCGCCCGCATCGTTCCGAAGTAGAAGGTCTTGGTGGCCAGGGCGGTGGTGCCCTGCGCGTGGGCGGTTCCGGTGGTGGCGAAGGTCAGCCCCGCGATCAGGGCCGCAGCGGTCGATATGGCGCCCAGTGTCCTTCGGGTCCCGCGCATGGGATCGTCCTTTCCTGAAGGTGGCTCGTCGATCGGTCACCCTCAGGGTGGGCGATACCGTGTCCCGTCGTCATGGGTCCCGGGTCCCAGTCGATCCGGGAGGTTGTTCCCGGGCGAAAGGGGCCTTCATGAGGATTCGGGCGCTCCGCCGAGTCCCGCCTCGCGGGCCCGTACGATCGCCGCGGGCCGGTCGGCCAGCTGCAACTTGGTCAGTACGTTCGAGACGTGGTTGCGCACGGTCTTGCCGCTCACGCCGAGGCGCCGCGCGATCGCCGTGTTGTCCAGGCCCCGTGCCACCAGCCCGAGCACCTCATGTTCCCGCTCGGTGAGCTGCGGGAACGGGGAAGCCACGACGGCCTTGGAGAAGTGCGCGAGCAGCCGCGTCGCCACGCCGGCGCCGAAGACCGCCTCGCCGCGGGCGACCGCGCGGACCGTGGCCGTGATCTCCTCGGGGCCGGCGCCCTTGAGCGCGTAGCCGTGGGCGCCGGCCCGCAGGGCGGCCAGGACGTTCTCGTCATCGTCGTACATCGTCAGGATCAGCGCACGCGTGGGCAGGCCGGCGGCCCGCATCCGGGAGGTGACCGTGAGCCCGTCGCCGCCGGGCATGTTGACGTCGAGCACCGCGACGTCGGGCCGGTGCTCGATCGCCGAGCGCAGCGCTTCCTCGCCGGTCGCGGCGACCGCGAGCACCGTCATGTCCTCCTCGGAGTCGAGCAGGGCCCGCAGGCCCGACGCGAACACGGGGTGGTCGTCGGCAAGGATCAGCCGGATCATCGTGCCCTCCCAGACTCGCCCAGATCCGCCGGCAGGAAGGCGCGCACAGAGGTGCCGCCCTCGGGCAGGGAGCATATCGACCATTGCCCGCCGACCTCGGCGGCCCGCTCGCGCATGGAACGCAGCCCCACCCCGGGTGCCCGCTCAGGATCGAGCCCGCGGCCGTCGTCGCGTACCGTCACCTCGACGCCGTCGGCCGCCAGCGCGATCTCGGCGGTGCAGCCGGTCGCGCCGCTGTGCCGGACCGCGTTGGTGATCGCCTCGACGGCGATCCGGTAGGCCGCCGTCTCGACCGCGGCGGGCAGCGGCGGCAAGCCTTCCTCGCCGATGACCTCGATCGGCATCGCTCCCGCCAGGCTCGCCGCTCGGGAGCGTACCGCTCCGACGATGCCCAGCTCGTCCAGCGCGGGCGGGCGCAGCGCCTCGACCAGGCGCCGGATGTCGCTCAGCGACGCGCTCGCCTCCGCGGAGATCTCGCCGAGCAGGGAACGCGCCGCCGAGTCACCCGGTACGGCGCGGGCCGCCAGCGCGGCCTTGAGCCCGATCGCGGCCAGCGTCGGTCCCAGCCCGTCGTGCAGGTCGCGGCGGAGCCGGCGGCGTTCGTCCTCCCGCGAGGCCACCACCTCGGCGCGGGAGCGGGTCAGGTCGTCGTGCAGCCGTACCGCCTGCACCGCGCTTCCCACCTGCTGCGCCAGCGAGGCGATCAGGCTGAGGTCGATGGGATCGAGCGGGTCGTCCGAGCCGCGCGCCGAGACCAGCAGGAGCCCGACGAGCGTCCCGTGGTAGCGCAGCGGCTCGGCGTGCACCTGGCCCGCCGCGACGCCGTGCCGGGCCGCCGGGTGGCGCTCGCCCGCGCCGTCCACCAGGTCGATCGCCACGTACGGCACGCGTAACGACCGGGCCACGGTCTCCACGATCGCCGGTAGCATCTCGGCGGGCAGCAGTACCGCCTGCAGCCGTGTCCCGAGGCGGGTCAGCGCCCCCTCCGGGTCGTGGCGGTCGCCGTACATCACCCGGTTGACGGTGCTCTGCGCCGCGTTGCGCAGCGGCGCCAGCGCGAGCGCCGCACTGGCCGCGGCGAGCGCGGCGGCCACGGTGCCCGACAGCCGCAGCACGCTGACCAGCAGCGCGACCACGGCCGCGTACCCGGCGACGAGGATCGCGACCATGGTGGCGTACACCAGTGAGCGGTTGGCCAGCCTCTCGACGTTGAACAGGCGGTGGCGGCGCAGCGCGACCCCGATCCCGGCCACGAACGGCAATCCCGTCAGGCCGAGCGCGCCCCACGGCAGCGGCTGCGTTCCGGTGATCAGTTCCGGCAGGTGCCAGCCCGCGATGCCGAGTACGGCCGCGGCCGCGCCGCCGCCCAGCATCCAGCGCGTCCGCCCGCGCATCAGCGGATCCGGGTTGCCGCGATAGCTGATCGCGCCCCAGACCGTCCCGGCCACCAGTACCAGCGCCACCACCGCCGTCTGACCGCTGTGCAGCAGGCCGAGCCACCGCAGCGCGTCGGGCGCCAGCAGCGCCGCGACCCCGCTCCACGCGGCCATCGCGGCCAGGGGCGCGGCGTAGGCGACGGCGATCGTCTTGCGGGTACGGGGTGACAGAGGCTGGCGAGCCGTGAACGCGAGCACGAAGGCCAGGAACGCTCCCCAGCCGATGGAGTACGACACGATCGCGTTGATGTGGAACAGCCAGAGCTGAGGGCCGCCGGTGGCCAGCGCGAGTGCGGGCAGCCCGACGGCGACGGTGAGCGTGCTGCCCAGCAGCCCGGCCGCGAGCACGAGCAGCGGGGCCGTCGCGGGCGCCTCGGGCCGCCGCAGGTACAGCGCGGCCGCCAGCCCCGCCAGCGCCAGGACGAACACGAGATTGCCCCAGCCCTGCACGAGCAGCGGGTACGGATCGGGCCGATCGACGCGTACCGCCACGACCGCGTCCTGGCCGGCCACGCCGTACGGGACGCTCGCGCCCAGGCCGGGACGAGAGACGGCGCCGAGCCCGTCGGCCAGGCTCCTGCCGGCGACGGCGATCACCAGGTCCCCGGTCCGCAGCCCAGGCCCCGAGGGCGCGGCCGGCACGTCCACCACGACGCCGTCGAGACGCCACGTCGACCAGCCCAGCCGCACGATGCTGCCGTCGGACGGCGCGTCCAGCGAGACGGCGGTCGCGACGACGCCCAGCACCACCAGGACGATCGCGACCGCGGCCGGAACCCTGCGCGAGCGTCGCATCGAAGCCAACCAGGACAGCCGCGCGGACACACCCCCATCGTCACCGACAACCGGCCGCGAAACCACCGGCCCGCGGGACAGGACGGTCCTGAGCCGATGGCGGCCTGCCGGCCGGTAGGTCACAAGTCGCGTCGGGCGCTGGAGGAAATGCCGGCCCGGCCCTCAGAAACCCGCTGCCACCGCGGCGCCCAGCCCCAGCAGGACGACGCCGGTGGTCACGCTGAGTCCCCGCAGGACGGTCGGCCGCGATACCAGGGCGCGCCCTCGGCTGACGGCCCAGGTGAGCAAGGTGTACCAGGAGGCGCTGACGAGCGCCCACAGGGCTCCGAGGGCGACGGTTGACAGGAACACCGGGCCATTCGCGGTCACGAACTGGGGCAGCACCGAGACGGCGAACACGCCCGCCTTGGGGTTGCCGAGATTGGTGATCAGGCCGGTGAGGTATCCGCCCGTGAAGCCGGTGCGGCGCCCGCCCTCGTAGGCCGGGGGAGTGGGGACGGTGGTGAGCGCGGTCCGTAGGGTGTTCACCCCGAGGATCATCAGCACGATGCCGCCGGCGATCCGGAGCACCGCGTACGCGGTGGGGCTGGCCAGCAGGACGGCGGACAGCCCGGCCGCGGCGGCCGTGGACCACAGCAGGAAGCCGGTGGCGTTGCCCGCGAGCGTGCCTCGGACCGTGCGTTGCCCGCCTTCCAGAACCTGCCGGATCATCAGGGCTTGACTCGCGCCTGGCAGCATCGCCAGCAGCAAGGTGGTGGCGATGAAAACGGGCACATGCGTGGGCATGGAGAAAGAACCCCTTCCGGGGATTGCGGCCGATGAGTGTCCCACGAGTCTTCCTCGCCCGTACCAGTAAGAGAAGTTAAAAGAGAAGGGTGCAGCGTTAGGATTAGTGAATGCTGGTGGATCCGGGACAGCTGCGGCTTCTCGCGTTGATCGAGCGGCACGGCTCCCTGACGGCGGCGGCTCACGCGCTCCAACTCACGCCCGCGGCGGTCACCCAGCAGGTGGCCAAGGCCGAACGCGACTGGCAGGTGCCCCTGGTCATCCGTGGTCCTCGCGGAGCAACGCTCACCGCGGCCGGTGCGCTGCTGGCCTCCCACGGTCGAACCGTGCAGGAGGCATCGGACAAGGCCGAGGCGCAACTGGCCGCACTGCTCGGCCACCTGTCGCTCCGTCTGCGGATCGGCACGTTCCAGGCGGCTGCCCTGCACCTGCTGCCACCCGCCCTGACGGCCCTGCGGCACCGCCATCCGGACGCCGACGTCTCGGTCGTGGACGTGGTGTCCGGACGCGGAGCGGACGAGATCAGCGCGGGGCGCCTGGACCTGGCCATCGTCGCGTCCTGGGGCGCACCGCTCACGCCGCCCCCACACCTACGGGGCCACTCGCTGCTGCTGGACCCGATGGTCGTGGTTCTCCCCGATGACCATCCACTGGCCACCGGGCAGCCCGCGGACACCGAACTTCACCTGGAACAACTGCGCGACGAATCGTGGGTTTCCATCCTGGCCGGCCATGCCGCCCGCGAACAGTTCCACGACGCCGCCCGCGAGGCCGGCTTCACTCCCACCGTGCGGTTCGAGACCGAGTCCTACGACGTCGCCCAGGCCCTCGTCGGCACCGGCATCGCCGTGGCCCTGGTCTCGCGCCTGGCCCTGACCCATGCGCCCGGCACCACCCATCGCGAACTGGCCCACCCCAGGCCCTACCGCCACCTCTACGCCGTGACCAAAGCCGACGCCGGCCTCACACCACTGGCAGACATGCTCATCGACCTCCTCCGTGATGTCGCCCGCGACATCACCGCCACCTGGGAGGCTCCCCTCTCGACGTCGCCGAGGTAGCCGCGGGGCCCTCGAGGTCCGCCGGCCGTAGCTACGCGAGCGCAGGGCCCATCGCCGCGGGAGGCGGGAGAGAGCCAGGGCGCTGTACCTGGAAAGCCTGGAAGAGATAGGCCAGCAGGCGCCGGCCCGGACGGCTTGTCACCCCGGTGCAGGCCATCTCACTGCTCGCCGAAACCTTGACTTCGACGGCCTCTCGCCGGCCTCGCCTCCATCCTCGCCTCGACCCTCCACGGGAGCAGACGCATCCGCGTCTTCAGCGGCAACCCCGACACCGAACTGCTGGCCCAGATCACCCGTTACGCGGAGCACGGCGACATCGTCCCCGTCGTGGACACCGTCCACCCTCTCGACCGGCTCGCCGATGCCCACCGGGCCCTGGAAGCCGGTGGCGTCCGCGGCAAGCACGTCATCCAGATCCGGTGAGGGGGCGAACACTCACGTAGGATGTGTTGTTCATGACCTCCACGCGACCGCGCAAGCTCCGGAAGGATGCGGCGGAGAACACCGAGCGGCTGATCGCCGCAGCTGTGCGTGCGGGGCTGGCCGAGGGTAAGTTCGTTCCGCTGGAGCAGATCGCCGCCGAGGCGGGGGTCGGGATCGGGACGCTCTACCGTCGCTACCCGAACCGGGAGGCGCTGCTTGAGGCGATGGCGGTCCGCGCCTACCGTCTGATCCTGGCCGAGGCCGAGGACGCGCTGACGTCCGGCGATACCGGTCATGACTCGATCAGCCGGTTCCTCCATCAAACCTTCGCTCATCGCGACGAACTGGTGCTTCCGCTCCACGGAGCGCCCATGACCGAGGGCACCGAATCCGCGAAGCTGCGCGCGCGCATGCAGCAGACCATGGGCGCCATCCTCGAGCGCGGCCATCAGGACGGTTCGGTCCGCACGGATGTGAATGCGGGGACTGTGGTGCGTTTCGGGGCGATGCTCGCGCAGCCGATGTCGAACGTGCCCGGCTGGGCCGAGGCGGCCGCCGAGTTGCGCGCGGTGTTCCTGCGCGGCATCGCACCCGATCGCGGTTAGTTCGACGCGTCAGTTCCCGGCGCGCGCGGGACCCTGGCCGGATACCCATGCCGCGAAGTCGCGCGCGTCGGGGACGAGGTGGCGCGTGAGGTCGAAGTCGGCCTGGTAGGCGGGGACGGTGGCGAACCACTGGAACATCGCTCGCATGTCCTCGTCATCACGGAGCACATCGATCGGCAGCCCCTCGTATCGCGTCGGCCGGCCGAGCTCGGATGCGACCCGGTCGGCCACCTGAGCCATGGTGAGCTCATCGCCGGCGAGTTCGACCGCGTCACCATCGATGACATCAGGGGCGATCAAGAGACGCGCGGCGGCGGCGCCGATGTCGCGAACAGCGATCATCTGGAGCGGAACGTCACCCGCGACCGGCAGGCGAAGCACCAGCTCCCCACTCCCGCCGTCGGCGAGCTGCGGCGCCAGGTTTTCCATGAAGAACGTCGGGCGGACGAACTTCGTCGCTACGACCTCGCCAAGCCGCTGTTCGACCCGGTGCTTGCTCTCGAAGTGCGGGATCCCTGTCGCTCGCTCCGCGCCGCCGACCGACGAGTACACGACGTGCGGCACGCCCGCGCGTGCTGCGGCATCCGCGACGGTCACACCGCGGCGCGCCTCGCCCTCCGTGCCGTCCGCTCCCTCGAACGTCGTCATCAAGAACAGTGCCGCGACCTCGGTGAGTGCCCGCTGGAGCGATTCGCCGTCCTCCTGGTCGGCGGCGACGACCTCCACGCCGCGGGCTCGGAGAGCGTGTGCGCCCGCGGCTTCGGCGTCGCGAACCAGGGCGCGAACCGCCTGCTTCCGCGCGAGCAGAGCATCCACCACGCTGCCGCCCTGCTGTCCGGTCGCGCCGATCACGGCGATGGGCTGCTGAAGCTGAGTCATGAGTCATCCAATCTGAGTAGATGACCCTTAAAGCGGAGGAAAACCTCCGTTATTCCCGTACGATGAGCGCATGCTCGTTGACGCCGACTCAGACGGTTACGCCGCCGCCACCCGGCCCCGCAACTCCTCCATCAAGCAGCGGCCCGCGCGGGTCGCGGTCGTCTCCCGTCCGGAGGACATCGCGCCCACGCTCGATGAGGTGGCCGCGCTCGCGCGGTCGTCGGGCACGCCACTGGAGATCGTGCCGCAGGCGACCGGCCACGGAGCCGGCGCGCCGGTGGGCAAGGGGGTGGTCCTCCTCGACACCTCGAGGCTCACCGACGTGTCGATCGACCCCGAGTCGCGCGTCGCCGTGGTCGGGGCCGGCGCGACCTGGTCTGCGGTGAACGCCGCTGCCGAACAGCACGGTTTGCTCGCATTAGCCGGCTCAGCCCCGAGTGTGTCCGTGTCCGGTTACACCTTCGGCGGCGGCATCGGCTGGCTTGTCCGGCGGGATGGACTTGCCAGTGGAGCGCTTCGTGCCGTCCACTATGTCGACGGCGGCGGTCGCTCCCGTACCGCTGCCGACGATGCCGGCGACGAGGTCGATCGAGCGGCGATGTGGGCCTTCCGCGGAGCGGGGGGAGTCGGGATCGCTCACACGCTGGAGTTCGACCTCGTCCCAGCGGCGGACCTGCACGCCGGAGCACTGCTGTGGCATGCCGACGCGCTACCGAAACTCCTCGCAGCATGGTCGAGCACCATCGCAACAGTCGGTAGCGGCGTTTCCTCCAGCATCGCGGTGCTTCACGTGCCGCCTCTGCCCCCGTTCCCGCAGGAGCTGCACGGGAGGAGCGCAGTTCACCTCGCGATCGCCGATCCTGACGGGCCCGTCGCGGCGACTCCGCTGCTCGAGGCGATGCGGGCGGCAGCGGAGCCGGTCTCCGACAGCTGGGGCCCCACCGACGCGGCGGGACTTGCTCGAATCCACCTCGATCCACCTACGGCAACACCGGCCATCGGTGACGCGCGGTGGCTCGACGCATCGACCCCTGTCATCGCCGAAGCGCTCCTGTCGACAGCCGCGGCAGACGACGCCCCGATCGTGATGATGGAGATCCGCCACGTGGCGGGCGCGCCGGTCAGGCGCACCGGGGCCGTTGTGGCCCCGCCGGGCGACTTCATCTATCACGCGGTCGCGCCGCTCAACCTGTTCTCCCGCGAACGGATCGAAGCAGGGTTCGCTAGGGCGCGATCCATCTGGTCGATCGCCGACGCCGGCTCGACGCCGGGCTCGTGGGTCGAGGGCGCGGCCAGTGTGCCGGACGCGCTACCGGCCGATGTCCGGAAGCGGGCCGCGGCGATCGCCGACGCTGTGGACCCGGACGCCCGAATCCGCCGCTCGCGCCTGCTCGGATGATCCCGCGGCGCTCGTTGGCCCAGCGAGGGGGCCGGGGCGCGATCAGGCTCCGCCGCCGGCCAGGCTCTGGCGCGGCTTCGCTGGCCGAGCGCTGATCCGAGATCCCTTTTTCTTGATCGACGTGTTGGGGATCGGGGCGGACCGTCAGTACCAGGACATCGTCATACCCGCGTCCGCGTGAACGGCCGCGCTGTATGTCTCCTTGAGGTCGGCGAAGTACAGCGTGAAGTACTCCTCGTCGTCGCCGTTGACGTTCTCGCTCGTCCGTAGGGCCGTCATGAACTGCTCGGCAGTGACGGGCGAAAGGCGCTCCCAGAAGGCTCTGACCTGTTCGGGGGCGAGTCGGCCCACGAATCCTTCCTCCGACCCCTCGGCGTCGACGCCGTCCGGACCCCCTACCCCGTGAACGATCTCGTCGCCGTCGAGCCCCAGTGCCTCCAGCCCCACGCGAAGGTAGTGCGCGCTATTGTCGAGGTCGTAGCTGCCAAGCTTCTTTCCGTCCCTGACGACGTCGATGTAGATGCAGACCCCCACGGCTGCCCCCTCGTCTGGCCTTCGGCGACGAACATATATGTGCGTAGATCTTACGATCACCAGTTCGAGGCTCTTCGCCTGAGCTTCGAGTTCGGCGAACCGGGCGTTGGAGAGGGCGGCTTGAAGCCGTTCGTTCAGGGTCCGGGTTTCGTCGGTGAGGCCCCGGACCGCGCCGCAGGACCATGGATGATCTGTTCCAGGCAGTCGCGGAACAGATCATCGACGCTGTGGCCGGCCTGGAAGTACTCTGTCACGCCGGCCATCACGGTGGGGTACGCCGTGGCGTACGCGGCCATGTCGAAGCCGTCCAGGGCGTCCGCGTCGGGGCGGCCGGCCTGTTCCTCCAGGACGTAGCCGACGGTGAAGCGCAACACCGTCAACACGATCAGGCGAGCCTGCCGCAGGGGGATGCCCCGCCCGACCAGTGTGCTCATTGCCAGTTCGGAGATGGCGGCCATCTTGAGGGACAGCTGGGAGGCCGCGATGATCCGGGCTCCGTCCGGGTGGGCCAGCAGCGCGCGGCGCAGCCGCTCGGCCAGGCCGATCAGCCAGTCCGGCCAGTGCTCCTGCGGCGCGGGCGGCGCCGGCTCGGGGAACTGCTGCTCAAGGATCGCCTCGGCAATCGCGGTGACCAGCGCCGCCTTGTTCGGGATGTGCCAGTAAAGGGTCGGCGACTGTACGCCGAGCCGGGCGGCCAGTTTGCGCGTGGTCACGCCGTCGAGACCCTCTGCGTCCAGTAGCGCGACGGCCTCGGTGACGATCCGCTGCTTGTCCAAAGCCAATTCCGGCACCTCCCTTCCGGAGTCTATCAGTGATAGAGTCCTCTATCAGTGATAGAGGCTCACGTGCCAGAGGAGGCAACGATGAGACACCAGCACTCGCTCCGCGACCTGCTGCACCGGGCGACCCATCGCATTCCGGGGATTCCCGCGCACACCGAGCGGCCGGCCGGACACCAGGGCCAAGCCCGCCACGGCCATGGGAGGCGGCACTCGCTCACCCACCACCGTTCGCACCACCACGGGTTCAACCACTCGTCGGCCCGTCCGCCTCGTGTCCTGGCGGCGTGGCAGACGCGGATCGCTCGCTTGTTCGGGCAGGAGCTGGGATGAAGGCAGCGGTGCTCCACGAGGTCGGCGGCATCCCGCGCTATGAGGACTTCCCCGATCCGGTCGCCGGCGACGGTGAGGTGATCATCGATGTCAAGGCGGTCGCCGTCGAGAACGTCGACAAGGCGATCGCGGCCGGTACGCACTACGCCAGCGAGAAGTACATCGGCCGGCTTCCGTTGATCCCCGCCTTCGACGGCATCGGCGCCCTCCCGGACGGCACGCTCGTCGGGTTCGGCAACATCCGCCTGCCCTACGGCGCGCTCGCTGAGAAGGCCGTGGTGCCCCAGGGCTCCTACCTGCCGATCCCCGACGGCATCGACCCGGCCGTGGTCGCGGTGATGGCCTCGGCCGTCACCGCGATGGCGATGAAGACGGCCGCGGGGTTCGTTACCGGGGAGACGGTGCTGGTGCAGGGCGCCACCGGGGTCGCCGGGCGGCTCGCGGTCAAGGTGGCCCGGCTGCTGGGCGCCGGCCGGATCGTGGCCACCGGCCGCGACGACGACCAGTTGCGCGAGGTACAGGCCATCGGGGCCGACACGGTGATCAACACCGCGGTCTCCGACGAGGCGCTGGCGCAGGCGTACCTCGAGGCCAGGGGAGACGGCTATGACGTCGTCATGGACTACCTGTGGGGCAGGCCCACCGAGATCCTGCTGCGCGCCCTGGTGCCGCGGTCGTTCGCGTTCGGCAAGCCGACCCGGGTGGTCCAGATCGGCGAGTCGGTCGGCAGCGAGGTCGCCATCGCCGGGTCGAGCCTGCGCACCTCCGGCGTGGAGATCTACGGCGCGGCCAAGGGCCTCGACCCGCAGACCATGGACCAGGCGTACCAGCAGGTCGTGACGTGGACGCGGTCCGGCGAGCTCACCTTCGACGTGGAGAAGGTCCCGCTGAGCGACATCGCGGCCGCTTGGCAGCGAACCGACCTCAAAGGCAGGCGACTCGTCGTGATGCCATGACCGGCCCGCGCCCACGACACACCGGCGATGATCACCGGTCAGCGTTCCGTCGCCGTCCCCGGGGTCGAGCTGCGCATGCGGGCCGCAGGGTCTCTGACCTGCGACGATGCGAGTCCCGCCGCAGCCTGTCCGGAAACGTACACGTTCTCGGACGACGGGCTCACCTGCGCGAATGCCGTCCGAAGTCCCTACCAGGCCCGCCGCTCCCGAACGTGTCCCCAGCCGCCCGGTAGCGCCGATCCCCGCCTTCAGTCATGATCAGGTATGGCGATGACGCAAGAACTGCTCGCTTGTGTACGGGGTCGGACGCCGGGCCGCGCCAGCCGCACCGCTGGAGTCCGGGCGCTACCGGTTCTGCTCGCCGTCCTCGCCGTCCTCGTGATGGCCGGCGGTGGCCAGGCCGCAGCCCGTACGGCCGTGGCCGGGGCGCCCGCCGAGGCGCGCGGTTCGTCCTCCGGCCCTCCCGTGGTGCTGCCGAGGATCGACTGCGCGGCCCTCGCCGGGCAGGACCTGTCGGGGACGCCCGGCGCTCCGGCGGTCATCGGGTCCGCGACCGCGACGACCTCGCCGGTCGGCTGGGCGGCCTGCGAAGTCAAGGGAACCGCGGCGCCGCAGATCCAGTTCGACGTCCTCCTCCCCACCGAGACGTGGCGGCAGCGGTATCTGCAGACCGGGTGCGGGGCGTTCTGCGGGAGCGTCGACATCTACGCCGACGCGACGGACGGGTGCGTGCCGCTGACCCGCGGCGACTTCGTCATAGCCACCGGCAACGGGGGGCACGTCGGCGTCTCCGGCTTCGACGGCACGTTCGGTGCCGATCCGCAGCTCCGGGTCGACTTCGGCTACCGGTCCGACCACGTCGTCGCGCTCGTCGCCAAGCGGCTCATCGCGCTCTACTACGGGCAAGGCCCGCGCTACTCCTACTTCGACGGCTGCTCGCAGGGCGGCCATGAGGGGATGACCGAGGCGCAGCGCTACCCGCGTGACTTCGACGGCATCATCGCCGGCGCCCCGGCGTCGTTGCTCACGTCGCTCATCGTGTGGTCCGCGGGCTGGCACGCCACGGCCAACACCGACGCGCGGGGCCGGCCCATCATGACCGCTGCCAAGCTTCCCGCGCTGCACGCCGCCGTCATGCGCGAGTGCGACGCACGGGACGGCCTGGCCGACGGCCAGATCGACGACCCGCGTGCCTGCGCGTTCGATCCGCGGAGCCTGCGCTGCGCGACAGGAACCGACAGCGCGGACTGCCTCACCGACGCGCAGATCGATGCCGTACGCAAGCTGTACGACGGGCCACGCGACGAGCGGGGCCGACGGATGTACCCGGGGGGCGAGCCCGTGGGCTCGGAAGCGAACTGGGCCCGCTGGGTCACCCCGACCGCCACCGGCGCCCCGGCCGTGGCCGAGGGCAACGCGACGAACGCACTGAAGTACCTCGCCTACCCGTCCGCCCGGCCGTCGGCGACACTGCACGACCTGCACTACGACTCGGCGACGTTCCGCGATATCTACCGGCAGGCCGGCGTCTACGACGCGAGCGACCCCGACCTGACAGCCTTCCGCGCCGCGGGCGGCAAGCTCCTGCTCTGGCACGGCTGGGCAGACCAGGCGATCTCGCCGTACGGGACGATCGCCTACTACCACGCCCTCACCGAGCGCATGGGCGGGACGGACGCCACGCAGCGGTTCGCCCGCCTGTACATGCTGCCGGGCGTCGCCCACTGCGGTGACGGTCAGGGGCCGGACGCGATCGACGCGCTCACCCCCACCCTCGACTGGGTCGAGAACGGCGTCGCACCCGACCGGCTCGTCGCCACGAAGCGCCAGGACGACACCGTCGTACGAACCCGGCCGGTCTACCCCTATCCAACCGTCGCACGCTACGACGGGAGCGGCAGCATTGACGACGCGGCGAACTTCGCACCGACACCGCCGCCCACGCGCTACGAGGACGACATCCCCTGGCTCGGGTCCTTCCGCTCCGGCTACGAGCAGACCTGCGGCTGGCACGACGGCCGCTGGTCCTGCACCCTGGCGCAACGGCCGAGCTAGCTGGGCGGCTTGGCGTCCTACTCCACAACCGCGGCCAGGGCCACTTGGTCGCGTCACCGCCCCGTTCGCGCTCCACCGTGCCGCATTACAGCAAAGCAGCGCCCTCACGACCGAGGGCGCCGGACTGACCGCGCGCAAAGCGCACCGGGTATACGCCACCCGCATCCCAGCCGCCCAACAACACATGCCGCGCCGCCCAACGCCGACGACGCTGACCAGCAACTACCGCGCTGCCCGCGGCCCGTTACTGCCGTAATCAAGACGTGGTGGCCGGACCAGCTCGGCGCGCTCGGCCTGGTCCCCAACGCCATCGTGCTCTGGACGCCCCGCTACATCGACGCCCAGTGAGGACGACGCGGAGAACTGACGGCGTCAGGTGCCGACCAGGCGCGCCGATCAGCTTGTGGGCCGCCGCCCGTGGTCAGCCGCTTCGCAGCCGTGGCGGTCTGCCCCCAGCGGCCCCGAGGCCACCACGGCGTGGCTGTAGCCGTTGCCGGGAGGCATGCCTCGGGGCGTACGAGGGGGCGCATCGTCACGTCCTACTCATCCGGGTCCCAGGCGCTGAGCTGGTCGAAGACACGTCGGTCGCCGTCGAGCTTCAGCGAGTCGATCGGGATACGGTCGTGCAGAATGAGGACCAGCTCGTCGGCCGTGCCCCAGGCGGAGGCGTTGGCCGCGTCCGGGTCCTGGTCGGCAGCGGTGGCCGATATGGTGCCGGGCCCGGGGAGACGGGCGGTCCGTGCGCCGTCGGCGGAGAGCGAGAGGCGCCAGGAGCGGCCCTCGGAGGCGTGGAAGTCGACGACAGCGGGCTTGTGTGGCCAGGCACTCGTCGTTGCGACGCAGGTGGACAGGAACTCGTCGACACCGTCGAGTGCCACCTCGGCCGGCAGCGGCTGCGGGGCACCCACGGTGATCTGGGCGTCGTAGGTGTGCACCGCCATCTGCTGGAGCTGGTGCCGAGCTACGGCACCTGAGGTCTGCGGCGACTGCGACGTCTCCCACCACGTCCAGCAACCGCGATCCGGGCCGGCCTTCCGCAGTGCGTCCACCAGTTGCTCTGTGGACTCCGCCAACCAGGCCAGCAGCGCCTCGCGCTCCCGAGGCGCAACGGAAGCGCCATCCGCTGCCGACTTGGCCGGAGCAGGCCCTGCGGCGACGGTGGCGGCCCAGTCGCGGCGCCCCTCGCCGATGTGCTGCGCCAGATCGAACAGCGTCCACTCGGGACAGGTCGGCACCTGTACGTCAAGGCTGGGCGCGGAGGCGACCGCGGCGCGGAAGGCGGTCGACCGTTCGTCGATCAGTCGCAGCAGAACGGGGAACTCGAGCGTCGTTGTCACCCGGAATCTCTATCACTACCTTCCAATGATCGCATCCAGCTCGAACTCCTCACCGGCCCGCTCACCGGAATCTACGACCCCAACGGCATGGGCGCCATGTTCTTCGCCGTGCTCGCCGTCGCCGGGCAGATTGAGCGCAACTACATCCGCGAGAAGACCCTCGAAGGCCAGGTCATCGCCGCGTCCAAGGGCAACCACGGCGGACGGCCGAAGGTCATCGACGACGACATGGCCGACCACACGAGGTGGGCCCGTCGGCCGGCCCGGCCACCGAGTTCCTGCGGCTGGCCTGCCTGAACTACCACGGATCCATGAGCATCGAGACTGCAGCGCGGCTGCTGGCCGCCCATCCCCAGACAGCCGACGCGTCGGTGTGGACGATGGCAGCGGTCGGCGACGCGGCAGGGATAACACGCGGCCGACCCCGCATCGCCCCAGGCATACGGCGGCCCTTCGGCTGGGAACCGCTGCTGTATCTGACCTGTTCACGAGTGGCGCAGGCCGACGCCGTGGAGACGGCGCGGGTCCTGCTGGCGGCGGGTGCCGATCTGAACGCCGAGCAGTTGATCACGCACCGGTTTTCGCTCACCGAGATCGACCTGGCTGTCAACGCGACCCGGGACCGCCGCGAGCCGATCTGGATGACCGTGGCGCTGCCCGATCCCGTCGTACTGGGCGAGCGCGCGGCCGGTCGTCCCCTCTGTATGACCGGCAAATGGCCGGTCACCACCCTGTTGACGGTCCACTCACAGTCTCATCATCAACAGTACAAGCACCAGGTAGCCCGAGCGGGAGCATATCTGCCCCTCTCCGGCGCCACCGTCAAAAAGTCGAAATTGATATCCAGATCAGCGGAGAACCCGTTACAAAGAAAGGCGCCAAAAGATGTATCAAACGAAAAAGCTGGCACGCCGGGTGGTCACGTTCGCGATGACTCTCTTCTTAGCCGGGACGGCCATGGTCGGGGCGGCGTCGGCGGATGACACACCTGATCCCACTCCCACTCCGCCGGTCGTGAGTTGGACGGACGAAGCGGGCGATACCTACTTTGCCCAGGCGCTCACCGCGGACGAGATCAAGGAGAAGGGCCTGGACAAGTACGTGGACATGGACAACCTGACCATGACCACGCCGAGGCTGGAAGACGCCACGACGTCGGGGATGAAGCCTACGGAGCCTGAGGAGAGCATCGGCGGAACAGCCGCCGTGAAGGCCAATGGCTGCTGGCATTACTGGTTCGGGTACGGGACGTTCTCGTGGCCGCGCCTGTACGGAAAAACTGACGTGGACTGGTGCGGCGACGGACGATGGGTCAGGTACGCCAACTCCTTCTGCTACGGCTACGACGACTACACGACCTACAACTACGAGGGTTGCAGCAATTACCCGAACTATGGCGTCGGCTGGAACCTCTACCGAGTGAAGACCCAGTGGAGCCTGTGCTATGCGTATAACCCCGTCTGGGGCTCGTGCCTTGCGCGTTCGAAGCCGATTCGGAGTTACCAGTTCCTGGGCAGCGGCGCCGTCCAGTACCTGGGCGCTGGCTGACCGATCAGGGGCCTCCGCTCGCCCTTTGAGGACGAGCGGAGGCTCTGGCGCGAGTCCGGCGTGATTCACTCGATCGTCGCGTACTCCTTGTCGAACGCCTCGAAGTTCCCCGCACGCGCGAGCAGTACGTGCACCTCCACCACGTCCTCCCGGGTCGCGCCTCCGGTCCGCAGGACGTGCTCGCAGTTGATCAGCGCCTGGCGGGTCCGATCCTGGTTCGTCGGGCCGGCGAACCTGCCGGTCGTCGTGTCGAAGCCCCACATACCGGTCACATAGGGTATGCGTCCACGGCCGTGCTGCAGTCGTCGGGAGCGCCGCGATCCATGGCGCGAACAGCTCCGGCGGTCCCGGCTATGATGCGGCGTCGCCCTGCCCGACCAGACACTCATCCAGGTCGGCGAGCACCTGGCGCAGACGGCCCTGCACGCGGACTCCATCGGCCACCGGCCCTGGTACGTCTTCGACGACCTGGTCGGGCGCTCCGAGCGTCCGCGCGGGAAACGGCCGTACTGCATGGAGAACTTCAGCAAGATCGCGAAGGCGAGGCGCGTGGCACCGCGCTTGCCGGCGACGAGGTCGCGCTCTTCACCCAGGATCGTCCAGTGCTCGACCAACTTGTCGATGTGCATCGGGGGTGCGTCATGTCCGCCCGCCATTGACCAGGCAAGTCACAACAAGATCAACAGGCTCGTGGCGCATTTCTTGCCGGCACCTCATGACCGATGCTCTAGACGGCAATCCCGCACTATGCGAATATGAGTTCGATTTACGAAGATCGTCAGCGGGAGCAGGTCCCGTAGTCATGCCGGGGTGCTCCCCTCCTCCTCCAGAACGGAGTGCCTGTGCGCCGATCAACCTCTGCCCGTGCTCCTCTGTCCCGCCGATTAGTCGCCTGGGCCGGGACCCTGCTCCTGACGGCGGCCCTGCTCGTCACTCAGGCGCCCACCGCCTCGGCCGCCGCGACCGTCACCGACCTCGGCGTCGCCGGGAAGGGCGGAGACGTGGTGGCGCGCGGCGGCAAGGTCTTCGTCGCCGCCGGCGACCAGATCGTGGTCGCGTCCATCGACGGCAAGGTCATCAACACGATCCCCGGCCTGTCCGGTGCTGTCGCCCTGGCCTCGCCGGAGACCGGCAGGAAGGTGTACGCGGCGCTGCGCGATTCGCATGAAGTGATCGAGATCGACACCACCACGCTCGCCATCACCAAACGCATCGACCTCACCGCGTACCCGTGCCCATCGAGCCTGGCGCAGTCGTACGGCCGGCTGTGGATCGGATTTGGTTGCGGCGAAGCGGGCGGGGGAGGCGTTCTCGGTCTCATTCCGGCGGCGGCGATACCCACCCCCGTCCGGGTCGGGCCGGCCACGACCCAGGCTCCGCTCGTCGCCGTCGCCGGGAACACGCTGGTGGCCGGGGAGCCGGGAGTCAGCCCCGCCACAGTCAAGGTGTACGACATCAGCACCACGCCGGCCACTTCGCGCGGCGAGATCCGCGGAGACGCGAACGGGCTGCCGGCCCTGCGGGATCTCGCACTCGCCGAGTACGGGTCGACGGCGCTGTCGACGTTGGACGATACCCGCCAGTTCGACGCCTGGGACACGACAGCCATGACTCAGGGCCGCGCCTACGACAGCAGCGGATTGGGCGAGCACGGCCTCCCCACCGCTGTCGCGGCCAGCCCGAACGGCGCCTATGTGGTGGGCGGCTGGAACTCCTCCGCGGGCGACGCGGCGGAGCTCGTGGTGTACGACGCGACCACCGCGGAGGTCATCTACACAGCCGCCCAGCAGGGGAAGGCGGTGGTGGCGGGCAGCATCGAGTTCTACGGCACGCTCACCTTCGCGGTTTTGAAGGAGCCCGGCACCGGGCGGATGCACCTCTGGCGGCTGCCGCCCTCGCCCTACCACTCCTCCACGCTGACCTTGACGGCTCCCTCCAAGGTGACCGTGCTCAAGCAGTCGACCCTCAGCGGACGACTCACGCTGAGCAGCGGACTGCCACCCGGCGTACAGACGCTCGAACTGTACCGCTGGCTCCCCGACGGCACCTCCAGGCCGTTCCAGGAGATCACCACGGCGGCGGACGGGACCTACCAATTCACCGACGCCCCGCCGTCCACCGGGGCGTTCAAATATCAGGTGTACTGGCCGGGCAACTCATGGTTCCTGGGTAGTGGCTCCTCGGTGACCGTCACGGTGGCCTTGTACGAGCCGACGCTCACCGTGACCGGACCGGCGACGGGCAACGTCGGCGAGCGACTCGAGTTCAGCGGCACCTTCGGCGCCGACGGCATCACCTTCCCGCGGGCGATCATCACCGTCTCGCGCAAGGTCGTCAGCCCGGATGGCACCGTCACCTCGGAGCACCTAGTGAAGTTGACCTCCGCCGCCGACGGGTCGTTCAGCTTCTCCGATACGCCGGCCACGGCCGGGGAACACACGTACTCCGTCCACTTGTTCGGCAACTCGACCATCGAGTCAGCGCGCACCACCCAGGTGGTCACCGTCCTCCAGCCGCCCGCGTAGCATCCCGACGCTCGGGTGACGGTGACCCGACTCGCCGTCACCCATGCTTTCCCACGCCAAGGGACTACAGATCGCCAAGGCAGCCATGGGGGTCCGCCTGAACGCTGGCGGAACGACACCGTCCATCGACGAGATCACGGCCGCCGACGTGTCCCGGCACACGGCGCACATGTACTTTCCGAGCCTGGACCATCTGCTGATCGACGCGACCGCCGGCGCGATCAACGAGCCTCCAGTCGAGGAGGCGCTGGCCGATCCCGCACTCGCCGGCGACGCCGCAGCCCGGGTGGAAGCCCTCACCCGAACCCTCCTCGCCTAATCACCACAGTCGCTCCTCCCTTCAGGCATGTCAGGTGTGCTGCCTCGGTAATACCGCCCTGAGCGGGCGGTGGGGGCGCCGATGAGTCGGTGTGGTGGGGGGTGGTCGATGAGAGCTTCGGGTTGCATGTCGAGGCGTGCGCGTACCTGGCGGGAGCGCGGCGGGCCGAGCGTTCAACACCGAGAAGACGTACGCGAGCCGGATCGCCTTGTACTTGTCGTACTGCTGGGGGAACGGCGTGGACTGGTCGAGCCCGAGTCTGGCGCCAGTCGGCCGCGGTCGACCGGCTGCGCGTCGTTCCGGTCAAAACTCCGACGCGGCCCAGCCGCCCGCCGCTCGGCCATGCCATCTCGACGTCCAGGTACTCCCGCCTCCTCATCCGCCCCGTCCGAAGGACTGCGGCAGCTTGGTGAGATCCCCGAGCTGATCGACAGCGGCGGGGCGGACGAGGAGTGGGTGTGGAGCTCAGGTATCCAGGAATTCATCCCCGCGCCTGGCCTGGCTGGGCGATCCTGTCTTTGTCGAACTTCGGAGAGATGCCCGGGCGGGGGGAGATGCACCCGGCGTGAGATAGTCGTCGACGCGGAGAGCCTCAACCCGTCGGGCACAGGACGGCTTGGCCGGCTTTGACCATCGCGGGGATGATGGCGTCGTCGGTGGTGCTTCGCGTGACGGAGATCTCGAACTGCCGCCGGCCATCGGTCGAGTAAAGGATCAGTGTGGTGTAGCCG
>NZ_JBEZDU010000014.1:0-295244 GCF_040648495.1 Nonomuraea sp. NPDC049129 | reverse complement strand
CCGTCTACCAGGGGTTTCTTACGTCGTCAGGCGAACACCAAGCTCGCGATCATGCTGTGACCAGCACCCCTGCCGCCTGGGGATGAAAAAGGTTCAAGGTCGCGGCACGGCACGGCACCTTTGCGCGTGCACGCCGATCCCTGACTCATTCGCCGCTCATTCGCCGCTCACTCGCCCGCTTGACCCCATCAACATGGCCAAGTGTGAGAGCGAGCGTCACCAGATCCTCCGATGGATCAACAACGAGTACGAACACATCGCAGCGAAGATCTCATTCGAATAGCGGAGCGCCAGCTCAGTGCCTGATTCAGGTCGCGTGCCCCGCCAGCATTTCTGTGTTTCGGCATCAAGATCCCGGCGCGCTTCATGAAGCAGTTGGCCCGACGACAACAAAATGGGTCGTGAGGCATGCGGACCGAAATCCGCCGAATCCCTTTTCCGTGATCCCTGTGCATAGATTTTCGCCCGCACAGGGTGTTATTTGCTGTGCATTGTTAGTTACAATTGTTGCGGGGTGGCGTGCGGCGTCGAGTTGCCGCACGAATCTGCGGGAGGGACACCGAGTGGCGCCGAATGAGTTGTGCGCGGCTGAATGCACCGCACCGGAAAACGGGAGAAAAGTTCGACTGCCGTGGGCTGCGGCGTACGCAGGGAGCGCTGGCACACGCAGGAAAGGCCGATGAACTCGCGGAACCCGGCGATCCGCTCCTACACACCTTTCATCTGGTTCAGTCTGGCCGCTGTCCTGGCATTCGTGTCCTTCTCCTGCGCTCCCAACTTGGAGGCGTCGCGGGCGTCTGGGCCGAGGGTGGTCGTCACGATCACTTCTTCCCCCACGCCGGCTGTCCCGGCGTCCCCGCCTCCGGCGGACCCGGCCATCGTGGAATGGCCGTTCTTTCAGCCTGCCGGCAACAAGGAGAAGGAGCGGTTCGACGCCCTCAACGCCATGTCGTGCGAGCGTATTCGCAAGATCGGGGAAGGGCGTCCGGGCAACCTGCACGCCTTATACGCCGGCCTGGCTGACGCCTGCGAGTCAGCGCTGATGGCCAAGGCCGACAAGTGGCAGGGCGCGGAGCAGAACCTGGCGAAGTACGAGAGCGTCGACCCCGGGCCGGAGTTGACCTGCGCCGACGATCAAGTCCTGCGAATTCTTGAGAAGCTGGTGAACGCCCACCGCCAGGTCCCGGATCAGCCCGTCAAAGTGATGAGGCTCTCCGCGTCTGAATCGCTGGACTGCTAATTAAACCAAGGAGCGATGGTGCTGGACGGGGATGGAAGACAACGGGCGTTTCCGTTCTACGTGGTTTGCGATGTTTCGCAGAGTATGTGGCATCCGGAACACAACGTGGGCGCTCGTCAGGTACCGCTCGAACTACTCGCGGAGGCGGTGCCACAACTCATCGGCAAAATACAGCGCAAGCCTTCAGTCGCCGACGCTGCTTTCATGAGCGTCATCGGCTTTCACAGTTCGGTGGAGGAGGTGCTCCCGTTGACGCAGTTCAACGACATCACCGACCTGCAGCCTTTCAACCGAGGAGCGCAGACGAATTACGCGGCCGCCTTCCAGTTCCTTTACGAACGGCTGCGTGAGGATTGTGGCCGGCTCAGCAGGTCGCACTGGCTCAAGCGGCCCGCGATCTTCTTTCTCACCGACGGCATCCCGTTCTATGGCTCGGAGGCACAACCGGAGCGCGTGTGGCGGGTGGCGCGGGATCGCCTCGTCGACCTCGACGTCCTGCCGCAGATCGTCGCCTTCGGGTTCGGCCAGGCGCGCAGGAACGTGCTGTGCAAGGTGGCCACCATGCAGGGGGACCGCCCGCTGGCCTTCATCGCCAAGGACGGCATCGACGTGGCGGAGGTGCTGGGCGCGCTCATGAAGACCCTGTTCATCAGCATCAACGCCTCGGTCGTGACGGGCGAGCTGTCCGTTCGTATGCCGGACGGCATGAACTGGGCGTGTCCTGCGGTGGCCAAGTGAAGGCGGGAGGCGGAGGTCGGTGTCGATAGTACAGCTCCTGCTCGCTGTCCTAAGCGGTGCATGCGCGGTGATGGGCGCGTACACACTGCTGGAGCTCCAAAGGCGGGCCCTGCGGTCGCCGGTACCGCAGTACGGTGGTGCCGCGTCACAGCATCCGGGAGAGCCACAGCCCCCGGGTTCACGCGCGCCGGGGCAGGGCCGCATGGTGCCGGTCCGGGAGGCCGCTCCTCCCGGACGCCCGCGGTCAGATGCCGCGGCGCCACGCTACGCGGGTAACAAGCCGAGCCCGGTCGCGGTCCTGCTGCCGATCCCGCCGCTTCTGGGGCATCCAAGCGTCCAGGCCGAGAGCGGTGGGGTCGGCGGGGTCACCGTACGCGCCGCGAGTTGCCGCGGGCGTGAGCACATGGCCGAGGGGGAGTCGCGGCAGGACGCCTTCGTGGTCGGCTGCTCGGCGGACGGCAAATGGCTGATCGCGGCCGTCGCCGACGGGGTCGGCACCACGTTCCACGCCGAATGTGCGGCGCAGACCGCGGTGAGCACGGTGGTCATGGAGGCAGCTCGCCTGCTGAAGGGCAACCACATCGGCCCGCGTGAGGATGATTGGGGCACGATCTTCGGCGCGGTGGCGTACGCGATCGAGGAGCGGCGCGCGGAGCTGTCGGCATACGCCGGGGACCGCCGCCCGTGCAGCACCACACTCGTAGCCCTGGTCGCACCCGTGTATCCGGCTTCCGGCGATCACGTCTACTGCGCCGGCGTCGGGGACTCTCTCGCCTTTCGGCTCGGGGGCCGTACGCGGGGGTGGGAGGCGCTGCTGGTGCCGGACGCGTCGGCCTCCGACGGGATCAGTGACAACGTGACGTGGGCCTTGCCCTCCAACCCGGATCGCCTACGCACCGCCGTCGTCGGGTGGGAGCGCGACGACGTGCTGTGCCTGGGGACCGATGGCTTCACCCATGCGCTGGGCCGTGGCAGCCCGCTGCGTGAGGAACTGGCGGCAGAATGGCGGACTCCGCCCGACATCATGACGTTCATCCGTGACGTGGACTACCGCCGGGCCACGTTCAACGACGATCGCACGGTGGTGGCGCTGTGGCCGTCCTTCCACGATGGCCGGGTGCCGTGATGGGGGGTGGCTCGGCGTACCTCCCGGAGCAGGTATCACCGTCGGAGCTGGTGCTGCAACCGGGCCTGTCCGGTGTGGGCGGCCAGGCCACTCGCCTGGTTCGGTGCCTGGGTCCCGATGCTGAGGAGTACCTCTACAAGGAGTACACCGAGGAGGCGTGCGAATGGCTGCGCCCTCAACCCATAAAGGACCTGGTCTCCTGGCGACGGAGGCTCACGGCCGAGGAGCGGGCGGAGCTGGACCGCCGGTGCGCCTGGCCCATGGCGACCGTGGTGGACGGAGGGAGGATACGCGGCATTCTGGTCGTGCCCGCGCCGGCGGACATGTACGAGGACGACATGGGCGACCCCGAACCTCGCCATCTCGACGTACTCGCCCGCAGACCCGACATCGCCTTCCGGATCAGCGCTCCCTACTACGAGAGCCCGGTGAAGCTCGCGGTCCTGGCCGTCTTCTTCGACACGATGCTCTGGCTGCACGGGCACGGCTACGTGATCGGGGACCTTCACCCACACAATGCCCTGTTCTCCGTCGATGGTCCGGATGGGGAGCCGCGGGTGCTGCTGCTCGACTGCGACTCCTGTGTCCCGATGTCCGGCACGTCGGCATTCCAGCCGCAAGATCCGGAGATATGGAAGATGCCGGGGCTCCAGTCCTTCGGCCCGCGCAGCGACCTGTACAAGTTCGGGTGGATGGTCGTGCGCTGTCTCCAGGAGAACCTCGAAAGCGTCTCCCTCCAACGACACATGCTGCTCGCCGTCATGCGCGGCTCGACGTACGAGCTGCTGAACAGTATCTGCGCCGGCCAGGAAGTGCCGGGCGCCGAGCAGACATTGCGCGGCAAGGCGGCGTTGTGGCGCTCGCTGATCTCCCCGCAAGTTCTCTACGTGCAGACCGACGACCACACGCGCGCGTTCTGGCTCCCTCGCGCCGTGACACCCGACTCGCCGACCCGGGTCATGGGGCGGCCGACTCCGACCTGGCCGGCAGCCCCTGTGCCGCCTCCCGCCCCTTCCCCCGCCCCGCAGCCACGATCGGCGCAATACCCTCACAGCGGGTGGCAGCGGCCTGTGCAGCGGAAGTCGTTCTCTGTCCTGCCCGTGGTCGCGCTGGTGGCCCTGGTGCTGGTGGTCATCCTGGTGATCCTGGCGGCGTAGTGAGGCGGCCGAAGCCGCTGGCATGATGGTCGCGCTCCGGTTTATCCGGCTCGCCTGCCCCGAACAAGTAGACCTGCACCTTGGCCGGCCGGATCACCGCTCCCGACTCCGCGCGCAGGCCCGGCAGCAATACGCCGGCGGTGGTGCCGTGCCTCGCGGGATCGGCGGTCGGAATGGTCTGGTCGCTGACGTGCAGACCGGGCGCCAGCGGATCGTCCTCTTCCGGCCGGACGATCTCGACGTGCAGGCTCCGGATCGCGCCCAGCAGCCGTCGTCTCAGCTCGGGGGAGTCGACCGATACGGCGGCGTCCAGCAGATCGCCGGCCAGGTGGGCAATGGAGGTGTCCGTCAGGTCCAGGGCGGCGTCGTCAGTGTCCGGCGGGTCGGCGAAGGCCGAGTTCGTACGCTCGCGTGAGCGCAGCAGGAACCACCAGGCGAGGGAGGCGAGCAGGGTGCCCGCGACCGCGCCGATCAGCACTCCGGTCAGCAACACCTCGACGATCCTCCTTGAGATCCGCCTGGGCACCGCCGCCTGATGAACGCACTCAGACGTCGCCGGCGGCCCGCAACTGCGTGATGGTTCCCTCGATCCGGCCGCTCGCGCCGCACCAGGGGCAGTGGAACTGGTAGGTCACGGTGTCCCAGCAGCCGAGCTTGTCGCACATGCTGCACAGGACGACGCTGCCCGCGCCGCACGCAAGGCAGCCAGGATAATCGTCGGCCATCTCGAAGGACCCCTCCGCCCGTGTCCGATCGTAGCCCTCGCGCTGGGCCATCCCAGGGTTAACGGTGAAGGCCCAGGTCGCCAGCCAGCGCCTTCCGGGGTGTTCCTCCATGCGAATGCCGAAGGCTGAATGGGAATCGCGGGAACAGCGGGTCATCAGGATGAGCACGTTGGGAATGGTCACGCGTCCTCCTCGATGCGGTCGTACTCGGTGTCATCAGCGATCCGAAGCGTGGCGGCCGGGATTCCGGCGGGCCTGCAGAGGATGCCGACCGCGATGTCGTCGCCGCTGCCTCTCTCCGAGATGGTCTGCAGCCACTCGCTCAGGTGGTCGCTCACCGCCTCCAAGCCGTCCGATGCGATGATTTTCATCACGTCGGACGCGAACGACAGAAGGCCGCTGTCGTCGGCGTAGGAGTTCGCCAGGCCGTCCGTCGAAATCAGGACAAGCGGCGGGCGGGTCCCGGCGACGTGCGAGCGCAGTTCGCGGGCCGCGTCGGCCGAGCAGAGCGAGGTGGTGGCATTGCCGAGAAGGCGTGCGTCGGCCTGCAGCGGCTTGCCGGCGCGACCTTGGGCGTCGACCACCACGATGTCGCCGTCGCCGATCTGCCAGAAGGCCATGAAGGTCTCGGTGGCGACAGCGGTCAACAGCGTCGAACCGTACGCCTGGTAGGGATCGTCGACGACACGTGCGCGTGCCGCCGATCCGGACCTCTCCTCCAGCAGGTCGAGCTCCCAATCTTTGAACGGGTTTTCCGTGAGGGACTCCTCGACCCTCTTGCGCCACTGCCGAACCAGTTGCCGACCGGCCTTTTCCTCCAGTAGGCGCTTGGCCGTGGACCAGTTGGCGTCTTTGATCGCGAACGCGATCAGCTCCTTGCACAGTTCCTGCGACACCTCCACCGCCAGCCGTGCTCCCAGCGCGCTGCGGAAGCTGGTGGGACTGCCGTGGCCGTCGGCCACCGAGACCGCCACGGACGATCCCCGCTCCACGGACGATCCCGTCGGAATGTCGGGCGTGGACGCAACCGCGTCCTGATTCTCGCTGCCGGCGCGCACATGCGATGCGCCCCTCTGTTTCTTAGCCAGAACCTGCCAGATCGCGGGACCGGCGTCCCATGGCCCTTCACCAGACATCGTCGCCGGTGTTCTTCGGGTCGGGCTGCGGCGGCGGCGGAACGGGGATGGGTGGCCTGCTCGGCTGCCCGTCCTTGGGCGGCGCGACTGGCATCGACGCGCTCTTCAGCACTGCGGTCGACACCCAACGGATGAACTGGACGAGAGTGCTGGCGTTGTTCGCCTCCAGCGGCTTGATCTCCTGATGCCCGATGAACTTCGAGAGCACCGCCAGATCGGTGTCCTCACCCATGCCGATCGCCAGTCGGACGGCGCGTTTGCCCCACGGCTCGTTCATGAGATCCCTGAGGCCGGTCTCGAAGTCGTCGGTGGGATATCCGTCCGACACCAGCACCAGCACCGGAGGGAGCGCGCGCGGTTCCATCGGGGGCATGCGCAGTTGCTCGGCCACCAGGGAAAGAGCCTTTCCCATGTCCGTGACCCCGTCGGCCGCGATGTCGGACCAGGTGAACTGGTCGACGGGCGTCGGTTGGGCGACATGCCAGCGGGCTCCGCTGGAAAAAGTGACGACGCGAACCAGTACATCGGCGTTGGGATTATCGCCCGCGGTATCTTTCATCGCGGGAAGAGTCTCTTTGATCGCGAAGTTGAGCTGCCCGATCTTTGTGCCCTCCATAGACCACGACGTGTCTAGGATCCAAATGAAGTGGAGAGGGCGATTGGAGATCTTTCCCCCCGGTAAGTCGCTCATATCTACCGCATGGTATGCGGGCCGGCGTTGGCTCGCAAGGTTCCGTTCAGGTAAATTATCTTGACCCGGAATGTGGTAAGTACTTGCCGGAATTCCTGGCGCACGTATCCTTGGGTTGGGGCGGTAGGTTCCGCCGCTCGGGGGATTCACAGCTGGAACGGTGGGCGGGGGTCACGTAATTTGGACGGCTTTCTCGCGCCAGGCGACAAAGTGTGCGAAGAGGGGTCGGGCGAGCAGTACGAGATCGAAAATATGCTGGGCTCCGGGGGACAGGGCGAGGTCTATGGCGCCCGTGTGAACGGGAGGGCAGTGGCGGTCAAGTGGTACTTTCCCGAGTCCGCCACCGATGAGCAGCGCCGCATTCTCGCCGACCTCATCAGGTCCGGTTCACCGGATAAGCGGTTCCTGTGGCCCACCTCCCTGGTCGGCGTGCCGGGAAAGCCCGGTTTCGGCTATGTGATGGGGCTGCGCGACGGCCGCTACGGCAACATCTCCGACCTGTTGTCCAGGAAGATGAGCACCACCTTTCGTGCGCTCGCGACCGCCGGGGTGCACCTGGCGGACGGATTCTATCGTCTGCACGCGTTCGGATTGTGTTATCGAGACATATCACACAATAACGTCTTTCTTGATCCTGATTCGGGTGAAGTGCTCATTTGCGACAATGACAACGTCGGGCCGAGCGACTCGCCCACCGGAATCCGTGGCACCATGCGCTACATGGCGCCGGAGGTGGTGCTCGGACAGGTGGCTCCGTCGGCGCACACGGATCTTTTCTCGCTGGCCGTACTACTGTTCACTGTCCTGATGAACCACCACCCGCTGGAGGGCAGGCGAGAGGCCGATATCCACTGCTTCGACGAGACGGCGATGCGGAAGATCTACGGCAGCGACCCGCTGTTCATCTGGGATCCGGGAGACGGCGATAACCGGCCCGAGCCCGGCTACCAGGACAACGCAATCATCTTCTGGGACATCTATCCCGAATTTCTGAAGATAATTTTCACCGAGGCGTTCACCAAAGGAATTTCGCCCACGGGCGAGCGCGTCACCGAAGGGCGGTGGCGCCGGGCGATGAGCCGGCTGAGAGATGCCATCTTCTACTGCGTCGGATGCGGTGAACAGAATATCTACGACATGGATCGGATCAGAGCCCACAACGGCGACGCCGGTCTCTGCTGGTCGTGTCGCGGGCCGCTGCAAGTACCGCCGCGCATGCGGATCGGAAAGAGCGTCGTGATGCTCAACCACGACGCGCGGCTGTTCCGCCACCATATCGACGACTCAAAGGGGTACGACTTCTCCGCGTCCGTGGCGGAGGTCGTCCAGCATCCCAATCGTCCCACGGTCTGGGGCCTGAAGAATCTCTCCACCGAACACTGGGCCACCTTCCCCAAGGACGGCGCGCCCCGACAGGTCAACCCCGGCCAGAGAGTCACGTTGGCCAGTGGCACCCGCATCCATATTGGCGGCACTGACTGCGAGATCCGCGTCTGAGCCTCTCGTGTTTCGCAGTGTGTGCCCAGCAGAGCAGGAGGTGAAGCCGTGACGTAGCGGTGGATCTTGTTCGTAAGCTCGTCGTCGCCTGCCGGTGAAAGTCCGGTCCGGGTAGCCGCCAGGGGGCCCGGTAGCAGGCTGGCGGCCTTGTCTGGAAACGGGCGGGGTCGAAGCCCAGCGTCAAGAGCCCTGAAAGAGGGGGA
Source organism: Nonomuraea sp. NPDC049129 (assembly GCF_040648495.1). NCBI lineage: Bacteria > Bacillati > Actinomycetota > Actinomycetes > Streptosporangiales > Streptosporangiaceae > Nonomuraea > Nonomuraea sp. NPDC049129. Next base: position 286,731 of record NZ_JBEZDU010000014.1, on the reverse strand, counting down.
GCGACGATGCGGTCCGTAGCATCGACTCACATGGTGGTGAAGGCCGCCGGACGTGATTTTCGGCCTTCGCAAGGCTAGTGCCTTCGGTGAAGGGGGGACTGGGAAGGCGCAGAAGTAGGTCTCGCCATTGTTGGAGGGTGGGCAGCAATGCGCGGGCGTCGCCACCAGCATGAATGACGGCATCCAATGTCCTGGCGAGATCGCGCTTCTGTCCAGGAGCGAGCGGCTCTATCGGTTGGGCGTAAATACTCGGAATGATGTGTGCAATCAAACCTGTAATGTGCGGATCATAGTCATCGAGATCATCCCATTCATAGCTTACTAGAGAAGATGGGTTCATGTTGCTGGCTCGGGCAGCGTCGACGAACCAGTAGAGCTGGCCAAAAGTCAATCTATGTAAGCGTATTGTGATGAACATGCTGCTCCTTCTAATAGCAGTATCCGGATCGATCTTCCTCATTATTTAAGGTCGAGGGCGCCGTATCCGGCCTTACGGGCGTGCATCTGCAGGTCGTCGAGAGTGACGTCGGCATCCGGTTCGAGCTGCCGGCAGACGCGTTCGAGGAACGTCGTCACGTTTGTAACGGTGCGGCGAGTCGCCGTGGCGTAGGCCAGGACCCGGTTGAGGACGGCCTTGGTCCGAGTAGGGGCGTCGTCGCACCACAGTTGAAGGACGTGGCTCCGCGGAGCCACATACGAGCCGAGCATCGTCAGGGAGAAGGTGCCTTTCTCCTTTGCCTCGATCGTGCCGTTCACATAGCGGGAGGGCGGAAGGACGAGCCGGAAGCCGTAGTGGTCGACCCAGGAGAGTGCCTGCGGGGCGATTTTTCGTTCGCGCATCCACTCCGCGAAATGGTCGCGTGGCTGCTCGGAGTCGGCGCTCTCCATCACGTGCGTGGCCGTCGGCCAGGAATTGAGGATCCCCTCCAGGTGGCGGTCACGCAGTTCGGCGACGCCGGAGTAGATGAGTGTCCTGAGCCGCTGGCCGTCGTGTGCCCTGATGGCGTAGCAGGGCAGGAATGCCCGGCCCACCTCCAGAACCTCAAGGTTGAGCAGTTCATCGGGCAAGTCGTACTCGCCTCGGTCGGGACGTCGGGCAACTTCTGCGACGGTGCTGGGGCGGAATCCGCAGGCTTCGGGGAGGAGGCGGAAGGTCCGCTGGGCGTATGCGGCGTCCCGGTCGAGGATTCGGACGCCGTGGGCGTAGTGGGCGGTGCGGAGCGGTCCGCATTGCACGCCGTCGAAATACAGGCGCAGCCGCTCCTGCTTCTCGGTGTAGCGGCGGTCGTCGCGGACCGACCGCAGGCCGCGCTCGGTGAGGGAGAGGGCGTTGGCGCTGCCTTGCAGATGGCCGATGCCGCCCAGGAAGCGCAGGACCCGGTCGACCATGTGCTCGGAGACGCCCAGGAACGCGGCGATGTCCTGGAGGCGGGTGAACCCGCCTTCGGCGATGGCGAGGCCGACGTACCGGTCGAGGAGGTCGAACGGGCCGCGTTCCTCGATGGTCGCGGAGAGCTCCGCGGCGTGCAGGGGGAAGGCGAGTGCGTGGATTCGTAGTGGCCGGGTGCCAGGCAGGTCGGCGGCGTGTTCCAGGGCGCGGGTCTGGGCGTAGAGGATCGTGTCGGTTGACGTGCTGTTCATGGGTTCTCCCCGAGGCGTCGCATGATCTCGCGGTAGCCGCGCAGGTCGCCGGAGGTTCGTACGTGGTCGTGCAGTGCTTGTGCCAGGTCGCGGAATCCGGAGTCGGTGGCGTTGAGGAGGGTGGTGAGGTCACCGACGAGGATCAGCCGCTGCTTGGCCCGGGAGAAGGCCACATTGGAGCGGCGAACTTCGCTGAGGAAGCCGACGTTGCGGTACGGGTTGCTGACCGTGAACCCGAAGAGGATCGTGTCGTGCTGGCCGCCCTGGAAGGAGTCGACGGTCGCCACCCGGCGGGCGACGGCGGTCTCGTCGCCGATGCGCTGGGTGAGCAGCGAGGTGACCAGTCCGATCTGGGCCGCGTAAGGGAGAATGACCGCCCAGTCATCGGACTGCGCGTGATAGTGGGCGGCCATGAGCGCCAGCAGTCTGGCCTCGCGCTCGTTGAGGCGGCTGTCTTTGGGCCAGGGTTCGTTCGCGCGGGGTTTGCGGTCGCGCCGCTCGCGCTCCGGGAGCTCCGCAGTGTCGACGAACGCCACGGGAGCGGTGAACAGGTCGTCGTGGTGGACCCGTCTCACGTCGGTTTCCAGGAGACCGCCGTAGAAGTGGCGGGAGATGAAGCGGGCCAGGCTTTCGGGCATCCGGCGCTGGAAGCGCAGCAGCTCCTTGTTCTCCGGGGGCGTCGCGGGGAACAGCAGCTCGAAGGCGCTGTCGGTAATGAGTCGGGCCAGCCCGGAATCGCCGGGGTGCTCCGCCCCCGCCCAGGCCACCAGCCGCTGATCCGGCAGTGGCGGAAGCTGGACGTGGTCGCCGACGAGGACCGCCCTGCGTGCCCGGACCAGCGGAACGAGCAGATCAGCCGTGCTGATCTGGCCGGCCTCGTCGACGATGGCCACGTCGAAGTCGACGTCGTCGAGATGCTCGCTCGTCGCCGTGCCGATGCAGGTCGCGCCGATCACGTCGGCGTATCGGACTAGCTCGCCGTACAGCTGCTCAGTACGCCGTTCGAGTTGTGCTCGCCAGGAGGTCAGGAGATCGAGCCGGCTGCGCATCAGCCCGAGTGCCGAGCCCGCCGCGAGCAGGAACGCGGCCAGCCTCGCCGGGTCGGCACTGATCTCGGGCGTCTCGCCGTTGAGCAGTCCGCGCAAGGACGTGGCGACCTTCGCGGCCCGCTCGGCGCCGGCTCGTTGCCCGGTCAGGTCGCGTTCGTGAGCCCGGCGGGCGGCCACGAGGCCGGGATGCGCGGCACGGACCTGGTCGAGCTCGGCCGCCAGCCGTGCCTGGTCCTGCGCGATCAGGGCCAGCGTCCGGCGGATGCCCTCGGACTCGGCGGCCGTCGCGGACCGCTTCTCTTGGAGGCGAGTGAGCCGCCGCCGGAAGAACCGGCCGACCAGCGGGAGGTCGGCGGCCTTGTGGGCCCTGCCCAGTTCGCGGTCGAGTCGGTCGAGGGCATGGACATGTTCGGCGAGCAGCTCTTCGTGGCGGCGCCCCTCGTGGTCCAGGGCGGCCGTCCGCCCTCGGAGGTCGGCGGTCACGAAATCTTCACGCTCGGCCAGGGCGGCGGCGCTTCGCCGAACGTCCGCACCGGCCTCCTCCAGACGCCGCAGGTCCTGGGTGAGCTGCCGGTACAAGGCATCCGCCGGACCATCCGAAGCCGCCGCGGCGTAGCGCGCGAGGACGGGCTCTGTCCGCTCGGCGATGCGCCGCTGGAGTTCGACCGCCCGCGCCTCGAGCATCAGGTGTTCGCAGCCCGGGGTGATGCCGTCTTCCCTGCCGATCCGCAGGACCAGCAGGTCTTCCGGCAGGTCCTGGAGCACGTTGTCGACCGCTCGGTTGGTGTAGGACGAGATGAGGACCTTGCGCTGCTCCTCGGCGCAGGCCAGGACGACCTGGCGGATGGTGTGCGTCTTGCCGGTGCCGGGCGGGCCTTGGATGAGGGCGAGGTCGGGAACGGCCAGCGCCTTGTGGAAGGCGCTGAGCTGGCTGGCGTCCAGACGCTCCCGGGGACGGCGCCCAAGGGCGGGGGCGAAGGGCTGGAAGCGGCGGTCGACCAGCGCGGTCAGGAGCTGCGGATTGCGGGCGCGGCCCTCCCGAAGGATCTCGATGGCTGCCCGCTTCTTGTCGTAGGCGATCAGGTTGGGCGATTCGGCGAAGGCGCCGCTCTCGGGGATCCGGCCGAAGTCGACGGGCCGTTCGAACCGCACTGTCGCCACGCCCTCGTCGATCCGCTCGATGCGGCCGCGCAGATCGGGCTCGCCGTCGATGTGCACGCGAGTGCCGGCCGTCAGCCGGTTGGCGTCGATGAGCTGGAAGGCGTGCACCGACCGCGCGGAGCGGCGGGTCGCGGCGACCGGGGTGACGCGGTGGTACGGGACGAGTCGGCTGGCGTCCCCAGCCGAGGCCTCGATCCGCCGTCCCTGATCTACCAGTGTGGCGAGTTGGTCGAGAAAAGCGGTGTGGGAGGCCCGTACTGTGGGCGTGGGCACTTGGCCGGGCGGCGAGGTGAAGCCGGTGGCCCAGGTGGTCTGGATTGCCAGCCAGCCGGAGGAGTGCTGCAGCTGGGAGGGATGGTCGAAGACCCGCCATCGCCCGGCGCGCAGCAGCAGGCCGCCGCGCACGATCTGGTCGTGGTCGCTGAAGTGCATCGGATGGATCCCGCCGATCCAGTAGCCGCGCGAGTCCTGGGTGGGGAAGAGCATGAGCGCGTACCGGCCGTCGACATAGATCTTGAGGAAGTCGTCCCGGCCCTCCCGGCCGCGTTCCAGACGAGCGGGGATCAGATTCTGCGATCCGGCCGCCCACAGGTCGTGGCGGATCCCTTCCAGCCCTGGCAGGAGCGGATGACGCTCGCGCTGCCCGACCAGCTTGCCAGGGAAGTTCTTGGACCAGATCAGACCGACCTCGACGCCGAGATCGGCGACCTTTCTCTCCACGGTCTGCTCCTTCGTCTCAGATACGCAGTCCCGCGCCGAGCTCCGCGATGTCTCCCCGCTCAGCCGGATCGGGGGAAAACGCGCGGTCGAGGGCGCGGGCGAAGCGCTCCGGGACGGCGGGGTTCAGCACCGCCGCCGAGACCAGCGGTACGGGCGGGCGTCCGGTTACCGTCACGTGGATCAGCTCGGCCAGACGGCGGACGTCCTCGGCGGGCTCGGTGGGATGGAGGAACGCATCGCCGGCGTCGCGGAGAAAGAGCGCTCCACTTCGGTCAGCCATGATCGAATCAGGTTCGAGGGAGCCATGGGCGAGGCCTTTGGCGTGCAGGGAAGCCAGCCCTGCGCAGAGTCCGGCGGTTCCGGCGGCCAGGACCCGCACGGCCTCGGACTCGCGGCCTCGGCCGGCGTAGAAGTGGGCCAGGGTGGTGAACGAGGGGACCGCGGTGACCAGCATCGCCGTCTCCGCGGTCATGGACGCCGCGACGGGCGGCGGCAGGCCGGGGAGTGCTTCGGTGAGCAGGCCGGCCTCGGCGGCCAGAGCGGCGCGGCATTCCAGGGTCTCGGAATTGGGCCACCTGGCGTTAATCCTGCGGATCCAGACGTGACGGCCGTCCGGCGCGAAAGCGAACGCCCGAGACATGATCGCTCTGCCGTCCGCGGACCTCTCCTCCTCAGGATCGCCCGCGATCCGGTAGGCGACGGCCCCGATCTCTACGATCTTGCCGAGGCCTGTCGGCTCTTCGTCAAGCGGCTTGTCCGGCTCCGGCCGTGCCCGTTCGACGACCACCCACCCCTCATGCTCGGCCTTGATGGCGCGCAGATGCTCATCCGGCCACAGGCCCGGCTCTTTGTCGATGGTCCGGTGGCAGCTCGGGCACAGCAACATGAGGTTGCCGAGGCCATCGACTTCCGCCGGCCTGGCTGCCTCCCGGCGAGGCCCGTCCGGGGAGTTCGGCGCGATATGACCCATCTCGCCGATGTGGTGGGTGCCGCCCTCGATGTCCAAAGATCTGCGGCATATGGTGCACCGTCTGTCGGTCGCGTCGAAGAGCGCTCGTCGGATCTCGTTGGGGATGTGCTTGCGCTGAGTTTGCGCCACCCGAGGATGCTAGCGACTGCCGCTCCCAGACGACGGCTGTCCGCAAAAGTGCGTCGCCTCCGAGCATCCAACTCGCGCCGCGAAGATCATTGAATTGCGTACGGGTTGGAGCACGAGCCGAGCACTGCGACCGTCATCCATGAATGGCGCCAGCATGCCTGGAGCGCGGGGATCCATGCCGAAAGCCGCGATGCAATGATCGAATAGGTTGTCAGCCGTGCTCCATACGTGCTCGCTCGCACCAATCCTGCACACTCCATGATCCATTTGCCACCTCCGACTGCTGCGGGAAGAGCAGCGGCCCCTGCGCCTGCCGAAAATTCCATCCATGCAGGTCAAGCCGCTTGTGAGTGCTCATGGAGGACGCCGCCGAGCCGGTCTCGTCGGCGGATATTCAGGTCGATGATTCGCTCTGGATCCGTGATCGGATCGGGTACGGTGCGCAGCGGGGCCGCTTGGTTCAGAGCTTCGTGGGTGTCGGTGCTGTGTTCGTATTCGCGCAGGGCGTGCCGCAGGTGGTGTTCGTTCCAGATGAGGCAGCGGTCGAGCAGTTCGTGGCGGCAGGACCGCACCCACCGCTCCATGATGGAGTTCATCCGCGGCATCCGGATACCGGTGGGCACCGCCTTGATGCCGGCTTCGGCGAGGATCTCGTTCATGAGCGCCGGGAACTTCCCATCCCGATCTCGGAGCAGAAAGCGCGCCCGGCAACCCGCATCGTCCAGATCCATGACCAGATTCCTGACCGCTTGAATGACCCAGCTCGCGCTCGGGTGAGCGGTGGTGCCGAGCACGCGGACACGTCTGGTGGTGTGCTCGATGCCCGCCAGGATGTACTGGCGTTGCCCGCTGAGAGTGACGGTCTCGATGAAATCACCGGCCAGCATGGCGTCGGCCTGCGAGCGCAGGAAGTCGGCCCACGTGGTGGACGCCCGCTCGGGCGCCGGATCAAGACCTGCCTGCTTGAGGATCTCCCACACTGTGGACGGTGCCACCCTTTTCGGCCGGCAGATACGGGCATGGTGCCGTCGCATCAGGTAGCGGTGCCATCGCAGGACGGTGTCCGGCCGGACGAGGTGCCACAGCCAGCGCAGAACCTCGCGCGGCAGCGACGTCAGGAGCGCGGCAAGAAGGCTCGGTCCTCGGGCGCGAATCTCACTCTGGTGTCGGCGCCGAGTTAGCGTTCAAGGACGGCGATCTGGTGACGCAGGATGAGAATCTCCACGTCCTTGTCCCGGTTGCTCATGGGGAGCAACCGCAGCGCGGCGAATGCGTTCGTGACGATCAGGTAGGCCAAGCGAAGGAGCACAGCGGATCATCCTGCCGTACGTGCTTCAGTCTCTCGGGCGACCGGAGCTCGCGTACGCTACGCGAGGCCCTCGCAGAGTCATGACCTGGGCGGATGTAATTATCGGCAGGCGCAGAGCCCAGGGCCTCCGGCCATATCCGCCCTCGCGGTGCTCAGCAGCCCGGGGCGTCACGAGGCCGAGCGAGTCGCTGCGCAAGCGAGATCACGCCCCAAGGGGGCGTCACAGCCAGCCGCGGTCGCGAGCGGCCCTCGCGGCGTCGTGCCGGGTTGCGGCACTCGTCTTCTGCATCGCGCTCGAGAGATAGTTGCGCACGGTGCCGGGCGCGAGATGCAGCCGCCGTGCGATGTCCTTGACCGAGTAGCCTTCGCGCGTCTCACGGAGGGCGTCGGCCTCGCGATCGGTGAGCGGGGAGTCGTCGACGACGGATGCCTCGAGCACATCGTGCGCGATCCAACGCCGCCCGGTGTGCAGTGTGCGGATGACCTCTGCGATGTCTTCCGGGTCGGCTCCTTTGCTCATGAAGCCCAACACCCCGAGCTTGAGTGCGCGTCGCAGGACACCAGGACGCGCGTGCCGGGTGAGCATCAGCACGCGCTGCTCGGGTCGCTCCGCCCTGATCGCAGCGACCGCCTCGAGGCCGTCCATCCCGGGCATCTCGAGGTCGATGACCAGCACATCGGGTCGGTGTCGCAGCGTCACGGTCACGGCGTCGGCGCCGTTCTCGGCCTGCGCCACGACCTCGATGGTCCCGTCGAGCGGGAGCAGCGCCGAAAGCGCCGCACGCAGCAGATGCTCGTCGTCGGCCAGGACGATCCGGATCGGATCGGCGTTCGTCATCGCGCATCCTCCTTCGCGCGGTCGGCGGGAACCGGATCGATCCGCGCGGCGACGACGAACCTGCCCGGTGGCCACTCGATCCGCAACGTGCCACCGGCGCTCTCCACGCGCTCGCGCAGGCGCGCGAGCCCCCGCAGCGGAGAGCCGGCAGCGTCGATCACACCGTCGTTGGACACCTCCACCGCGCCTGGCGACGCCGTGATCGTGACGATCGTGGGGCGCGCATGGCGAAGCAGATTGGTCGTGGCTTCGCGCAGCACGTGCGCCAGCAGAGGATGCGCAGAGGTGCCGGTCCCGTCATCGAGCCGTGCCTCGACGGCGATGCCTGCGGCCTCGCACAGTCGCTTGGCGTTCTCGAGCTCGGCCACCAGGTTCAGCTCGTAGCGCGCGTACGCCAGCGCCCGCGTCTCGGTGATGGTCTCGTCGGCGAGCCGAGACGGATCTCGCCGAGCTCCGTCTCGGCTCGGTCGGGGTCGGCGCGCACCATGCGGTGGGCGAGCGCGGCTTTGAGTTTGATCACGTGCAGCGAATGGCCCTGGATGTCGTGCAGGTCGCCGGCGAAGCGCATCCGCTCGTGCGCGACAGCGAGCTCGGCCTCCGTCTCCTTCGCACGCTCGAGGCGCCGCACGACCAGCCAGGCCTGCTCGCTGACGAGGATCACCCCGGCGATGAAGAGCGTTCCGACGACTGGGGTGACGAGGTACGCCGCGGCGAGTTCCCAGGTGGCCGGGTGGAAGAAGAACGAGCTCGCGCCAATCGCCGCGACACCCAGCGCGAAGGCTACGATCCACAGCTTCCAACCCTTCGTCCGGGCGAGCAGGAGCGCACCCACCAGCGACACCGGGACGAAGCTGATGGGGTTGGACGTGGTCAGGGCGCCGATGATCCACGCCGCCATGGTGATCATGAGTGCGAGGAGCGCCTGCCGGGGATACCCGTCCAGGCTCCATTCGCGCAGCACGCCGAGGGTGAACAGGAAACTGACCGCCATGGTCAGCCCCTCCCACCAGGACGTCGCCGTGAGCACCACGCCGAGGACGCTCAGCGGCGCGATCGCGGCGACGCGGTGACCATCACCACCCGACGCATCCGTGTATCGGTCGGGGCGTCGTCCTGCGCGTGGTCGTCGATGGTCAGATCCGCTTCTCCGCTTCCCGTCGCTTGATCGCGCGGCCGACGAAGGGCTTCACGATCAGCGCCGCGACGAGGAGGCCGAGCGCCACATAGTGTAGAGCCCCATTGCAGGTGAAGAACCCCGTGATGCTCTCAGGAAGCGTCGTGAAGAGGCCGAAGTCGAAGTAGTACAGCCCGATGTAGGCGAGGAAGACGGTCGCGGACAGGAGGATGACCGCGGTGAGCACCAGGTCGAAGATCTTCATAGTCCCTCCACGATCGCGTCCGTGGCCGGCCGGGGTAGTGACGTGGTGTCACATCATCCGGTGACATGCCGCCACTGCACGCGCGGCGGACGCTGGGATGCGATGGGGGCATGGCATCCCAGTCGGCTCCTATCGAGCACCCCGCACACAAACCGTTCTGGCGCCGACCCTTCCGGGTGATCCGCGAGAACATGCGCGCCTATATCGTCATCAACGCGGCCGCCTACGGCCTCGCCATCATCGGGTTCGTGATCGGACTCGTCTTCCCCGACCTCAGCGCGGCACGGTCTGCGTCCCTGGAGGAGGACGGCACCGGTGAGCTGGTGCGCTGGCTGGTGAACACCCGCCGCTTTTCGCGCTCACGATCCTCGGGGTCAACCTCTTCCGGCTCAGTGCGCTGACCATCGTGCTTCCGTCACTCATCGTGCCCTTCGCGGGGCTCGCGTTCTTCGGCTACTGGTCGGTCGAGACCGGCATCCCCCCAGGGGTGGGTGGCACTCATCCCCCACTCGCTGACCCTCGTCGTCGAGTTCCAGGCGTACGTGCTTCTTCTGCTCGGCGCGTACCTCCTGGGCCGGTACTGGCTGTTCCCCCGCACCATCGGCGCGCAGAACCGACGCCAGGGCTATGTCCGAGGCCTGCAGCGGATCGGCCTGCTGGCGCTGCCGGCACTCGCGCTGCTCATCGTCGGCGCGGTGTGGGAGGCGTACTCACTGCGGTACTTCGTACACCCGCTCAGTCAACTGCTGCTGTGATCCCACCGGCAGACCGGGTGCTCACAGGCCGCCCGCGCACGCCGGTGGCCCTCAGAGGAGTCGCCATATCGGTCACGGCCTGGTTCTCCCAGGGCGTGCCGTGACCGGACCCGGTGTCCGCGACCTTGATCGCGGACACCGGGTCTGACCGGGCGGGGCTCCGCCGTTGGCTGTCCGTACATCACCGGCACTGGTGCATGGTGACGAGCAGGGCGTGGTGCAACACCTTCACTGCCGGAGACCGGTGCGCGAGGACTCTTCGACTCGGGCGATCAGGCGGCTGTTGTAGACGGCGTGGTCGAATCCGGGGCTGTGGTGGGTCCCGTTCGTGATGTCGCGCACCAGGCTGGCATACACCTCGCCCACGTTGCTGGACGCGCCCTTCCAGATCTCGGCGGCGGTTGGGCCGATACCGGTGGGGACGGGGCTGTCGGGCGCGGTGAAGTCCACGCTCGACCACCCCGCGGGCGTTCAGATGATCCGGGACTTCCCGGACGGAAATCGTGCCAGTGTCCACCAGCTTCACCTGCGGCCAGAGGAGTTCCGCGCGCGCATCAATTTCGGAGATGTCACCGAGAACCGCTTCGATGACATCCAGAACGTGGCCCGCCGCGAGCCGGCCCTGCAGGCCGATCGCCGTGTGGAGCGAGCAGGCCGCGTCAGCCATCTCTTCCGTCTGCGCAACGGTCGCGCCCAGCGGAGACTCCGAATAGACGGCCTTGTTCGCCGCGAGGACCGCGAGGACACTGCAGGGCGCGCTTCTCCACCAGCGGAAACTCCAGCGTGGCGGCGCCATGTCGCAGATCGTGCAGCCTGAGCTGGTGGAGCTGGATCCGTCCCAAAGGTGGGGTGAGGTAGAGCCGGATGCGCTGGCGCTGCCCGTCCTGGCGCGTACCTGCACTGCGATGCCAGCTGCCGTTATCTGTTGCCGGCCTTCGCAGGCCAGGGCTGCCGGTCGGTGAGCAAGCCGTACTGGAAGGACTCACCCGGACACTCCGCGAAACTGCCAAGCGCGCATTGGTCAGCTCCACGAGTGAGGCTAAATGTCGGTGCCCGTTGATAACTATGGCCCATCACGTTGACCGACCGACGACGATGGAGCCCCCCCATGGCCACGGCCACCTTCAGAGACGAGAGCGCTACCCGCAGGTGCTCAGCCGAGATCCCCCTTCCCGCTCGGCCCGACGTGAGCCCGGCGCGCGAGCTCGTCCGCCTCGTGCCGCGGACCGGAGGCTGACATGGGCGTCCTCGACAATTTTCCCAAGTCCCAGGGCTACCTGCTCAACTACCGCATCGAGGGGCTGCCGCGTGAGCTGTTCGCTTTGTACGACGCGGGCGGGCGGCCTGGCGCCGACGAGGCCGGACGGAGGGCGTTCGGGATGTGGGCGCAACTGCGGCTCAGCCTGGGTGACAAGGGCGGCCGCGAGTACCCCGAGGAGGTGCTCCAGCTGGTGCGTGAGGTGGCCGATGGCGACATTTCCTGGACGTTCGAGGACACGCGCCTCCTGTGGGAGATCGCCGACGCGCTGTCGAGTTGCGGTCACACCGGCCACGCCGAGCTGTACCGGATTCCGCTGGCCGCCATCGCGACGCTCGGATACCCCGAGCGCCGTCAGATCCTTGATGACGTGCCGCCGTGGCACCCGGCCCACCGCAGCCCGGGCCGGGCGGCGTTACGCAAGGACCTGGAGCGCGTCCTGACCGAACCCCCGGAGCACGGGCCAGCCGGGGTCGTGCGCAGCCTGGTCTGGGACGGCGACCCCATCGCCCGTGCCATGGCAGGAAAGTACGCCGTCCGGCTGACCGACCCCGCCGTGCTGCCGCTGCTGAAACACTGGCGCAAGGCCAAGGCCAACAGGCCCAGCGAGCCCTGGCTCGCCAAGGTCCGCACGCTGCTCACCGACGACGGGGTGGCGGTGCTGCGCGAGATCCTCTCCCGCGTGGCCACCCACCGCGAGAGCCGCGAGCCCGGCGGCAGGGTCTTCCTCGCTCGCCGCACGGCCCTCCCGCTGCGCGGCATGCTGTGGACCTGCGAGGTGATCGACGCGCCCTGGGTGTCCACGCTGCTCGGCGACGTCGCCACGAACTGCGGCATCGGGCGCAACGGCACCGGGGGCGCCGCCGTCTGCCGTAACGAGAGACTGGCCAACGCCGCACTGAACGTGCTGGCCAAGCGGGGCGGCCTCGACAGGGTGGGCGTACTCGCGCGCGTGCGAGCCAGGCTGCGCAGACCGGCCCTGCTGGCGAAGGCGTCCGATGCCCTCGACGCGGTGGCCGTACAAGAGGGGCTGAGCCACGAACAGCTCGTCGACCGGACGGTCCCGGCCTTCGGGCTCGGCCCCGACGGGGTCCGGGAGGAGCAGGCCGGCGACTGCGTCGTCCGGCTTGACGTCGACGGGCCGGTGCTGCGGTTCGTCAACGCGTCCGGGCGCGTCGTCAAGTCGGCGCCCCAGTCCATCCGCGAGGATCCAGTGCTCGCCGATCTCAAGGCCACGCTGAAAGACCTCAAACGCACGCAGGCCGCTGAGCGGCTACGCCTGGAGCAGATGCTCATCGTCGAACGCGAGCTGTCCTGGCAGGAGGTCGAGCAGTACTTCTTCGACCATCCGGTCACCGGCCCCTACACCCGCGCCCTCATCTGGCGGCTCCCCGACGGGTTCGCCGGGCTGCCGGCCAGGGATGGCGGCGGCTGGGCACTGGCCGGCGTGAGCGGCGAATCCGTGCGTCCGGGCGCCGACACGCCCGTCCGGTTGTGGCACCCGATCCTGGAGAGCGCCGAGGGGGTGCGCGGCTGGCGCGACCACCTGCTGGAGCGGGGGATCAGGCAGCCGTTCAAGCAGGCGTTCCGCGAGGTCTACCTGCTCACCCCTGCTGAGGAGCGCACCCGTACCCACTCCGACCGTTTCAAGGGTCACTTCGTGCGCTACGGGCAGGCCAAGGCACTGCTGGAGCAGCGCGGCTGGAGCAAGCTGTCGATCGGTCACTGGGACTACGAGTGCGGCGGCGACATAGGGGCGGCCGTCAAGACGCTCGCCGGCTGGCAGGCGACCTGGGGCATGCGGGTCGCCTCCGACCCCGCGCAGGATGACTGGGGCACGGCCTCCTGCGCCGCCACCGACGCGATTCGGTTCCGCCACGCGGATCGTCCCGGCGACGCGCCGCTCACCGAAGTGCCGCCGCTGGTGTTGTCGGAACTGCTGCGCGACGCCGACCTCGCCGTGGGGGTCGGGTCCTTGGGGCTCGACCAGCAGGCGGCGGCCGGGCACGACGGCTACTGGCAGTCGTACGGGTTCGGCGAGCTGAGCGAGACCGCTCGCACGCGGCGTGACGCGCTGGCCCGGTTGCTGCCCCGGCTGAAGATCGCCGACCGGGTGGAGCTGACCGACCGGTTCCTGCGTGTGCGGGGGCAACTGCGCACCTACCGGATTCATCTGGGGTCGGGCAACATCCTGATGGAGCCGAACGACGCCTACCTGTGCATCGTCCCGGGCCGCGACCGCTCCGCCTCATCGGTGTTCCTGCCGTTCGAGGAGGACGGCGGAATGTTGTCGGTCATCTTGTCGAAGGCGTTCCTGCTGGCGGACGACACCAGGATCAGCGATCCCAGCATCACCCGCCAGCTCGTCCCTACCTAGGCTCGATGCCTTCGAGGGTGAAGGCGCGGTTCCAGTCGCGCACACATTTCGGCCCGAAGCCCTCCGTGGTGTTCAGCGAAGTGGTGCGGACGTCGAACGTGCCCGTGGCCGGGTCGAAGCCGAACGAGTCGGCGTCGTCCCCCTTGGCGTTGAAGGAGCCGAAAGCCGGGGTTGAACGTCTTGACGTTCAACCCGCTGGCGCCGGTGGTGTAGGCGAAGCCGCCGGTGTCGATGCTGACCGAACGCGTCAGCACGCTGTTCACCGGCACGTAGACCGAGTTCGGATTCTGCCAGATCTCGGCGGCGTCGTTGCAGTCCGTGGTGCCGACGGCGGTACAGGCGCGCCCTGCGCGTCGGACGGGACGTACCACTCGCGGATGTGCCGTCGGCATCCCGGTCGCCCCACCAGGAACGTCAGGGCCCGAGCACCGCAGCCAGGGCCTCCCTGTTCACCCCCACCACGATCAGTACAACCACGATGATGACGGTCCGCAGAAAGCGTCCCCAAGGCTCGGGGATGGAGGCCGTGCCGCTGAGTCGAACGGTAATCACGTTCGGTCCTTTCGCCGATTTTTCTTGTGAATTCAGCGCCAACCTGCCAAACGTCCGCAGCGAGCTGGGCTGATAATGCCAAATTGTAAGTTGGCCACTGCAGGGCTGGCAGGTCCGGCTGTCACGACTTGTAAGATCATCGGCGCATTGCCGCGCCGGGGATCTTGTCGTTACAGCCCATGAGATTACTCCATTATCGGCGCGCTTGGAGGCCATTCGCCCAGTCTTTGTCCATCCGTTCGGAATTTGTAGAAACTGGGCTCTGACCTGCGATTATGTGATAAATATTCAATGGTACTACCTCGGTGAGCACGGTTAGCGGCCCCCGATAGATGGTCTCCCATCTAGAAGGTTGGAATACCCGTGGGATTCGGGGTATTCCGAAGAGGGATGATAACTACCCCGCGCTTTTATCGGTGCGGAAACGTCCGGTCGATTAACGTCTGAGTCCCCGGTCCAATTCGCGTAGGGCGAGGGCTGGGGAGTTGGTCTCATCAAACGGTGTGGTTGCGGGTGGCGCATCAAGCCTGGTTTGGTGGCGGATCGGCCACTGCGACCTCCAGTCGTATCCGCCGACAATCCGGAGCGCTCTGCGGGGTCGCGTTGCATCGCCAGATGTAAAGAATGAGGCGTAGACAGTTGCTCATGCTGTGTGTGTTGCCGTAAGTGTAATTGTGAAATGCCAGGTCAGAGGCGCTTTGTACGTGATGGGCCCCGCGTGAGGGTACTCGATCCACCTCGTGGAGACTCGGATCGGGGAGTAGTTTTGCCGATGCCGGAGTGGCGGAGTGGCCGCCCAGGAATCACCAGGTATTCAGCCAGGCTGAAGCCTCGCGTCACGTTGTGTTGCAATCCCTGATCATGCCTGCAATGACGGGTTTTCGGCTGATGGATCGCAGGTCGTTGAGGCCGGTCACGTCGCGGGCGGGCTGCGTTGCGATGTCCGGGGCGCTGTTCCGGGACTGGTGCGGCCGGCGCCCGTTATAGGGAGCAGGTATTCCTGGAGCACGTATGCCAGGTGGTGTTCGCTGACGATCAAGATGCGGTCTCGCAGTTACGCGAGTTGGTGTGCCTCGGACACCTTGTGTAGCCGGTGCCGCACCGCTGCTCGACCTCGGCATCCATCATCATCTGCGCCATCCGCACGACCATCTTGCACAGCACATCGGGCGAGGCCTGCGTCAAGGGCTCGCCGGACCACTCACCCTAAGCAGGCAAAAATGTCCATAGCGGCCACTTCTCGTTCTCCTTCGTTTGCCTTCGACAGCTGTGAAGGATCGCGGAGTGACCGCCCTCATGTCACATTGATCTTCCCTTAAGGGCACGAAGGTGACGAGTAGCTTCAAACAAGTACATCACTCCCGTGGATGCTAACTTGGGAGTTCAAGTCGATTCGTCCAACTCCGGGTCTCCTTCGGCAATGCGGGAGAGGGAGAGAACCTGTCCGTGGCGGCGAACTCCGGTGAGCCGTACCCCGGCGAGCGCTTCGGCTCCCAGTGTGCGCAGCGGGTCGGCGATGAGTCGAAATAGAGGTGCGCACTCCTGCCCGGTGTCCTCCAACCCGGAAACCACAACCAGGATGTACTTCTCCCGCTCCAGGATCGCCCGCTCGAACTCGTAATCGGTGAGCGTGACGGCGTCAGGTTCTATCCCAGAAGCTGATTTGATCTCGTAGTAGACCTGGTCGGAGTCACGGGCGTCGGCTCCAACTCGTCGGGTAGCCCGTAGATCCTCAACAGTCAGCCCCTTGCCTTCCAGGTACGACCTGAGCAGGTGGAAGGCCACTGTCTCGGTCTCACCTGTGGTGAAGCTCGGCGGAACCGCTGTGTAGTTGGGAGCATGTCCGCCGAAGCCGCGGCTGGGGGTCACTAGCGAGGGATTTCCCCCCTGACGGCTAAACGTGGAGTGTGGCGCGGTAGCCGCCTGCGGCTCGGCGGGACCAACGGGCTGGAAAGCGGCGGGATCGATCAATCGACGTTCAGGTGTGTCGTCTGGCGGCGTTGGCCGCGGAGGGGATGGGAATGGGACACCGGACGTCTCTGGAACCGTCTCCATGGTGTTTGCGGACGACTCCTGAAGTGGAGTAACCAGTTCAGGCTCCGTCTCGGGGACCGTTTGGGCTGCAGCGCGCTCGATGCGTTGCGCATGTTGCTCGGCGGCCCGCGACGCCTGTTCGAGCCGCCCGGGCTGGTCCGTCGTCGGCAGAAGTGGGAGCGCTCGAGACGTGGTGTCGTCGGTGACGTCCTGCCAGGCCCCGACCCATGTCGCGGCGATGTTGTAACTCTCCATGGAGAACAACGCGGCGATCGCGGCTCCAACCCCCTTAACGCGGGCGAGCTCGTGTTCGCCGCGTACGTAGAGGATCGGGGATTCGCCGTTGAGGAACGCTGACACGGGCAGCGCCGGAGACATCTGCCCATTCGCCAGGCTGACCTGGATGGCCAGATCGGGGGCGACATAGACCTCGGCTGTCTCGAGCCATTCCCAGCTCACTTCCGGGGCGGGCGGTGGGATAGCCCGGCGTGTCAGTTGGTCGCGGAGGTGCTTGACCGAGAGCTGAAAGAGTCGGGTCTCCGTTGGGGCACTCCACCCATTCCGCACGGAGGCCTCGACCACGACCATGTCGCTCGCTTCCCGCTCGTGCACATGAGCCTGGTGTAGCAGCTCTCGGAACTGGTCGAGACCGATCCCAGGTTGCCAGGTGGGCACGTGCCGGCCCAGCTCTCGGGCGATCCCCTCGTGGGACACCGCGTAGACCGGGCGGCGGGTCGTCCAACTGCTGGTCGTCCGCAGCGGCAGCCTTCGCAGGCTCTTCGCCAGCTCAGGTGAGATCTGTTGGGTCTGGGCCAGGTCGCGCTCCAGCAGCCGTAGACACTCCAGGTGAATTCGTTCGTTCGCTGGCGTGGCAGGCTTCTTGGAGATGGTGCGGAGGATGCGGATAGCGTCGTGGACGGACGGCTGCGGGATCCTCAATGCCTCCCACAGCTCGTCGCATCCGCCGGCCTCCAGGACACAGGGAAGCTGGTCGCCGAAGATCTGCGCTCCTCGACGGACGACTGTGGGACGCCGCCACCCATGCTGGGTGAGTACCAGCTCTCCCGAGACGCTGAGAGCGTTCCTGATGATTTTGACTATCTCCGGTTCGGTGGTTCTGCCGTAGGCGAATGACGAGTTGCTCGTCCTCCGCGCCACCGCGACCACCTCGGCCAGTGCCCGATAGACCAGCAGCGCTTGAGCGGCCGTTTCCTCGGGCACGGGTCCCTGGCCCGTCCCGTTCTGCTCGCGCAGGAACCGCAACCGCTCGATCAGCTTGGGTGTTTCGGCCTTCCCTTGTATCCCCAGTTCAGCGGCGACTTCTGGGCGGGGGAGCATGTTGAGCTCGGGGTGGAGGTATTCCTCGCGTTCCTCACCGAGAACCGCAACATTGCTGGGACTACGCAGGGCGAGGTCCATCGGTCGACAGGGGTCTTCTCGGCAGTTGTCGAGCCAGGCGATGGTGCGAGCTTCCCAGACCCAGAAAGCGGCGACAGCGCCGTCCCGCTGCCAGCCGTTATAGGCATGAGCGACATCGACCTCCCATGGGCTTCGTCGGTCCCAGGACTGCCTGAGAGCGCTTTCTTGGTTCCAGAGCTGGTTGAGGAGTTGCAGGGCCGCGGCAGCGCGACGGCGGCGCCGCGCACTATGTTGTTCGTCCGCAATGTCCGACAGCACACGCTGCAGATCTGGCGAGTGCCGATCGCTGAGCGTGTAGAGAGTCAATCCAGGCTTAAGGTTGCTAATAGCCTTCGCCCTGATGTCGCAGGCTGGGCTGCCTGGGATGTATGCGTTCGCGTAAGTTCGAGCGTCCTTGTATGAGGGACCTCTAGTGGAGGCCAGGGGCAGGAGCCGTGGTGCAGTTTCGGCGCCGAGACTGCGGAGGAACTGGGTGGCGCTCATGCTTTGACGTGGCGTCTCCGACCGGAGGAGTTGCACGTAGCGGGCGTCGATCCAAGCCAACTCCGGTGTGGCAGCCGCAGCGACGGAGAATGCGTTCCGGTCGTACGCGCTGGGCAGATACGCCTTGTGGGGCGTGACAAACACCTCGCTGGTTGCCCCCTCCGGATCGTGGACCTGGGCGCGCAGGGCGATGGCGCGGCCAACATCGGGGGCGAGTTTGTCCCAGTCCGCCGCGGACATGTTGGGAAGCGCACTCCACAAGGCATGGAGTTGCTCATCCGTGACTTGTTGCGGTGCTCGCCCGGTCTGCCTGCCGAGCGCGGCCAGGCGGCGGACTGCCTCCACCGCGGCACCGGTGTCGATTACGGTGCTGACCTCGCGTAGCCAAGACAGCACCTTCCTGGCGTCCCCGGAATCAGCGTTTAATGCCTCATGGAGCCGGACCGACCAGCCGAAGGCATCGGCCAACGGTGCCGGGCACAGCGTGAGAACCGTGCCGTCATTCGCGGACGGAGGGCGAAGCCGGTTATCGTCCGCATCGACGACACAGGGCAGCCGTAGAAGGTGATCTCCGAGTTTCGCGGTCAGGCCGAGCGCGGTCAGCGCGATCACGAACTCGACCGGCCGAGAGGTCTCCTCGAGTAACGGAAGCGCATCAGCGACTTCCACGTCGGGAGAGTATCCCCATTCGTCCTCAATGACGGTGCGCCAGCGACCGCTTGGGTCTCGCGCTTCCAAGGGGAGCATCGCCGCGCGGTCGGCCAGCGCGGCGGTCTCAGCCGGGGTCAGGAGACCTGCCCGCTCCAGTGCACGGGATTCGAGGGCGCTTTCCAAAAGGGAAAGCCGCCCAGCTTCACGGGTGTCGAACGTGACCTTGCCTGGAAGGTCGTCGCGAGAGCGTACGAGCAGGTCCTCCTCGAGTGCATGAACTGCGGCTGCTGTGCTCCTCTCCTCTTCGTCCTTACGCGGAACAAGGGCCCATGTCGCAGCGGGAGCATCGTGGAATCGGTCGGCTACTGCGGCGACCCACATCTCTCCAATCATGGGAACCAAGGCAGCGTTCCAGGGTGTATCGGCCAGGTCCTGCCGGGCACTCACCGGATCGAATGGGGCGCTGACCCTCACGGGGTGGCGGAAGGCGAGAAGAGGGAGCCCCGCATAGAGCATCCCGGCTTCTTCGTGCCCGTCCGCGAGAGCAACTGTGATCGGGACGGTCTCCCCTTTGGCCTTGCCCTGCCGTTCAACGGCGGGCGACGGCGGGGCGCCGTGGTAGAGAATCCAAGTCCGTCCGTCGGGGGCCTGGGCGCGTTTGCGCTCCACCGGGCGTTCTTCACCCGACAGAGCCGCTTGGATGGGCGGGAGGGACTGCAACGCCAGATGGAGGACCGCCACCTGCATGTATTCCTGGTCCAGAACCACTATCCGAGAGACGCTCCGGAGGAAGAGCAGCGCCGAATGATCCCAGCGACGTACCCAGGCGAGGATTTCGTCACCAGTGGCGACATCGTCGGGGAGCGGGATGTGGAAGAAAGTCCACCTGTCATCTCCCATCGCCTCGGGAAAGTCCTGGGGAGGCATCGCCGCGATGCTGAACCCGTCGAGGCAGGCGTGATAGGGGCTGGAGTGCACTTCGCGTATGGAAGAAATGGCCTCCAAGGTCATCAGCCCGATGCCGAACTTGCCAGTCTGATCCGCGTTTGCCGTCTTGGTGCTGCGCCAGGGCGCGACCATCGCCAGCAGATCCGCAAGCCTGACCGGTCGCCCGTTGTGTGAGACGGTCAGACCGTCCGATCCTCGGTAGATCCGGATTTCCGTAGCCCGAACGTCATCGGCGTTCTGGATCATCTCCGAGAGAAACTGAAGCCGGTCGTTGGACAGGTTGGCAGCCCCTAACCGACTGCGGTCAGCCATCTCGTGCGTGATGTTGTCTGCGTTGCGAATGTGCTCGCCAAGGAAGTCGACAGCCCAGGCGGCGGCCTCGCTGTCCTCCGGCAGATACCTTTCGCCGGCAGCGTCCAGATCGTAGACGGCACGTGCGGCCGCCCGGGCGCGATGAAGTTTCGAGTTCTGGTTAGGGTGCACGTGCCTTCCCGCTGAGTCGAGGAGAAGAGGCTTGCGCCTACGACCCAATCGCAGGGCTGATGGTGACCATAGCGTCCATCACTGACATTTCTGGGCCAGGCGGCCCGACGACCGCCGCCACCTGGCAACCGCACAGGAGAGGCTAGGCGGAGCGGCACTCTCGTGCGGCTCCGCGATCTGCCCGGCCGATCAGATGTCCTGCAAGAGCCCGGCGTCGATGATCATGTGAGGCGAGTACCAGAGGCCCTTGTCCGGGCCGCGGAGTTTGGTGATGCCCTTGGGCCCACAGGCGGTTGGGGGCGACCAGTTCGGGGACGGCCCGTGGCGGGTGGGTGGCCTGTCGGCGTCGATCGGCGAGCGGTTTAGCGATCTCTTACATACCAGGTGAGAGCCACTACACGAGTATTGGCACGGCACAGGATAATTTCGGCAGGGGCAATGTCGGTCATGTGAGCTGCCTTGATCGGTACTGCTGGTGGCCGCGCGGGCGGGAGGCCACGACGTACTTAGCGTTCTGGGTTCGCGACTGGTAGACGTTCTCGGTGGAGTCAGCCCCGCATCCGCTCGACCATGAGCACCCGGTCTGCCTCCGCCTCGGTCGCGGCGCGGACTTCCACGAAATCGTTCTCGTGGCGCAGGATGGTGACGATCCCGGTCAACAGCGTGAGCCTGCGGATGCGGTCACGGGTGATGACCTGCCGGTCGACCGAGAACACCTCGGCATGGGCGTTGTCGTCCTTGCCCCACGTCCAGGCGCGTCCGCTGACTCCGGGAGCGGGCCTGAGCAGCACGGTGCGGACACTGGAGGGCTCCAGCCGGTAGGTGGGCGCGTTGTGCGGGTTCAGCTGCCTTCCGATGCGCATGCTCATCTGCAGTTGGACGGCGTATCGATCGAGCTCTGACTGTGGCCAGGATTCGATGTTTGTGGGCAGGTTGCCGAGCATGTCCTTGCGCAGATCGCCCAGCGTCTCCTCGATGCGCTGCCAGGCGTCGACCGTCTCGTGAGGGATGAGGTGATGGCCTCTGACCTCGTCGCGACGGACACGCTTGGGTCGGGTAGGAGGGGAAGGCCGGAAGGGCACCCTGACCGGAGGCTCGGGCGCAGCAGAAAGATGCAGTGCGGGCCACTGCGCCGACTGGGAAAGGGTGGAGTCGGCGGTCAGGGGGAGGACGTCACGCATCCTTTGGGGATCCCATCCGGTCGCCTCCGTTTCCGTGCGTAGAACCGGTTCGGCGGCATCGGCCAGCGGCCAGAAGCGCAGCAGCCACGCCTCCTCGACGGCCTCGGTCACGCTCGCGTCGTAGTCGGCCGGTTGAGTGCGTACGGGCCCGGTGTAGGCGCGCAGGCCGTAGGCGAAGAACGGCGGGCCCAGCAGTAGGGCGTGTCCCGATGGGCTGTCCATGAGACCGCAGAGATGCGCCGCTCCGCCCGGGCTGAGGTAGACGACTTGCCCGGCATCGTTCCAGGGCCCGCCGGGTTCGAGGGGCTCAGCGTCCCATGCCTCCATCCGCACACGCGCCATACGCGCTCGAGTTTGGCTCTGGATCCCGAGTTGCCCGAGCGCGTTCCCGCCGGGCTCGGCCAGCAATGAACCGACCTCGGCCTGCTCCTCGGGCTCCCGGCTGAGCCCGGATCCGTCATGAAGGTCGAAGCGGCCGTACAAGATTGGCACATCGTCCTCGACATCTCGAAGCAGCCCGGCCATTTCGCCCCTCCGAAGTCGATCACGTGCTGGTGGATCGAGACCCTAGCGGCCCAGGGCGACAATCTGCGGCTTGTCCTGGTCTTTTGCATGATCGGCCTGGAACAACGACAAGCCTTTGGTCCCTACCAGGAATTGTCAGTATGCCCGAGAATGTCCGCCATGGGCTCTCCATTGATCTTGGCCAGTCTGCCTTCTGCCATCGGCATCGTCATGCTCGGCCTGGGCCTCAGCCTGACCGTGGACGACTTCTGGCGGGTGGGTCAATATCCGAAGGCGGTCGCGGTCGCGTTGCTGTGCCAAATCGTGCTGCTGCCGGCGATCTGCTTCGGCCTGGTGCTCGCCTTCGGGCTTCCGCCGGAACTGGCAGTCGGGATGTTGCTGGTCGCGGCGTCGCCCGGTGGCCCCACGGCCAATCTGTTCAGCCACCTGTTCGGCGGGAACGTCGCGCTGAATGTCACGCTCACCGCGATCAACTCGGTGCTGGCCGTGATCGCCCTGCCGATCGTGGTGAACCTCTCGGCCGGGTATTTCTTGACCGACTCCGGCGGGGCCGCCCTCGGGCTGCAGTTCGACAAGATGTCGCAGGTCTTCGCGATGGTGCTCGTACCGGTCGCGGTCGGGATGCTCCTGCGCGCGTGGGCGCCTGAGGTGGCGCGGCGGCTCAACCTCCCCGTTCGGGTGCTGTCGGTCGTGGTCCTGGTCGGGGTCATCTACGCCGTGTTGTACGCGGAGCGGGCGAACCTCGTCGACTATTTCGTCTCGGTCGGGTTGGCCGCGTTGGCTTTCAACATCGTGAGCCTGTTGATCGGCTACGGTGTGCCGCGCCTGGCGGGCGTCGATCACCGCGCGGCGACCGCGGCCGGGTTTGAGATCGGCATCCACAACACCGGGCTCGCCATCACGGTCGCGCTGAGCCCGACGCTGCTGAACAGTGCCGAGATGGCGATCCCGGGCGCGGTGTACGGCATTGTCATGTTCTTCACGGCGACCGCGTTCGGCTGGTTGATCAGCCGCCGAGCTCGAAGGTCGGTCGGCCCTTCTGCGGCCAATCCCGGGCCCATATAATCGGTGCACGCTGCGGTGCGAAACGGGTCGTAAGCTGACAAATTTGTCATGTCCATCCGGGAGTCGACGTGACCGGGCCAGCCCATCCCGTTCGGCACGACGGTGAAGGTCCGCCGACCGGTGCTGGTTCGCTGCGACTGCAGATCCTCGGTTCGTTGCGGCTGTGGCGCGATGGCGCCGAACTGGACACCGGCCCCCGACAGCAGGCGCAGCTGCTGGCTCTGCTCCTGGCGCGCGTGGGCCATCCGGTCAGTACGAGAGAATTGATCGACCTGATGTGGGCCGATGACGCCCCCGCCAGCGCGCTCAATCTCATCCAGAAGTACATCGGGGCGTTGCGGCGGGTGCTCGAGCCCGCGGTCCCCGCCCGGGCAGCCGGTACGTACCTGCACCGCCGCGGCAACGCGTACGTGTTCAGCGCCGGCTCCGGCACGCTGGATCTCGTCACGTTCCGGGAACTCCTCAACGGCGCCCAGGCCGCCCACGCCCAGCAAGCTCGCGAAGTGGCGCTCGACGACTACGTCAAGGCGCTCGGCCTCTGGCGTGGCCCCGCGGGGGATGGATTGTCCTATGGATCGACCGCGATGCCGATCTTCGCCGCCCTCGACGACGAGTTCTACGCCGCCTGCGTGGCAGCGGCCGAACTGGCGGTGTCGTTACGCCGACCGGAGCGGGTGATCCCGCCGTTGCAGCTGGCCGCGTCGATGGCACCGTTTCACGAACCCGTACATGCCGGCCTCGTCACCACCCTCGGCGCCGCTGGGCGGCAGGCGGAGGCGCTGTCAGCGTTCCACGCGGTCCGTGACCGCCTCGCCGAGGAACTCGGCATCGACCCCGGTTCGGCGTTGCAGGCCGCGCACCTGCGCGTGCTGACGCAGAGTCCGACGTCGCCGGTGGTGACGAGCACGGAGAGCGAGGGCGACCGCGCACCGGCGAGGCAGCCGGCCGGCCTGGTCGGCCGGGACGAGGAACTCGGCGTGCTGCGGCATGCCATCGAGGCGGCGCTCACCGGCCGCACCGGGCTCGTCATCGTCGAGGGCGAACCGGGCTCGGGTAAGACGCGCCTGCTGGAAGAGGCCGCCGCCGGCGCGGACCGGCGTGGCGCGCTCGTCGTCAGGGCTTCCTGTTTGGAAGGCGACGGAACACCGTCGATGTGGCCATGGGAGCAGGCGCTCGCCGTCGTCCTCGACAGCCTGCCCGTGTTGGCGCGCGAGAAGTGGCTGGCCAGTGAACTCGGGCGCCTCCTCGAATCTCGAGACGATGACGCCGGGCCGCCGGTTTCGGGCGGCCGCGCCCAGTTCCGCCTGTACGAGCAGGTCGTCACCTTCATCGGCCAGGCCTCGGCACAACGGCCGATGCTGCTCGTGATGGATGATCTTCAATGGATCGATGCCACCTCGCTCCAGTTGTTCAGCCATCTGGCGGCCCGGCTACCCACCGGCACCGCGATCATCTGCGCCCTTCGCGACCGCGCACCCACACCCGGCCCCGACCTTTCGCGGGCACTGGCCGCCGCCAGCCGGTTGCCCAGCCACCGCAGGATCCAACTCGGCCCGCTCAGCCTGACCGACGTGGCCGAACTCATCCGCCGCGAGACCGGCCACGAACCCGGCGCGGACATCGCCCGCAACATCCACGTTCGCACCGCCGGCAATCCTTTCTTCGTCCGCGAACTCTCGCGGCTCCTCAGCGATAGCGGCGCGCTCAGCGATCGTGGCGCGCTCAGCGGCGACGACGCATCGGCCCGGGCCGGGGTGCCGTCCACCGTACGAGACGTCGTCCGCGATCGGATGGCGAGCCTCGACGACGGCGCCCGCCACCTGCTGCGCGTCGCCGCGCTGATCGGCCGCGAGGTCGATCTCGGTCTCCTCGCCCGCGCCGCCGGTGCCGACGTCGTCGACTGCCTCGAACGCCTCGAACCGCTGCGCGCGCTCGGCCTGCTCGAAACGGGGCCGGAGAACCCGTTCTCGTGGCGCTTCGCGCACGACCTGGTTCGCGAATCGATCATGGAGACAACGGAACAACTGCGGGCCGTCCGGCTGCACCTGCGTGTCGCGGACGCGCTCGAAGAAAGCCAGGCGGAGGACGAGTCCATCACCGAACGCCTCGCCTTCCACCTGTCGGCCGCCGGCCCCCTCGCCGACCCGGTTCGTACCGTGGAAGCGCTGAAACGCGCCGGTCGTCGCGCGGCGACCAAGCTCGCGTTCGCCGCCGCCGATCGGCACCTGGAATCGGCCGCCCAGATCGCGCGGACCGCCAAGCTTCCCGAACTCGAGCTCTCCGCCCTCTCGCTGCTCGCGATCGCCCCGCGCCGGCAAGCCGGGTTCGGCGGCACGACGTTCGATCTGCTGGAGCGTGCGGAGCACCTGGCCCGCCAACTCGGCCGGGATGTGGACGCCGCCGGCCTCCTCTTCGCTCGCCTGTTCGGGGCCTACACCTTCCTGGAGTGGGACCGCGTTCGGCTGGTCCGCCGGCTGTACGAGCAAGGGGAGGCGTCCGCCGATCCAGTCATCCGTGTGTACGGCCGGCAAGCCTGGGGCCTGCACCAGTGGGACATCGGCGACATCGGCGCGGCATACCGATGCCTCAGCGAGAACAACCCCGCCCTGCTCGACGGGGTCGTCTCCGCGCACAGCGAGACCCCGATCCGGCGTGACGTCTCGGGTGAGTGGCCCGGCTGGCACGCCGTCGTGACGGCATTACATGGTGACGTCGGGACGGCGGAGACCATCATCGACAAGTGGAACGGCCCCGACGACTCGTACGCGGTCGCGACCTGGGCCTACTACACCACGATCATCGCTTCGATGGCCGGTGACGCGGGCTGGGTGATGCGCACGATCGAGCGGTGGATGGCCGTGGGCACCGGCCGCGCGGCCATCCAGCAGGAGCACTACATACGGCTGAACTGGTACTGGGCCCGTGCCCTCGTCGGCGATGACCCGGCCGTCATCGCGGCGGAGGCCGACCAGCTCCTGGCCGGGACGATGGTCGACCCGCCGCGGTGGGGCGTCGCCTACCATCACGCGCTGATCGCCGAGATGTGGCTGGCCGCGGGGATGCCGGACGAGGCGGGCATCGCCCTCGATCGAGCGGACCAGGCCCTCGACGCCTACGGTCAACGCTACGCCGAAGGACTTGTCCTGCTGCTGCGGGCGCGCCTGCTCCACGCCCGCGGCGAGCCCGCGGACGTCGTACGAGCCGCTGCGGAAAAGGCCCGCGACCGGTCCCATGAACGCGGGTCTCACCTGTTCGCCCGCCGTGCCGAGAAGTTCCTTGCGGTATTCGGCCGGGGCGGCGAGTAGACGCTCCAGGTGTGAAAGCCCAGCCCGATGCCCCAAACGACTATCGACCACACCGGCCAGAAGTGGCTTCTCGAGTCGTAGCGAGACCACACCACGACCTGGGCCAGATTGGACAGGACATAAAGAGCCAGGTGAATCCGTAGACCCCACTTCCTGGCCGTCTCGCTCTTCTGTGTGTTCATGCCCGCAGGCTAGATCGACGTACTTGTCAAAGACTGAGGCGTACTTCCCGAAGACTGACCTACCGGGTTCAGCGATCGTCAACTATTCGAGATCTACTCTGACCTGCAATCGAGGTGCCAATCGCAAACCTTTGAAAGGACCACGCTATGACGACGACCCGCCGAGCGGTGCTGGCCGGATCCGCCGCGGTCGCGACCGGTGCCCTGCTGGGGACATCCGAGGCGCAGGCGCAGCCCCGGCCGGGAGCCAAGCCCAAACCCACCGTGGTGCTCGTGCACGGCGCGTTCGCCGATTCCTCCGGCTGGAACGACGTCAGCGCCAGGCTCATCCGCGAGAACTATCCGGTGATCGCCCCGGCGAACCCGCTGCGTAGCGTGGCCGCCGACTCCGCCTACTTGGCCTCCCTTCTCGCCACGCTCAGCGGCCCGATCGTCCTGGCCGCGCACTCATATGGCGGAATCGTCATCACGAACGCCGCGACTGCTAACCCGAACGTGAAAGCGCTGGTCTACGTGGCCGCGTTCGCCCCTGACGAGGGTGAATCGCTGCTGGATCTGCAGAACAAGTATCCGGGAAGCAAGCTCAATGAGGCGGCGCTGGACTTCCGTCCTTATGGTGATGGGCTCGTCGAGGGATACATCAAGAAAGAGGTATTCCACGACGTCTTCGCCAGGGACGTGCCGAGGGCGACCACCAACCTGATGCAGGCCGGCCAGCGGCCCGCTGACACGCGCACGCTCGGAGAGCCGTCCGGCGCCCCGGCGTGGAAGACCATTCCCTCCTATTACCTGATCGCCAGGAACGATCAAGTGCTCCCCGTCGCGGCCCAGCGGTTCATGGCGCGGCGGGCCGGGTCACGGGTCCACGAGGTCGGCGCCTCGCACGTCGCGATGATCTCGCAGCCCTCCATGGCCGCCGACCTCATCAAGAGCGCCGCGCGCTGACGTCTCAAGGGGACGGCGACGTTCGAGCCGGCGGCCGGTCCCAGTGATGTGGCGTGTCCTACTGTTCCGGCCCGGTACGACGGAGGAACTACATGAACGACGGTACGGCGCGGCGCGGGCCGGTCCTGAACGACGAGCAGTTCCGCCGGCTCGCCGCGTACGGGGAGGTGGAACACGCCGAGGCCGGTCGGGATCTGTACGTGTCCGGCGACGACTCCTATGACTTCTTCCTGCTCCTGACGGCGACCGTGGACATCGTCCGGGACGCGACGGCGATCGAGCCGGAACGTCTGATCTTCCACGGTGGCCCCGGCGACTTTCTCGGCGAGCTCAACCTGCTGACCGGTCAGCACGTCTACCTGACCGCTCGGGTGGTGTCCGCCGGGACAATCGTGCGGATCGGGGCGGCGAAGCTGCGCCGGGCCCTCGCCGAACAGGATGACATCGCCGACCTCGTGCTGGCGGCGTTCCGGGAACGGCGCGAGGTCATCCGCTCGGCCGCCGGCGACGTCCTGGAGATCGTCGGTCAGCCGGAAACCGCGGCGACTTTGGAACTGCGCACCTACGCGACGCAGCTGCTCCTGCCCCACACCTGGCGCAGCGCGACCTCGCACCCAGGACGTTCGCTGATGACAGCGGCCGGGCTCACGGCAGACGACCTTCCGGCGGCGATCGTCGGTGGTTCGGTGCTGCGGCGCGCGACGTCAAGAACGCTCGCGGAGCTGCTCGGCCTCATCTACCGGGCCGACGAATATCCGGTCGATCTCGTCGTGGTGGGCGCCGGCCCGGCGGGGCTGGCCGCCGCCGTGTACGGGGCGTCCGAAGGCCTCGTCACCGTGCTGCTGGATCGAAGCGGGCTCGGCGGCCAGGCCGCCAAGAGCGCCCGGATCGAGAACTACCTGGGCTTTCCTCACGGTGTCAGCGGTGCGAACCTGACCCGCCTGGCGATGATTCAGGCACTCAAGTTCGGTGTACGGATCCACTCGCCGTGCGCGGTGACCGGTCTCGATCTCTCCGACGATCGACGGCCGACCGTCCTGCTGGAGGACGGCGTACGCATTCCGTGCCGCGCGGTGATCGCGGCGACCGGAGCCCATTACCGTCGTCTCGACATTCCCCAGTGGGCGAGGTTCGAGAAGTCCGGCTGCATCCGGTATGCGGCGACCGAGCTGGACGTCCGCGAGTACGAGCATCACCCGGTGGCGGTCGTCGGGGGCGCCAACTCGGCCGGGCAGGCAGCCCTGTCCCTCGCCGCCCACGGCGCGACGGTGGATTTGATCGTGCGCGGCGCCGATCTCGAGGCTGGGATGTCTGCCTACCTGACCGACCGAGTCCGTGCCCATTCGCGGATCCGCACCCACACTGATAGCACGGTCCGCGAACTGGCCGGAGATGGCACCCTCACGTCGATTGTCGTCGAGAGGCCGGGCGAGCGGCCGGAACGGCTGGCTTGTCACGCGTTGTTCTGCTTCATCGGAGCCGACCCCGTGTCGGGCTGGCTGTCCGGCGTCGCCAAGGCCGACGACGGCTTCGTCCTCACGGACAGTCGGCTTCCCACCGGCTCGTCCGGCCCGCGGCTTCCGTTCCAGACGAGCGCTCCCCGGGTCTTCGCGGTCGGCGACCTCCGCTCGGGCTCGACGAAACGAGTGGCCACGGCCGTCGGCGACGGCGCGAGCGCGGTCTCCTCCGTACACGTGGCGCTCACCGGCGACTGACATGTCCATCGCCCGTCCTGACCTCCATTGAACCGACCAGCCCATGCGCGACCTGCGCCCTTAAGGAGCATCAAATGCCAACCCGCGTGAACCGGCAGACCGTCGATCTGTCCGCCTATCCAGACCTCATCGTCCTTTACCTCGGCATGCGAGTGAATCGCCTGTACGGGATCCGGACCTTCTTCAGCTTCGGCCGGAAGATCAGCGGGTCGGTCGCGGGCAAGCCGGACGGGCTGCTGCTGCACGAGCCCGTGTACTACTCGTTCTTCCCGATGAACATGGGGATGCGCCAGTACTGGCGGGACCTGCCGTCGCTGCTCGCCTTCGCCCGGTCCGAGCCGCATCGGGAGTGGTGGCTGGACTTCCTGCGGGACTCGGGCGGCACCGGTTTCTGGCACGAGACGTACTCGGTCAGGGGTGGCATGGAGGCCGTCTATGACGACGTTCCCAAGCCGCTCGGGTTTGGCCGGTTCGCCGGAATCAGGCGCGCTCGTGGACCCATGTTCGGTTCCGCGGCCCGGTTGGGACGCTCCGACGACGGCGGCAACCCGGTCCTGAGCGAGACGGAGCTCTACGAGTCCTAGCCGGCGAACTGTGTCCGGGCCCACCAGCGCCAGGGCGCTCACCAGCGCGTACTGGCGAGCTTCCTGAGCGTAACAACTCACCACCGGCAACAGCGCGTAGATCAAACCGGCGAACAGCCCTGTCGCGGATGAAGCCACCCGACGGCCGAGCGCCGCGAGAACGGCTGTTCCTACAGCGGTGGCGACCGCGGACGGAAACCGCATCGCGGTCTCGCCCGTGCCCGCGAGTGCGGAGACCATGTGGAGCATCACGTAATAGAGGCCATGCGCCAGGTCCATGTGGCGTAGAACTGTGGGCAAGTCTGTCAGGGGACGGCTGGCGATCGACACCGCTACGGCCTCATCGGCCCAGTAAGAGGGACCATTGATCCGCCACAGGCCGAGAACCATGGCGATCACGGCCGGAACAGCGACGACCCACACGGAAGCGCCAGGCGCCCGCACTCTCGACATGTCCCCCGAAGCAGGCTGGCGCCCAGCCGGGCCGACGTCCGTCTGGTCGGCCACCACCCCGTCACGGCAGGTCCAGGACCGACACCATCGCCGCGGTGTTACTCAACTGCCCGCGCGGCAGGTCTGGCCGTATAGTGACATCACGCGTCGTCCGTATCGATCAAAAGGGAGCTATGGCCAAGGTCGGAATCAGTGACGTCGCCGCTCGTGCCGGGGTCAGCGAAGCGACCGTCAGCCGTGTGCTCAACCGTCGGGGCGTGGTCGCCGCCGGCACGCGCCGTGTCGTGGAGGACGCGATCCGCGAGCTGGGATACGACCGCGGCGGACAGAGTCAGCTCGTCATCGTCCTGACTCCGGGCCTCGCCCAGCCCTTCTTCGGGCGGCTCTGCGAGCTGATCGAGTCGGCGTTGGCGCCCCAGGGGTTCAAGGCCGTCGTGTGCTCCACGACGGTGGGCGGGTTGCAGGAGATCGACTTCATCACCTCCACCATGGATCTGGGCATCGCGGGCGCGGTCTTCGCCTCGGCGAGTAACACCCTGATCGGCGTGGACCCGGCGCCATACCGGCTGCTGCAGGAACGCCAGATCCCGTTCGTCTCGATGAACGGCGCGATCGAGGGCCTCCCGGCCCCCAGCTTCTCCACGAATGACAAAGTGGCGGCGGCGCTGGCCGTCGAGCACCTGTGGAACCTCGGCCACCGCGACATCGGCATGATCGTCGGCCCGGTGGGCAACCGGCCCAGCGAGCGGCGCCTCGACGGTTTCGTCGAGGCGATGAGCTCACGTGGCGTGGATGACCCGCGGCGACTCGTCGCGCGCCAGGTCTACAGCGTCGAGGGCGGAATGTCGGCCGCCGAGACCCTGCTCGACCAGGGTGCGACCGCGATCGTCGCCGCGAGCGACTACATGGCTCTGGGTGCGATTCGTACGGCGGGGCGCCGCGGTCTGTCCGTGCCAGGCGACGTGTCCGTCGTCGGCTACGACGACTCCCAGATCATGGGATTCGTCGATCCGCCCCTGACGACGGTCCGGCAGCCGATCGAGCGGATCGCGCAGGCGATCTCCGCCACCATGGTGCATCTGGTCAACAGGCGGCCGGTGCCGGCGGGGGAGCTGATGTTCGACCCCGAGCTGATCATTCGCGGCTCGACGGCCGCCCCACGCGCATAGATAGTCGCCGATCGCGGCTCAGCGGGCTGGTCCGCTGCCGCTCGCTGATCGCCTGATTCACCGGATTCGCCCGATGCCGCCAGTGTGATGGCATCGGCGATCGTACCTGCTCGCGGGGTGTGTCCTCCGCTGATGGCTGCCCAGACCATGGGGGCTGCCTGCCACCATGACGGGCTGCCGAGCCCACGATGGGCCCGCCCTGTCCTTCGCGACGCGGGCTCCTTGAGCGTGTGGCCGTCCTGTAACGCACTGCGTTGCCCTACTGTTGACGTGTTTATGACGTGTATGTAACACTCCCTTTTCATGACGAAGCAGTCACCACCTGCGGCGCATGCCACACGGTCCGGCCAAAATCACCCACCATGGCACCTTCGGGTTGATTCGAGCATGCACGATCTTGTCGAATCTTTCATTTGGGCGTCACGTCGTTCGCGTGAGTGGGTTCAGACCGGACGGGACCCGAGATATCTCCCGAGTTACTGGGCCGGTTTGACGGACCGGCCGATGTTCTATTCGAGAGACCTCGCCCACCAAATGCTCGGCGCGCATCTGCTGGGACTGGACGCGGAGAACCTTTCGATGCTCCGGCATTTCGCCGGATCGTCGAACGGCGCCCGCGGCTGGTATCCGTTGTGGGCCTTCGAGTTCGACGGCACGCCGGCCGCCATCGACTACCACTCGGATGACGACTTCGTACGAGAGGTCCCGGCGCCATTCGAACTCGTCGAGAAGGCGGTCGAGCAATATCGCTGGACGACGGACGACCGATTCCTGCTCACTCCGGAGATCGCGGCGTTCGTACGCAGCACGATGACGTCGTTCGTCGACGCCCATGATCCCCTCGGGACGGGTGTCGCCGGCGAAGGCGGCAGCGGGGACATCTTCCGCGGAACGGCGACCTACAACGAGGGGGAGCGGCCACCGCACCTCCTGGTCGCCGCCGACGGGATCGCCAGCCAATGGGCGGCGCACCTGGCGCTCGGCTCCGTCACCTTCGACGAAGAGTTCGCCGCGTGGAATCGTGCGCGGGCCGAGCAGTTGGCCGAGCACTTCTCGACATCGTGGTGGTTGCCCGGCGACCAGCACTACACCGCGGGCTTCACCGCCGACGGACCGACCGGCGGGTTCCGGCTGGAGAGCACCTGGTTCCCCGCACTCAAGGGGATCATGCGCGACGACCAGCGCTCGAGCGCGCATCTCGACTTCCTGCGATCCGGCCTCGCGGCGACGCCGCCGACCAATATCGAGGCATTCACGTACCTTCCGGAGGCGTTCTTCCGGTACGGATGGGACGACGAGGCGTTGCGCTGGATGCGATACCTCGCGGACTCCAGGGCGGACTATCCCGAGGTCCCCTTCACGCACGTCGCCCATGTCGCGGTCGGCCTGACCGGGCTGGAGCCGGGCGCCCAGGAGGGCGTCGTCCACACCCGCTCGCATCTGCCGGCCGGGGAGTGGATCGAGGTCGGAGATGTTCCGGTCGGTGGTTCCGTCGTCGGGCTGCGGCACGAGGCCAGGGAAGCCACCGAGTTCGAGGTGACCGGCGGACCAGGCGTGACCTGGACCTCCACCTGGGACGACGGGCACGTCACCACGGTCGACGTGCCGAACGGTTCACGCGTACGCGCGGCTGCCGACGGCAGCGTCGTCGTGCTTCGCGGGCAGCGATAGATCACTGACAAAGGAGACCCCCCTTGCACCGAAAGGCACTCGCTGCCGTCACCGCCGCCTCGTTCCTCGCGCTCGCCGCTTGTAGCAGTGAGACCAGTGGTGGAGGAGGCTCGGCCGGGACCACCACGATCAGTTACGCCTTCTGGGGGACCACCGACGAGGCCGCCACCATGAAGGCGATGATCGCGGCGTTCGAGAAGGCCAACCCGACGATCAAGGTCGAGCCCAACTGGATCCAGAGCGACTATGAGCAGAAGCTCCAAACGTCGATCGCCGGCGGCGACGCCCCGACCGTGGCGGAGATCTCAGACACCTCGCTGCCGAGCTTCGCCAACGCCTTCAAGCAGGTCGAGGTCGACAAGAGCGTCTACTACTCCCCGGCCGTCCAGAGGGCGGGGACGTTCGGCGGGGCCGACTACGCGGTGCCCTTCGTCGCGAAGAGCAAGGTCTTGGCCCTCGGCAAAGACGCCTTCGACAAGGCCGGCGTCGCCGTCCCGTCCGGGACGACGCCGATGACGACCGCGGACTTCGTGTCCGCGGCCAAGAAGTTGACGTCGGGATCGGGCGCGAAGAAGGTCTATGGCTCCGCGCCCCTTTGGTACGACGGCTGGCTGATCGCGGAGGGCGGCTCGTACTACAGCGCGGACGGCAAGCAGTGCACCATGGGCAACGCCGACGGGATCCGCGCCGCCCAGACCGTGGTGAACGCCGTGAAGACCGACGGCTTCGCGCCCAACCAGGCCGACGCCCAGGGGCAGGACATGTTCCAGTGGCTCGCCGACGGCAAGGTCGCGATGCTGCCCGACTTCGGCCCGTGGAACATCGCCAAGATCGCCGCGTTGGACTCCTCGAAGTTCCTCATCGTGCCGTTGCCCGGCAAGGGCGAGCCCATGGAGGTCGACAGCCTGGGCATCGCGAAGGACGCGAGCGAGGCGGAGACCGCCGCGGCGAAGACCTTCACGAAGTTCATGAGCTCGAGCCCCGACGCGCAGAACCTCCTGGCGACGACGAAGTCCGCGCTCGGCATCCCCGTCATCGAGGGATCGCTCGACGCCTTCAAATCCATCGCCCCGAAGGTGAACCTGCAGGCCTTCATCGACGCCGTCAAGAACGCGGTCACCACGCCCGCCGTCAAGGACAAGGTGCGGATCGAGAGTGCCTTCTCAGGTGACCTGAACTCACGCACCGCGATCGGGTCCGGCACCGAGGATCCGGCCGTCGTACTGCCGCAGCTTCAGGCCGAATGCCAGAAGTTGCTGGACGCGGCGCAGTGACGGTCACCGAGCGGATCGCGTAGAGGGGGATCGCGGCATGTCAGGCATCGTGGATGGGCTGTCGGGATTCCTCGAACGGCTGCACGTCGACGAGGGGCTCAGGCCCATCCTCTCCCTGGTCATCATCTTGGCCATCGTGTTCGGCCTCATCGGCGCCGGCCTGTGGGGCGCCCTCCGGGCGCGCTGGATCTCGCGGAACACCGCCGCGTTCTGGCTCTTCGTCTCCCCTTGGATCGTCGGCTTCGTGATCTTCACGGGTGGGCCGATGGTGTACTCCCTGGTCCTGTCCTTCATGGACTGGGACCTGATCGATCCGGCGAAGTTCACCGGGCTCGCCAACTACAAGGAAGCGCTCTCGGACCCCGCGCTCGGTCAGGCGATCAAGGTCACCCTGACGTACGCCGTCGTGAGCGTTCCCCTGCAGACGCTGCTCTCCCTGGGTGTCGCGCTCCTGATGAACGTCCGGGTCCGCGGGGTCAACGTGTTCCGGACCATCTGGTACCTGCCCTCGCTCGTGACGGGAGTGGCCCAGGCGGTGCTGTTCATCTGGGTCTTCCACCCCAGTTACGGCCTCGTCAACGGGGTGCTCCGCCTGTTCGGCGTCGACGGACCCAAGTGGCTCTTCGACGCCGACTGGGCCCTGCCCGCGGTGATTCTCATGAGCCTCTGGACGGTCGGCGGGAACATGATCATCTATCTCGCCGGCCTGCAAGATGTGCCGAAGAGCCTCTATGAGGCGGCCTCGATCGACGGCGCCGGGCGCCGGCACTCGTTGTGGCACATCACGCTTCCCCAGGTGAGCCCCGTCATCTTCTTCAACGTGGTCACGGGTCTCATCGGTGCGATGCAGACCTTCACCCAGGGCTACGTGGTCACGCACAACGGGGGCGGCCCGTCCGACTCGCTCCTTTTCTACGTCCTGTACCTGTACCAGAACGCGTTCTCCTTCTTCCAGATGGGATACGCCTCCGCCCTGGCCTGGATCCTGTTCGCCATGATCATGGTGCTCACGGCGCTGGTGTTCCGGGGGAGCGCTTTCTGGGTCTACTACGAATCGCAACGGCCGAGGGAGCGGAGGCGGCGTGTCCATGTCAGCTAGCGCGGAGGGGGCGCGACCTCGGCCGCTCGGGCCCAAGGTCTTCGCGGTCACCCTGCTCGTGGTCGGGTCCGTCGTCTTCGTCTACCCCTTCCTCTGGATGATCGCGACCGCGCTGCGGACGCAGGCGGGCGTGTCGCAGGGCGGGGTGTCGCTCTGGCCCATCCAGTGGCAGTGGTCCAACTTCTCCGACGGTCTCGGGTCGTTTCCCTTCTGGACGTACCTGCGCAACTCGGTGCTGAGCACGCTCGTGCCGGTCGTCGCGGTGGTCTTCTCGTCCTCGCTCATCGGGTTCGCGTTCGCGCGGATCCGGGTCCGGGGCTCCGGGGTGCTGTTCGCGATCGTGCTGTCGACGATGTTGCTTCCCGGAGAGGTGACGATCGTCCCGCAGTTCATTCTTTTCAAGAATCTCGACATGATCGACACGCTGTGGCCGATCATCGTCCCGACCTTTTTCGGCTCCTCGTTCTTCATCTTCCTCTACCGGCAGTTCTATCTGCGATTGCCGGACGCGCTGACGGATGCCGCCCTCATCGACGGCGCGGGCTGGTTCCGTATCTGGTTCTCGATTTACCTGCCGCTTTCCCGGCCCATCGTCATCGCGACCGCGGTGCTGCAGTTCATGTCCTACTGGAACAACTTTTTCCAGGCCGCGATCTATCTTTCGACGGAGCGGTGGAAGACGTTGCCGCTCGCCCTGACGGGTTTCCAGTCCGTACACGGCACGAACACTCCACTGCTGATGGCCACCACCCTGGTGGTGACCTTTCCCTGCGTTCTTCTTTTCTTCTTCGCGCAGCGTCACATCATCGGCGGAATATCATTCACGGGGATCAAATGACGGAAATAGAAACGCCTGCCACGGGTGCCTCCTGGCTACCGGGGTGGACCCACTCGGAGCCTGAGGCGCCTGTCCCGCTGGGCGCCGATCACTCCGGCGCGGGGCTCCTGCTGCGGGCGACGCGGCCGGGTGGCGTGCGCGAACTGCGGGGCGGAGTCTTCGAGGTCGTGTTCCGCACGCTGGGCGAGCCGCTCAGTCTTACCGTGACGATCCCCGCGACCGACGCGGGCGCGTGGTGGCGTCCGGGCAGCACCGAGCCGCACGCGACAATCCCGCCGTCGTGGGGGGCGCCGGTCGACGCGACCGCCCTGCGGGGCCTTCCGCTCGGGGCTCTGCTCGGCTCGCGCGACATCACCCGTCTGGTCTACGCGGTCGACACCGGCTGTAGCGAGACCCAGGTGCTGGCCGGCCTGGTGGAGGAGACCGCCGACTTCGTGATCAAGATCGCTGTCGGCGGCTCTGGTACGCCGGGCGACGTGCGGCTTCTCCTGGACGTGTCCGGCGGCACCTTCGCGCAAGCCGTTCCCGATGCGGGGCGCTGGCTCCAGGGGGAGGAAGGCCATCGCGTGGCGCCGGGGGCCGCGGACCCGGTCCTGTGCACCTGGTATTTCGCGCACCAGCACGTCACGGCCGCCACCGTACTCGCGCAGGCCGATCGCGCGGCCGCGATGGGGTTCGGCACCGTGATCGTCGATGACGGCTGGCAGACGAACTCGCACGGCCGCGGATACGGATCGTGCGGCGACTGGGAGGTCGCGGAGGACAAGTTCCCCGATGCGGCCGGCCTGGTCGAAGCGTTGCGCGCCCGAGGGCTGCGTACCGTGTGGTGGATCGGCACACCGTTCCTGGGCTATCGGGCGAAGGCCCGCGACCTGGGGCTTTCGACGCTGCGCGACAAACCCGAACTGGAGGCGGAGGTCCTCGACCCGCGAGACCCCCTCACCCGCGCCTACCTGGTCGGGCGGATGGAAGAGATCATCGCGCGGACGGGGGCCGACGGCCTGAAGCTCGACTTCCTGGAGGAGTTCCAGGACCAGGGGGCGCCGGGGTCCGTGGCCGCGGCCGTCGACACCGTGTCCGAGATCGTCGACAGGCTACGAGGGCTCGGAGCCGAGCCGTTGATCGAGTTCCGGGAGCCGTACATTCATCCGGAGCCAGCCCGGTACGCCTCGATGATCCGCGTCGGCGACTGCCCGCTGAACGCCGTCCAGAACCGCGTCGGCATCCTCGACCTGCGCCTGAGCCGGCCCGGCACGCCGATCCACAGCGACCCGATCATGTGGGCCGAGGGCGACAGCCCGGAGCGGGTCGCCCATCATCTGATCAACTCACTGCTGGGCGTACCGCAGGTCTCCGTGGACCTGACGCGGCTTCCCGATGGCCAGTCCGAGGCGCTCACTTTCTGGCTCAGTGTCTGGCGGGAGCACCGCGACCTGCTGCTGCACGGCCGGCTGGTGCCCGAGCGCCCCGAACTGATGTACCCGGTGGCCCGCGTTCACGACGGCGGGCGGCACTTCGTCGCGAGGTACGCGCCGCACGCCATCCAGATTCCGGCCGGCGACTGGACGGAACTGCTGGTCGCGAACGCCGACGACAGCTCCCCGATCCTGCTGAACGAGGGGGACGAGGTCAGCGCCGGCTTGGAGATCTGGGACGCCAGGGGGCGGCGGGTCGTCGACGGGGACATCGTTCTGGCCGCCGGACCCCACGCGCTGGCCATTCCCTCCGGCGGGCTCGCCCGGTTGCGCCGGGCCCGTTCGATGCCCTCGACATGACGGAGGCGACCTGCGGGCCGGGAGCCAGGCCGCACGCACGGCTGGTGCTCGATTTCGTCGGCGAGGGGGTCTAGCTCGGTGCTGGCGACGCTGGACGTCACCGACTTCGGGGCGGCTCCCGGCAGCCGCTCCGATGCCGCGCCCGCGGTCGCGGCCGCGCTCCGGGCCGCCAGTGCCGTGGCGGGGCCGGTGGTCCTCCGATTCCCTCCGGGCGACTATCACTTCTGGCCGGACGGCGCTCAACGACGCGAGCTGTACGTCTCCAACACGGTCGGGGACGATCCGCGGTACCGCGAGAAGACGATCGCCGTACTCGTCGAGGCGATGGACGATCTCGTCATCTCGGGGGAGGGCGCCCGCATCCTGCTTCATGGGCTCCAGACGACCTTCGCCGTCATCGACTCGCGGCGGGTGCGCGTCGAGGGACTCGAGTTCGATTTCGCGGTGCCGACGATCGTCGACGCCACAGTTGTGGACGCGGGCGTCGAGGCGGGGCGGGCGTACCGGGTGATTCGGGTGCCCGAGGTCACGCTGTTCTCCGTCGAAGGGCGCTCGATCCGCTGGCACGGTGAGGCCCTCGGCTCGGGCGCCGTCGCCTGGGAGGGCCGTGACGCGCTCGAGTACACGCAGATCCATGATCCGTCCGCCCACAGGACGCGGCGCGGCCCGAACCCGCTCTTCGACGACGTCCGGTCGATCAAGGCGGTGGGGGACCGCGAGATCCGCATCGACTACGACCGCGGCGAGGAACCGGCCGACCTCGGTGTCGTCTATGAGATGCGCCTGACGACACGTGATCATCCCGGCGCGCTCGTGCTCGACAGCTCCGGCGTGAGGTTGTCCGGGCTGCGTTTCCGGTTCCTGCACGGCTTCGGCGTCGTGGCACAGGCCAGCCGTGACGTCACGATCGAGGGCTGCGAGTTCAGAAGCCCACCGGACAGCGGGCGGCACACGGCGGGTTTCGCCGACTTCGTCCAGTTCGGCGGATGCTCGGGAGTGGCGGCCGTTCGCGACTGCCTCTTTGACGGGCCGCACGACGACCCGATCAATGTGCACGGCACCTACCTCCGCGTCGCCGATCAGCCTGATCGCCGCACGCTGGTGCTCGAGTACGCGCATCCGGAGACGGCCGGGCTCCCGCAGTTCTCGCCCGGCGACCTGGTCGAGATCGTCGAGCGGGAGACGCTCCAGCCGATCGCGACCGCGACGGTGGAGCGCGTACGGCAGCCGAGCGGGCGGGACCGCGCCCACCCGCTCAGGGTCATCGTCCTGACCGTCGGCTCCGAGCTGCCCGGCGACCTCACCGGGCGGGCCGCGGTGGAGAACGTGACCCGGACGCCGGCCGTACACATCGCCCGCAACGTCTTCCGAAACGTGCCCACGCGCGCCGTGCTCGTGACCACGCGGCGTCCGGTGGTCATCGAGGACAACCGGTTCGAACGCCCGGGAATGGCCGCGGTCTACGTCTCGGGCGACGCCGCCGAATGGTGGGAGTCCGGGCCGGTACGCGATCTGATCGTCCGCGGAAACGAGTTCGTCGACCCGGGTGGGCCGGCGATCTTCGTCGATCCGCGGACCGACTCCGCGTACCCGGTTCACCGTGGCGTGGTCGTCGAAGGAAATCGTTTCGTGCTCCGTGACGTCCCGGCACTCGACGCCAAGAGCACCCAGGGCATTCGCTTCAGGGACAACAGCATCGCGCGCTCCGGGCCGGAGGCATGGGACGTCGTCCTCCGATCGTGCACGGACGCGGACATCGATGAGCCGACGCTGAGGGTCACCGATCTTGGATGAGCGACACCAGCGGCCACCGCCGTCGCTGAGCCGATCAGGCCTCCCGGGTCAGGAACTGGTGGAGGCTCCGGCAGGCCCGGGTCAGCGAGGTCGAACCGCGTTTCCTCGCGTGAGCCGTCACCTCGGGGATCTCGCCCCGCGCGCCGGCCCACATGGCGATGTCGGTGGCCAGCACGACGGCGTCGGTGTGCGGACGCTGGGCCCGCTCGCCCTCACCCGG
This sequence comes from Nonomuraea sp. NPDC049129, assembly GCF_040648495.1. NCBI lineage: Bacteria > Bacillati > Actinomycetota > Actinomycetes > Streptosporangiales > Streptosporangiaceae > Nonomuraea > Nonomuraea sp. NPDC049129. The sequence goes on along the minus strand of NZ_JBEZDU010000014.1, from coordinate 246,780 downwards.
GAGGAAGGAGGCCAGGAAGTGGCGCAAGATCGTCCATACCTCGGCGTGCGCGCCCTGCTTGGCGGCCAGTTCCAGTGAGGGCAGCGCGGGGCCGGCCTCGTAGCGGGTGCGGCGGCCCAACAGGCCCAGCAGGCGGCCCGTCTCGGCGGCGGGGAGCGCGCCCTTGGCCGCCAGCTGAAGCAGTGAGGGCACCGCGTCGTCGCCCTCCACGGTGAGGAAGTAGGCCAGCACCAGGGCCGTCGCCGGTCCGGACGCGCCTTCGGCCAGGGTCAGGTCGCGGAGGTCGTCGATCGCGATGTCAGGCGGGTCGAAACGGTCGATCAGGCCGAACGCCAGATGGGCCGCCGCGAGCTCCCGGTGGTGGGGCGTGATGCCGGGCCAGAAGTCACGTGACAGGCGCCGAAAAGGGCGCATCTCGGGCGCGGTCAGCAGGGCGTCAATGTGGGCGAGACCGGTGGGCTCCACTGGTCGCCAGCTCACGTTGGCGATGCCGCGCTGGTCGAGGACACGGTCGTCGTAGGGCACGACGTGGGAGCCGAGGTCGAGGGTCCAGGCCAGCTCCACCTCCGGGGGTGGGGGCGCGCCGCGCTCGAACCAGCGGGCCACCACCGCGGCGGCCGCCGAGCCGATGCCCTGCGCGCGTACGGCCAGGTCGGGGGCGGGATCGGGTGGGAGGCGTAACAGAGCCTGTTCCAGATCGAGCGGGAGCGGTTCGCAGCCGGAGTGCGCGCACATGGCCAGGCGGTCGAGCAAGGTCTCGGGATCGAGGTGGCCGTCGGCACGGGTGGGGGTGGCCAGCAGGACCGGGGGCAGGGCTCCGGCCTTCGCCGCGCGCAGGAGTTCGTCGAGGCGGGACAGGAGGAAGGCGTGGGGGCGGGCGCACTCCCGCAGGCGGGGGAGGCGGTTCCAGGGGGCGGGCGCGGGTCGCGCCGTCGGGTCGTAGAGGTCGGTCTGGACGTCGACCGTCCGCAGCATCTCCTGGAAATAGTCGGGCATCTCGTGGAGCGGGACGACCGTGCGGAGGCCGGGGAACAGCTGGAAGGCCGTGGCCGCGACGTTCACCATGCTGTCGTACAGGGCCTCCCCGAGACCGCCGGACAGGCCCTGCCCCTCGAAGATCGTTTTTCGGTACGACGGGCGCTGCCTCGGCGGACGAGACATGGGCGGCCCTGGATCTTCGCCGGGGTTGACGAGTTCCCTGGCCAGCGCGGTGCACCAGTCACGCGGGGACTGCCACGTCGGCCAGTCGTAGAGCACCGGCCGCAGGTGTTCGCCGAACCGCCGGGCCAGCGTCTCCTTCAGGGAGTCCGGGTTCGTATGCGCTTCTCGCGTGACCGCCGCCAGCCACGCCTCGACGTCGATCCAGCCGATCTCCTCCGGCGGGCCGCTCTCCAAGCCGGAGGTGGGGAACGGGCCGGGGATGGTGGCCTCCGGCAGGCGGCCGGGGGTGAAATCGCCGGTCCAGCCTTCGGTGAAGCGCTCGAGGAGTTGCCGGGCTGAGGCCGGGGGCAGCAGTTCGGCCGCCTCCAGGATCGGCGCGGGGTCGGTGAGGTGGCCGGCGTGCTTGAGGGTGAGGGTGACCGCGCGGTCGCGTACCTCGTGAGAGGTGTGCGCGTACGCATTGGTCAGCGCGGTGACGTGGTCGGCCAGACGTTCCGGGTGATGGCGGAGGTCGCGGTCGAGCCAGGTCAGGCCCTTCACCGCGAGCTTGGCCTCCTGGCGGAAGGTCATCGCCTCGATGGCCTCGGCGACGTCCGCCGGGTCGAGCCGTGCTTGGCGTACCTGCTGCCAGGCCAGCTCGGCTACCGGGCCCGGCGCGGCGGGCAGCAGACGCAGGTAGTCGCGCAGCCGCCCGGCCGACTCCTCTGGCGTGGGCGCCACGAGCGTGTGCAGCCGGACGAAGAAGCGCAGGTCCCGTACGTCGCCGCCGAGCAGGAAACGGCTCACGCAGCCCGTGATGATCTGCTCGCGCGGCAGCGTGCGGGCGGCCAGGGCCAGCCAGCGGGACGGCTTCGGGGTGAGCGTCTCGTTGACCAGTGCCCGGCCCGCGCCGGCCGCCTCGAAGATCTTCGGAAGCAGGTGGGGCGTCAGCGGGTCCTTGGCCACGCCCACCGCCGACAACCAGGCCGCCACCAGCGGCTCGTGGTCGGGTGGGGTGGCCTCGCCGTCGCGCAGCAGCGCCAAGGCCAGCGGTACGATCCGGTCGTCGGGGCGGCGGATGCGGCGCGCGAGCCGTACGGCCAGATCGGCCCGCCAGGCCACCGGGCGACCGGAGAGCGCCTTCACCAGCCGGTGCGGGCTCGGCGCGCCGGACCAGCGGGGATTGAGGTCGCGCTTCATCAGCCAGGTGGTCGCCCCGGCCGGGCCGGGAATGGTCGCCGCGCCCACCATCATCAGCACCTCGGACCGCCCGGTGACCTGGTCGAAGGCGTCCCAGTCGGACAGCGGGCCCTCGCGGAGCTCGGCGAGCAGGCTCGGCAACTCGGCGGCGACGGTGGCCCGCTCGGCGTCGGTGAGCTTCGGCAGCCGCGACGCCAGGCCCTCGGCGTCGTGGTGCAGCACGAGATTCCTGATCTCGGTCCGGATGTCGTCAGAAGTCATGACGTGGCTCCGGTGAGCTGGGCGTGCAGGCGCTTGCACTCGTGGACGAAGCGGATCGTCCGGCGGCTGCGCGCGAACTCGGCGACGACCGGGATCTCCCCGCGCGCGCCGGTCCAGCGGGCCACGTCGGTGGCGAAGGCGACGAGTTCGGCGTGGGTCACGGTGATGCGCTGCCCCTCGCCCGGCAGTATCCCGGGCAGCAGGGCGCGCAGGATGCGCCACACCTCGTGGTGGCCGCCGGCGTCGGCCAGCTCGGTCAGGGCCGCGACGGCGGAGCGGGTCTCCAGCCAGGTGCGGCGCAGCACCAGTGCGAGCTGGCGGCCGATCGCCTCGGCGGGCAGTTCGCCCCTGGCGGCCATGCTCAGGACCAGCGGGATCATGCTGGGCACGTTGTCGGCCAGGAGGAAGGCGAGGATCACCGCCGTGGACTCGCCCATCGGGCCCTGGGCGATCTCCAGGCCGGTGATCTCCGCCGGAGCCAGCCACATGCCCCAGCCGCCGCGTGGCATGAAGGGCAGGAAGTTGACGGCCACGACCTCGCGGTGCGAGGGCAGCATGGCGGGCCACGCCCTGAGCGAACCGCCGAACTTGTTGTGCGTCCAATCGAACGGCTGGCGCAGCAGCACCTCGTCGATCAGCCGATGGCCGGTCGGGGCCGTCATCCGCAGCACGGGCTGCAGCCTGACCTCGGTGAAGTGTTCCGGTTCGCCGTCACCGAACTCGACCATGGACGCGCCGACCATGTGGCGCCACACGTGGCCGCACTCGGGATCGGCCATGCCGTCACCGGCGAGCCAGCGGGCGGCTGAGCGCGCCGCCTCCGAGTCGACCTTGGCGGCCCGGTCGGCCGCGGCCTGGTGGCTGCCCCGGGGCAACCGCAGCAGCGCCTGCGCCAGATCGGCCGGGAGCGGCTCCACGCCGGCGGCGGCGCAGGTCTCCAGCCGGTCGATCAGTACGTCGGGGTCGAGGTGGCCGCTCATCCAGGTCGGCGTGGCCAGCAGCACCGGCGGCAGGGTGCCGTCGCGGAGGGCCTCGGCGAGTTCCGCGTAGCGGTGCAGCAGGAAGTCGTGGGGCGGGGAGACGTGATTGGGGTCGGGCAGGTGGTTGCGCCGCCGCCACTCGTCGTTCTCGGGCAGCGCCTCGGGCATGAAGGAACGCAGCCGGGGCGGGATGAAGACGACGGTCACCTGCACGAGCGGCTCGTTCGGGCCTGGCGGGGGTACCTGCTCCTCCGCCCGCATCGCCGCGATCCGGGCGGGGTCCACGCCGAGTTCGGCCATGCGCTCGTAGGCGCGGTCGAGGATGAAGGACGGCATGGCCTCCACGGAGTCGTCGTACAAGACGCCGGGCCTCTTCCGCGCCGGACGAAGGTGATTCGGCGGTCCGTCGTCGGCGGGGCAGTCGTACAGGTGGATCCGGCCCTTGGTGAAGGGGATCTGCCGGTCGCCCTCATGGGCCACCGCCCCGTCCGGGCCGTCGTCGCTGGTCCAGGTGATGGAGAAGACGCGCAGTGGGGCGTCGTCGTCGAGGTAGCGGCCAGGCCGGTAGCCGCCCACAATGATCCCCCGGCGCCCCGGCTCCGGGTCGGGCTCCTCGCCACGGGTGAGGGCGCGTACTCTCACGGAGTGGCTTGCGTCGTCCCAGAACTTCTCCGGCTTGATCGGCGGTAGCTTCGGCACGCTGCCGGGGTTCACGAGCTCGGCGGACAGCGCCGACTGCCAGTCGTCGGGGTCGAGACGCACCTTGCTGGACCGCCATTGGCCCCGGTCCTGCTCGACTTGGGGCGTGAGCTTGCGGCGCAGCTCCGCGCGCTCGTCGGCGATCCCGGCGACGAAGGCCGCCAGCCAGTGCTCCTGGCCGATCCAACGCTCGTGGTAGTCAAGGGAGACCGACGGCTCGGGGAACCGTCGCGCCTCCGGCGGCTCGGGCAGCGGCGGGAACTCCTTCCGCTCCAGCACTTCCTCGACCGGAGTCTCCCCGCCGAACCGCTCGGCCAGCTTCGCGCCCAGGTCGGCGGGGAGGTGGCGGACGCCGTCGAGGATCGCCTCGGCGTGGTCGGCGAACAGGCCGGCGTGTTTCAGGGTCAGCTCGGCCGCGCGGTTGCGCACGTCGAAGGACTTGTGCGCGTACGCCGTGGTCAGCGCGGTCACGAAGTCGGCGGCCGCCTCGGGCGTGGCCCGGATCGCCCGGTCGAGCCAGCGCAGACCGGTGGCGGCGAGCTTGGCCTCGTCCCGGAAGGTGAGCGCGTCGACCGCCTCGACCAGGTCGGCGTGGTCGATCGGCATGGCTCCGCGTACCTGCCCGGCGGCCAGCTCGGCGACCGTGCCCGGGGCCGACGGCAGCAACCGCAGGTAGTCGCGCAGGCGGGACGCGGACTCCTCGGGCGTGGGGTCGAGCAGCGTGTGCAGCCGTACGAAGAACCGCAGGTCCTGCGCCTCGCCACCGCGCAGGAAGCGGCTCACGCAACCGTCGAGCAGCTGCTCCCTGGGCAGCTCGCGCACGGCGGCGGCCAGCCAGCGGGTCGGCCGGGGCTCCAGCCGCTCGTCGCGGAGGACGCGGCCCGCGCCGTCGGCGTCGAAGACACGAGGCAGTAGTACGGGGGTCAGCGGGTCATCGGCCACGTTCGGCGCGGCCAGCCAGGCGGCCACCAGCGGGTCGTGGTCGGGTGGCACGGCGCCGGACTCGCGCAGCAGTGCCACGGCCAGCGGCGCGATGCGGTCGGCGGGACGGCGTACCCGCTGGGCCAGCCGGACCGCGACATCGTGGCGCCACTCCAAGGGGCGGGTGGCCGCCACCCGGCAAACCTGGGCGACGTCGAGGTCCTCGGCCCAGCGGCGGTTGACGTCGCGGCTGGTCATCCACGTCACCGCGGCCGCCGGGCCGGTGATGACGCCGACACCGGTCAGCAGCAGCGCGCCGGCCAGTTTGTCGAGCAGTTCGCCGACCTCCCAGGAGGCATCCTCCTCGAAGTCGTCGGGATACTGGGCCCGCACCTGCTCGGTGCGGGCGCGGCGCAGCTCCTTGACGAAGCCGGGCAACCGCCCGCCCAGCTCGGCGCGCTCCTCCTCGGTGAGCGTGACCAGCCGGTCGGTCAGGCGGGTGACCTGGTTGCGAGTGACCAGGTCGCAGATCTCCGTCCAGAGGGTCATCGGGAGACCTCCACGGCGGCGCGGGCGACGATCCGGGCGGCCAGCACGTGTTTGCACGGCCCGCGGGAGCCGCGATGGTCCCACCACCACTCGCAGGTGCAGGAGCCGTCGGTCAGAGAGACCCGGCGCGCGCCACCCGAGGTGTGGACGGTGGCCAGCTCGCCTTCGAGGCGTACGGCGCCCGCGTCAACGAGCTTGCGCGCCTTGGCCAGCCGTGGGTTGAGCAGGAGCACGTTGTCCTTGTCATAGGGCAGCTCACGGTGGAAGTGGGTGGCCTCCGACAGGTCGTAGCCGACCCGCCCGGCGACGCCGAGCTGTGTCAGCGCGGCCCGCACCCGATCGGCGGGGATGCCCGCGCGGTCGGCCAGCAGGCCGATCTCGATCTCGGGCTCGAAGTTGAGCAGCATGCCCACCACGTCGGCGTCGTTCTCGGCCTCGTCGGTGGCCAGGTCGTCGAGCACCGCGCCCTCGCCGGAGAAGCCGCGCCAGCGCTCGGGCGAGAGGGTGAGCGTGTAGCGCATGCCCGGCAGCTCCAGCTCCCAGGCGCTGGAGGCGCCCTCGGCCGGACCGTACACCCGGAGGGACTTCGCGAAGCGCAGCAGCGGCAGGAGGGTGGCGAGCCGGTTGGGGCCGGCGAGCTGGACAGCGCCCGGAACCTGACGGTCGGAGGCCTTCAGCTCACGCCCCGTCTGCGCCACCCATACCGTCTCTCTCTTGGGCAGCCCGCGCAGGAACCGTACCGCCGCCATGCCGGTCAGCTCACCGCGCTGGTCCATGCCCGAGGCGATGACCTGCACCTCGGCGAAGCCGCGTAACCAGCGCTCGGGCAGCGGCACCTTCTTCTCCACCACCGCGCCGTCCATCGTGGTCACGACCAGCTCGTCGAGCCCGACCCCCAGGTGCAGCGGGTCCCGCGCGCCGATGCGCGCCAGAGCCTCCCGGAGCGGCGCGTTCACGTCGACGTTGGTGGTGCCCCGGTCGAACACCTCGCCGTCGAGCGCGCCGCTCAGAAGATCAAGCCGGGCGTACACGCCGCCACAGGCCGAGAACGACTCGAACCGCAACCGGTCTCCATTGCACGTCACCACCGGGTCGCGCACCCAGCCGGGCCGCGCCTGCGGCTGGTGATAGCGGGCCAGCGCCACATCGGCGACGCCGAGCAGGGCCGCCGCGGCGGGGGCCGACTGGGTCACCACGCCGCTGAAGAACCGGGGGGCCACGGCCGGGCCGGACAGGGCCCGGCCGCCGGAGGTCGCCAATCCGAGACGACCGTCGACAAGGGAGGAGGGCGCGGCGTAGGTGTACGCCTGCGTCGTTGAGGTCATGGCCGGGACACTAGATCGCCCCACCGACAAACCTGTGGGCATCCATTGACGCTCACGCGGAACGCGAGACCCAGAAACCTCACATTCCCCTATAAACACGATGATCAGCTTGAAACACGCAAACAACACAACAAAGGACGACCAGCAACAGAACCCCCCAAGACTCACCTCCAGCAAAATCTTGGAGGTACGTGTTGGGGTACAGCAGACGCGATTTCCTGTCCGCCGTCGGTGTTTCCGGCGGTGCAGGGGCGCTCTTCGCGACCATGGGCGCGCTCGGCCTCGCGCCCACCGCCGAGGCGGCCGCGAAGGAAACTTTCGACCCGCCGCAGCAGTCCGACTTCTCGCTCACCGGGAGGTCTGCGAAGAAGGTGGTGATCCTCGGCGCGGGGATAGCCGGTCTTGCCACGGCGTACGAGTTGGGCAAGGCAGGCTACGACTGCACAATCTTGGAGGCGCTTGACCGGGTGGGCGGCCGGAACTGGACCATCCGCGGCGGTGACCGCGTGACCGAGCTGGACGGCTCCTCACAGGTCGCGAAGTTCAGTGACGGTGTCTACCTCAACGCGGGACCGGCCCGGCTGGCGCAGTGGATGGTCACCATGGACTACTGCCGCGAGCTCGGCGTGGACCTGGAGGTCTTCACCAACTCCAACGCCCAGGCCTACATCTACCACCAGAACATGCAGGCCCCCGTCCGCTGGCGCACCGCCAAGGCCGACGTATATGGGTACGTCTCGGAGCTGCTGTCGCGGGCGACCGACGCGGGGGCGCTGGACGCCGCGCTCACCGCGCAGGACAAAGAGCGGCTGATCGCCTTCCTGTCGAGCTTCGGGGCGGTGGGGAACAAGGCGAGCGGATTCAAGTACTCCGGAGGCGACCGCCGCGGCCACAGCGTGAACCCGGGCGCGGGTGAACAGCCGGGCACGCTCCTCGAGCCGGTGCCGTCGCTGTCGGAGGTGCTGGCGAGTGGCGTCGGGCAGCGGTTCTCGTTCGAGTTCGGCTACGAGCAGGCGATGCTGATGTTCCAGCCGGTGGGCGGCATGGACGCGATCCCGCGGGCCTTCGCCGGCAAGATCGGGCGGCAGCGGATCCGGCTGCGCGCCAAAGTTACCAAGATCACCGATCTGCCGGACGGCGTGGAGGTGGAGTACCAGGACCGCCACGGCCGTACGCAGAAGATCAAAGCGGACCTTTGCGTCGCGGCGATGCCCCCGCACATCCTCGCCAAGACCGCGCACAACCTCGGCCCGGACGTCCAGGCCGCCCTCGCCACCCCGACCGCCACGAACGCGGGCAAGATCGGCCTGGAGTACCGCCGCCGCTGGTGGGAGACCGACGAGGACATCTACGGCGGCATCACCGCCACCGACCTCGACCTAGCCACGATCTGGTACCCCTCCTACGGGTACGGCACCTCGCGCGGCATGGTCGTCGGCTACTACAACTTCGGCGCCCAGGCCGACGCGTACGCCGCGCTGAAGCACGCGGACCGCGAGCGCCGCGCGATCGAGCAGGGCATGAAGATCCACGGCGCGAAATACCGCGACGAGCTGGCATCGTCGGTGTCCATCGCCTGGAAACTCCAGCCGCACATCGAGGGCGCCTGGGTGGGCTGGCCGTCCCGGCAGGGCGCGTACCAGCTCCTCAACAGACCGGCCGGGCACGTGCACTTCGCGGGGGACTGGCTGAGCTACATGATCGCCTGGCAGGCGGGTGCCCTGGAGTCCGCCCGCAAGGTCGTCACCGAGCTGCACCAGCGCGTCATGAGCACCTCCTGAGAGGACACCTCCGCATGAAGATCCGCACCATCGCCCTCTCCGTGGCCGTCGTCCTCGTCCTCGGCACCGGTACGGCCGCCGCCAACCCCACCTGGTCGCTCCGGCCGCAGGAGGTCAAGCCCTTCCTCCCGGCCGGCACCACCAACCCCTCGATCGCCGACGGTGTGGCGCTCGGCAAGCAGGTGGCCTCCTACACCGCCAGCGGCCTGGGCCCGGCGGCGGCCAACACCGGGGCTCCCGCCGACTCTCCCGAGCGCTACGTCGACTTCCCCGGGGCTACCTTGCCCCCTGGCGTCACCATCACCGAGGCCCAGGCACTCAACGTGCTCAAGCGCATCAAGGCGAACCTCTCCGCCGCTGGGCTGGGCCTGGCCGACGTCGTCTCCATGCGCGCCTATCTGGAGAAGCCTCCCGGAGCCGAGTCGGCCGACTTCACCGGTTGGAACCGCGCCTACCGTCAGTTCTTCGCCAACACGGACCTGGCCACCGGCCAGCCCGTACCCGTCCCCCTCGGCACCGCGCCCCCCGCCTCGCCCATGGAGGTCAACCCGGCCCGCCCGGCCCGCGTGACGATCGAGATCGCCAATCTCCCGGTCGCGGGCTGGCTCGTCGAAGTGGAAATCGTCGCCGCCTACAAGCACTGACCACAAGCACTGACCACAAGCGCTGACCACAAGCACTGACCGCCGCACAGGGTCGCAGGCGTGTGATGCGCGCGCTCAGTGGTCGTGGCAGCAGGCGACCCGGGCTGCCTCGAGTTCGGCGGGGTCGTTCCACCAGTGGCTCGCCGCGCTCTGGTGCACGGGGACGCGGTCCTTGACCTTGCCGGAAGGTGCGGCGGCCGCGGGTGTCGCCTGAGTGGTGGAGGAGGACGGATAAGGCGCGAGGAGCTGCTCGACGGTGTGGTGCCTCCCGCCGACGACGACGGCGGTGACGTTGGCGGCGTCCTCGATGCGGGACAGCGGGTCGCCGTCGATGATGGCCAGGTCGGCGTACATGCCCTTGGCGATCCTGCCCAGCGGGAGGCCGAGGTAGGTCCCGGACGTGCTGGTCGCTGAGGTGAGCGTTTCCCGCGGGGTCAGGCCGTACTTGACCATGGCGCGCAGGTTCATGTGCAGGCTGATCCCGAGGTGATCGATCGGTGCGTCGGTGCCTGCGGTGACCACGCCGCCGCCGCGGATCATCGCCGTGAGCTGCGCGACCTGGTTGGCGAGGTTCGTCCGGATCACCTGGACCGCCGCCGGGTCGGCGGTCTGGGCCGTGGTGACCGTCGCCCGCAGCGCGGCCATCCGCCAGTTCGGGTAGAGCCGGCGGACTCGTTCGTCGGTGACCAGCGAGGTGTCGTCCCGGTAGAGGGTCGAGGAGTTGAACAGCGTGGGGGTTCTGGCCATCTTCGAGGCGTTGAACATGGCGATGACGTCCGAGTAGGCGGAGCCGACGTTCGTGACGGTGCGTGAGTAGCCGAACCGGTTGGTGGCGCCGACATGCTCGGTCTGGTCGCCGCCCATGGCGATCGCCGGATAGTGGTAGTGCGAGCTGACCGGCTTGCCCTGGCGGTGGGCCCAGTCGATGACCTCCCTGTGCCAGACGACCGGCAGCCGTACGTAGCACTTCATCATGTCGTAGTCGAGGGCGGCGGCCCGCCGCAGTTCGAGCAGCAGCTGGTCGTGGGAGTACGTCGGGCGCATGAAGTTGTAGTAGATGCGCGGGCCGTCGATGGCCTCGCCCGTGCCCAGGTAGCGCGGTGCGAGCCGGGCGCCGGACTGCACCGACTCGCGCTCCTCGACCATGTGATACGCCGGTGAGCCAGGTGAGCGCGTCGTGGTGACGCCCAGGGCGAGCCACAGCGGACCCTGTCGCGATCCGTACGCGTAGCCCTGCATCTCACGGTGATGGTGGATGTCGATCAGGCCGGGCATGACGAACCTGTCGCGGGCGTCGATCCGGGCGCCGGGCCTGCCATCCCGGTGCGGTTCGATCGCGGTGATGCGCTGGCCTCGTACGATGATGTCGACGTCGCGGACGACGCTCTTGGAGACGCCGTCCCACATGCGCCCGGCGTGAATGACGACCTGATCGGGGCCGGTGTCGTTGCGCCAGGTCAGCTTCATCGGAATCGACCGGGCGGGCTTGCCGTCGAGGCGCACGCTCTTGAGACGTCCCTCGTTCAGGTAGAGGAGGGTGGCCGAGCCGCCCGCCCAGACAGGGGCGTCGGAGACCTCCCGGGTGACCTGACGGGCGCTGCCGGTGGGCCGTCCGGTCTTGTCGACGGGCAGGACCCACAGGAGCGATTCCATGGCGAAGGCGAGCATGGTGCCGTCAGGGGACCAGACGGGGCCGTCGTCGCCACGGGTCTGCAAGGACCGGTGTGGCGCGGGGTCGATGTACGTGCCGGCGCCCGTGGCCCGGTCGACGAGCAGGATCTTGGACAGTCCCTCACGGTAGCGTCGTGAGTACGGCACCACCGCGGCCAGCGCGAGAGTCTTGCCGTCGGGTGACCAGGTCGGGCGGCCTGGTTCGAAGGTGGCGTCGAAGATCTTCTGGAGGTCGCCGGTGGAGACGTTCACCGCCCACAGGGCGCCGTCCTGGTCCAGGTAGGCGATCTCCTTCCCGTCGGGTGACCACCGGACCGACAGGGCGGCCGAGTCGGTCAGATGGGTGATCTGCCGGTCGGCGCCGGTGCTCAGGTCGCGGACCCAGATGTTGAGGGTGCCGGTGCGGTCGGTGACGAATGCCAGTTGCCGCCCGTCCGGGGAGAAATCCGGGTCGGCTTTCCACCAGTGGTCACGGAAAAGCGGTTCCGGCGTGCCACCGCCGCGCATCAGATAAATGTCGTTGAGCGCGCGGAAGGCGATGGCGGACCCGTCCGGGGACACGGCCGGGCTGCCGATTCCGACGACGGGGAATGACCCGGGCTCGTCGAATACGCGGACCTTCTTCTTGTACTTCGGCGTCGTCGTCGTCAGGGCGGCGGTGAAGCCGATGGTGCCGACGGACGCGGAGTTGAGGCGGCGGACCTTGATGGTGCCCGCTGAGGTGTAGTAATAGCGTCCGTCCGGGGCGAACCGGGCACGGAACGGGAAGACTTCCTCGCCGGTGACGAGGGTGCCCGCGGTGCCGGCCAGATCATTGGCGCCCGAGTGGAAGAGGTGGTAGGCGAGGTCGGTGCCGTTCGGCAGCCAGGACGGCTGGTGAATGACCTGTCCGGCGGGGACCGTGACCGCGGTGGCGCGCGTGCCGGTGGCGACCTCGATGACGTCGATCCTGGTGTCGGCCACGACGAACGCGATCTTGCTCCCGTCGGGTGACCAGGCCGGCTCGTACTCCTCGACGGGGGTGTCGGTCAGGACGCGGGTCGCTCCGGTGGCGACGTCGAGCAGGTGGATCCCGTAGCTGCCCCCGGCGTCGGAGGAGTAGGCGATGGTGCGCCCGTCGGGGCTGTAGCGGGGCTCGCGGTGATCGAACGGGCCGGTGGTCAACTGGGTGATCGCGGACCCGTCGGGCCGGATCGTCCACAGGTTGAAGACGCTGTCGCGGTACGACTGGAACACGATGGTGCCGCCGTCCGGGGACCAGTCGGGCTGGGCGATGTCGTACAGATCGCTGGTCAGCCTGCGGGCGGTGCCCCCGGAGGCGGAGCAGACCCACAGGACACCGAGCAGGTCGAGGGCGAGCAGGCGGCTGTCGGGGGAGGGTGCGACGGCGTAGTCGGTACCGGAGACGACGGCTGTCTTGCCGGCGTTCTCCGCTACGCCTGCCCTCGCCGGTGCGGCCGGGGCGAGCAGGGCGGCACCGGCGCCCGCCAAGACGGCCCGGCGGGACGGGCGTGACATCGATCCGGAGGCGGAGGTGAACGCGTCGGGAGAAACCGGCGAGTGAGACATGGGGGGATTTCCACTCCACTATTCACGCATGGTCAGGTGGCCGTCGAGCAGAGGCGGGCTGACGCGTTCAGTGAGGGCAGTGGGACCTGGTTGACCAAAGTGCGTGCATAGGAATGTACATACGTCGGTCAACAGAATTGGTCAAGAGGAGCCGGTGGCTCAGCCTGAGTGATCGAGATTGGGAGGCTCGCCCGCCCATGCGGTACGCAGGAGTCCGGTCAGACCTTCCGCGGTGACCTCGACCGGGTTGGCGTACGGGTTGGCGAGCACCTCGTCGACGATCCGAGGGATGTCCGTCTCCGCCATTCCCAGCTGCCGCAGCGACCGCGGGGCGCCGAGCTCGCCGGCGAGTTCCCACAAGCGGCGCGTCGGGTCCGGGATGTCGCCGAGCGCGCGGCGCAGCGCGGCCACGGCCTGTGGCGCGCCCGGCTGGTTGTAGGCGAGAACGTGGGGGAGGACGACCGTGTGCGTGGGGGCGTGGGGAAGGTTCAGCGTCGTAGAGCACGCTGACCGGCAGGACGCGCGGGTCCCGGCCGGTGCGCTTGCGTCCGTTATCGGTCAGCCCCCAGATGGGCGTCATCTCCGAACCGGCGTAGGTGGTGGGGACGGCGAGGACCGGCAGTCCGTGGGCCAGGACGACCGCCTTGCCAAGGCCGATCGCCGAGCCGCCGCCGACGGCGACACAGCAGTCGGCCTCCAGCGCTCGGGCTCGGTCCCTGGCGAGGTCGGCGATCTCCAGCGGGACGTGCATGCGGGCTTCGGCCAGGAGACCCGCCGAGCGGTCTCCGAGCGCGTCGGCGATCATCCGCCCGGTGGACTCCTGCTCGGGGCCGCAGAGGACCAGCGCCCGCCGGTGTCCCAGGCGTTCGATCTCCTGGGGCAGCGACTTCACGGCGCCGACGCCGAAGACCACCCACACCGGATCGGTGGGCGGAGCCCCGATCTCGGTTCTGTGCCAGTACATCGAGCAGCAAAGCCGACCGGTTTAAGGCGCGCTCAGACGCTGGAGCGCCTTCCCGCGTGGGCCTTCACCCCCGGCGTAAACGCCGGAGCACTGGCCCACATCCCGGTAGATGAACGGGGTCACGGCCGGGGCTCCTCAGGTCGGAGCACCACGTCGAAGTGGACGGTACGGAACGGGTTGGGCAGGCCGGCCTCTGCCGCCCGGGCGGGGTCGTCGATGGTGGGGAACTCGCGTACGAGGCTGTCCTTCACACCGAAGACCGCGTCGGAGTCGATGTAGGGCGTGTCCGCGACGAACAGGTGGGTGACCAGGGGCCGGAAGCCGGTGGCCCGGACGTCGAAGTGCACATGCGCGGGCCGGTTCGGGTGGCGCCCGGTCGCCTGGAGCAGCCGGCCGACGGGCCCGTCGGAGGGGATCGGGTAGTGCCGGGGCACGATCGACCGGAACCGGAAGCGTCCCTCGTCGTCGGTGGTGAACAGCCCGCGCAGGTTGCGCTCGGGTTGCCGCTCGGGCTGCTGTACGTCGTAGAAACCGTCCGCGTTGGCCTGCCACACGTCCACGGCGGCGCCGGGCACGGGAGTGCCGTCCGTCGCCCTGACCGTACCGGTGACCAGGCACGGCTCGCCCTTCCCGTCCAGCGCGATGTCGGCGCCGAGCTCACGCGGCGGCGACTCGACCACGTGGAACGGCCCCTCCACGGTCGACTCCGTGGCCTCGCCCGCACGGTTGTTCATGGTCTCCACCAGCATGGACACGCCGAGAACGTCGGACAGCAGGATGAACTCCTGCCGGACCGGCGTACAGGTCGCGCCCACCTCGGTGAGGAAGCCGATCGCCGCCGTCCACTCCTCGATCGTGGGCTCGACGTCCTTCACGAACGCGTGCAGGTGCCGTACGAGCGAGGTCATGATGGCGCGCAAGCGCGGATCCGGGGTGTCGGCGAAGGTCGCGGCGACGATCTCGGCGGAGTGCTCCTCGCTGAAGTGCGCCGCAAGTGCGGTCATGTCGGTGTGATCCTCACGTGATGATGTGAACTAGTACTCCGGTTTGGCGCTTGAGATTGTCAACCATCTGGCTACACTTTCGCAGTGAGTAGTAGCGACGCGTCCCCGACGCCGGTTGCCCGCCAGGCACGCAGCCGTGAGACCCAGAATCGCATCTTCGACGCCGGCATCCGCCTCCTGGAAGAGGGCGGACCGGAGGCGCTGACCGTCGTCGCGGTCGCCGAGGCCGCCGAGGTCTCGGTGGGCAGCGTCTACCGCCGGTTCGGCGACAAGGAACGGCTGCTGCTGGCCCTCCAGGCCCGGTTCACCGACGAGTTGGCCGCGGAGTTCTTCCGGCGCCTGGTCGACCTCGACCTCTCGGCGGCGACGCCGCCCGATGTGGTGATCGCCGCGGCGGTGGAGGGCGCGGCCGGGTCGCTGCACTCCCATGCCACCTTGATGCGGGTGTTCATGCTGCTGGGCACCCAGAACCCGGCGGTCTTCGAACACGGTTCTGCCGTCAGTGTCCGGGGCAACCAGGTCTTTCGCGACACGATCCTGCTGGCGGCACCGGCACTGCGGCATCACCCGGACGTCGAGGCGGCGATCGACTTCGCCTATCGGATGATCTACGCGACCTGCGCCCACCGGATCATCCACGGTGAATACCTGGAGTCGCGCCGCCCCCTGCCCTGGCCGGAACTGGTCGACCAGTTGCGGCGAGCCGTCACGGCCTACCTGCTGAGTCGCTGACACAAGTGTGAACCTGCATTCACACTTAATGCGAACGTGAATTTACATTACTGGCGGGCGCGTGCATGAACAAGATCTTCGACGTCGCTGTGGTGGGTTACGGCCCTACCGGCATGGTCGCGGCCTCCCTGCTCGGGCAGCTGGGCCATGAGGTCGTGGTGTGCGAGCGGTGGCTCACGCGCCTGCCGTCCCGCCCAATTCGCCGGCCGTCGCGCAGATGGCCGCCACGAGCGCCACCGTGACGTCCGCGACTAGCGTCCGCAGCTCGGGGGGAGCGGTCCGGGTGCGGGTGTCAGGTCGTGCCCAGCGCCTTGCGCAGGACGTGGATGGCCTGTTCGACGGCGCCCGTGGTGGCGGCGGTCTGCCGGAGCGGGTTGAGCATCATGAAGTCGTGCAGGATGCCGTTGTAGCGCAGGCTCGTCGTGCGCACCCCGGCTGCCGTGAGCTTGCGCGCGTACGCCTCGCCCTCGTCCCGCAGCACGTCGTTCTCGTCCACGATCACGAACGCCTCGGGCAAACCGGTGAGCTCCTCCAGGGTCGCCCGCAGCGGCGAGGCGGTGATCTCCGCACGCCGGTCGTGGTCCGGCAGGTACGCATCCCAAAACCAGGCCATGGCCTTCGCGGTCAGGAAGGGCCCGTTGGCGAACTCCCGGTAGCTGTCGGTGTCCTGGGCGGCGTCCGTGACCGGGTAGTAGAGCGACTGGTGGACGAACCTCACGTCGCCGCGCTGCTTGGCCAGGATGGCCAGGGCGGCCGTCATGTTGCCGCCGACGGAGTCGCCCGCGACCGCGAGGCGCGCGGCGTCGAGCCCCTCGGCGGCACCGTCCCGGGTGATCCAGCGGGCCGTGGCGTACGCCTGCTCGATCGCCACCGGGTAGCGCGCCTCCGGCGAGCGGTCGTACTCGACGAAGACCACGGCGGCCTTCGCCCCGACGGCCAGCTCGCGGACGAGGCGGTCGTGCGTGCCGGCGTTGCCGAGGATCCAGCCGCCGCCGTGGACGTACAGAATGACGGGCAGCGCGCCGGTGGCGCCCGGAGGCTTGATGATGCGGACCCGTACGTCCCCGACCTCGGCCGGTACGGTGATCCACTTCTCCTCGACGTCGAGCTTGTCGATCGGGGCGGCCTGGATGTCGTCCAGGACCTTCCGGGCGCCCTCGGGGCCCAGTTCGTACAGGAACGGGGGCTTCGAGGTCGCGTCCGCGATCTCCTGTGCCGCCGGCTCCAGAATGTGCTCAGTCATGAGACGTCCCCCTGGTCGTCATGGATGCTCGAGCCCCCCGGGCTCACGTACCCGCAATCCGGGGGGCGAACGCACGGTCATCGTGACACGCGCTCAGGAGATCGAGGCGCGTGTCACGAGGATGCCGTCGTCATCACTGAACAGCTCGGCCCCTGGATGGAAGGTGACACCGCCGAAAGCGACCGGGACGTCACGCTGGCCAGTGCCCTCCTTGCCGCTCTTACGTGGATTGGCGCCCAGCGCCTTGACGCCCAGGTCCAGTTCCCGCAGGGCGGCGACATCTCGTACCGCACCGTTGATGACCACGCCGGCCCATCCGTTGGCGACGGCCAGGCCGGCGATGATGTCACCCATGAGGGCGGTGTGCAGCGAGCCGCCGCCATCGACCACCAGGACGCGTCCCTCGCCGGGCTCTCCCAGGACGGACTTGAGCAGCGCGTTGTCCTCGTGGCAGCGGACGGTGACGACCGTGCCGGCGAAGGCCCGGCGGCCGCCGTATTGGGAGAGCTGAAGGTCGCAGGAGTCGAGCTCGTCGCCCCGCTCGTCGTAGAGGTCTGCGGTCACGATGGTCACAGCGCGGCCTTTCTGCGAATCGGCAGGATACGAGTGGCGAATTGCCGCCGCTGGCACTCCGCCGTTGTGGTTTGGGCACATCTGTCGCGACTGTACAGGCGGTCAGTCGTCAGGGCCTTCCATCTCGCCGCTCCGGGGGTTGGGGCCCTGCGGGTTGGGGCCGGGGCCGGAGGCGGGCAGGCCGAGGGCGCGCTTGACGCCCGCGTTGTCGGCCGACCGGCGTCCCCGCTTGTCGTAGACCCAGGCGTCGAAGTAGTTGATCGGCGGGACGAGCGTGACGTCGAAGTCGGCGAGGACCTTCATCAATTTGGGGACCTCGGCGGCGTCGAAGGCGGCCTGGCCGCACTGCTGGATGCCATCGCGGCCCGGATCGCGCCCCGGCGTCCCGGCTGAGGTCGTGCGCGGCGCGCTTGTCCCCCGTGCGAGCTACCCGCGAGTGTCCACCGCGCGGTGACGATTCCCGGTCGGCACATCCCTAGCGTTCTCGGCGTAGCCGCGGCGCTCCGGTCGCGGAAGCTCGTGGAATCTCGCAGAGGAGTCGTCATGCGGCTGTTGAAGCAGCTCGTGGCCGTCGCGGTGGTCGCCTTCGTCGGCAGCCTGGGTGTGGGCGCGGTACAGGGGAACGCGTTTCTCACCCTGGTTCTCGGTGTCGCGACGGCCGTGCTCGCGGTGTTCGTGTACGCCCGGGTGGTGCGGTGGTCCGAACGCCGCGAGCCGGTGGAGGTGGCCGCGAAAGGCGCCGCCACCGCCGTCGGCCGAGGGGTTCTGATCGGCATCGGGTTGTTCACGGCCGTCATCGTGAACATCGCCTTCATGGGCGGCTACCGCGTCGACGGCGGCGGCTCGCTGGCGGGCGCTATCGGGCTGGTCGGGTTCATGGCCGCCGCCGCCGTGACGGAGGAGCTGCTCTTTCGCGGCGTTCTGTTCCGGATCGTCGAGGAACGCACCGGTACGTGGATAGCGCTGACGCTGACGGGTCTGGTGTTCGGCATGGCGCATCTGTTCAACCAGCACGCCAGCCTGTGGGGCGCGCTCGCCATCGCGATCGAGGGCGGTGGCATGCTCGCCGCGGCGTACGTCGCCACCCGCACCCTGTGGGTGCCGATCGGCCTGCACTTCGGCTGGAACTTCGCCGCGGCCGGCATCTTCAGCACCGAGGTCTCCGGCAACGGCGCGACGGAAGGGCTGCTGCACGGGGTGACGTCAGGTCCGGCCCTGCTCACCGGTGGCGACTTCGGGCCGGAGGGCAGCCCGTACTCGGTGGTCTTCTGCGTGCTGGCGACGATCGCGTTCATGTGGCTGGCCCGCCGTCGCGGCAACCTGGTCCCTCGCCGGCGCGCCGCCCGGCCCGGCACGACCGCTACGCTCTCCCAGTGATCGGTCTCCATCGGGTCCCGGATCTGTGGCGGCGGTGTGACGTCACGGTCCGGGATTCTCCGCTCGCGCTGCTGTTGGCCGTCGCGTCGTTCCTGCCGGGATTGCAGAGCGCCGGGACGCAGGTGGGCGACATGCCGCTCCGCCCCTACGACGCGCTGGCCGTCGTGGCGGTCGCCCTTCAGAGCCTTCCGCTCGCCGTGCGCCGGCGGTGGCCGGCCGTCTGTCTCATCCTGGTGTCGCTCGGCTTCGCACTCGACCAGCTGCGCGGCTACCACGCGTTGGCGGGCACCGGGCTGCCCATCGCGCTGATGAGCGCGGGCGCCCATCTGGAGCGTCACCGTCGCGTCATCGTGGTCCTCCTCTCCGTGGCGTACGTGCCGCTGGCGGTCGCGCTGGACCGGCCCGGCGGGCCCGAGAGGCCGGAAGGATTCGTGCTGTTCTACCTGGCGCTCGTTCTCGCTTGGGGCATGGGGGCTTGGCTGCGCTCCACCCGGGCCGCCGAGGCCGAACTCCGCCGCCACGTCGCCGAGGCCACTCGCACCGCCGAGCGCACCCGCATCGCCCGCGAGCTCCACGACGTCGTGACCCACCACGTGACGGCGATGGTCGTGCAGTCCGAGGCGGCCCGCTACCTGACCGCCGTACCCGATCGCCTCGACGAGACGCTGAGCGCCGTCACCGACACCGGCCGGCGGGCCATCGCCGACTTGCGACACCTGCTCGACCTGCTCAACCCCGGCCACGACACCGACGTCAGAACGCCGTCCGTCGGCGAGCTTCACACGCTCGTGGAGCAGACACGTCAGGCCGGGCAGCCGGTGGAGTTCACCGAGGAGGGCCGGCCGGCGGAGTCGGCCGGCAGCGCCGAGTTCGTGACCTACCGGGTCGTGCAGGAGGCTCTGACGAACGCCCTCAAGTACGCCCACGGCAGCCGCACCGTGGTCCGTGTGCGCTATGGCCGGAAGGAGATCAGCGTGGAGGTCACCACCGATGGTTCCGGCGCACGGAGGGGTTCCCCTGGTGGGAGCGGGCGGGGTCTCGCCGGGCTCCGGGAGCGGGTCGACGCCTTGGGGGGCGAGTTCAGCGCGGACCGGCCCACGGGCGGCGGCTTCGTCGTGCGGGCACGGGTCCCCGCGGGGAGCCCGTCGTGAGCGCTCCGGTTGTTCGGGTCCTGATCTGCGACGACCAAGCGCTGATCCGTACCGGGTTCGCGACGATCATCGGTGCGCAGCCCGACCTCGAGGTGGTGGGGGAGTGCGGGGACGGTCGCGCCGCGGTCGACCTCGCCCGCCGGCTGAAGCCGGACATAGTGGTGATGGATGTACGGATGCCGGTGCTCGACGGGATCGAGGCGACCCGCCTGCTGGCCGGTGCCGGGGTGGCGGATCCGATCAAGGTGCTCGTGGTGACGACGTTCAACCTGGACGAGTACGTGTACGAGGCGCTGCGCGCGGGCGCGAGCGGGTTCCTGCTCAAGGACGCCCCACCGGCGCAGCTGCTGAACGGCATCCGCACCGTCGCGACGGGTGCCGCGCTACTGGCACCCGAGGTGACGCGGCGGCTGGTCGGCAGGTACGCGTCGCGGATCCGTCCCGCCGAGGACACGCCGGACGGCATCGCGCTGACCCCGCGCGAACTGGAGGTCCTGCGCCTCATCGCCGACGGCCTGTCCAACAGCGAGATCGCCGCGACCTTGGTGATCAGCCAGGAGACCGTCAAGACGTACGTGTCGCGCATCCTCACCAAGCTCGACCTGCGTGACCGCGTGCAGGCCGTGGTCTACGCCTACCGCAGGGGCCTGGTGACCTGAGACGCACCACGCGGCCATCACGCATGCCGATCCTGTGCGGCCGTCAATGGCCGGCGCTCATACCTCCGTCGACGTGCAGGATCTCGCCGGTGACGAACGGGGCCGTCTCGAGGTAGACCACCGCGTCGGCGATGTCGCTCACCTCGCCCATCCGCCCGACCGGGTGCAGCGCGGCGAGGGTCTGGTGGGTCTTGATCGTGCCCGGTGAGACGGCGTTGACGCGGACGCCACGGGTCGCGTACTCGATGGCCAGGGACTTGGTGGCGGACTGCAGGCCGCCCTTCGTCAGCGAGGCCGGCACGAAGGGGACGTTGGCGCAGATCTTCGGGTCCCAGGTCGACATGGTGGAGAAGGTCGTCACCGAAGCCCGGGAGCGCGGCGAGGTCACGGTCGCCGACGCCCACGAGGCGGCGCGATCCGTCGTCGCTCAGCTCGAAGGTCAGGTGCTCTTCGCCAAGCTCTACAACAACACCCAGCGCCTCGACGCTCTGTGGACGAACTGCCTGGCCCTTCTCGGCGCCACCGCCCCCGCCCGGTGATGAACGGACATAAAACATTTGTGTATTTCGCTTGACGAATGAGCCCGGCGAATATGAACAGATGATTTCCCGGGGTGTGGTCGTATCGCCCTTACCTGCGGGTTTTAAATAACAGCCGACGTGGTTATCAACGCGGCCGAAACCCCCTATATGGTGGGGTCTCGCATGATCGGGCGGGCATGGCGGCTCGCTGCGATAACTGATAATTAATAGGTCGGGGAGTTATTGGTGAGCGGCGATACCCTCCGCGAGGAACAGGCGATCCGCCGGACCACCGACCACCTGGTGCAGGTCTTCGCCGGCACCCATTCCGCCGAGCACGTCGAGAGTGTGATGCAGGCGGCTTATCGCCGCTTCGACGGCCTTCCCGTCCGTGACTTCGTCCCCGTCATGGTCGAACGCATCGCTCGCGGTGAGCTGACGGCACGGGTGGAGGCGCCCGTGCCCACCGAGTCCGCGCCCACCGAGTCCGCACCTACCGAGGCCGCGCCCACCGAGCCTGCGCCCGCAAAGGCCGGTGTGATGGCGAGAATGCCCAGCCGCAAGGTGCTGCTCCCGATCGGCCTGGGTGTCGCGGTCGTCGTGGTCGCCGCTGTGGTGGTCGTGAACCTCGGGAAGCCGGAGGCCCCGCCCCCGACTCCGCCGCTCACGGTCGTGCGTGGCGTGATCGGCTCCGAGAAGAAGGCGTTCTTCGAGGATCCGCAGGTGGTGCGGGCCTTCGCCGACAAGGGCGTGAAGGTCGAGATCGAATCGGCCGGTTCCCGTCAGATCGCCACCTCGGTAGACCTCAGTCGCTTCGACTTCGCGTTCCCGTCGAGTGCGCCGGCGGGTGAGTTCATCCAGCGCAAGCGCAAGGTCAGTACGAAGTACACGCCGTTCTCCTCGCCCATGGCGATCGCGACGTTCCAGCCGATCGCGGACCTGCTCACCAAGGCGGGTGTGGTGAAGCAGGGCCCCGTGCCGACCTTCAACATCGGCCGCTACCTCGAACTGGTCACCACGGACACGAAGTGGGACCAGCTCACGGGCAACTCCGACTACCGCGTCGACAAGAACGTCCTGATCTCCACGACGGACCCGCGCACCTCGAACTCCGCGGCCATGTACCTGGCGATCACCAGCTATGTCGCGAACGGCAGCAAGGTCGTGCACGGCGCCACCGCCGAGAAGAACGTGCTGCCCTTGGTGACCCAGCTCTTCACCAGCCAGGGCTACACCGACAACACCTCCGAGGGTCCGTTCAACGAATACCTCACGGTGGGCATGGGCCCGTCGCCGATGGTCTGGATCTACGAGGCGCAGTTCGTCGACGCCGCCACGCGAGGGCAGATCAAGCCGGGGATGGTGCTGATGTACCCATCCCCGACGGTGATGTCCAAGCACACGCTGGTGCCGCTCAACGCATCAGGCGACCGCGTCGGACGCCTGCTCAGCACCGACTCGCAGCTGCAGCGGCTCGCCGCCGAGCACGGGTTCCGGTCGGCGGACGCCGCCGACTTCGCCAAGGTCGCCGCGGATCACAAGGTAAGCGTCGCGACCGACCTCATCGACGTCGTGGACATCCCCTCCTACGACACCCTTGAGCACCTGCTCGACAGCGTCGGCAAGTCATACGGCTAGCCGCGCCACCGGCCGCCGTTGCTTCCGGGCATGGACCCCGGCGCGGAAGATCCGGCCGGGGTCACGCCTTCTCGCCAGAGATCACCCGAGATAGCCCGAGATCACCCGAGAGAGATGCGGTCCAGGTCCGGGGCCGGGGTCGTGTCGTTGTGGAGCTTGATGGTGTTCGGGCCGGCCTTCAGCGTGACGGGGACGCTGACGGTGTAGAGGGTGTTGTTGCCCGCCCCGTTCACCTTCACCTCGGTCGGCGTGCCGCCGTTGACCGTCACGGAGTACGACTTGGGGCCGTTCACCGTGAAGTCGATGTACAGCGTGTACGCCCGTGCCTCGGGGACCGTGACGTCCTCGAACAGCACGTAGGCGTTCGGCTCGCTGCCCTGGTCCGGCCCACCGCCGATGTTGCGTACCTTCTGACCGCCCGAGCACGCCGCGCAGGCGGTGATCCCGGCTTCGCCGATCTTGTTGCGTGAGTCCTCGGCCTCCCGCATGAACACCCGGTCGGCGGGACGCGGACGCACTCCGACCTGGTTCGTGACCGTGTAGGGGCGGCCGAGCGACTGGAAGGTGGCGGTGATCGGGATGTCTGTCGCGGTCACGTCCTTTCCGGGGGGTGAGGTGAGCGTCCACGAGCCCGCCAGCGTCTGCCCGAGCCGGACGGCCGCCGCCTTGATCGTCTCGCCCTCGACGGTCCAGCCCGCCAGCGTCTGCCCGAGCCGGACGGCCGCCGCCTTGATCGTCTCGCCCTCGACGGTCCAGCCCGCCGGGACGGCCGGGGCGAACGCGACCTGGTCGAGTACGTCCTCACTGTCCAGGCGCAGCGTGGCCGAGACCCGCAGCGACTGCCGGCCGGGGCTGACCCACTGCAGGCCGGCCGGGTCGACGGTCATGGTGGTCTTGGGGGTGTACGAGGCGGGTGGCATCGGGGCGACGGCCAGGCGGTCCACTCCCGCGTCCCCGGACAGGGTGATCGTATTGGTTCCCGCCTTCAGGGTGACGGGCAGGGCGCTGGAGGCGGGGACGCCCTTGTTGTCGCCCGGCACCCGCACCTGGACCGGCGCCGCGCCGTTGACGGCGACCGACAGCGTCGCGGGTGTGGCGGAGGTGTGGTCGATCTGCAGGCGGTACTCGCCCGCCGCCGGGACGCTCACGTCGCGGTAGGTGAGCGTGCCGTCCCGCAGCCCGATCACCTGGGCCCCGCCCGAGCAGGCGGCGCAGGACTCGACGCGGGCCCGGCCCGTCCGCTGCTGCCGCTCCGCCTCAAGCGGCAGGCTGTCGCGCGAGACCGGGTACGAGTCCGCGACCTGGATCTCGTCGATCCGGAGCTTGCGGTGGAAGCGTGGCGCCTGCGCGCCCGCCCAGGTGTTGAGCACCTCCAGCTTCACATAGCGGCCGTGCTGCTCGCCCAGGTCGAGGACCTGCGTGCCGCGGGCGCTGCGCATCGCACCGGCCCGCACCGGCTTGTCCCAGCGGCGGCCGTCGTCGCTGACGTAGACGCGGTAGTCCTTGATCCGGGCGGAGTCCTCGGGCCGCCCGAAGGTCACCCTGGCCAGGACAGGCGACCATTCGCGCTGGTTGACCGCCAGATAGGCCACCTTCTTCCGCTTGCCGAGATCCAGCGTCACCGACACCGGCAGGTTGCCGTCTGAGTCCCAATATTTCGTGAAATCACCGTCTACCAGGGCGGCGGCGGGATGCTCGGCCTGCTCGGCGGACGCGGTGGCCTTGACCCCGGTGAGGAAGCCCTGGCGGCCGGCCGTCTCGACCTTGAACACCGTGTCGTAGTCGTCCCACCGCGTGATGCCGAGGATCGTGAGGGAGCCGCCGGACTGGGTGAACCGCATCCGCTCGCCCGTACGCAGGTCGCTCACCCCGGTGATGCGATAGCCGTTGTCGCGCAGCCGTACGCGGTCGGTGCTGGGCTTGGTCAGCACGTGGACGTACTGGACCTTCCCGCCGTCGTCGCGCCGGACGGTGATCACGCCGTGCGCGCCGTCGTTCCAGAAGCCGGGCTGCAGGCCGCCGTACATGTAGCCGCCGCCCTCGGTGGCGTGCAGTGACTCCTTGATCGGCGGGACCCACGTGGACATGAAGGAGTTGAAGGCCTCCTGCTGCGGCGGGAACCTGCCGTTCACCATCGCGGTCTCCGCCATGAGCGACTTCATCGACGAGCCGGCGTTGGTGATGTACCGGCCGGTGGACAGGCGGGCGTCCACGGGGTGGTCGGCGCCGTCGTACCACCAGTCGCCGACCGTGGGCAGCTTGTAGTCCGCCTCGACCAGGCGCGGCATCGGGGTCCACGCCGCCTGCGGGTAGTCGTAGGCGGGGGTCATGCCGGTCTTCTGCTCGTTGCTGACCGTGTCCATGATCGGGGTGTCGGTGTTGTTGTTGCTCAGCAGCCAGTCCGGGCGCCGTTCACGGACCTTGTCGTACAGGCCGTTCTGCTGCCAGTACTCGTTCTCGTTGTCGATCCAGAACCCCGCCAGGTCCGGATATTTCTCCATGACCTCCAGGAAAAGATCCTGGCTGTACATCCCGAAGCCGGGTCGCGTGGTGATGTCGACCTGCCGGCCCTTGTAGGCGGAGTAGGCGGCCGAGTCGAGCATCTCGACGCCCGTGTTGTTGTGCCATTGCGGGTCGTCGGTCATGTAGAGCATGACCCGCACGCCCTTCGCCTTCCCGGCGTTCACCAGTTCGCCGAGGAAGTCGCGGCGGGTGGCGCAGCTGCCCGGGATCGCGGACGGCCAGGGGCGGGCGTAGCCCAGCGCGCTGTGGAAGGTGGCCAGGACGATGTAGGAGGCGCCGAGGTCGCGGGCCTGGTCGATCCAGTAGTCAGGGGTCCAGCCGCCGTCGGTGACGTCGCGTTCCCATGAGGCGCAATCCAGGTGCCGGGGCGCGGTGAACATGCCCCAGTGCAGGAACAGGCCCGCGGTGGAGTCGCGTAACCACTGCTGGCGAGGATGGACGACTTCGGCGTGGGCCGGCACGGTGGTGAGCAGACCGACCAGCATCGCGAGGGCGAGGATGGCGCGCAGGCGCATACGAATCTCTTCCTACTTGACGCTATTTGGCGCTATTTGGCGACGCGCTGGATGGCGGCGACCGCGGTGGTGGCGGCCTCGCCCGGGGAGGACTGTCCGGCGAGCACGGCGCTCCACGCCTCGGCCACCGGCTTGCGCATCTGCGTCAGCTCGGTGCCGAACCCGGGCAGCAGGTACGGCACGCCGTTCTCCAGTGCCTTGTTGAACTGGGTGTAGATCGGGTCCTTCATGCCCTCGGTGTCGGCCAGGTCCTTGCGCACCGGCATACTGCCCGCCTCCAGAGCGGCGAGCTCGCCCTCCTTGCTGAGGAA
The DNA here is from genome assembly GCF_040648495.1 of Nonomuraea sp. NPDC049129. Taxonomy (NCBI): domain Bacteria; kingdom Bacillati; phylum Actinomycetota; class Actinomycetes; order Streptosporangiales; family Streptosporangiaceae; genus Nonomuraea; species Nonomuraea sp. NPDC049129. The sequence goes on along the minus strand of NZ_JBEZDU010000014.1, from coordinate 220,829 downwards.
CATGGCGGCCACGGCGTTGAAAGCGGCGTCCTTGTCCTTGGTGAACGCGCTGACGTGCACGTTGTCGCCGAACTGGTAGACCTTGGCCGGGGCGCTCCCGTTGGGCACGGGCACGACGCCGTACTTGAAGGAGGCGGCCTTCTTGGCGTTGCCGTACTGCCAGTTGCCGCCGAGCACGAAGGCCATGCCACCGGCGGTGAACTTCTGGAAGGCGACGTCAGGGGTCCAGGTGGCGGCGTCCCTGGGCACGTAGCCCTTCTCGGCCCAGCCGCCGACCAGCTTGAGCGAGGTCTCCAGAGCGGCGGCGTCGGGCTTGGCGTAGTCGAAGCCGTACGCGGTGATGAAGGAGAAGGCGTTGACGTCCTGGTCGCCCTGGCCGGGCAGGCCGATGCCGATGTACTTCTTGCCGATCTTCTCCAGAGCGGCGCTCAGCTCGTCCATCGTCGTGGGCGGCGTGATGCCCAGCTCGTCGAGGATCGTCTTGTTGTACCAGAGGGCGGTCGTGTTGTTGAAGCCCTGGACGCCGTAGACCTTGCCGTCCTTCTTGATGACGTTCGCGTCGGGGATCTGCGCCTTGTCGGGGAACTTGTCGAACTGGGGGGTGATGTCGGCGATCGCGCCGGCCTTGATGAGCTGGAGCAGGTCGGCGCCGCCCTGGACGAAGACGTCGGGGCCCTGCTTGGTGGCCGCCGTGGCGATCACCTTCTGGGTGAGCTGCTCGCCGGGTACGTACACGCTGTTCAGTGGCTTGGACAGCTTGGCCTTGGCGTAGATGTCGTTCAGGTCCTTGGTGAACTTCGCGGTGGCGGGGATGCCCTGGGCGTAGTAGTGCCAGAACGTGACCTTGTTGGCGTCGCCCGAGCCGCCGGAGCCGGAGGTGCCGCACGCGGCGAGGGCGCACAGGGCCGCCGCGGCGGCGACGACGCGGAGTCTTGCAGAGATCAACGGACGCTTCCCATCGTGATACCGCCGACCAGCAGGCGCTGCCCGAACAGATAGATCAATACAGTCGGGACCGAGACCAGGACGGAGACCGCCATGAGACCCGGCCAGTTCACCCCGTAGGAGGACATTTGCTGCGCCAGCAGCGCGCTCACCGGGTACTGGCCCGGGTCGTTGAGAAAGGTGATCGCGTACAGGAACTCGCCCCACGCGCCGATGAAGGTGAGGGTGGCCACGGTGGCGATCCCGTTGCGGGTGATCGGCAGCACGATCTTGACGAACCGCTGCCACCTGCTCGCGCCGTCGCTGGCGGCGGCCTCCTCGATGGCGATCGGCACGCCGGTGAAGAACGGCCGCAGCAGCAGCATGCTGAACGGCAGGTTGGTCGCGGCGATGGCGAGCGCGACGCCGTACAGGTTGCCCGTCAGCCCCCATTGGGCCAGCAGCCGGTTCAGGGGGATGAGGGTCGAGGTGGCCGGCACCATCTGCAGGATGATCAGCGCGGCCAGCCCGCCGGTCACGATGGCGCCGTTGAGCCGGGCCAGTCCGTACGAGGTGGGTACGGCGACGACGAGCACGATGACCGTGGTGGACACGGCGATGATCACGGAGTTGACGGCGGAGGTGGCGAAGCCGCCGTTCCACACATCGATGTAGGCCTGGAGCGTGGGCTTGAAGATGACCGCCGCCGATCCGGCGAACACGTCCTTGAGGCTCTTGAACGAGGTGGCCAGCAGCCAGTACAGCGGCAGCGCGTAGATCGCCAGCAGGACGACGCAGCCGAGCACGGTGACCGGCGTGTTGCGCTTGGCGTCGGTCATGCCTGCTCCCGCCGGTTCATCCGCAGGTAGACGGCGCTCAGGAAGAGCACGATGACCAGCGACAACGTCGCGGTGAACGACCCCTGGCCGAACTCGTAGAACTTGAACGCCTGCTGATAGCCCAGGTACGGCAGCGTGGTCGTGGAGGTGCCGGGCCCGCCGCTGGTCATCACGAAGATGAGGTCGAACGAGCGGAAGGCGTTGATCACGACGAGCACGCCGAGGATGGAGATGACCGGGCGCAGCAGCGGCAGCACGATGTGCCTGGTCACCTTCCAGCCGGCCGCGCCGTCGAGCGCGGCGGCCTCCAGCAACTCCTGGGAGACGTCGAGCAGCGCCGCGCGCAGCACGAGCGCGCAGAACGGCACCACCATCCAGGCGTTGACCAGCCCGAGCACGACGATCGCCAGCGTGCCGTTGGCCAGCCAGGGGATCGGCTGCTGGATCAGGTGCAGCCAGAGCAGCACCGAGTTGACCGGCCCGCCCGACTCAAGCAGAAATTTCCACAAATTTCCGGCGACCACCGCCGGCAGCGTCCACACGAACACCATCGCGCCCAGCGTCACGCCGCTCAGCCGGGTACGCGGCCGCAGGATCAGCGCGGCGGCGAACCCGCCGGCCAGCCCGACGACCAGCACGATCACGACGATGGCCAGCGTCTGGAGCACCACATGACCGAACGACGGGTCCTCGATCACCCGCCACATGTTGTCCAGGCCGTTGAACGGCCGCTCGCCCAGCAGGTTCTCCGCGGTCACGTCGGAGAACGCCGTACGGAACAGGTCGATGAGCGGATAGACGGACAGCACCGCGAGATAGATCGCGCCCGGCAGCAGGAACAGCATCGTCTTGGGGCCGAACAGCGTGCTGCCCGCCCGCTGCCGCGCTCTGCGCGCCGCGACCCGGTCGGCGGCGGCCGTCACCATCGCCCGGCCCTCGTCCGCTGCCCAGCACGAGCGGAGGTGAAGACCGTCGCTCGACCCTCGTCCGCTGCCCAAGTACGGGCGGAGGTCACCATTGTTCGACCTTCGTCCGCTCCCCGGTACGGGCGGAGGTCAGCGCGGCCTCCAGCATCGCGACGCTGTGCGCGTTGTCGGCGGCGGGCGAGGTCGGCTCACCGGTGCCCGCCACGGCGTCGACGAACGCCCGCAGCACCCCGGCCCGCTCGAACAGCGGCAGCTCGGGCACCTCGACCGCGCGCACATTCCCGGCCGCGTCGGTGATCGACACGGCCCGGTGGTCGTCCGGCGCGGCCCCCCACGTCAGCAGCCCTTCGTCACCGGAGATCCGCCACACGCCGGGCCACGGCGTCTGCGGGCCGACCCCCTGGCTGGACAGGACGTAGTCGATCGTGAGCCCGCCGTCCAGCTCGACGATGAGGCTGGCTCCGGGGGTGTGATCCTGGGCCGAGCGAACGGGCGTGACCGGTACGCAGGTGATCGCCATCCCCTCCCGCCCGAACAGGTACCGCATCAGGTCGAAGTGGTGAATGGCCAGCTCGATCAGTGAGTTGGCGTCCCGGACACCGGCGTGGTCGCGGTGCCATTCGAGCGAGACCCGGCGGACGGCGCCGACGGCTCGCCGCTCGAGCAGGTCGCGGACGACCGGGGCGCCGGGGAAGATCCGGTAGTTCTGGTCGATGCCGAAGACCAGGCCCTTCCGTTCCGCGAGGCCGGCGAGCTCCCTGGCGGTCGCGGCGTCCAGGGTGAACGGCTTCTCCAGCAGCAGATGCGCGCCGGCCTCCAGGACCTGCCGGGCGACGGCCGCGTGCGCGCCGATCGCGACCGGCGCGATGGCGGCCACGGCGCCGGTGGCCCCCAGCGCCTCCTCAACGGTGGCGAACACGTTGTCGGCGCCGGTCTTGGCGGTGAACGCGGCCCGCGCCTCGGGGGAGGCGTCCACCCAGCCGGTCACCTGGACGTCGGGGAGCCGCGGGAGGATGTTCGCGGCCCAGTCGAGCCCCCAGGGGCCGAGGCCGATCTGGATCAGGTCGGTCATGCCTCGGCCCACCAGTTCCGCGGCCATTCGCCCTTCCTGGTGACCTTCGGCTGGGGCTGGGTGGGCGGCGTCGCCCACTGGACCGCGTTGGCCAGCACGCGCCTGATCTCGGGCTGGAAGTAGATCGGGGACTCCTCGTGGCCGGGGGCGAAGAAGAAGATCCGGCCCTTGCCCCGCTGCCACGCGCAGCCGCTGCGCAGCACCTCGCCGCCCTCGTACGAGCTGATGAAGACGAGCTCGTCCGGCTCGGGGATGTCCATCGGTTCGCCGTACATCTCGCCCTTGGGGATGACGACCGGGTTGGGGACGCCGCGGACGATGTCGTGGCCGGGCAGGATCGTCCAGAGCAGCTCACTGTCGTCGTGCCGCCAGCTGGCGATCTTGCAGGAGGTGCCCAGCAGGGCCTGGGCGACCTTCGACTCGATGGCGGAGTGCAGGATGAGCAGGCCCATGCCGCCGAGCACCCGCCGCCTGACCCGCTCGACGACCTCGTCACTGACCTCGTCGTGCTTGAGATGGCCCCACCAGAGCAGGACGTCGGTCTCGTCCAGTACGGCCTGGGTCAGACCGTGCTCGGGCTCCTCCTGGAGCGCGACCCGTACATGTGCCTCGGGGCCGAGGTGTTCGGCCAGCGCCTGCCCGAGCACGACGTGCAGCCCGTCGGGATACACCGACGAGACGCTGGGATACGTCCGCTCCTCATAGAACTCGTTCCACACGGTCACGTTCATTCGTTCGCGCACCCATCCGATGTTTCTGTGAGCCTGCCTCTATTTATGCAAGGCTTCTGCATATTAAGATGGGGTGACTCTAGGCACAATGCCTGGACTCCAGCAAGGTGAAAGGTCTCACATCCTGAGACTTGTGCCGGTGAGTCCGCTCCTTGTGGGTGCTGGAGACGTCCGATGACATAGCGAAGAAAGGTCAGGATGACGAAGACCTCCGACGTCGCGCGGCACGTTGTTCAGCTCCGAGCCGCCGGCGTGGCCCTGATCCTCGACCTCCGGTCCGCCGGGCTGCCCACCGTCGTCCACTGGGGTGCCGATCCGGGCCCGTGCGACCAGGCCGAGCTGGACGCGATGGCCGAGGCCGCCATCGCGCCGCACGTCATCAACCTCATCGACGGACCCGTCTCGCACTCGGTGCTGCCCGAAGGCCACACAGGATGGTTCGGCATTCCCGGTCTGTCCGGCTCCCGCTCGGGTGCGGCGTGGGCGTCCCGCTTCACCGTGAGCAAGGCCGTCCAGGAGGAGCGTCGGCTCACCGTCGAGGCGGCCGATCCGGGCACCGCGCTCGGGCTGTGCCTCGTCATCGAGCTGACCGGCAGCGGGTTGGTCCGGTTGCGCACGTCCGTACGCAATGACGGGGAGGACGACTACCGGGTGGACGCGGTGTCGGCCGTCCTGCCGGTGCCCGAGCGGGCGGCGGAGCTGTTCGACCTGGCCGGGCGCTGGTCGCGGGAGCGGCAGCCGCAGCGGGGAGCGTTCAACGTGGGCGTGCACCTGCGCGAGGGGCGGCGCGGCCGGACCGGGGCCGACGCCGCGACCGTGGTGGTGGCCGGGGTGCCCGGGTTCGGGTTCCGGTCGGGGGAGGTGTGGGCGGTGCACACGGCCTGGAGCGGCAATCACCGCACCTGGGCCGAGCGTACGGGCGAGGGCTTCAGGACGCTGGGCGGCGGCGAGTCGCTGCTGCCCGGTGAGATCGTGCTGCGGCCGGGGGAGAGCTACGAGTCGCCCGAGCTGTTCTTCGGGTACGCGGACGGGCTCGACGAGCTGGCCGCCCGCTTCCACCGGCACCTCAGGGAACGGCCGAACCATCCCGATTCCCCCCGGCCGGTCAACCTCAACGTGTGGGAGGCCGTGTACTTCGACCATGACCTCGGCAAACTCCTCGCCCTGGCCGAGCGGGGAGCCGCGATCGGGGTGGAGCGGTTCGTGCTGGACGACGGCTGGTTCCACCGCAGGAACGCCTCCGACCGTGGGCTTGGTGATTGGTTCGTGGACGACCAGACCTGGCCGGACGGGCTGCATCCGCTGGTCGACCGGGTCAAGGAGCTCGGCATGACGTTCGGGCTGTGGTTCGAGCCGGAGATGGTCAGCCCGCTCTCGGAGCTCGCCGTCAAGCACCCGGAATGGATCATGCGGGCCCGTCCCCAGCTGCCGCCGGCCTCGCGCTGGCAGCAGGTGCTCGACCTGGCGCACCCGGAGGCGTACGAGCACGTGCTCACCCGTATGTCCGAGGTCATCGCGGAGTACGGCGTCGGCTACCTCAAATGGGACCACAACCGCGACCTGATCGAAGCGCCCCACGTTCACCGGCAGACGCTGGCCGCCTACCGGCTGATGGACGAGTTGCGCGCCACCTTCCCCGGCCTGGAGATCGAGTCGTGTTCGTCCGGGGGCGCCCGCGTCGACCTCGGCGTCCTGGAGCACACCGACCGGGTGTGGGCCTCCGACTGCATCGACCCGCTCGAACGGCAGACCATCCAGCGCTGGACCAGCCAGCTCATCCCGCTCGAACTCATCGGCGGCCACGTCGCCTCCACCGTCTCGCACACCACCGGCCGCCGGCACGACCTCGCCTTCCGGGCGATCACCTCGCTGTTCGCGCACTTCGGGCTGGAACTCGACCTGACCAGGCTGGACGACGCCGAGACCGCGGAGCTGGCCGAGTGGATCGGGATCTACAAGCGCTACCGGGCGCTGCTGCACTCCGGCACACTGGTCCGCGACGAACACCCGAGCACGGGCCGCTGGCTGACCGGCGTGGTGACGCCGCGCCTGGCGCTGTACTCGGTGGCGGCGGTGCGCCGCTCCGACGAGGAGCCCGCGGGGCGGATGACCTTCCCCGGACTCGACCCGGCCCTGCGGTACGCGGTGCGGCTCGTCGGCCCCAACCGGGACGACCTCGGCCCCCGGCCCGGCTGGCTGGACGCGCCGGGCCTGCTCAGCGGCGCGACGCTCGGCACGGTCGGGGTACGGCTGCCCACGCTACGGCCCGAGACCGCCATGCTCATCGAGATCGCGGCACAACCGGCGCTTGACGGGCAAGCTGTAGGCAACGCCGAGTGGGAAACAGAGCAGAAAGCGAACGGATGACCTCCTCCAGGGTTCGGCCGAGCACGAGCACGCAGCTCGGCGGTGACACCTCCGCCCTGCGGACGCTCAACCTGCGCTCTGTGCTGCGCGTGCTCTACGGCGGCGGCAGCCACACGATCGCCTCGATCGCGGCGGCGGCCGGCATCTCGCGCCCGACCACGACCCAGGCGATCTCCGACCTGCTCGCCGCGGGCTGGATCCAGACCGCCGACCAGGTCATCGACAAGGTCGAGAAGAAGGACGGGCGGGGACGGCCGGCACAGCGCTTCGAGTTCCGTCCGGGCGCGGGCCACGTGCTCGGGGTCGACATCGGCGGTCACAAGGTGCTGGTGCTGGTCAGCGACCTGTCCGGGGAGATCGTCGCCGAACGCCGCGAGAGCCTGCGCCCGACCTCCCCACGGTCCAGGCGTCTGACGATCATGAACGAGGCGATCAACGCGGCCCTGGAGGCGGCGGGCCTGTCCGCCGCCGACATCTCATGCGCGGCGATCGCCACCCCCGGCGTCGTCGGCCCGGACGGCAAGGTCGCGCACGCCCCGGCCATCCCCGAATGGGCCGGCGTCGACCTGGGCGGGCACGTACGGAATCGGTTCGGCATCCCGACCCAGGTCTTCAATGACATGCGGATGGCCGCGCTGGCCGAACACTGGAAGGGCGTGGCCCGTGACGCCTCCGACGTGGTGTACGTCCATGTCGGCCGCCGCATGGGCACCGGCCTGCTGGTCGCGGGCAGGCCGCACGCCGGTCGGCACGGCGCGGCGGCCGAGATCGGTCTGTGGCGCGGGTTGCCGTGGGCGCACGCGTACGAACGGCTGCTGGATCTGGCACCGGGGCGAAGTACGGACCACGAGGACGCGATCCAGGCCATCTTCGAGGCGGCCAAGGCGGGCGACGCGGCCGCCCAGGCGGGCATAGACGGGTTCGCCGACCTGCTGGTGGAGGGTTTGGCGCCGGTGATGGTGACGATCGACCCCGAGTTGGTGATCATCGGGGGCGGCATCTCGGCCGCCGGCGAGGCCATCCGCGAGCCGGTACGCGTCCGCGTCGAACGCGAGACGGACTTCCCGCCCAAGGTGGTCTGCTCGGTGCTGGGCGACCATTCCTCCGCGATCGGCGCCGTGCGCTGCGCACTCGATGTCGCGGAGGAACGTCTCTTCGCCGAGCTCAAGCCGGGTCCGGGAACGCCGGCTCAGCAGGGGGCAGGGGTGGCGCTCAGCAGGGGGTGAAGTAGTACTTCGCCTGGCCGTCCGTCGTCCCCCACTGGCCGGGCGGCTGAGAGCATCCGGACCAGCGCTGTCCGACGATCTGGTCGCCCACGAAGTAGCTGATGACGAGGAGGAGGTCGCCCCCCGGCGGGGGAGGGGGAATGGCCTGGGCCGGGGTGGAGCCGAGGGCGAGGGCGCTGAGAGCCAGCGCCACCACTAAAACGCCGCGCTTCATTTTCATGCAGGTTCCTCCAGATCAGCCGATTTTCGGGCCAGAGCGAACGCGAAGCCATTCGCCTGAATGAGATCACGATAAGCGCTGTCGATCAAGGTGTCGGCAGCAGTCGCTTCTCCGCCGCGATTTTCGGGGACTCGATGAAAGTTTCACCATTTTTGGCGAGTTTCCCCAGCTCAGGCGCATCTCGGCTTGACCAGCCGCCGCTCTGCGAGGACGTTCGTGTCGAACCTTCTGAGTTGGGAGTCCGATGAGTCACCCCCGTCGCCGGTTGCTCGCCATTCTGCTCTCCGCTTTCCTGGTCGCGCTGGGCGCCTTGGCGCCCTTCACGGAACAGTCCGCCAGCGCGGTCAGCGACCCGCCCGGCCCGGTGACGGGCAACGCCACCTACTTCGACGGACTCGGCATGCCCTACGGTGGCTGCGGCCTGCCTCAGGCGAACATCGACTCACCGGACTTCGTCGCGCTCAACGTCTACAACACGCCCGGCGACTACTCCTTCTACCCCCGGCCGTTGACCGGGGCCAACCTCAGCAAGGCCGGGTTGTGGAACAACGGCCTGAACTGCGGCCGCTACGTGCAGGTAGAGATCGGCGACTACTGCACGGGCACCAACGACGGCGCGCAGAACCAGGCGTTCTGCCGCAACGGCTCCTGGGTCGCCGACGCGTACAAGGGCGCGAAGCTGACCATGCTGGTCGCCGACAGCTGCGGTGACTCCAACGCCTGGTGCCGCGACGATCCGTACCATCTGGACCTGTCCAAGGACTCGCTCAACCGGTTCGTGAAGAACGGCGCCCCGATCGGGGACATGTATCCCAGCCATTGGAACAACCGGCACGTCACCTGGTCGTTCGTCCCCGCGCCCAACTACAGCGGCGACATCAACATCGGTTTCCTGCAGTCCGCCCAGGTCTGGTGGCCCGCCATCTCCGTCTCGCACCTGGCCAACGGCATTCACGGCGTCGAGTACTTCGCCAATGGGGCGTGGCAGACGGCCCAGATGAATGGTGACATGGGCCAGTCGTACATCATCGGCGGGACCACCTCGGGCGGCAACCAGTACCAGATCCGGGTGCGCGACGTCACGGACACACTGATCAACGGCGGGCGCGTGTACAGTTTCACGCTTCCGTCCACCTGCAACCCGTGCGGCACCCCGTACACCAAGGTCGGCTACACCACCTCAACCGGCTCGACCTCCACGCCCACCCCGACCCCCACCCCCACGCCCACGCCCACTCCCACGGGCGGCACCGGTGTCTCGTGCGGCGTGGACTACCAGGTCCCCAACGCCTGGCAGGGCGGCTTCACGACCAACGTCACCGTACGGAACACGGGCGCCACGACCTGGAACAACTGGACGGTCACGTGGACCATGCCGTCCGGCGTGACCCTGACCAGCGCCTGGAACTCCACCATCACGCCGTCGGGTACCACCTGGACGATCAAGGCCCCGAGCTGGGCCACGACCCTGGCGCCGGGCGCCTCGACCACCTTCGGCTTCCAGGCCAACGGCCCATCGACACCCGGCCCGACCAACATCACCTGCTCCTAGGCCGGGGAGCTATCTGCGGAGCCTGGCCTTGGTGGCAGCGGAGACCACCGCGTTCTTCTCGGCGGTGGTCATCAGCCCGGCCCGGATCCAGTCGTCCGCGGTACGGGTCACCGCCGACACGAAGCAGCCCTGGTTGTCGAAGGGGGCCAGGGCCCAGAGTGCGTCCAGGAAGGTCGCCGAATCCGCTCGCGCGTAGTTCGGCACGCCCGAGTCCACCTTGCCGAAGACGATCTTCGGCTCGACGCGGTGGAAGTAGGCGTGGTAGCGGTCGGTGTCGCCGCTGTAGAACGGCACCAGCGGCAGGCCGTGCGTGGTGAAGGTCATCGGGGCGGTGGACGTCATGGTCTGCGCGAGATCGCCGGACAGTGTGAAGTCCTTGAAGAAGGAGAAGTCGCGGAAGGTGGTCTCGTCGCTCTTGGCGACCATCGGCACCGGGCCGTACGCGATGCTCTGGGTGGTCGGGACGTCCAGCGCCTTCTCCACCCGCAGGGAGAACGGCATCGACACCCTGATCTTGTCGCCGCGCCGCCAGTTCCGGTTGAGCGTCACGTACTCGCCGGGCTTGGCATTGACCTTCTGGTCGGCACCGTTGATCCGGACCGTGAAGCCCTTCTCCACCCAGTAGGGCACGCGTAGCTTCACGGCCAGGCGGCCCGTGCCCTCCACCGTGAGTGTCGTCACCCCCGCCGGGTCGGTCGGGTAGTTCGTGGCCTGTTTGATCGTGAAGCCCTTCTCCGGCCAGCGCAGTTCCGAGGCCAGGTAGAGGTTCACGTAGAGCGCCGAGTCGTCCGCCGACCGGAAGTAGATCGAGTCCTGGAACTTGGTGTGGCTCTCCAGCCCGGTGCCGCCGCAGCAGGTGCCGAGGTTGCCGTAACTGCGGGCGGCGCCCGGCCGCATCGGGATGAAGTAGGTCAGGAGCGGATCCGTGGTGCTGTCGATGTTCCGGCGCGAGGCGAGGATCTGGCCGTAGAGGGCCCGCTCGTAGTACTGCATGTACTTCGGGTTCGCCGTGTGGAAGAACAGGCCCCTGCTCAGTTTCAGCATGTTGTAGACGGGACAGGTCTCGGCGTTGTTGGTGCCCAGGGTGCCGACGATGACGTCGCGGGCGCCGAAGAGCTCGCCGTTGTCGGTCGGTCCGGCCGTGCCGCCGTCGGTGAAGGTGCGATGGGGTACGACCATGTCCCAGAAGTTCACGGCGGCGTCGAAGTAGTGGCGTTCCTGGTCGCGCTCGAAAATGGACAGGTAGCCGATGAACTGGGGGATGTGCTGGTTGGCGTGCTTCCTGTTCAGCGTGTCCTCGTTGTTGACCGTGGCCGTGAGGAGCGCGGTGTTGTCGAAGCACTTGGCCGTCGTCAGGTGTTCCGCCTTGCCGCCGAGGGCGTAGAGGTCGGCCATGACGGTGTTCATGCCGTTGTACTCGCCCGCGATGTAGATGCTCCACATGCGGTTGAGTTGCTCCCGGGGAAGCGAGCCCAGTCGGCTGTGCACCCAGTCGCCCATCTTCATCACGATGGTGCGCGCCTGCTCGTTGCCCGCGTACTGGTAGGCGTCGAGCAGTCCACGCATGATCATGTGGCAGGTGTAGTAGGGCGCCCAGATGGTGGGATAGGTGGCGTACTGCTCCAGCAGGATGAACTGCGTCTCGGGATAAGCGGCCAGGAAGCCGGGGTAGCTCGGCCCGGGATGGCCGGTGGGCTCGGAGACCAGCCGGGCGTCCTTCCCCTTGCCCGAGGAGTCGCCCGCGCTCTCGCCGCTCTCCTCGTCGAAGCGGTACCACGCGACGTCGCCGCCGCCCAGCCCGCCGTCCGCGCTGGTCGTCAGGGCCACGATCTCCGCCTCGGTCAGCGCGCGGCCGTAGATCTGGAACTCGTCCACCGAGCCCTTCAGATACGCGTCGCCGTACTGCGACTTCCCGATCCAGTTGTTTCCGGTCGGGCCGAGGCTGGATGGTTTGAGGGTCATGGCGGTGTTCGTGCCGACCGGTGCGCCGTTCACGTAGAGGGTCCCGGTGCCGCCGGACAGGGTTACCGCCAGGTGGGTCCATTGGCCGGTGGGTAACTGGGCGGTTCCGTTGATGCGCTGCTCGCCGCTGCCGCCGCTGGTGGTGATGGCGAATCTCGGCGCGGCGCCCGCGCTCACGGTCAGGAACATCGTGCGGCTCGTACCGGTGCCGAAATCGAAGATCCGCGACCAGGTGGAGATCGCGGCCGGGTTCAGCCAGACGGCGATGGTGAAGTCGTCGAGGCCGCTCACGATGTCGGCGGGCAGCGACACGTACTGGGGGCCGTCGAGTTTCGCCGCCTTGCCGAACTTCCCCGCCACCCTGACGACCGGGTCCGGAGCCGGCGCGGGCTGCCCGACCCGGGCGGCCAGCGCGTCCTGGCACTCGCCGAGCGCCTTGACCATGTAGTCGACCTTGTCCTTGAAGAAGGTGTCGCCGGAGCCCGCGTAGGCCAGGGCCAGCGCGCTGAGGAAGTGCCCGCTGTAGTGGCCGCGCAGGTTGCCCGTGGCGTCGTCCCAGCTGCCGGGCGGTTGGGCGCCCAGCGTGTCCAGCCCGGCGTTGGCCCGGAAGTTGGCCAGCATCCGGTCGGCGGGATAGGCCCGCAGGAAGTTCAGGATCCGGTCCCGGTTGACGCTGAACAGGCTCTCGCCCAAGGTGACCTGGCTGTTGGCGAACGGTTTCACGATCCAGGCGCCGGGCACCGGCGGGTTATGTTGCGGCGGCGGGGCCAGTGGCGTACGAGCCGCCTGGGCGGTGCCGAGGGGGAGTGAGGCGAGCGCGGAGGGGGTGACGGCCGCCAGCACCGCCAGTCGCAGGGCCTCTCGCCTGGGCATCATGTTCGACATCGCACTGTCCTGTCCATGCTCGGGTCCGATGGATGGTAGCGCTAACATTTCTGGCCGAGCACCCTGGTGGTTGCGTGCTCGGTGGGAGTGTTAACGATCTCGTCGTACCCGTCAAGGCGCCGAGACGGCACTCTCACTCTGACAGTCGTTTTGACCCTTTGAGTACTGGGATTGACCTTATTGATCTATTCACTTCGACGAACGATCATCGAGGGCAGTAGCGCTTCCGCACCTCAGGAAGGATCTTCATGATTCGCCGCGCATCGCTGGCCGTCCTGGTCGCCCTCGGCGCCCTCACCGTCATCAGCTCACCCGCGCACGCCCGCGCCTGCATGATCGACTACCACTGCGAGACGTACTACTACAGCGACTCCGCCCACACCACGCTGGTGGGGGTCAAGTACGAGAACTGCGTCGGGGATGAGGAGTGGGTGGGCAGGCGCGGGTCGTACGCGGTGTTCAACGAGACCCCCTGCTGAGACCTTAAAAAGCCGCAGCCGGCCGCTCTCAGCCCAGGTTGAGGCGGTCGCGCTGGGCCGTGTACAGGTCGGTGACCCGGGGGCGGGTGCCGTGGTCGGCGAGCAGGTTCTCCAGGTCTCCGGTGAAGTCGGGAGCCAGCTCGCCGGCCGTCCCCGTGGTGCCCTGCACCCCGATGGTGAGGCTGCGCGGCGCGACGTCCGCGATCGTGATCGCGTACGGGCTGCCACTGGTGACGCGGATGTTCCAGTGCGCGATCCGCGCCCCGAACAGCGGGCCCGAGGCCGCCGAACCGCCGACCCGGCCGTTGTTGACCAGGGTGATGTTGGTCCGCGCGTTCTCGAACGGCAGCGCCCGGTGCGAGTCGAACGTGCCCTCCGCCATCGTGCCCCGCCGCCAGACGTTCCCGGATGACAGTCCCTCCAGGTTGAGGCCGTGGTGGACGGCCCCTGCGGGGACGGGCACGGTGAACGCCTCGATCTCGAAGTCGTCCACGAGGTTGTCGTGCGACTGCATCCGGCAGGCGAAGCTGTGGTGCGCGGAACGGCCGCCGACCGCGACGCGGGTGAGGGTGTTGGACTTGGCGGTGGTGAAGCCGAAGCCGAGGTCGCAGTTCTCCACGCGTACGTCCCTGGCCCAGCAGTCGTGGACGGCCTGGAAGCACACGCCGTTCGAGCCGGGGTGCTTGTTGTGGGCGGTCATCGGGACCAGGTCGTTGCGGATCGTCAGGTCCTCGACGCCGCTGTCGTGCACGGTGGGGCCGAGGGCGCGCAGCCGGGCGGGCCAGCCGGGGCGCAGGTCGTACCTGATCGGCTGGGCCAGCCTGACGAGGCGGGTGCCCAGAACGGCCTCGATCCGCACCGGCCATTGGAGGAGCGCGTACTGGATGTACTGACCGCCTGATCCGGTGACGAGCTGGGGTGCGCGGCTCGGCCAGTCGTACGACCGAGTGCCCGGAATGTCGCCCGCCAGGTGCTTCAGCAACGTCGCGTCCGGCGGGTTGTCGCATTCGAGCACGACCAGGTCGCCCGCGCGCAGCTTGCTCGTGTCGGACACCAGCAGGGTCCGCTGGCCGCGCGAGGCCGCGCCGACCTCGGCGAGCGTGTCGCCGAGCAGCCAGCCCTCGGTGCCCGCGTAGTCCTCGGACTCGGAGCGGGCGCGCCGCTCGGCCGCGATGAACCAGACCTGGCCGCCGCTCCACGACCAGCGGCTGTTGCCGTTGGACTGCCTGGCCGGCCGGTAGCCGTCGTCCAGAGTGCGGGTGAAGCGCAGGATGGTGGAGTCGCGCCCGGCGCCGCGCAGGACCACGTTCGACCAGTGCATGAACACCGGCGACGACAGAAGGTAGGTCCCGCCCGGCACCAGCACCGCGCCGCCGCCCCGTTCACCGGCGGCCCGGACGGCCGCGTTGAAGGCGGCGGCACAGTCGGTCGTCCCGTCCGCGCGGGCGCCGAAATCGGTAACCTTCGCCACCACCCGAGGTCGCGGTGGCCGGGCCCCGAGCCGGTAGCCGGCCCGCGCGATGTCGGGCACCAGCGGGTGCCCGCCTTCCGCCGCCGCCCACTCCTCCAGCAGCGCCGCCGACGTGTCGCCCTGGGGGGCTCGGGTCTCCGCCTTGGCGGGGGACGGGGGGAGCGCCGGTACGGCGGCGACGCCGCCGATCAATGCTCGGCGGCTCAGCGTGAAAGGCTCAGGCACACATCGGAGGATTACATCAGCAATGATCGCGGTCAAGGTGGTATGGCCGTTGGAACGCGGCAATCCATCGGATGACTCGTCAGGACGTGGTCATGAGGGTGAGGCTTTCGTCCTTCACGGATGCCGTGATGTCGCGGGTGACGCGGTACGGGGCCAGGTCGGGGCCGCCGCCGTTGGTGATCTCCGCGGCCACGAGACGGCCGAGCTCGGGGGCGAGGTTGACGCCGCTGTGGGTGACCAGGTGATAGAGGCCGGGGGCGTCGGGGTGCGTGCCCGCCAGCGGCAGGCCGTCCGTCGGCACCGGCCGGACGCCGAGGCGGACACCGGCCAGCCGGGCGGTGCGCAGCGCGGGCAGGATCCGCTGGCCACTGGCGTGCAGCCGTTCGGCCAGGGCGTCGTCGCCCTGGCCGGGCAGGAGCGCGTCCACGGGCCAGGAGATGGAGCAGATCCGGTCACCGGGTGCGGGGCGCAGGTCCACCTGGGGCGTGGCCAGGATCGCGCCGAGCCGAAGGCCGGGGATGGGGGTGCTCTCTCCGACCAGGCCGGGGATCCGGGTCATGGGGAGGTCGGTGCCGGCGAGCGCCGCGACGCGGTCGGCGTCCGGGCCGGTGCAGTTGACCACCCAGTCGGCCGCCCAGCGTCGCGTACCGGTCTCGACGCCGGTGACGGCGTCGCCGCTGCGGATCAGCGCCTCTGCCCGCAGGCCGTACCTGATGTCGGCGCCGAGCGTGGCGGCACGATCGAGCAGGCGCTCAACGAAGAGCGGGGCGTCGTACCACGCGCTCTGGTCGTGCACGACGAGCTCGCTCGCCGTGCACGCCGCGGGGTCGACGTCGGGGGCGAGTTCGCGCAGCTCGGACGGGTCGGCGATGCGGCAGGCATGCCCCCAGGACTTGAGGCGGACGGCCCGCTCCCTGAGGCTCCGCCGGCTCTCCTCGCTGTCACCCCACTGAATGGCGGGCATGGGGTGCCGCCACGACGGGCCCCCGAGCTCCTCGGCCAGCGTGGTGTGCAGGGCGGAGCTGGCCCGGTTCAGGTCGTAGTAGGTGCGCGGGGTCTTCAGATGGGTGACGTCCATGGAGAAGGTCGCGCTGGAGGTGCCCGCGGCTGGGCCGCCGGCCTCGATGACGACGACCTGGGCCCCTGCGACGGCCAGATGGTAGGCGACGGAGGCACCGAGCACTCCGGCACCGAGAACGATGACGCGGGACACGTGGATATCTTTCCTTCGGAGTCTTCGGGGGCTTCAGGGTCTCTTCGAGGTCTTCGAGAGTCTTCGAGGTCTTCGGGTCAGAGGACCTTGCTGAGGAATGCCCGGGTGCGCTCGTGCCGGGGCTCGCCGAGCACGGCGCTGGGCGGCCCGGATTCGACGACGACCCCGTCGTCCATGAAGACGATGGTGTCGCACACCTCGCGGGCGAAGCCCATCTCGTGGGTGACGATGATCATCGTCATGCCGTCCTCTTTCACCAGGTCGCGCATGACGTCCAGGACCTCGCCCACGAGCTCGGGGTCGAGGGCCGAGGTCGGCTCGTCGAACAGCATGAGACGGGGCCGCATCGCCAGGGCGCGGGCGATGGCGACGCGCTGCTGCTGGCCGCCGGACAGCTGGTCGGGGCGGCTGTGCGCCTTGTCGGCCAGTCCCACCCTGGTCAGCAGGGCGTGGGCGCGCTCGCGTACCTCGGCCTTCGGCTCCTTCTTGACCATGATCGGCGCCGTCATGATGTTCTCGAGCGCGGTCATGTGCGGGAAGAGGTTGAAGCGCTGGAAGACCATCCCGATGTCCACCCGCTGGGCGGCTATCGCCTTGTCGGGCAGCTCGTAGACCTTGCCCTCACGCTCCTCGTAGCCGATCAGGCGCTCGCGGAAGTAGAGGCGGCCGGCGTCGATGCGTTCGAGGTGGTTGACGCAGCGCAGGAAGGTGGACTTGCCGGACCCCGAGGGGCCGATCACGGCCAGCACCTCTCCTTCCGCGACCTCCAGGTCGATGCCTTTGAGCACGTCGACCGTTCCGTAACGCTTGTACACGCCTTCAGCGCGGACGAGGGTCTTCATCGGCTGAACCTGCGTTCGATGTAGTGCTGCCCGGCGTTCAGGACGGTAGTGGCCACGAGGTACCAGAAGCAGGCCACCGTGAGCAGGGCCACCTGCTGGAAGTTCCTGGAGTAGATGCCCTGGATCGAGGTCAGGAGCTCTGGTACGGCGATGGCGAAGACGAGTGAGGTGGTCTTGAGCATGGAGACCACCTGGTTGCCCGTCGGCGGGATGATGACCCGCATGGCCTGCGGAAGAATGATCTTGCGCAGGGTCTGGAAGCGGGTCAGGCCCAGGGCGTGGGCCGCCTCCGTCTGGCCGGGGTCGACGGAGGTGATGCCGGCCCGGACGATCTCCCCCATGTAGGCCGCCTCGTGCAGGCCGAGGCCCAGCACCGCCGCGGTGAGCTGGGTGATGATCATGTTGGTGTCGAACTCGACGAACGTCGGTCCCCAGGGCACGCCGAGCCCGATCGTCGGCACCACCGCGGACAGGAAGTACCAGAACAACAGCTGCACCAGCAGTGGCACGCCGCGGAAGACCCAGATGTAGAACGCGCTCAGCGCCGACAACAAGGGGTTGGGCGACATGCGCAGCACCGCGAGGACGATGCCGCCCGCGACGCCGACGACCATGGCGAGCACCGTGAGCAGCAGCGTGGTGCCGAGCCCGGTCAGTACCGCCGGGGAGAAGAGGTACTCCCCGACCACCTTCCACTCCATGCGCGGGTTGGCCACCCAGCCCTGCAGCAGGAAGATCGCCAGGAAGCCGAGGACGCCCGCGCCCACCCAACGCCCCGGATGACGGAGCGGGACGGCCTGGATCCGCGTCCGCGCATCCGGGCCCGCCGTCTGCCGGGTCGTGGTCACGACTCGCCGCCGTTGATCACCGCTTTGTCGAGGGCGCCCGACGCCATCTCCCACTTGGCGAGGATCTTGGCGTAGGAGCCGTTGTCCATCAGCTTCTGCAGCGCCTGCTGTACGGCCTTGGACAGGTTCTGGTCCTCTTTGTTGACGAGGATCCCGTACGGGAGGAAGCGGTACGGCTGACCCACCTGCTTCATCCGGCCACTGGACTGGGCGGCCTGGTAGGTGATGGTGGGTGTGCCGCCGATGAAGGCGTTGGCCCGGCCGGTGGAGACGGCCTGCAGACAGCCGGCCGTGTCGGGGAACACCAGAACCTTGACCGCCGGCTTGCCCGCGCCCGTGCACTTCGTGTTCTGCTGCTCGGCGTCGTCGGCCTGGGCGGTGCCCTGCTCGACGGCCGCCGTCTTCCCGCAGAGGTCTTCGAGGGACTTGATCGCCTGAGCGTCCTTCTCCTGGACCAGGAGCGAGCTGCTGGTCTTGAAGTAGTCGACGAAGGTGACCTTCTCGCGGCGTTCCGGCTTGTCGAGCATCGCCTGGACGGCCAGGTCGTAGCGGCGGGCCTGCACGCCGGCGATGAGGCTGTCGAAGCTGGCCTGGTTGAAGGTGACCTCGACGCCGAGCACCTGGCCGATGGCCTTCATCAGCTCGGGTTCGAGGCCGATGACCGTCTTGTTGTCGGTGTCGAGATAGACCAGGGGCGGGTAGTTGTGGCCCGCCGCGACGTTGAGCGTGCCACTCTTCTTGATCTTGTCGGGCAGAAGCTCGTGGAGCTCCTGATTCTTCTGCTGCGCTGGCGCGGCCGCCTGGGACGTGCCGCTTCCAGAACAAGCTGTCAGGGACAGGAGTCCCACCAGGCCGAATGCGGCGGCTGTTCGGGTGAACCGCATGGAGCAGGACACCCCCTCTCAGGCGTAGTACGACGTTCCGTAAACACCAATATTGGGGGTCCGTTTGGAAACGACAAGGTGAGCGAGCATTCGCATTGGTGCACAGGCTGTTCAGCCTTGCTTATCCTTTTACCCGGCTCGACCAGCCAGCCGACCCAGGCGGCCGGTCGCATCGCCTCTTGTCGGCTAGTGGTCTGGTGATGCTAGTCGCCGGACTGTTAAGTTGGCCCGATGCTTACCCCGGGCCAGTTGCAGGCCATCCGTGAAGTGGTCGCCACCGGTTCGCTCAGGACTGCCGCCAAACGCCTCGGATTCACCCCGTCGGCCATCTCGCAGCAGGTCTCCTCGCTGGAACGGAGCCTGGGGGTCCAGCTGTTCGAGCGTCTGCCGCGCAGCATCCGGCCCACGGCGGCGGGGGCCGAGCTGGCCCGCAAGGCGGCCAGGCTGCTGGCCGATCTCGAGGCGGCGGAGGAGGAGATGCGGTCTTTCGCCGCTGCCCACCGGGGCAGACTGCGGCTCGGCAGCTTCTGGTCGGCCGGATTCCGGCTGGCGCCCGCCGTACTGGCCGAGTTCCTCCGCGACCACCCCAACGTGGACATCCGCTACGAGGAAGGCGATCCGCACCGGACCATTCCCGCCGTGAACGAGGGGCGGCTCGACCTGGCCGTGGTCTTCGAATACGGCATGGTGCCGCACACCTGGCCGAAGGACCTCAACATGACGTTGATCATGGAGGAGCCGCTGTACGTGCTCGTGCCGACCGGCCATCGGCTGGCCGCCCGCAAGCGCATCCAGTTCGGCGAGCTGTCGGCCGAACGCTGGATCTCCTACACCGAGGGGATGGACGCCTCGCTCAACCTGTCGCACATCTGCGCGGCCAGCGGCTTCGACCCCGACGTGCTGTTCCGGACCAACGACTACAACCTGCCGTTCGAGCTCGTACGCAAAGGGCTGGGGGTGGCGATCGTGCCGGAGCTGGCGATGATCGAGTCGCACGACGTGTGCGTGTTCCGGCTCGGCGACGCCTCCCACATTCGCCGGGTCTTCACCGTGTGCCGCGCCACCGACCCGAACCCGCTGCTCAGCCACGCGACGAGCATGCTGATCAGTGCCGCCGAATCCCTGCACCGGCGGACGGATCTCCCCGTCGCCGTATGAGCCCGGCCGCTTGTTCAACCGCCCTCACGTACCGCTTGTTCAACCGCCCTCGCCGCTTCAGCCGGCGAACCTCTTCGCGACGTCCCGCGCCCATTGCGCGGCCTCGGCCGCCTGGTCGCCGGTGAAGGGCGCGCCGGGCATCCGGCTCAGGCGCTCCACCTGCTCGGCGTAGCGCAGGTGCTCCTGGTGAGCGTGCTCGCGGCAGGTGAGGCAGGTGACGCTCTCCGGACGCGGCGAGGTCATCGCATAGGGCACCTGGAGTCCGCAACCGGTGGTGACGACGCTCGGTGCGTCGGGCACGCGGCCCAGCATCGACACGATCGCATTGCGGTAGGCGGCACCGGCCTGCATCACCTTCTGCTCGACGTGGATGTGCGGATCGGCCTCGCTCATCTGCGTTCGCGCCTCCGTCCGAGTCGTCCGGGAATCAGCCTAACGCGCGGACTCACGTGGGGCGCCTGACCAGTCCGGCAGCGGTTCGCAGCTGCTTCTCCACTGCGGCGGCAGTTGAGTGTTCTCGGCGGCCGCGATGATCCCGCCGACGATGGCGCACGTGGTGTCGACGTCCCCGCCGGCCGCCGCCGTGGTCCACATGGCCGTTGCGAAGTCGTGGCGTTCGCGAGCCGCCACCCAGAGGGTGAACGGGACCGTGTCGTGCGCGCTGACCTGCCGGCCGTTGCCGAGCATCCGGGCGGCCAGCGTGGGGTCGCTGATGGTGAGGAGCTGCCGGGCCTCGGCGATGCCGTCGCGGACCATGCTCGCGGGCACGTGTTCGCTGACCCGATCGAGGAAATGCCCGGCGGACAAGTCGGGCTCTTTTACGGTGACGGCGGTGGCCACGGCGACGGCTATGGCGCCGGCCACCGCTTCGGGATGGGTGTGGGTCACCTGGGCCGACAGGGCGGCCTGCCGTACGACGTGGGTCAGGTCGTCGGCGAGCCAGGCGCCGAGCGGAGCCACGCGCATCGCGGCACCGTTGCCCCACGAGCCCATGCCGTCGAACAGCTCCGCCGAGAGCGTCCGCCAGTCGCCGCCCTCACGCACCAGCCGGAGCATCCGGTTCGTCGCGGGGCCGTAGCCGCGGTCGAAGTCATGACGGGCGGCGAAACTCGCGGCTAGCTCGTCCTGGTCGATGGTGCCGTGGTCGGCCAGGACGCGATAGATGGAGCAGGCCATCTCGGTGTCATCCGTCCACTGCCAAGGGCCGGGCGGAAGGAGGCGGGAGGAGAGGGTGCGCTTGTTGTCCGGTACGAAGAATTGGGCGCCGAAGGCGTCGCCGAGAGCCAGGCCAAGGAGAGAGGCGGTGCTTCGCGCGAAGAGGTGAGCTGACATCACTCCCATTGTGAAGCACGCGGCCGGACGGGCCGCGCTCCAAGGGCCGGAGCGCGGCGCCGACCGGGACCAGCGGGCGGTCATCACGCGAGCCCCTGCCCGATGCGGCCCGCCAGGAGCATGCTCGGGGGGAGCACCGGCGCGTGGGCGGCAAGCAGACCCAGAAGTGGGCGTTCGAAAGGGAGGACGTCCCCGCGCTGGTCCGGGCCGTCCACGCAGAGAACCAGGAGTTGCGCGCGGCTGGAGTTTGCCGACCCGAACGTCACCCCGCTGCACCGCCGACGCTGAAAGGGGGCGCCTCAGGGAAGCCTGGGTGCAGGCGGTGACTGCGTTATCACCGTGACGTTAGGGGTTGTTCTCATCCTCGCATGATTACTTAGCGTATGCGACAGCAACTCAAAGTAATCACGCGTAGTGAAAGGGTCTCCATGCGCCGCATCCTGACCAAGATCCTCACGGTTGGCACCACCATCGCGACAATCGGTGTCGTCGCCCCTGCACCCGCCCAGGCGGCCGACTCGGCCTACTTCGTGATGACCGACGTCACCCGCGCGGAGTTCGTCGTCAAACTCACCGACCCCGGCAAGATCCAGCACGCCCGCGACCTGCTCAGCGGCGCCACCGCGAGCGAACCACACGTCATCGGACGCATCGACAAGAGACCCGCTCCCTACAACTGGCGCTGGAGTTACCATCTGAGGCCCGAAACGGTCGACTTCTTCGACTTCGCCATCGAGGTCTGCGACGCGACCATCCCGTACGTCGAGGATCACCTGGACGAGGCCGGCGGGGCGTTCCTGCCGGGCCTTGTCTGGTGCCCCTGGAGTTCCCAGCTCGTGCGCGAAATCCCGGCGCCATAGCCCCGGACGTCATCTGTCATCGCGGCCCCCGAGACAACCGCTCCGGGGGCTGCCCCATCCGCTGACGCGATCTCCACGGCGAGCAGGCAACGTGAAGTGAAAAGAATGAGAATCCTTCAAAGCCGACGGGCTCGATTGACTACGTGATAATCAAGATGGCCGAGCTCGGTGCTGGTGTGACGACGGTCGATTCGGTGCTGATCGTCAGGCCGGGGACGCCAGCTCACTGTCCTTGACCAGATACATGAACGTCCCATCCGAGCCTTCGGCGCCGAACATGGCGATTACGACGGGCTTGGCTTTCTTCGGCAGGTCGAACACCAGCACCCTCGTGACCTTCTGGGCGGGATTGATCTCGTCGTAAAGGCCCTGGCCGCCCTCCAGGTTCTGGCTGATAGTGGCGTCGGAGTCGACGTTGTACTGCTTGCCGTCGCTATCCAGGATGCCCGAGTCGGTGCCATCGAACGCGGCAGGGCTGTTGCCGGTGTTTTTCACCAGGACCCGCACGACCACGTAGGAACCCTGGGCCTTATGGCTGTCGATCGAGCTGCTCACGGTCTGCTCGCGGCTGACGGACAGGACCTTCAACGAGAATGGCGGCTCTTTGGCGACGGCGCCAAGCGCGAGGGGTTTGGGCGCCTGGCTCTTCGACGGGCTGGGATCGCCCGGCTCTGCGGACGCGGTGGCGGAGGCGACGATCTGGTCGATCTTCGTCGCCGCATCGCCCACGGCATTCACCGTGATGACCAGCCCCCAGGTGGCGAGTGCCATGGAGATCAGGCCGAGTATGGCTCCCGAGAGTGCCGTCCCGCCGTTGGAGGCGGCGCCACGGCCCGCGCGGGCACGGCCGACGAAGCCGAAGATCACCGCCAGCAGGCCGAGAGTGCCGGCGATGAAGAACAGCACCGGGATCAAGCCGACCAGTGCCCCGATGATGCCGATGACCAGCGCGGCGACGCCTAGCCCATTGCGCATCTGCTGATGGTGGTAGGCGGGCCCTGGAGGCATCATTCCGTAGCCTGGAGGCGGCGTACCGTACGCCTGATGGTGCGCCATGTTCGGCGCATGCTGCTGCTGCTCGTATGGGTTGGACATGTCGAATCCCTCCGCGACGGACCGGGTTTGGCCGTGCCACCGCAGAGCGATTCCATCCCCGTATAGACCCCGTGCGATGCGCCTACAAGATCGAATGGCGCGATCCAACAAGCAAAAGGCTTGCGCCGTATTTTGCTGATGGTCAGCCATTGGAGTCGGCAGGAATGAAGCGTCTGCCGCTGGAGTTCATGGCCGCGACTCGCCGAGGCGTCGAATGGACGACAGGACTTCGCGAATTGCGCCATTTCGTTGAACGCCCCCGGATCTCATTCCGGGGACGTTCATGTGGGGGTTACCCCGGCATTCCATCGCGTAATGCACAGTGACGGGGAGTATGGAGCGTTTCGTGCTTACGCCTGCTCGGTTACCTCGATGGCGGCGCCGGGGCAGACGGCGGCGGCCTCTCGGACCGCGCTGTTCTGGTCGGCCGCGGGTTCGGGTTCGAGCAGGATGACGATGCCGTCCTCGTCGCGCTGGTCGAACACCTCCGGCGCGATCAGTACGCACTGCCCGGCGCCGCAGCACTTGACCTCGTCCACGATGACTTTCATCTTGGGTACTCCTCCTTGTCGATCAAGATCACCAACGGACCGGCACCGTACGCAGACCGCCCACCGCCAGCCCTTCCACGCGCTCCAGCTCCTCCACCGGCACCGCCAGCTCCAGCGTGGGCAGCTTGCGCAGCAGTACCTCCAGGACGACCTGCAGCTCGGTGCGGGCCAGCGCCTGACCGAGGCAGGAGTGCGCGCCGGAGCCGAAGGCCAGGTGGGGGTTGGGGCTGCGGGTCAGGTCCATCTGGTCGGCGGCCTCGAACGCGCTCTCGTCCCGGTTGGCGGCGGCCATGCTGCAGATCACGGTGGTGCCCTTGGGCAGTACGGTGCCGCTGACCTCGGTCTCCTCCTTGAGGTAGCGCGGCAGTCCGAAGCCGGAGTTGGCGTCGAGGCGCAGCGTCTCCTCCACCGTGGAGCGGATCAGCGAGGGCTCGGCCAGCAGGCGCTCCCACCGGGTGCGGTCGGCCAGGAGCATGGAGACCATCTTGCCGATCATGTTGGCGGTGGTCTCGTGGCCGGCGACCAGCAGCGCCATGCCGGTGACGAGGATCTGGATCTCGGCCAGGCCGCCGTCTTCGGGGCCGCCGGCCGCGATCAGCTCGCTCAGCAGGTCGTCGCCCGGCTCGGTGCGCTTGGCGGCGAGATGGTCGGACATGTACTGGAAGAACTCGGCCTGGGCGGCCTCGATCTCCTCCTTGCTGTAGCGGGTGAGGTTGAGCAGCGTGTCGGACCAGTACGAGAACCGGTCCCGGTCCTCGGCGGGCACGCCGAGCATGTCGCAGATGACGTACACCGGCAGCGGGAAGCCCAGGCCCGCCCTGAGGTCGCCGGGGGCGCCGCGCTCGACCATGTCGTCGATCAAGCCCTCGGCGATCTGCGCCATCTGGGGCCGCAGGGCGTTCATGCGCTTGGCGGTGAACCACTTGCCGACCAGGCGCCGCCAGTGCAGGTGCTCCTCCCCGCTGTCGGGGATGATCGCCGCCATGTCGCTGTTGAACAGCCCGCCGTCGTCCGTGGCCGACATCCGGGCCGCGTCGGGGGCGTTCAGCAGCCGGGTGAAGCGCGGGTCGGCCAGCACTTCCTTGACGTCCTCATAGCGGGTCAGCAGCGTCGCCTGGTCGCCGCTGGGCAGCTTCACGTGCGCCACCGGGCACTTGCCGCGTAGCTCGGCCCACTCCGCGGGCGGGTCCAGCGCCGCGTCGTTGGGGATCGGATAGCTCAGAACCTGCTCATTGACGCTCAACGGACATCTCCTCGTGGATGGATAGTGGTGGTCTTCTGGTCGTGCGGGTTCTCACGCGGGCGTGAGTGGTGGGGTGGGCTGCCAGGTGCCCAGGAGTCGCTGCCGTAGGAGGCGGGCCTGCTTGGGCATGTTCCAGCCGAGTACGCCGGTGACCTGGCCGCCCTCGCGGTAGACGGCGGCGAAACGGTGCTGCTCCGGGTCGCCCTCGGCGATGGTGACCTCGGCCGCCGGTGAGGGCAGGCCGTGGGCCTGGATCTTGATGTCGTACTGGTCGGTCCAGAAGTACGGGATCGGCGTGTACGGGCGGTCGGCGCCGAGGAGGTTGGCCGCCACCACCTGGGCCTGCTCGGTGGCGTTGGTGCGGTTCTCCAGCCGGAGGCGCCTGCCGAGCCCGGCGTGCTCGAAGGAGGCCACGTCGCCGACGGCGTACACGCCCTCGGCGGCGCGGCAGCGCGCGTCGCATTCCACCCCGTCGCCCAGGGTGAGGCCACTGCCGGTCAGCCAGCCGGTCGACGGGCGGGACCCGATGGCGACCACGACCGCGTCGGCGGGCAGCAATTCGCCGGTGGCCAGCCGCACGCCGGTGACCCGGCCGCCGGCGCCGGTCAGCCCATCGACCGCGACACCGAGCCGCAGCCGGACCCCGCGCTCGGTGTGGGCGCGGTTGAGCAGGCCGCCGACCATGTCGCCGAGCTGCTCGCGCAGCAGCGTCTGCCCCATGCCGACCAGGGTGACCTCCAGGCCCATGGCGCGGGCGGTGGCGGCGAGCTCGGCGCCCAGTACGCCCTCACCGACGACCACGAGCCGGGTGCCGGGGGTCAGGCGAGCGCGCAGGGCGAGCGCGTCGTCGAGGCCGCGCAGCACGTGTACGCCCGTCAGCCCGTCCTGGCCAGGCAGCCGGTACGGCGTCAGACCGGTGGCCACGACCACGGCATCGGCCCGCAGCACGCGGCCGGCGGCAGTGGTGACCGTCCGCTCCGCCGCATCCAGCGCAACGGCGGGCTCGCCCCGGACGAACTCGGCGGCCAGGGCGTCGAGCTGGACCGCGGTACGGAGCTGAGCGCGGGCCGGCTCCCAGACACCGGCCAGGACCTGCTTCGACAGCGGCGGCCGATCGTAGGGGAGGTGGGGCTCGGCGTCCACCAGGGTCAGCCGGCCCTCGTGGCCGAGCCGTCGCAGTGCCTCCGCGGTGCTGAGCCCGGCGGCCGACGCGCCGACGATCAGTACGTGTCCGGGCGAGGTCACGAGGCGCTGCCCGGGGCGAGGGCCTGAGCTGCACTTATGCACATAAGTCGAGATCCCTTCATCGTCCCGGTCACACATTAGCCTACAGCTGCAAGGAAACTTGCACCTGTAGGCGTTCGATAGGATGGCGACTGTGGACACCGCCAGAGAGAGCAAGGCCTCATCAGGTGACCGGCGCGTGCGCCGTACCCGGACAGCGCTGGCACGTGCGCTGATTCAGCTGGTCGAGGAGCAGGACCTGTCCCGGATCAGCGTCTCCGACGTCGCCGAAGGCGCCGGCGTGAGCCGCTCGGCCTTCTACGACCATTACCGCGACGTCCACGAGCTGGCCGAGGACGCCTGCACCGCGATGATCGACGGCTTGATCGAGTCCTTGCCCGCTCCCGAGCTCGATTCGCCGGACCTGGTGCAAGAGGCGATCCGGTCGCTGGCGGCGTTCTTCGCCAGCCTCGCCGAACACGCGGGGTTGTATCGCGCGTTGCTGGGGCTGGAGGGCAGTGCGCGCGTCGTCGGCCACATTCGCCACCGCATGGCCACGGTCATCCGTGATCACCTGGTCGCGGCCGACGCCGGGCAGTGGCCGGAGCTGGTTCCGCATGACGTGACGGCCGCGTTCACCGCCGGGGCGCTCCTCGGTGTGGCCGTCGACTGGCTCGAAGGCGGATGTACCCGCACCCCTGCCGAGATGGCCGAGGCGATCTGGCCGCTCCTGAACGCGCATTACCGCATCAACGAGGGCGGACGGAGATGAGGCCGACGGACCCGTCGGCCTCTGGACCGCTCCGGTCTTACAGATGAGGCCGACGGACCCGTCAGCCTCTGGACCGCTCAGGTCTTACACGCGCACGTTTTCCCCCGAAGGAGAGCACCATGTCCACCGCTGATGTGTCGAGCAGGTCCCTGGCCGAGCTCGTTTCCCTGACGGGCCGCCGCGCGGTCGTGACCGGAGGCGGTCGCGGACTGGGCAAGGCGATCGCGTCACGCCTGGCCGAGGCGGGCGCCGACCTGCTGATCGGCGACATTGACGAAGAGCTCGCCTTGACCGCTGCCGAGCAGCTGGCGCAACGCCACGGTGTACGCGTGATCGGCGCCGCCATGGACGTCACCGACGCGGCGTCCGTCGCCGCTACGGCCGACCGCGCGGTCGCCGATCTCGGCGGCCTGGACATCTGGGTGAACAACGCCGGAATCTTCCCGGCCGTCCCCCTGCTGGAGATGACCGAGGAGACGTGGGACACGGTGTTCGCGGTGAACGCGCGCGGCGTCTTCGTCGGCGCGCGTGAGGCGGCGCGGCGGATGGCGGCCGCGGGCACGGGCGGTGTCATCGTGAACATCGTCTCGACCGCCGGTTTCCGCGGCAGCGCGCCCGGCCTGGCCGCCTACGTCGGATCGAAGCACGCCGTGCGCGGTGTCACGCGCGAGCTGGCCCTCGAACTCGCTCCGCTCGGCATCCGCGTGCTCGGGGTCGCACCGAGCTTCGTCCCCACCGAAGGCAACATGATGGCCGCCGCCGCTGTGATGACCGACGCCGTCCCGCCGACCGACCTCCCGATCCCGCCGACCGAGATCCCACCGACCGAGATCCCGCCGACCGACCTCATGTTGAACGGTCCGATCGGGCGGCTCGGCGTGCCTGATGACATCGCGCGCGTCGTCCTGTTCTGCGCGTCGGACCTGTCGACCTTCATGACGGGCAGCACGCTGCTCGCCGACGGCGGCGACACCGCCTGACCGCCTTGGTCAGTGCCAGTAGTCCCGTTCGGGCAGCCGCAGGTGCATGTCCGGACCGCTGATCGCGCGGGCACTGGTCGGGCGCAGGTCCGCGCCGGCGAAGCAGTAGGCCTCGGCGTGGCCCACGTACAGGTATTTGAGCAGGATCTCCTGGGCCGAGTCATCGCCGGACACGCTGCCACCGCCCGGGTGGGTGTCCCACTCCATGACCTCGCCGTCGCGGTAGACGCAGCCCTGGTTGCCGCTCTTGGGGTTGGCGTACATGCCGTAGGCGACCGTGCCCGCCGACAGCACCTGCATGACGACGGGAGTCGAGGCCATGTAGCCCCATTGCTGGCTGACGAGGCAGCCGCCGGGTACGTCGGTGAAGCCGATGAACTGCATGGCCTCCTCCTCGAACGGGTCTTCCATGGCCTCTTCCAGCTCTTCCTCGCCGACGGGTGTGGCGGCTAAGCGCTGTGCCGCCTCGGCGGCGCTGATGCCGCGTACACACGCCAGGCTGAATCCGTCGTTCACGATGCCGTCCAGCGCGCCGATCAGGCGGTCGGCCTCCGTCACGGCGGCGGTCTCGGCCTCGGTCAGCCTGGCATGACCCGGCGGGAACGGGAAGAACAGGCCGGGCGTGGGGCCCGCCAGGCTGAGCCGGCCGGGCGACCAGCCGGCCATCATGGGCCGCCACGGGTCCGCTCCGGCAGCGACCAGGGCGAGGGCGTTCTCGGGCCGGTCGCTGAAGACCGCACCCCAGAGCGCGGTGCGGCCCTCGCACTCCGCGTCGACGTCATCGACCCGGCCGGCCAGTTCGGCGACCACCTCCGGCGAACCGCGCTCCGCCGCGGCGTGCAGCGGCCGCTCGAAGATGTAGACCCCTTCGTTCGGGTCGGCGCCCGCGTCAAGTTTGGCGCGGACCAGAGCGAGGTGCTCCCAGGAATTCCACCCGAAATCTGACCAATCTGCGCTTTCCTTGGCGGTCATGACAGCCCCCTTCGAGATCACATACGTGGACACGAGCGGGGCCATCATGGCGGAGGGCAAGGACAATTTCGGCGCGCGTCAGCCGGACGTGCCGAACATCTGGGCGGCCATCCGGAGCGAGGCGTCGACGGTGTCGAAACCGCGCGGGATCATGACGCGTTCGTACGCAGCGACCGCGTCGATGAGTGACTTGTCGCCGCGTGCGGCGGCGAGCAGTTCGCCGGCCAGTGTCGCGGCGTCTTGCAGCGCGGTGTTCGCGCCGACGCCGCCGGTCGGCGGCATGGTGTGGATGGCGTCGCCGAGGAGCGTGACCGGGCCGGACGTCCACGGGTCGACCCGCTCACCGGCCCGGATCGTGATCGAGAAGAACCTGTCCGAGTCTGCGTACGCGAACAGCTCCCGGAGCGCCGGATGCCAGCCGGCGGTCACCTCGAGAGCGAGCTTCCACAGGGCCTCCGGCGAGAGCTCGAACAGCTCCTCGTCCGGCGAGCCGAGCCGCTCGGAAGTGGCGAGCAGGGTGGTCATCAGGTAGTCCGACGCGCCCTCCGGCCGGGAGCGGAACCGCACCGGCGCGAACCCGGCGCCGCACCCGCTCTCGTCGTAGACCCAGGAGAAACCGCGGCTGATGGCCTCCGGGATGAGGGCCTCGGTCGTCTCGTTGATCGTCATCCGGCCGTAGACGCATCGGAGGCCGATGTCTTTCACGGTGGCGTTCGGAAGCAATTGGCGGCGTACCGGCGAACCGACGCCCTCCGCGCCGACCAGCAGATCGCCCTCGTCGTCGCCGCCCTCGGCGAACTCCACCCGTACCCGGCCGGAATCGGTGATTCGGTAGCCGGTCAGCGTCCGCCCGAAGCGGACGGTGTCGGCCAGGCCGGTGAGCAGGCCCTCCCGGAAGGTCTCGCGGTCCACGTTGGTGATCAGGTCGTCGGTGATCCCCGGGAAGGTCCGCGTCGTCACCTGCCGCAACTGGTGGGTGTAGCCGGCCACCACGTCGTCGTTGACCCCGCTGGTGCGGCGGACCAGGTCGAGTGTCCGCGCCGGCAGGCAGGTCCGCAGCGCGGAGTTGCCGTCCGGGTCGATGTGGATGCGGTAGCCCTGGCTGCGGATCTTCGGTGTGGAGTCCCGCTCGTACACGGCGACGTCCAGGCCGCCGTGACGCAACGCCTGCGCGAGCGCCAGCCCGCCGACGCCGGCGCCCGCGATGAGGATCCGTGGTGAATCTGGCATGTCATTGTCCTTCGCTGTCCAAGGGCTGTCCTCGTCATCGTCAAACGTCCGAAGGACTCTGTCAAGCGTTCATTTGATTAAGTCATAGGAGTGCTTGATATTGCCAGGCGTATGTATAGTCCTGCGTGTGTCTCCGTCGTCGAGTCCCCGTAGGTCGCCCAAGCCGCAGGAGCGGCAGCGCGATCCCGAACGCACCCGCAAGCGGATCCTGGACGCGGCATCGGCGGAGTTCGGCGCGCACGGCTACGCGGGCGCCCGGATCAGCGCGATCGCCGCCAGAGCGGGCGTCAACGTGCAGCTGATCTCGTACTATTTCGACGGCAAAGAGGGCCTGTACGAGGCCGCGTCGCAGCAGTGGCAGCAGCGGCGCCGCGAGCTGGCCCCACCGGGCACGCCGCTGCCCGAGCAACTGCGCCGATACGCGATGGAGGCGTTGCACAACCCGGAGGGCACCCGCCTGCTCGCCTGGAACGGCCTGCAGTACACAGGTCCGGACGACGACCCCGACCACGCGCCGCGCACCCGGATGCTCGCCGAGAGCGTCGACGAGTTGCGCGCGCTGCAGGCTGCCGGCCGGCTGCCGGCCGAGGTGGACCCGGCGAGCCTGCTGGTCATGCTGATGGCCGCCGCCATGGCGACCACCACGCTGCCGCATGTCATCGAAGGCGTCTGCGGCACCGATCCGACCTCGCCGGAGTTCATCGCGCACTTCGCCGACCAGGTCGCCGTCCTGGCTCGGCTCATTGGGCTCGATGGCAGCGCCGCACCACCGGGCAGGGCCGAACGGACCTGAGCCAGGACCTCCTGGACGATCTCCGGCCGGGTGCACTGCCGGGCGGTCTTGCCGAACAGGACACCGGGAGTGCTCCAGTCCGAGAGGTCGAGGGACAGGCAGTCGGTGACCGTGCCGTCCCCGTAGCTGGTCGCGAAGTCGCCGCGCCAGAACTGTGCCTGGCTGATCGAGGTGAGCGCCCACGGCGTGCCGCGTAGATGAGGTGGCCGTTGGCGATCGGGCGGGGCTCCTTGAGGTAGATCATGACCCCGTTCATCCAGTCCGTCTCCAGATGATCCAGCCGGGCCAGGGCGGGGTCGGCCGCCTTCATGGCGGAGGTCAGCAGGGGGCGCAGGCGCTCGACGGGGAGGGCGGCCACGTAGTGGTCGGCGGTGACGGTGCCGGCGGCCCCGCTGGGATCACTCACCCGCGCGCCGGTGATCCGGCCGCCGGAGTAGTCGAACCCGGTGGCACTCCAGCCGACCTTGAACTGCACGCCGAGGCTGGTGAGGTAGCCGATCCAGGGGGTGAGCCAGACATCGTTGGATGGACCGCCGAGCACCCGGTCGGGCGGGCCATACGGGCCGAGGCCGAGCCCGCTGTAGACCAGCGCCTCGAACATCAGGCCCATGGTGCGGGTGTTGGCCTTGTTCGGCTGGGCCGCGACCAGCGACGCGGTGAACAGCCTGACCAGCAGATCCCGATACTCCTGCGACATGATGCTCGCCTTGATGAAGTCGGCGAAGCCCATGTTCTCCCACTGGCCGAGCCGCCGGCGCGGACCGCTGGTGACGAAGGTGACGAGCTTCGAGGCGAAGAAATCGACCTGCGTCAGCGGGACCGTCGTCACGGCCGTGAGAGCGCTGCGTAAGTAGTCCCTGATCGCGTCGGGAGTGAGGACTCCGCCGACGTTGCCCGGCACCGGGACGCGTAACTTCTTCCCCTTGTACGCGATCACCTCCAGGCTCGCCGGGACCAGGTTGTCGCGTACGGTCCCGCTGCCGATGCCGTACGGTTCGGGCGGCTGCTGGGCGAGGGCGTCGCGCCCGTGCTGGACGACCCCGCCGCGCTCGACCGGGCCACCCGCGCGTGGGAACGCACCCGCGACGCGCAGTGCGTGGACACCTACCACTGGACGAACCTGCTCGGCCGCGGTGACGGCCTGGCGCACGTACAGTTCGAGCTGCTCCGCGCGCTGACCGACCGGCCGGACGGCGTCCGACGCGTCCTCGACGTCTACTCCCGGATCCGCGACCCGCGCGAGACGCTCGCCCTGCCCGGCCTGCTCAAGGCGACGACCCGCGCGCTCCGGAGCGGCGCCGGCGCACGCCCCGCCATCGTCCGGGCGGTCGGGGACACCCTCCTCGAACTCGCCGGTCACCGGGCGGAGGCCAGGCGGCTGCTGACCGGTGAGGCGGCAGCCGCTCAGCCGTGAAGGCGGGTCTCTCATGTGAAGACGCCAACCACGGACTCGGGCCTCGCGCTAGTTCACGATCTCGGTGGTCTCGCAGCCGGTGAAGGCGTCCGCCGCTACCGGCAGGCCCACCAGGTTAGACGTGCAGTGGTCGGTGCCGGCGCCGCCGTCGATGGTGCCGCCGCCCCTGCCAATGAGCTGGTCGTCGCCGCCCAGGCCCTGGATCTGGTCGTGGCCGTTCGAAGCGTTGATGACGTTCGGGCCCGCGTTGCCGATGAGTACGTCGTCGGTGTTGGTCCCTTCCAGGTTCTCCACGTCCGCGGCGATGGTGTCCCGGGCACCCACGGGCCCGTCCTCGGAGCTGCCGTCGTCGCCGGTCGCGCCGTCGAGGTCGGCTCGGACGCCGAGCCTGCTCGATATCTCGGAGTAGGTGACGGTGTCGGAACCACCGTTGCCCTGCAGCACGTCGCTGCCGAATCCGCCGTTGAGCGTGTCGGCGCCGGAGCCGCCGACGAGCCGGTCGGCGCCGTCGCCGCCCATCAGATGTGCGGCGAGGCCCGTGGAGTTCGTGATCACGTCGTCGCCGTCCAGCCCGCGGATGACCATGAACCCGACGTTCGTCGCCGAGCAGCGCGCCTCGTGCGGGGTCACCAGGGTGCATCCGGCGCCCACGGTGAGCGTGGCGGCGGGGTCGGCGACCGTGAGGAACCCGCCGCCCGCGCTGATGGTGATCTGGTCGTTCACTCCCACGGGGGCGTCGTACTTGAGGACTCCCGCGGAACGCACCACACCAGGCTGACAGTCGCCGTAGCAGGGCGCCGCCATCGCCGGCTGCATGGACAGAACGGCAGGCAGGGTGGCCAGCGCCGCCGCGCCCATGAGCACGCGCATCACGCGACCTTTTGACATGGGGGACCCTTTCATCGTGCGAGACGGTGCCCCTTCGGCACCCACCCAGGAGGCGTTCCGGCGCGTTCCATCACGTGGCACGCGCGTCCCACAGATCGATACGTCGCTGCTGGAGAAGCCGTCCATCACGCCCTCGGGCCCCGGCCTCCGCCGCTCCTCAGCTGCATGATCCAATTAGGGTTGACACGAATCTGGCGACCAGGTCATCCTGATCCGCGGCGTGCCCAGAAACTCGCAAAACTCAACAATCGGCAGGCGCGACAATGACGTCAGATGCATCACCCTTAGCATCTGTTCTGCAGCTTTATCAGGACCAGCTGTCCAGGGCCTCAGAAAGGGTCGCTGTTTCGGCCGGTCAAGAACATCTCACCTACCGAGAGTTAGATCGCCTCGCGAACGGCATCGCCGCTCAGCTGCTTCGTCTCACGATGACCGGGCAGCCCTGGGTGGCCGTGCTCGCGAGCCGCTCGATCCGGCTGGTCGCGGGCCAGCTCGGTGCGATGAAGGCGGGTCTCGCCTTCGCGCCGATCGACCCCGCCACGCCCGCCGAGCGGATCCGCGCCATGCTGGCGGGAGCCGCGGCCGTGGTCACGGCGCCGGAGTGGAGAGCTCTGGTCCCCGACGGCATCCCGGTGATCGACACGCCCGACGTGGCGGACGCGTTACCCCTACCGGACGTCAAGCCCGGCGATCTCGCGTACGTCATCCACACCTCCGGCTCGACGGGGACTCCCAAGGGCGTGCTCGTCCCGCACCGCGCGCTGACCAACCTGATCAGCTGGTCGCACGACACCTTCGGGACCGGCGGCCGGGCCCCGCTGCTCACCAGCCCCAACTTCGACCCGTCGGTCTGGGAGATCTGGACGTACCTGACCGCGGGCACCACGATGGTCATCCCCAGCGAGCGGACCAGGCTCTCCCTGCCCGCGTTACGCGACTGGATCGTGGATCAGGAGCTGACCACCTGCTACGCGCCCACGCCCATCGCTGAAGGGCTGCTCGGCCTGTCCTGGCCGGAGAAGACCACGCTGGCGACGCTGAGCACCGGCGGCGACCGGCTCACCACGTATCCGAGACCCGAGCTGCCCTTCCGGCTGATCAACCTCTACGGCCCGGCGGAGTGCGCCGTCAACGCGATCGCCGGCGAGGTGCCGGTCGCCGACGGCCAGACCCGCCCGCCCGCGCTCGGCTCGCCACTGCCCGGCGTCACCGTCCACCTGCTGGACGAGGCGATGCGGCCGGTCGAGGAGGGCGAGATCTACCTCGGCGGCGTGTGCGTCGGCCTGGGCTACCTCGACCGGCCCGACCTCACGGCCGAGCGCTTCGTCCACGACCAGGACGGACAACTCCTGTATCGCACCGGCGACTTGGCCCGCCATGACCAGGCCGGCCAGATCGAGTTCCTGGGCCGCGCGGACGACCAGGTCAAGATCCGCGGCAACCGGGTGGAGCTCGGCGAGATCGAGACCGTGCTCGGCCGGCACGAAGGGGTCCGGGCCGCCACCACCGCCGTCCGCGGCCACGAACTGGTCGCCTACCTCGTGGGCACGGCGAGCGAGCAGGAGGCGCGCGCCCACCTGCGCAGGTACCTGCCCGACTACATGATCCCCACCGCCTGGGTCTTCCTGGACGAGCTTCCACTGACCCATAACGGCAAGGTGGATCGCGCCGCGCTGCCCGACCCCGTCCGCGAGCCCCGCTCCATCACGCCGCCCGGCACCGCCACCGAACAGCTGCTCGCCGAGCTCTGGCAGGACGTCCTCGACGCCGGGCCGATCGGCGCCGACGACGACTTCTTGGCGCTGGGCGGCCAGTCGCTGCTGGCGATGCGCATCGCCGCCCGCGCCTGCGGCAGGCTGAACAAGCCGGTCGAGCCCCGGATGCTCTTCGAACATCCCACGCTCGCCGCGCTGGCCCGCGCGATCGACGACCTCCCGCGGATGACGTCGGTGACCGCCGCCGAGGGCGGGCTCACGCCCGCACAGCGCCGGCTCTGGTACATCGACCAGGTGGCGCCCGGCGCGCAGTACAACGTGCCCATCCTGTACGCCCTGGACGGCCCCCTCGACACCGGCCGCCTGCAGAACGCGATCAACGAGATCGTGCGCCGGCACCCATCCCTGCGCACCCGTTACGAAGAGCGCGACAGCGAGCCGGTGCCCATCGTCGTCGAGCCGGCCGACGCGCTCATCACGATGAAGGTCATGGACGCCACCCCGCGTGGCGCGACCGCGCTGGCCCAGCACGCCGCCCGCGACCCCTTCGACCTGCGCAACGGTCCCGTGCTGCGGGCGCTGCTGCTCCGGCTCGCCGACGACCGGCACCGACTGCTGGTGACCGTGCACCACATCGCCTTCGACGGCTGGTCGGCCGGGGTCTTCCTGGACGAGCTGGCCCGCCTCTACACGGGGGAGAGCCTGCCCGCGCCGATCGCGCCGTACGGGCGCAGGCAGGGTCTCGACGGTCTGCCGTACTGGCGAAAAGTCCTGGAGTCGGCGCCCGAGCGGCTGGGGCTGCCCGCCGATCGCCCGGGGTCGACGGGGCCGCTCCGGCCCGGCGGCCGGGTCCGGGCCACGCTGCCGGACGGGCTGCTCGCCGAGGTGGAGTCGCTCGGCAGGAGCGCCGGGGCCAGCCCGTTCATGGTGCTGTTCGCGGCCTTCCAGGCGTTGCTGTACCGCTACACCGGCCAGGACGACATTGTGACGGGCGTGCCGTTCTCCGGCAGGGAGGCACCGGGCGCGCACTCCGTGATCGGCTTTTTCGTGGAGACGCTGCCGATCAGGACCGGCCTGTCGGACGACCCCTCCTTCGAGCGCCTGCTGGCACAGGTGCGGGCGACGGTCCTGGCCACGCCCACGGATGTGCCGCTTGAGGACATCGTCCGGGAGCTCTGCCCCGACGGCCGGCCGCCCTTCGACGTGATGTTCGCGATGCAGGAGCCGCCGGACGTCAAGCGGGGCGACGGAGTGACCTTCCGGATGCTCGAGGAGGTGGAGAACGGCGGCGCCAAGGCCGACCTGGTGCTCTACGCCGAAGGGCGGGAGATGAGCCTGGAGTTCGCCGCCGACCTGTTCGAGCGCGGCACCGCGGAGCGCCTGCTGGGACATTACCTGCGGGTCCTGGAGCAAGTGGCGGCCGACTCGGCCGCGCCGATCTCCACGCTGCTCGCCCGGGAGCACGAGCCCGCCGGTCGCGGTCCTGACCAGTGCCTGCACCGGCTCTTCGAACAGCAGGCGGACAGGACGCCCGACGCGGTCGCCGTCGAGTTCGACGGCGCCGCCCTCACCTACGCCGAGCTCGACCGGCGGGCCAACCAGCTGGCCCACCTGCTGCGCGGGATGGGGGTGGGCCCGGAGGTGCCGGTCGCCCTGCACGTACGGCGCTCGCTCGACCTGCCCGTGGCGATCCTCGGCATCCTGAAGTCGGGCGGCGCGTACGTACCGCTCGACCCCTCCTACCCCGAGGGCCGCCTCACCCAGGTGCTCGGCCGGGTCGACACCCCCGTCCTGGTGACGCACCAGGCGCTGGCCGGCGCACTGCCGCACGAGCGGCCCGTCCACGTCGATACCGACCTCGACGGCCAGCCGGAGCACCGGCCGGACAGCGGCGTCACGCCCGACGACCTGGCCTACATCCTGTTCACCTCGGGCTCGACCGGTCAGCCCAAGGGCGTGGCGATGCCGCACCGCCCCGTCGCCAACCTCATGGCCTGGCACAGCGGTACGTACCGGAGCCTGCAGTTCACCGCGCTCGGCTTCGACGTCTCGGTGCAGGAGATCTTCAGCACCTGGGCGTACGGCGGGACGCTGGTCATGGTCAGCGACGAGGTGCGGCGCGACCCGGCCGCCCTGCTCGACCACATCGCCCGGACCCGGGTGGAGCGGATCTTCCTCCCCTTCGTGGCGCTGCAGTCGCTGGCCGGCGCCGGGATCGAACCGCCCGCCACACTGCGCGAGGTGATCACCGCCGGCG
This sequence comes from Nonomuraea sp. NPDC049129, assembly GCF_040648495.1. NCBI lineage: Bacteria > Bacillati > Actinomycetota > Actinomycetes > Streptosporangiales > Streptosporangiaceae > Nonomuraea > Nonomuraea sp. NPDC049129. The sequence goes on along the minus strand of NZ_JBEZDU010000014.1, from coordinate 183,679 downwards.
AGCAGCTCCAGGTCACCCCGCAGCTAGAACGGTTCATCAAGCCGTGGATGACGCTGCACAACCAGTACGGCCCCACCGAGGGCGCGATCATCGACATCGCCCACACGCTCACCGGCCCGCCGGAGAGCTGGCCGCGGCTGCCGCCCATCGGCAGGCCGGTCACCGGCATCCAGACGCCGATCCTGAACCGCCTGGGACACGAGGCACCCGACGGCGTCCCCGGCGAGCTGCACCTCGGCGGCGCCTGCCTGGCCAGGGGCTACTACAACCAGCCCGAGCTGACCCAGGAACGGTTCATCACCTGGCGGGACGGGCGCCGGCTCTATCGGACCGGGGACCTGGCCCGCCGCGACGAGGCGGGCGAGATCGAGTTCCTGGGACGCGCGGACGACCAGGTCAAGATCCGCGGTTACCGGGTCGAGCCCGGCGAGATCGCCGCGGTGCTGGCCGGGCACCCCGCCGTGCGAGAGGCGTTCGTCATGGTCCGGGACGGCGCCCTGGTGGCCTACGTGGTCGCCGACGGCAGCCCCGAGCTACGCCCTTACCTGGCCGAACGGCTGCCCGAGTACATGGTGCCGAGCACATTCGTCACGCTCGACTCCTTGCCGGTGAGCCCCGCGGGCAAGGTGGACCGGCAGGCCCTGCCGGAGCCCGGCCGGAGCGCGCGGGTCGTCACGGCCCCGGCCACCCCGGTGGAGCAGGCCATCGCCGCCATCTGGCAGGAGGTGCTGGGCGGGCCGGTCGGGCGGCACGACAACCTGTTCGAGCTGGGCGGCAACTCGCTCAACGCCACCCAGATCGCCTCCCGGGTGCGCGAGGCGCTGGAGGTGCAGGTGCCGCTGCGGACACTCTTCGCCCACCCGACCGTCGCCGAGCTGGGGGCGCAGCTCACGTCGCCGGACGTGGAGGCGGCCGCGGAGCTCTATCTGATGGTCGCCGCGTATTCGGACGAAGAGGCCGAGGCCCTGCTGCGCTCGATGGAAGGTAATCAATGAGCCTGTCAGCCCAGCAGCGTCAGCTCCTGGAAGCGTTACGCAAGAAGAAACAGCGGCAACAGACCGAACGGCCCAGGCCCGACCGGCTGCCGATGTCCTTCACCCAGCTGCGCGCCTGGTATCTGGACAAGATGGCGCCGGGTGCCGCGCACTATCTCATCCCGCTCGCCTTCCGCGTCGAGGGCCCGCTCGATCGCGAAGCGCTGCACCGCGCGCTGAACGCCCTGGTGGCCAGGCACGAGAGCCTGCGCACCACGTTCGCCATGGACGAGGACGGCCCGTACCAGATCGTGGCCGACTCGCTCACGGTCGACCTGGCGGACGCCGAAGACGGCACGCCGATGGACCTGACCACCGGCCCGCTCATCCGCGCCCACCTCGTGCGCGAGGGCGCGGAGCGGCACGTCCTGCACCTGTTGCTGCACCACATCGTCGCCGACGCGTGGTCGCTGGACGTGCTGCGCCGGGAGCTGAGCGCGTTCTACAACGGCCAGGAGCCGCCGGCGCTGTCGCGGCAGTACCCCGACTACGCGATCTGGCAGCGAGAGAAGGACTACAGCGGGGATCTGGCCTACTGGCGCGAGCGGCTGGCGGGCGCGCCGCCGTTCACCGAGTTACGGACGGACCTGCCGCGGCCGGCCGTCCAGACGTACGCGGGCGCCGAGCTGCCCTTCTCCCTCGACCTTCCGCGCGAGGAGTTCGCGGCCTACTGCCGCGGCCTGGGCGCCACGCCGTACATGGTGCTGTTCGCGGCCTACCTGGTGGTGCTCTCGCGCCGCTCCGGCCAGCGGGACCTGGTGGTGGGCACGCCCATCGCCAACCGGGACCGGATCGAGGACGAGGGCCTGATCGGGTTCTTCACCAACACCCTGGCCATCCGCGCCGACCTGTCGGGCGAGCCGTCGTTCGCCGAGGTGGTCGAGCGGGTCAAGGAGGCGGTGCTCGACGCCCACGACCACCAGGGGATGCCGTTCGAGCGGCTGGTGGAGGAGCTCAACCCGGAGCGCCGCCTGGACCGTACCCCGGTGTTCCAGACGATGTTCAACATGCTGCCCGAGGCCACGGCGGCGTTGGACCTGGCCGGTCTGACGGTCACCTCCGTCGACATCCCCGAGCACACGGCCAAGTTCGACCTGACCGTGGGCGTCCGCGAGACGCTGGACGGGCTCGTGGAGTACAACACGGACCTGTTCCACGCCGGCACGATCCGCGGCCTGGTCGCCGACCTCCAGCAAGTGCTGGCCGGGGCGATGAGCGGGGAGGAGAGGCCGAGGGAGCTGCCGCGCCGCGAGATCTCCCAGCTCGTCACCCGGGCCTGGCGCGAGGCGCTGGGCACCGACGCCTTCGGCCCCGACACCAACTTCTTCGAGGTGGGCGGCCATTCGCTGCTGGTCCTCGAAGTGCACGAGCGACTGCGCAAGCGGTTCAGCCTGACGGTCACCGACCTGTTCAGGTACCCGACGATCGCCTCACTGACGGCCTACCTGAGCGACGACGGCCCGGCCCCGGCGGCGGTCTCGACCACCGCGCCCGCCGCCGACGGCGCGCTCGCCATCGTCGGCATGGCCTGCCGTTTCCCCGGCGCCACGGGGCCCGAGGAGTTATGGGCGGCGATCCGCGACGGCGTGGAAGCCGTCCAGGACTTCACCGACGAGGAACTGCTCGCCGACGGCGAGGACCCCGACCGGCTTTCGGACCCCGCCTACGTCAGGTCGGGTACGGTGCTGGACGGCATCGACCTGTTCGACGCCACGCTGTTCGAGTTCACCCCACGCGAGGCCGAGATCCTCGACCCGCAGCAGCGGCTGTTCCTGGAGAGCGCCTGGGAGGCGCTGGAGGACGCGGGCTGCGACCCCGCCCGCCACCCGGGCCAGATCGGCGTCTTCGCCGGCTCGGCGATGAGCAGCTATCTCATCGAGAACCTGCTGGCCGCGCCCGATGTGCTCAAAGCGGTCGGCGACTACCAGGTCATGCTCGGCAACGACAAGGACTCCCTGCCGACCCGGACCTCCTACAAGCTCGACCTGCGCGGGCCGAGCATCAGCGTCAACACCGCCTGCTCCACCTCGCTGGTCGCGCTCCACCTGGCCAGGCAGAGCCTGATCGCGGGAGACTGCGACATCGCGCTGGCCGGGGCGGTGCGGGTCAACGCCTGGACCCGGCGCGGCTACGTCTACCAGAGCGGCGGGATCGGGTCGCCCGACGGCCACTGCCGTCCCTTCGACGCCGAGGCCCGGGGCACGATCGGCGCCAGCGGCGTCGGCGTCATCGTGCTCAAGCGGCTGGAAGACGCCATCGCCGCGGGCGACACCATCCACGCCGTCGTACGCGGCTCCGCGGTCAACAACGACGGCACCAGGAAGGTCGGCTACACCGCGCCGGCCGTGGACGGCCAGGCCGAGGTCATCACCGCGGCGCTCGCCTCGGCCGGCGTCGACCCCGGCACGATCGGCTACATCGAGGCGCACGGCACCGGCACCGCGCTCGGCGATCCCATCGAGGTCGCGGCGCTCTCCCAGGTCTTCACCGGCGATCGGCGGATCGCCCTGGGCTCGATCAAGTCCAACATCGGCCACGCCGACGCCGCCGCCGGGATGGCCGGGCTGATCAAGACCGTACTGGCGCTCAAGCACCGCACGCTGCCGCCCACGGTCAACTTCGCGACGCCCAACCCGCGCATCGACTTCAGTCCGTTCTACGTGCCCACCGCCAGCGCGGAGTGGCCGCAGGGGCCGGGGCCGCGCAGGGCGGGCGTCAGCGCCTTCGGGATGGGCGGCACCAACGCCCACGTCGTGCTGGAGGAAGCACCCGCACAGCTCCCCGTCCCGCAACTCCCTGCCTCGCAGCTCCCCGCCGCACAGCCGCTCGCCTCCCCGGAGCCCCTCGCCCCATCGGTGAGCGGCCCGCACCTGCTCATCCTGTCGGCGGCCAGTGACCCGGCGCTGGGGGAGATGGCCACGCGACTCCGCGCCCACCTACGCGCGCGTCCGGACACGGACCTGGGCGACGTCGCCGCCACGCTCCGGCACGGCCGCCGTCAGCTGCGGCATCGCGGCATCCTGGTCGCCGAGGACCACGACTCGGCGCTGGACGCCGAGTTCGTCACGGGCGAATCGCGCCCCCGCGAGGTCGCCTTCGTCTTCCCCGGCCAGGGCGCTCAGCGCCGGGGGATGGGCGCGGGCCTGTACCGATCGGAGAGCGTCTTCCGCGCCACCGTCGACGCCTGCTCCGGCATCCTTGAGCCGTACCTCGGCCTCGACCTGCGCGAAGTCCTGTACGGCGAGGCCGACGGCCAGGCAGCCCTGTACGGCGAGGCCGGTGACCTCGACCAGACCTGGCTCACCCAGCCCGCGCTCTTCGTCACGGAGTACGCCTTCGCCCGCGCGCTGATCGAGCGCGGCGTCCGCCCGGCGATGATGGCCGGGCACAGCATCGGCGAGTACGTCGCCGCCTGCCTGGCCGGAGTCTTCACCCTGGAGGACGCCCTGCGCCTGGTCGCCGCGCGCGGCCGCCTGGTCCAGAGCCTGCCCCCCGGCTCGATGCTGGCCGTGCCGCTGCCCGAGTCCGAGGTGGGTGACCTGCTCGGCGCGGACGTCTCGCTGGCGGCGGTCAACACCCCCGAAATGTGCGTTCTGGCCGGGCCGGAGGGGGCCATCGCGGAGGTGAAGCGGCGGCTGGAACGGCAGGATGTCGCCTGCCGCACGCTGCGCACCTCCCACGCCTTCCACTCCGCCATGCTGGACCCGGTGCTCGACGCCTTCGCCACCGAGGTCGCCTCGGTGCAGCTGGGCACGCCCGAGCTGCCGTACCTGTCCAACGTCACCGGCGGCTGGGCATCCGGCGCCGAGACCAAGGACCCCGCCTACTGGGTGCGCCATCTGCGGGAGACCGTGCGGTTCGCCGACTGCGCCCGCGCCCTCGTGGCGGCCGACGCCGCGGTGGTGGAGGCGGGGCCGGGCCGTACCCTGACCACCCTGGTACGCCGCCAGGGCGGCCAGGCGACGGTCGCCACCCTCGCCCCCGCCCCCGCCCCCGCCGAGCCGGAGAGCGGGCGGACCGCCCTGCTGGAGGCCGTCGGGCGGCTGTGGGTGCACGGCGCCGACGTCGACTGGACGGCGTTCGGACCATCGGGCAGGCGGGTGCCGCTGCCCACGTATCCGTTCGAGCGGCGCCGCTACTGGATCGGGCCGCGCACCCGGCGCTTCGAGGTCGCGGCCGCGCCGGTGGCGGAGGCGGTCCAGGAGCTCGACGTGGTCGCCGCAGTCTGGCGGGACGTGCTCGGCCTCGCGCCCACCGGACCGGAGGACGACTTCTTCGACCTGGGCGGCGACTCCCTCGTGGCCACCCAGCTCGCCTCCCGCCTCGGCCTGCCCATCGAGGCGGTCTTCGACCACCCCACGCTGGGCGGCCAGCGGGCGCTCGTCGACTCGGCGGCCTCCCGTGAAGCGATCCCGGCCGTCGCGGCGGGCCTCCGCGAGGTGACGCCGGCCGTCACGGCGGCCCTCCGTGAGGGGACGTCGGTCGTCGCCTCGGCGGGCCAACCTGAGGTGACGCCGGTCGTCGCCTCGGCGGGTCTCCGTGAGGTGATCCCGGTCGGTGAGGAGCCCGCGCCCGTCTCGTTCATCCAGCGGCGCATGTGGTTCATCGACCAGGTGCACGGCTCGGCCGCCTACGCCGTGGCCACGGCGCTGGACCTGCGGGGCGAGCTGGATGTGGCGCGGCTGCACGAAGCCCTGCGTGAGCTGGTGCGGCGGCACGAGTCGCTGCGGACCGTCTTCCGCGCCCCGGACGGCGAGCCGGTGCCGGTGGTGCTGCCCGCGGGGGAGACGCCGCTGCCGGTCGAGGACTGCGACGACGCCGAGCGGGCGCTGAGCGCGGCCGCGACCGAGCCGTTCGACCTGGCGCACGGGCCTCTGTTCCGCGCCCGGCTGCTGCGGCTCGCACCGGATCACCATGTTCTGTCGCTCAACTTCCACCACATCGTCGTGGACGGCTGGTCGATCACCTTGCTGAGGAGCGAGCTGGTCGCGCTGTACAACGGCGAGACGCTGCCCGAGCCGCAGGTCAGATACCGCGACTACGCGCGCTGGCAGCGGGAGCAGGTCGCCGACCTCGGCTTCTGGAAGGAGCGGTTGCGCGGCATCCCGCACAGCCTGGACCTGCCCACGGACCGGCCGCGCCCGCCGATGCAGACCTTCGAGGGGGCGGTCGCCACCCACGTGCTGCCCGCGGAGCTGGCCCGAGGGCTGCGGAAGCTGAGCCAGGAACGCGGCGCCACGCTCTACATGGCCCTGCTGACCGCGCTCCACACGCTGCTGTACCGCTACAGCGGCCAGGAGGACATCTGCGTCGGCTCGCCGGTGGCCGGGCGCACCCGCCCCGAGCTCGAAGGCATCGCGGGCTGCTTCATCAACACCCTGGTCATGCGGGCCCAGATGGACGGCGGCCTGCGATACACCGAACTCCTGGCGCAGGTACGCGAGTACGCGCTGGGCGCGTACGCCCATCAGGACGTGCCGTTCGAACGGCTGGTGGAGGAGCTCAACCCGCCCAGGGACCTGTCGCGCAATCCGCTCTTCCAGGTGCTGTTCAACCTGCTCAACCTGCCCAAGAGCGACCTGGACATGGCCGGGCTGGCCGTCGGGGAGCTGGCCGTGGAGGTCGGCACCGCCCAGGTGGACCTGGTGTTCTACGTCAACGAGCAGGACGACGAGCTGGAGTGCCGGCTGGAGTACAACACCGCGCTCTATGACCCCGGCACCGTCCAGCGGCTGCTCCGGCACTACGAGGCCCTGCTGTCCGCGATCGTCGCGGCGCCCGAGACCACGCTGTCCGAGCTGGACTTCCTCACCGGCGAGGAGCTGGCCGAGCAGCTGGACAGCCAGGACGTCGAGGTGCCCGACCTGTGCGTCCACGAGCTGGTGGAGGCCCAGGCCGACCGGACGCCCGACGTCGTGGCCGTCACCTTCGAGGGCGACTCACTGACGTACCGGGAGCTGGACGGGCAGGCAAACCAGGTCGCCTGGCGGCTGCGCGCGGCGGGTGTGGGGCCCGAGACGCTGGTGGGCGTGGCGATGGAGCGCTCGGCCACGATGCTGGTCACCCTGCTCGGCGTGCTGAAGGCGGGCGGCGCGTACGTGCCGCTCGACCCGATGTACCCGCAGGACCGTCAGGACTACATCCTGGACCACTCCGGCATCGGCGTCCTGGTCACCGAGCGCGAGCTCGCCGGGCGCTACACCGGTTACCAGGGGGAGCTCATCCTGACCGACGGTGGCTTCTCCGGTGAGAGCCCGGAACGGCTGCCCGCCCTGGCCACCCACGAGAACCCCTGCTACGTCCTGTACACCTCCGGCTCCACCGGGCGGCCCAAGGGCGTGCGCGTCCAGCACTCCTCGGTGGTCAACTTCCTCACCTCCATGAGCCGCGAGCCCGGCCTGACCGGCCAGGACACCCTGCTGGCCGTCACGACGACCGCCTTCGACATCTCGGTGCTCGAGCTGTTCCTGCCGCTCACAGTCGGCGGCCACGTGCTGATCGCGAGCCGCGAGGCGGCCTACGATCCGCTGCGGCTGGCCGCCCTGCTGGACGGCGCGACGGTCATGCAGGCCACTCCGGCGACCTGGCGGCTGCTGCTGTCGTCGGGATGGGCGGGCAAGCCGGACCTGAAGGCCCTGTGCGGTGGCGAGGCGCTGCCCGCCGACCTGGCCGCCGACCTGCGCGGCCGGGTGGCCGAGCTGTGGAACATGTACGGCCCGACCGAGACCACCATCTGGTCCACTCTCACCCGAGTCACCGACGGACCGATCACCATCGGGCACCCGATCGCCAACACGCAGATCCACCTGCTCGACGCCGCGATGCAGCTGGTGCCCACCGGCGTGGTCGGCGAGCTCTACATCGGCGGGGCGGGCCTGGCCCGCGACTACCTCGGCCAGCCCGAACTGACGGCCGAACGCTTCATCACCTGGCGCGACGGGCGCCGGCTCTACCGGACCGGTGACCAGGCCCGCCGCCGGGCCGACGGCTCCATCGAGTTCCTCGGCCGGGCCGACGGCCAGGTGAAGGTCCGCGGCTACCGGATCGAGCTGGGCGAGATCGAGTCGCTGCTGCTGGCGCATCCCGCGGTCCGCGAGGGGGCCGTGGTGGTGCGCGGCTCGGATGATGACAAGAGCATCGCCGCCTATCTGGCCGCCGACGCCGAGCACGACTGGCGCGAATATCTGCGGCGCAAGCTGCCCGACTACATGATCCCCTCAGCGTTCGTGCTGCTGGACGCCCTGCCACTCACCCCGAACGGCAAGGTGGACCGCAAGGCGCTGCCCGAGCCGGTCGCCCAGGTACGCGCCGAGGGCGCGGCGCCACGAACGCCGGCCGAGGTCAAGCTGGTCGAGCTCTGGTCGGCGATCCTGGGTGTGAAGGGGATCGGGATCGACGACGACTTCTTCGCGCTGGGCGGCGACTCCTTCAAGGCCGTACGCGCCGTACGGGACTCGGGGATCCAGGCGACCGTGCTGGACCTCTTCAAGAACCCCACCATCCGCACCTTCGCCACACTCGACGGATCATCCCGAAATATCGGGTTATTGCATGAACTGACGCCGCCACGACCCGCGGCCTCGCTGACCCTGGTCTGCGTGCCGTTCGCGGGCGGCGGCGCGATCACGTACCAGCCGCTGGCCTCGGCCCTGCCCGCGCACATCACCATGCTCGCGCTGCAGCCGCCGGGCCACGAGACCGGCAACCCCGGCGAGCCCGTGCTGCCCTTCCACGAGCTCGTCGAGGGCTGCGTCAAGGAGATCAAGGAGAAGGTCGACGGCCCCCTCGCCCTGTACGGCCACTGCATGGGCGGCGCGCTCACCGTCGAGCTGGCGCGCCGGCTGGAGGAGGAAGGCGTCGTCCTGGAGAAGGTGGTCATCGGCGGGCACCTGCCCGCGCCCCGCCTGCCGGGCAAGACCTTCGCCTGGTTCCGCAAGGTCTTCCCGATGGAGCGGTGGACCTCCAAGCGGCAGGCGCTGGAGTTCCTGCGGGCGATGGGCTTCTTCACCGAAGCTCTGGACCCCGCCGAGCGCGACTTCATCATGGGCGTCTTCCTCCACGACACCCAGGAGGGCGAGGACTACTACACCGAGCTCTACCAGGCGCCCATCAAGAAGCTGTCCGCACCGCTGGTCTGCGTGGTCGGCGAGAGCGACCGCGCCACCGAGCTGTACGAGGAGCGCTTCCGCGAGTGGGAGGCCTTCTCCGACGAGGTGTCGCTGGAGGTGATCCCCAAGGCCGGGCACTACTTCCAGAAGCACCAGGCGCCCGAGCTGGCCGAGATCCTCGATGGCGGGGACCGGTCACCGGCGCCGCTGCCGCCCCGCTACCAGCAGGCCAGCCTGAAGACGTTCTTCCTGGTGGCCTTCGGCCAGCTGGTGTCGCTGATCGGCACCGGGCTGACCACGTTCGGCCTGGGGCTTTGGGTCTACCAGCAGACGCGGTCGATCTCGATGTTCGCCATCGTCTCCGTCATGGCGCTGCTGCCCGCCGTCGTGCTGGCGCCGGTCGCCGGAGCGGTGGCGGACCGCTGGAACCGCCGGCTTGTCATGATCACCGCAGACTCGGCGGCCGGGGTATCCTCCGCCTCGCTGGCCGCCCTGCTGTGGACGGGCGGGCTCCAGCTCTGGCACGTCTACCTCATCGTCGCCGTCGGCGCGGTGTCGACGGCCTTCCACCAGCCCGCCTACATGGCGGCCGTGGCCCAGCTGGTGCCCAAACGCTATTACGGCAGAGCCAGCGGCCTGGCCCAGCTGGGGCAGGCGGCGGGGACCGTATTGGCGCCGCTGCTGGGCGGCGCGCTCGTGGCCGCCATCGGGCTGCACGGCATCGTCGTGATCGACCTGTCCACCTTCGCCTTCGCCGTCACCGTGACCCTGGCGGTCCGCTTCCCGAACACGCTGTTCAAGAAGCGGGAGGAGTCGTTCTGGCAGGAGATGACCGGCGGCTGGCGCTACATCACCCGCAGGCACGGGCTCCTGGCGATCATCCTGTTCACCTCGTTCCTGAACTTCCCCTTCGCCATGGTCGAGGTCCTGTCCACGCCGCTGCTGCTCAGCCTCACCGACACCCGCGGCCTGGGCATAGCGCTCTCGATGACCGGCATCGGGCTCCTGGTGGGCAGCGTGATCATGACGGTGACCGGGGGTCTGGCCCGTCGCACGTACGGCATCCTCGGTTGCTTCATGGCCCTGGGCGTCTCCTTCGCCGTCATCGGAATCGCGCCCCATCCGGTGCTGCCCGCGATCGGGCTGTTCTTCATCGGGCTGTTCACCGCGCTGCTGAACGCGCACTGGTTCGCCATCGTGCAGCAGAAGGTCGGACTCGACCTGCAGGGCCGGGTCATCGCCACGAACCTGATGCTCAGCTGGGCCATGGTCCCGGTGGGGTTCCTGCTGGCCGGGCCGCTGGTCGAGCGGGTCTTCGACCCGATCGCCGGCGCCGCGCAGGGCAGGGGGATCGCCCTGCTCACCCTCGTCGCGGGCGCGGTGACCGTGCTGATCGGCCTGGCCGCCTACCGCTACCGGCCGGTCCGCTTCCTGGAGGACGACCTGCCCGACGCGATCCCCGACGCGGTGGTCATCACCGACAAGGACCTGATCCAGCGGGCGGCCGACAAGCAGCTCGTCGCTTGACCCGCTTTCCCGGTACGGCGGCGACGCCGTACCGGGAAGTCCACCTGCCGGGGATATTGACGGCCCTGACGGAGGAAGTTACGTTTCGTCGGCAGATCGGGGGCCCGAGCGTCACACAAGGAGCCAGCCCATGATCCGAAGAATGCTGACATTCTGCACGATCGCCATCGCGTTAGCCGCCGGACTCCCCGCTCCGGCCTGGGCGGTCGACGCGACCCGGACGCCGGGCTCGGCCTCCTACACCGTGAACCTCACCAGCAACGCCTCGGGCACCACCTGGACCGGCCACGAGAGCGTCAGCTTCACGAACCTGTCGGCCGACCCCCTCACCGAGGTCTACCTGCGCCTGTGGGACAACTACCACGGCAGCTGCCCATCCACCCCGATCACGGTCACGAACGTCACCGGTGGTACGGCCGGCTCGCTGACCGTCGCCTGCACGGCGCTGAAGATCACTCTCCCCGCGCCGCTGGCTCAGGGTCAGAACGGCTCGGTCGGCTTCGACCTGAGCATCGTCGTGCCCAGCGGCGCCGACCGGTTCGGCCACGACGGCGCGTACAACTTCATCGGCAACGCCCTCCCCGTCCTGGCCGTACGCGACGGCGCCGGATGGCACCTGGACCCCTACACCAACAACGGCGAGTCCTTCTACCAGCTCGCCAGCGACTACCGGGTCACCCTGGACCACCCCAGCTCGCTGCTCGTCCCCGCGACCGGCACCTCCGTGGACACCCCCGGCACCTCCGGCCGGACGATCACCACCGCGACCGCCAGCCACGTCCGCGAGTTCGCCTGGGGGGCCGGCGCGTTCACCAAGACCACCGGCACGACCACCACGGGCGTCACCGTGAACGTCTACCGCGTCAGCGGCATCAGCTCCGCCAGCGCCACCTCGATGATGAACACCGCCAAGAACTCGCTCGTCGCCCACGCCGGCCGCTTCGGCGCCTATCCCTACGGCGAGGTCGACGTCGTCCTGGACAACAACTTCTGGTTCGGCGGCATGGAGTATCCGGGGTTCGTGCTCGACCTGGTCAGCTCCACCGCGCTCGCCCATGAGCTGGCCCACCAGTGGTGGTACGGCATCGTCGGCGACGACGAGTACAATACCCCGTGGCTGGACGAGTCCTTCGCCGACTACGCCACCGACCTGTATCAGGGCATCAGCGGCACCAACTGCTGGAACAGCGTCTCCTGGCAGTCGTCGGCCGAGAAGATCAGCAACTCGATGGCCTACTGGGACGCCCACTCCAGCCGCTACGGCACGGTCGTCTACACCTACGGCAAGTGCGCCCTGCACGACCTGCGCCGCCTGATCGGCACCACGGCCATGCAGACGCTCCTGCACGACTACGCCGCTTCACACTGGTACGGCATCTCCACGGTGGCCGACTTCAAGGCCGCCGCCCAGGCCGCGACGACGGTCGACCTGTCGTCGTTCTGGACCACGCACCGCATCTAGGAGTCCTGCCGGGTCAGCGTGAAGTCGATCTCGAACGAGCGCTGCCAGGGGAAGGTGACGTCTTCGAGCGTCCAGCCGACCGTGCCGGCGCGCGGTGCACGAGGCCAGCGTCTCGGTGTGGCCGCCGATGCGTGTCGTCCTCGCCGCCATGACGGCGAACGTCGCCCAGGCGGTCGTGGACCCGCACGACTGGGACGGTGTGCTCCACAGCGTCCATGGCGCGTTACGGCCCAGCGGCGCCTGGTGTTCGAGACGCGCGATCCGGCGCGGCGCTGGTCGCGCACGGCTACGCCGTACAGGAAGTGCGCGACGCGCCGGACAGGCCGGGCGGGGAGTTCATGCTCTTCGCCCGGAGGTCGGAGGGATGAGCCGCGGCCGGACGGTCAACGCGACTCGGCTGTGGAGAATCAAGGGAAGACCAGCTTGATCAGGCTGAGGTCGCCGGCGGCGACGACGATGATCGCGATGAATGCGAGAGCGATGATCACCCGGAACATCTGATTGGACCGCCTCTTTCCCTCGAACTGGAGCTTGAGCTTGATGCGGGAGTGGAACATGGTGTCCTCCTTTCCTATGCTTCGACGGTAATCCACGCAGTCGGCAATGGCCACGAATTAGAAAAACGCAGTTTTAGAGTTACGCCACCCGATTTCCGCAATAAATGACCGGCCGCACGGCTTTTTCGCAAATTGATATGTCGGGCGCGTTTCCCCTGCCACGCACGGTCGCAATTTGCGTCAGATTGTCAGCACCCGGAGGTAGGCGGAGTCGGCGGCGATGGGGTGTCCGCCGAGTTCGACCCAGGCGTGGAAGCGATAGGGGTCGGTGGCCGCGCCCAGACACCAGTCGAGATGCCGCAACGAGGCCGCCGCGAACAGCACGGTGGCCAGCGAGGTCTCCAGGCAGGCGGCGCGTCCCGGATAGCGCCGGGCGGCACGCCGTACGGCATGCGCGGCGGCCTCGGCCGACGCGGTGCTCATGTCACGTCTCCTGGCCACCCCGCGGATCCAGCCGACCACGGCGGCCGTGACACGGAACGGGAGCACGAGCAGGAGCACGGCCAGCACGAGGCAGCACCAGGCCAGCAGCGCCACACCCCAACCTGGCCGGAGATCGTGATCGAGGGACGTCGTCGCGTCCGCGGCCTCGCGCGAAGGGGCGGACCGGGGGCGGGTGCTTCCGCGCGCCCCGGTTCCCACGAGACCACGTCGCAGCAGGTCGTGGAGGAGGTTGACGGCGTCCTCATGGATTTGCTCCGGGGCCACGCCCGGATGCCGGGCGGAGATCTCCGCCACGCTGCGCTCGAAGTCCGCTCCCTGGGCCCAGCTCGCCCAGAGCCTGCCGGCGGTCGGGTTGAGTGCGTGCCAGTGGCCCGTGGCGGTGTTGATGAGGACGACTCCGCCGTGTTCGTAGGCCCGGTAATGGACATGGCGGGGAATCCTGACCTTCAGCATGGGCCCGGCCGGGAGCCTCGCAGCCAGCATTCGGTCGCCACGAACTGGGCCATCGCGCCCAGCGGCGCAGGCGCTCCGGCGAGCAGCCAGTCGAGGCAGGCACGCACGGGCCCGGGCTCGACCACGCCGAGTGCCGCGAGCCGGGAGTCGTCGATGAGCCGGTGAAGCCGCTCCGCCGAGGCGCGGGCGCCGTGGTACTCCTCGGCGCTGTAGTCGCCCTTGGTCCGGCGCGCGAACACGCGCTCGGGCACGAGGTCGCGCAGCGCACGGGCGAGCAGAGGCTTGCCGGCGGTAGGACCCACGCGCCTGTGGGCCGGCACGGCGAGGCAGGCGCGGACCACGGCGTCGTCGAGGAAGGGCGCGTGGACCCGGGTCCCGGTCAGCACAGCCCCGAGCTCACGTAGCTGGCGTTGGGCGTCGGCCGACTGCCTCAGCTCGGCCCTGGTCGCCACGTGAGTCGGCCCCAGGTCCGGATCTACCCGCTCGGCCAGTGCGGGGTCTGCCAGGCGGATGGCGAGTTCGGCCCGCATCGCCCGGGTCAGCCAGCCCAGGACCGTGCCGTCGACCGGCCACCAGGCGACGGCATCGAGCCAGGTCAGACTCCCGGCACCCGGCCGACTCGACCTCCAGGCACCATGCGAGGTCGGGCTCCCGGCATCTGGATCCAGGAGGCGGCGTGCGAGCCGGATCAGGGCCTGGCGCGGGCTCGTACGCGAGACCCGCCAGGCACGGGTGGCGAGGCCGAGCGGCGAGGCATGCTTGAGAGCCGCGTTATGGGCGCAGTGCCTGGCCAGCTCGCGCAGCTCCCCCGGACGCGCGAGTTCCGCGAGGTAGGACGGGGCGGCGCCGAAGAGAGCGTCCCCGCCCTCCCCGGTGACATGCATGGGCGCCGCCTCCGCGAGGCGTAGCAGGGAACGCCGCCAGGCGAGATTGCCGCGAACGGGTTCGCCGTCGAGCGGGTAGGTCAGCTCGGCATAGGGAAGGGTGCTCTGATCTCCTGCCACGGCGGTCAGGTCCATGCCGTGTCCGGCCAGGCTGCTCGCGTGGGCCAGGTCGGTGGTCGGGAGGTCCGGGTGGTGGTAGACGATCCCCTTGACCTTGGTGTGCCGGGCGGCGAGGAAAGCCAGCGAGGTGGAGTCGAGCCCGCCACTGAAGTCCGCGGAGATCGGCGCCGCGGAACATCTGGTCGCCACGGCCTCGGTCAGCGCGGCGCGGAGATCGGGTGCCGGGCCGGCCGTGCCGTACCGGATCGTGCTCTGTCCCACGTGGATCAGGCGGCCGCCTGGAAGGCGGCTCACGCCCTGGTACGGCGAGCGATGCTCCCACAGCGGCAACACGCTCGGGCAGGCGATCGTGACCGCGAGGGTGACCGGATCGACGGACCTCTCGTGCAGGTCGGACAGGACCCCGGGGTGCGAGGCGAGCGCGGTCCGCCCGCCGAGCCGCGACAGGTAGAGGGGAAACTGGCCGGCGAGATCGGTGTACGCGATGAGCTCGCCCTGCCTGGCCAGCACCCATGCGTACGACCCGGGCAGGCGCGTGAGCGCACCGAGATCGTCACGCTCGAGCGCGGCCGCGATCGAGCGCCGGTCGGCGAGGCAGTGACCGACGACCAGGAGCCGATCGATCTCGGTCACCTCTGAAGCGTGCCAGGCGCCGTAGGGGCGGAGAGCCGCCTCGCCCTCGGCAAGCGTGGCGATCAGGCCGGGGACGCGTGCCGGTAACTCAGGCCCAGTAATACTGGGAGTTGGCGTCCGCTGAGCCATTGCCCGAGCTTCCCTTGGTGAGCTCTCGTACGCTGCCGAAATCGAGGACCGCGGGCGGGAGATATGGGGATTCCGGCTCGTCGGCGTCGGGCATGGTCCCATCCAATCGCGCTGGCGGTATTGAAGCCAATGATAGTACCGCCGCCGTATATGAGAAAGCCGCGAGGCTTTTGCTCAATTTGAGGTCATTATCGGGTCGACGAGGTCCCGAAAGCCACAATTCATGCTCGGCCTTCGCCGTCGATTCCCAGCAGAAGCGCGCCGTGCGCGGTCGCGCGGGGCGACTCGGTGGCGACGACCAACGGCCTCTCCGACTGGGCGGCGGCCATGGCGGTCCTGCTGATCCCTTCGTTGCACGCCTTGATGGCGAGGTCCCCCGCCCGGCCGAAAACCCCGCCGAGGACGATCACGTTTGGGTTGAGCAGGTTGCACACGTTGCCGATGCTCTGGCCGAGCAGAGTCGCGGCGTCGCGCACGATGCGCCGGCAGATCGGATTTCCGGCCTCCGCCTGATCGACGAGCTGGTTGACGCTGAAAGGCCTGGTGAAGATCTTGTCGCCCAGCATGGCCTGGGCGTCGCGCAGCATCGCGTCCGCGCCCACTAACGTCTCCAGGCAGCCGCGCCCGCCGCACAGGCAGAAGCGGCCGTCCGGCTGGACCATGGTGTGGCCGATCTCCCCCGCGCACCCCTTGGCTCCGCGGAAGAGCTTTCCGCCGATGATGATCCCCGCGCCCACCCCGGTGGACGCCTTGATGTAGATCAGTGTCTCCAGGTGCGGGTGGGTGTAGACGTGTTCGGCGTACGCGCCGAGATTGGCGTCGTTGTCCAGCCGTACGCGCAGGTTGGCCGGCACGCTCATGTCCTTGGCCCGGGCCAGCTGATTCGTCAGCGCCGCGGCGGGATTCTCGCCCTCCTGCCAGGGTGGCAGCACCGGCGGCACGAGGGTCTGCTGCTGCGGATCGACCACCCTCGGGATGCCCATGCCGATGGTGGCCAGCTCGTTGGGACCGCCGCCGACCTTGATGACCACCTTGCGGATCGCGCTCACCAGGTCGGGCAGCCAGCTTTCCCGGCCCTGCGCCGCGCCGTTCTCCAGGAACTCGGTCTCGGCCTCGTCGAAGGACTGGTGCGCCAGGCGCGCGGCGACCACCATGTGCTGGTATCCCAGCTCGACGCCGACTGCGACGCCGGTGAGCGGCATGAGCCGGATGTCCTCCCTGCTGCCACGCTTCGCCGGCGCGATGATGTTGCGGCCGCGCAGCTCGTCGATCGCAGTGCTGATCGTGTTGGCCACCCGACCGGTCGGCCTTGCCAGGTCTGCTCTCAGATACGGCCGCGCCATGAGCGCCTTGACGATCGACAGCTGCGTTTCTTCCTTGGGACCGTGCGGCGGCTTGAGGAGATCGAGCATATTGGGCACGGGAACACCGTTCGCTGTACGGACCTACGATGTGACATATACACCACCCGGGCGGCTCGTGCGCGTCGCAACAGGATCCGGCGCTGGTGCGCCGCCTCAACTCCGCCGCCGTGCCGCGTGATGTCCACGGGCTATTGGATGCAAGCTTCTCCCCGAAGGTTCTGGCACTCAAGGGGATGGCCTGGCCTGAGTCCCGGGTACGGGTGGATCATGGCGTCCATCGCCGAGGCCGGGACGCGCACCCCGGATCTCACCAGAGACCACTGTGGCCCGAAGGCGCCCCCCGTACCCTGGCTGAGATGGTCCTCATCGCGTTCGCCAACCCGAGCGAGACCACCCTCCGACTGCTGTCGCAAGCGGTCGCGCCCATGGGCCCCCGCGACCGCACCGGGACCGGTATCGACACCGCGTGGGCCGCTCGCGCCTGCGAGACCGCCATCGACGTCCTGGCCGAGGTCGACTCGTTGGCGCCCGGGCGAGCTGTCACCGCTCCCGAGCGACGACCCGAGCCCTGGGTTCGGGTGCCCCTCACGCCTCCAGGGCGCCTCACGCCTCCAGGGCGAAGAGCATCCAGGACTGGCCCGGCGCCAGCCCGGCCAGTTCCCGGCCGCACTCCTGAAGCACCTGCGGGCCCGAGGTGATGTGCGCGGTGCCGGCGTGGACGTCCCTGAACAGCCGCTGGATCAGCCCGTCGCGCAGTGCCGAGGTGCCGCCCGACGCGTAGACGAACCGGGCAACCTCGGCGATCGTCGACGTGATGTGGTTGAGCGCGAGCCGCACCATCGTCTCCTGGCGTACGTCGAGCGTCCGGCCCGCGTCCAGGGTGCGTTCGGTGTCGTCCCACGTCTCGCGCACCAGGGCCTTGGCCGCACGGAACGCCGCCTCGGCGCGGGCGAAGTCGGCGTGGAAGGCATCGCTGGCGGCGATCTGGCCGGGCCGCCCGGCCCGCGCCGCGGCGTGCCGGCTCAGCTCGTCGAGCAGCCGGCGGCCGACACCGAGCGCCCAGCCGGAGTGACAGATCATCGCCTGGTCGAGGACGCCGAGCCGGAAGATCGCGCCGCCGCGCAGCGGTTCGTTGTGCGTGAAGATATGCGTCTGCGACTCCGGTACGAAGGCGCCGTCGATGGCGTAGTCGATGCTGCCTGTGGCGCGCAGGCCCAGGACGTCCCAGTTGCCGAGCATCTTGACGTCTTCGATCGGGGTGATGAAGATCCGGGCCTCGTCGGTGCCCTCGACGGCGCCCAGGCTGTGGGCGTACTGGGCGTGCGGCATGCCCGAGGCGAAACCCCACTGGCCACTGAGACGGAAACCGCCGTCTTCGCGTACGGCGGTGCCCGGCCGGGTGCCCTGGCCCGCGATGACCGGCATCCGCGGGCCCGTGAAGATCCGCGCGACGGCCTCGTCACCCAGGTAGGCGCCGGCCGTGCCGTTCTCCAGAGTGGTGGCCATGACCACCCAGCCGGTCGAGGGGTCGGCGTACGACAGCTCCTCGAAGACGGCGAGCAGCTCCCTGGGGGACAACTCGGCGCCGCCCAGCGGCGTAGGCACCCATATACCGAAAAGTCCCGCCTCATGCAGGGCATCCACGACGGGCGTGGTGAGCCTGCCCTGCGCCTCGGCGGCGGCCGCCTCACGCTCGATCAGTGGGCGCAGGTCACGGGCTCGCTCCAGCAGGGCGGGGCCGGCGGTGTGGAGTCGCAGCGTGTCGCTCATGTCCAGGTGCTCCTGTTCGTGATCGTTGACGCTCTTACTCCGTCAGATCACGTGGGCAGCACATTGTCCAGAGCCGCGGCCGTTCTTCCTCCCCGTACGGATGTGGCGCCACTAGTAGTTCTACAGAAGGCGCCCGTAGCCGGGGACGGCATGCTTTGAGGCATGCAAAACGTGAACATCTGGAGCGAAGAGTTCGGCGCCGAGACGGATGCGCCGATCCTGTTGATCATGGGTTCGATGTCGCAGGGCATCCTGTGGCCGGACGAGTTCGTCGGCCGGCTGAGCGCCGGGGGCCGCCGGGTGATCCGGTACGACCACCGCGACACCGGCATGTCGGGCACCGTCGACTTCGCGGCGCAGCCGTACACATGGGATGACATCAAGAACGACGTCTACCGCGTGATGGACGACCACGGCCTGGCGAGCGCGCACCTGGTCTGTCACTCGGCGGGCGGCCTGCTCGGCCAGTTCGCCGCGGTGGAGCGGCCGGAGCGGGTGCGGTCGCTGACCGTCATCGGCTCCTCCCCGCTGGGCGGCGGCGAGGGCCAGGTGATCATGCGGGCTCTGATGGGGCAGCCGCAGCCCGAGGGGAGCCTGCCGGAGCCGGCGCCGGAGTTCGTGGACTTCTACCGTAGGTTGATGGCCGCGCCGCCACCGGCGGATCGGCGCGCGCGGATCGACGGCATGATCGCTGAGCAGCGGCTGCTGCACGGCACCGGGTTGCCGTTCGACGAGGACGCGGCGCGGCGGCTGCAGGAACGGATCTACGACCGGGCCCGCGACCTGTCGGCGGTGGCCAACCACCGGCTGGCCGCCATGGCCAAGCCCGACTTCGAGCCGGTGGGCGTACTCCATCAGGTGAAGGCACCCACCCTGGTCATCGAGGGCAGCCACGAGCCGGCCAAACCGGGCCACAGCGCGATCATCGCCGAGCAGATCCCAGGGGCGCGGCTGATGATCGTGGAGGGGATGGGCCACACACTGCCGCCTGAGGTGCACGAGGAGCTGGCCGCCGCCATCGTCGCACACACGGCCGAGTGACGCGTGTTCAGGCGCCGCCGCGAATCTCACCCCTCACCTGTGCGGGCTTCAAGGAATGACCGGACATTTAGCTCAGATGATGACAAAAGTTAGGTACTTTCTTTAGATGATCTCCTACCGCCCTACCGTCCCCGCCGACCTCGACCGCGTGACCGCGTGGAGCGTGACCGAGCCCGTCGGCTGGATCCCCGCCGACCGTTACCTCGCGGATCTGGCCGAGAACATGTACCGGCCGGAATGGACCTGGATCGCCGAGGTCGACCACCAGGTCGTGGGACGGGCACTGTGGTGGGGGCCGAGGGACAGCGCGCACCCGGTCGCGCTCGACTGCCTCGACGTGGACCCTGCGGCGGGTGACCGCACCGCCGTCGCCGCCGAGCTGATCAGGGCCGCGCTGACCGGATTCCCGCGGCCGGTGCAGTACGCGATCAAGGCGGCCGGTGGCTGGCGCGACGATCCGGCCACTTCGATGGCCGTGGAATGGCGGCGGGCGGCAGCACACGCGGCCGGCCTCACCCGGGAAGTGGAGCGGCTGCAGTTCGAGTGGACACCCGCCGACGGGGTGCCCCCGGCGACCGGCGTGCTGCGGTTCGCCGAGGCGTCCGATGAGGAGTTCCTGACGGTGTTCACGAGAATCGCCGAGGGCAGCCTGGACGCCCAGACCCGTGCGAGCCTGGCGGCCAAGGGCGTGGACACGACCGCGCGCGAAGAGATGGACTTCTATCTCAGGGCGCCGGGCAAGCGGGAGTGGTGGCGGATCGCCTACACGCATGAGGGCGAGGTGGCGGGAATGGCGATCCCCTCGGCGACGCCGTACAACGTGAACGTCGGATATCTGGGGGTGGTCCCGGAGCTCCGGGGGCGCGGCTACGTGGACGAAATACTCGCCGAGATCACTCGCATCCACGCGGCCAACGGAGAGCCACGCGTCACCGCCACCACCGACGTGGGCAACGCGCCGATGGCGGCCGCGTTCGGGCGCGCCGGATACCGCAACACGGAGATCCGGATCAACCTCTCCAACGACCTCCGGCCCTAGCCCGTCCGCTGCCCATGGCCGGTCGTCATGCCGCCTGGCCTGTCTCGGCGGCAGTCAGGGGAGTGGCGATCTCCTCCAGGCCCTTGCGTTCGGCCTTGACGCCCAGGAAGAGCTCCACCAGACCCGCCAGGATCATGATGATGGCCCCGATCGAGAAGGCCAGCGCCGTGTCGCCCGGCACACCCGTCTCGACCAGGTGGGCGAAGACGAGCGGGCCCGCGATGCCGCCCGCCGCCGTGCCGATGGCGAAGAAGAACGCGATGGCCATCGCCCGAGTCTCCATCGGGAAGATCTCGCTGACCGTCAGATACGCCGAACTGGCTCCCGCAGAGGCCACGAACAGCACCACCGACCAGCAGGCCGTCAGCGTCACCGCCGTGAGCATCCCCTGGTTGAAGAGCCAGGCCGTGCCGAGCAGCAACAGCCCCGATCCGATGTACGTGGCGGAGATCATCGGGATCCGGCCGACCGTGTCGAAGAGCCGCCCGAGCAGCAGCGGGCCCAGGAAGTTGCCGACCGCGATGACCGCGAAGTAGTAGCCGGTATGGGTGTCGATCTTGAAGAACGTGGACAGGATCTGCGCGTACCCGAAGGTGATCGCGTTGTACAGGAACGCCTGGCCGATGAAGAGCGACAGGCCGAGCACCGTCCGCTTGGGATAGAGCGCCACCATGGTGTGCGCGATCCGGACGAACCCGATGGACTTGCGCTGATGGATCGTCATCGACTGCGCCGGCTCCGGCAGGTCCCCGCCCACCTGGCGCTCGATGTCGTCGACGATCTCCTCGGCCTCCTGGCCACGGCCGTGGATGAACAGCCAGCGCGGGCTTTCCGGTACGTGGCGCCGTACGAGCAGAATGGCCAGACCAAGCACCACGCCCAGCCCGAAGGCGACGCGCCAGCCGATGTTGACCGGTAGGTCGTTCAGCAGCGGCACGGTCAGCAGGGCGCCGCCCGCCGCCCCGAGCCAGTAGCTGCCGTTGATGATGATGTCGATCCGCCCCCGGTGGGCGCTCGGGATCAGCTCGTCGATGGCCGAGTTGATCGCCGCGTACTCCCCGCCGATGCCGAAGCCCGTCATGAACCTGAACAGGAAGAACCACCACGCGTCGAACGACAACGCGGTCATCAGGGTCGCGACCAGGTAGACGACCAGCGTGATCAGGAACAGCTTCTTCCTGCCGAACCGGTCGGTCAGCCAGCCGAAGAACAGCGCCCCCGAGCAGGCACCCGCGACGTACAGCGCGGCGGCCAGGCCGGCGACCTGCGCCTGCGTGATGTCCAGGCCGCTTCCGGGTTTGGCGAGCTGGGCCGAGAGGTTGCCCACGATGGTCACTTCGAGCCCGTCCAGGATCCAGACGGTGCCGAGGCCGATGACGATCATCCAGTGCCAGCGTGACCAGTGCAGCCGATCGAGTCTCGCGGGCACCTTGGTGGTGATGGTGCCAGTCTCCAGGTCGCTCATGAACTCAACTCGCTACCCCGAGGCCGGCTCGCAAACGTCCCACGAAACTGCCGCGTGATCTTCACCTGCCATCATCCGGTCCCATGACCCGTCCCTTACTCGCGGGCGTGTGCCTGCTGGCCGCACTCTTGGGCTGCAGCGCCACGCCCCCCGCCGTAGCGACGCCTCCAGCCGTATCGGCGCAGCCCGCCCCGTCCGCCGAATCTTCCAGCGGGGCGGCGAGCCCGGCAGCCGGGGTGCAGTATCACGCCACCGAACTACGCCCCGGCGACTGCATCGAGCCCATGCCCGAGAGCTTCATGGTGACCGTGGTGCCTTGCACGGTGCCGCACTCGGCGGAGTACGGGGCCAGGTACGTCATCGCCGACGGCCCATGGCCGGGCCTGGCCGAGATGCGACGGCTGGCCGAGAACGGCTGCGCGCCCAGGCTGCGGTACGTGGCATCGAGGAGGGAGGAGGTCGGCTTCATCGAGATCGTCCCAGCGGAGCAGGACTGGCCGAAGAGCAGGACGGCGTACTGCCTGGCCGTCGCCGGGAACGGCGGGAAGCTCGTCGGCCACGTTCTCAAATAGGAGCCATCTACGCCGGTCGAACGAGCTCCGGCGCCTGATGCCCACGCTGCCTGTCACGCCGGTACAAGATCGCCCGAGCGGCCATCACCACGCAGCCGATGCCGAGCAGCAGGCCCCAGGTGATGTCGGTGAGGAAGTGCATGCCCCGGTACAGGCGGGAGAAGGCGACGATGAGCGGGGCGGCGATGCCGAGCACCCAGATCACCACCTGGAGCGCCCTGTTGCGGACGTGCATGCTCAGGATGAGCGCGACCGAGCAGTAGAACCCGACGGCGGCGCTGACGTGCCCCGACGGGAAGCTGGAGGTGGGCGGGGCCGGGTCGATGTGCTGTACCGGCGGCCGGTGCCGGCCGACGGGTGTGGTGGTGGCCAGGAAGATGAGCGACTGGCTCCAGACGGCCGCGATCAGGAAGATCGATTCCCGCCAGCGCTTGTACACGAGTCTGAAGACGATCGCGGCTATCGCGGTGAGTGCCACGATGTAGGGAGTGTCCGAGAGGCTGGTGCCGAAGTCGGTGAGCGTGTTCCACAGCGGGGTGCGGCCGGCGGCCAGGCTCCGGCTCACCTCCGCCTCGCCGGTGGGCCAGGCGACGATCAGCTTGCCCACGCCGAACGTCACCGCGGCCATCAGCAGCATCGGCAATAAGATCGTCAGCGCGTAATACTTCACGTGCTCAGCTTTGGTCATGGGTCACCTTCTCTGACTCGGGTTCCACTCCTTCGGCCAGCGGCGAGTTGGGCCTGCGGCCCTGCTCGCGCCGCCACGTCTCGAATCCCGCCGCGGTGGCGGCGACCACGGCCACGCCCAGGATGATCCCGGCGACCACGTCGCTCACCCAGTGCACGCCGAGCGCGATCCGGGTGTAGCCGACCGACAGCACCAAAAACCAGGCGACGGCCCAGGTCAGGCGCCGCCCCCACCGGGGCAGCATGGGCAGGAGGAGCAGGACGACCACTCCCGCGCCGAGCGTCACGTTGACCGCGTGGCCCGACGGGAAGGAGTCGCCGGGCGCGAGCGCGACGGGATCCGGCAGGTGCGGTCTGGCGCGGGCAGTAATGATCTTGAGTGCCAGGCCGAGCAGCCCGCCCACGGTGATGGTGGCGATGGCCCAGACGGCCAGCCGTCGCGCGCCCTTGTGCCACAGCCAGGCGGCGAACACGATGACCGCGATCCGCCACGGCCACGGGCCGAACAGATCCGTCCACACGATGAGCACCCTGGTCACGCCTGGATGGGTGATCGCGTACGCGTGCAGATCATCGGCGACGTGCTTGTCCAGCCCGTTGACCGGCATCTTGGCCACGACGAGCAACAGACTGAACGGGACCATGATGAGCGCCACCGCGAGGCTGGCGATCGTCAGCCGCAGCCCCAGACTGCGGTCAGGATCGACGCGAGCTTTGACCCATTGGCGGCTCACTGTCCTGATCCTCCCTCGTTCGGCATTCGCGCTCGGCTACCCAGACAGCGGCCATTGATTCCTGCCTGAAAACCGGTGCCGAGGGTAGTCCGGTGACCATGTCCCCCACCGTGGCGGTCGTCGCGCACCGCAAGAAGACTCTCGGCGCAGGCCTGGACAGGCTGCGCGTGCTCATCACCGAAGAGGACGTCGGCGAGCTCCTCTGGTACGAGGTGCCCAAGAGCAAGAAGGCGCGCAAGAAGGTCCGCGAGGCGCTCAAGAAGGGCGCCGACCTGGTGTTCGTCTGGGGCGGCGACGGCATGGTGCAACGGTGCGCCGACGTGATGGCCGGCTCCGGAGTGCCGATGGCGGTCCTCCCGGCGGGGACCGGGAACCTGTTCGCCAACAACGTCGGCATCCCCATCGACCTCGAAGAGGCGGTACGCATCGGCTTCCATGGCCGCCGGGAGAAGCTGGACCTGGGAGTGCTGAACGGCGAGCACTTCGCGGTGATGGCGGGGGCCGGGTTCGAGGCCGAGATGATCGCCGACGCCGACAGGCAGGCCAAGGAGCGGCTCGGCAGGCTCAGCTACGTCAAGGCGGCCGTCCGGCACGTCGGCGGGCCGCTGGTGCCGATGGAGATCAAGATCGATGGGACGACCTGGTTCGACGGGGAGGCGAGTTGCCTGCTGCTGGGCAACGTGAGCACGATCGCCGGCGGCATCGAGGCGTTCGACGACGCCCAGCCGGACGACGGCTGGCTGGACGTCGGGGTCTCCACCGCCCAGGGGCCGGTCCAATGGGCCCGGGTGATCGGCAGGATGGCCACGGGACGCTCCGACGACTCGCCGTTCGTCCGGATCACCCGCGCCAGGAAGGTGTCCGCCCGGTTCGGCGCTCCGCTGACGTACGAGCTCGACGGCGGCGACCGCGAGGCCACCACCCGCCTCAAGGCGAAGGCCGTCCCGGGCGCCCTCACGGTCTGCCTGCCACCGGACGGGCGCTCAGACGAGATCTGGGACGGGTAGTCGTTATGAGCCGGCGGCCGCGCTGAACCGTACCGTGCTCGGCTGCTCGCGATCCCGCAGGTCGGCGGCGGTGGCCTCGGCGCCGCGCAGCGCCCGCAGCACGTTGCGCCCGGCCACCTTCGCCAGATCGTCGTCGGACCAGCCCCGGTCGGCCAGGGCCGCGAACAGCCGAGGGTAGCCGCGCACGTCTTCCAGGCCGACGGGCAGCCCGTCGCACCCGTCGTAGTCGCCGCCGATGCCGAGATGGTCGATACCGGCCACTTCGCGGATGTGCTCGAGGTGCGCCACCACGTCGTCGAGCGTGACAGCGGGCTTGGGGTGCGACTTCTCCCAGGTGGCCAGGAACTCGTGGGTCGCCTCGTAGTCATGGGTGTTCACCCCGGCCGTGCGGGCGGCGTCGGTGCCCGCCTGCCGCCACTCCCAGTTGGCCTGCGACACGAAGGAGGGCACGAACACGGCCATGCACACCCCGCCGTTGCCCGCCAGCGTCTCCAGCACGTCATCCGGTACGTTGCGCGGCGCGGAACAGATCGCGCGCGCCGACGAATGGGAGAAGATCACCGGCGCCCGCGTCACGCCCAGGGCGTGCCGCATCGTGTCGGCCGACACGTGGGACAGGTCGACCAGCATGCCCAGCCTGTTCATCTCCCGTACGACCTCCTCTCCGAACGCGGACAGTCCATGGTTCACCGGCTCGTCGGTCGCGGAGTCGGCCCAGGGGGTGTTGTCGTTGTGGGTCAGCGTCATGTAGCGGACGCCGAGGGCGTACAGCATCCGCAGCGTCCCCAGCGAGCAGTCGATCGAATGACCGCCCTCGGCGCCCATCAGCGACGCGATCCGCCCACCGGCGAAGATCCGCTCTACCTCGTCGGCTGTGGTCGCCAGGGCCAGCTGGTCGGGGTAGCGCCGGACCATGGCTCGTACGCAGTCGATCTGCTCCAAGGTCGCGGTGACCGCTTGCCCACCGGGCAGCCCGCACGGCACGAAAACCGACCAGAACTGCCCGCCGACCATCCCGGCCGCCAGCCGGGGCAGGTCGGTATGGGTCCGATCGGAGGTGTCACCGCTGATCTCGAGCCGGTCGAAGTCGTAGCCGACGAGCTGGCGCGCCGCCCAGGGCAGATCGTTGTGCCCGTCGATCAGCGGGTGCTCGCGCAGCAGCTCGGTCACGTGACGCAACGAGTCGGTGGACGTGCTCAGAGAAGGTGCTTCCATGCCGATCAGCCAATCACAGGGCACGCCGTCGTGGCGGATCGACCTACGTCCGGCTCGCTCGCCACGGCGCACCGGGCGCGCGCCGCCCGGTGCACCGTAGGAAGCGACGGCTCAGGTACGCCGCCAGCGGGCCTCTCCCAAGCAGTACACGGCGAACAGCAGCAGCCCCAGCGCCACCACCGCCAGCAGCCAGGGCCCCGCCGGGGTGTCGGCGAACGCCCTGAGCGTCGCGTCGATGCCCCCGGCCTTGTCGGGGTCGAAGGTGATGGCCGCCTGGATCACGAAGACCCCGGCCAGGCCGGCGATCAGGCCGCGCGCGATGTACCCGGCGAGTCCCAGCCGGTCCATCACCGCGCCGGCTCGCGGCGGCATCGGCCTGAGCTGTTTGCGGAACTCCTTCTTGATGCCGTACCGCACCCAGTAGACGCCGAGCGCGACGATGCCGAGCCCGATCAGGCCCACGATGATCTGCCCGGCCGGCAGCGCGAGCAGCTTGCCGGTCAGATCCTGGGACCGCTTGTCATCGGACCCGGTCTTGCCGGTCAGCAGCATGGTCAGCAGTGCGGCGCAGATGACCACGTAGACCACGGTCCGGCTGGCCGGCTCGACCCGGTCCTTGAGCTTGTGGGCGCCGAAGATCGCCTCGGACGCCTGCCACAGTGCCAGCGCGGCGAACCCGACGACCATGATCCATAAGAGCACGGCCCCG
Source organism: Nonomuraea sp. NPDC049129 (assembly GCF_040648495.1). Classification (NCBI taxonomy): domain Bacteria; kingdom Bacillati; phylum Actinomycetota; class Actinomycetes; order Streptosporangiales; family Streptosporangiaceae; genus Nonomuraea; species Nonomuraea sp. NPDC049129. The sequence continues at coordinate 156,725 of NZ_JBEZDU010000014.1, read as the reverse complement.
AACGGCAGCGCGGCCACCGTACTGATCGCCCCGTTCTTGTCGGCCTGCTTCCCACCGCCGCCGAACGCGATCTGGATCGCCAGCACCCCGATCAGCCCATAAAGCACGCCACGACAAACCAGCCCAACCCGCGCGAGTTTGTCCATAGCCGGGCTGTCTGCCGCCCGGCGTGCCATCGCCTCAGCTTCGCTCATGGATTCTCCCGAGAGTCGTCAAAGACCCTCGGACTGCCCCGGATTCCGCGCTTCAGACCTTCACCCGAGCAGACCAGGGACGGTGCTCAATCCCGATCGTCCATGACGCCGTAGGTGGAGGCCCGGAACAGGAAGGAGGCCCAGGAGCGGTAGGGCCGCCACGCCTCGGCCAGTTTCCGGTACGCGGCCGGCGGCGCGTCCTCCGGCAGGCCGTACGCCTCACGCAGGATCGCGAACAGGCGCGGCTCGTCGCCCGGGAACGCGTCCGGCGCGCCCGCGCCGCGAATGAGGATGAGACCGGCGGAGAACGGCCCCACGCCGGGTAGGGCCCGCAGCTCGGACAGCGCCTCCTCCGGGGCGAGCGAGCGCAGGTGCTCGGTGGTGAGCAGGCCGTCGAGCGCCGCGCGGGCCAGCCCGCGCACCCACTCCTCCTTCTGCGCGGGCAGGCCCAGGCCGCCGGCCTCCAGCAGCGTCACGGGCGGGGGAAATGCCGGGTACACCTGTCCGTCCAGGGTGACCTTCGCGCCGTACCGCTCCGCGATGCGCTGCTTGAGGCGGGCGGCGATGAGCATCGACGAGCGCTGTACGATCACCGCCCAGCACGCCGCCTCCCACGGGCTCCAGAAGCACACCGGCCGCAGGCCGGGCCGGGCCCGCTGCAGGTCGCCGAGCACCGGGTCGGCCTCACCGAGCCGGGCGAAACCGGCGCCGTCCACGTCGAGGGACAGGATCCGTGCCACCTCGCCACGGATGCCCGGCCCCGCGGGCCGCGTCGTGGCGACGGCGACCCCGCCCGGCGCGCCCGTCACGGTCACGCCGATGGGCAGCCAGTCGGACTCCGCGCAGTAGGCGAAGCGCAGCGCCCGCCCGTCGGAGGGCAGCGCGCTGGTGGCCGGCCAGTCCTCGACGAAGCGCAGCGAGGCACCGAAGTCGAACGGGCCCTCGGCGGTGAGCGTGAATCCGTGCGTGGTCATGCGCCGTATCGTAGGAGCCCGAGCGGGCCGGCCGGGACTCAACGTCGGTCCCGGCCATCGTGCTCGCCGGCATCATGCCCTATGTCCTGCGAGCTCTCATGTCGCGGACACCGGTGTGACCTCGCGCCGCCTCTGGGTAGGGGCCGACTGTAAGGCACGAGGAGGGGAACACTTATGAGCCGCATCGGAGAATGGCTGAAGAAGGCCGAGGACCTGGCCAGAGGGCACTCCAAGCAGGCTGACCAGGTGCTGGATCGCGCCGAGCGGTTCGCCAAGGAGCGGACCGGCCACAAGTACGACGACCAGGTCGAAAAGGGCGCGGACACGGTCCGGCGCCGTTACGGAGGAGGCGAACCGCAGCCCGGTCAGCCGCCGACGCAGCCAGGTCAGCCACCGACACAGCCCGGTCAGCCGCAGCAGCCACCGGAGTAGCCCGGACTGACGACGACTTGCCGAAGCGCGAGCGGCCGGCGCGGCGTCCGCTGCTAGCGGGTCCTAACGGCGACGCCTACGTGGATCAGGGGCGCGCCGGGTGGCGGGCTGTTCCACCAGCGTGGCGCCCGTCTCGGCCTCCACTGCCGGGGCGTAGCCCGCCGCTCGCAGGGCGGTCACCGTCTCCCGCTCCGGGCTGGCGCTGATCAAAACGGTCGGGGCGATCAACCGCAGGCCGAGCGCGCGCAGCGGCTTGGCGTGGACGAGCTCGGCCAGCAGCGCCTCGTCGTCGGAGCGGATGCAGCAGCCGGATCGCACCACCCGCATCCGCCCATGCGTCCGTCCCACGTCCTTGATCAGATATTCCAGCGGCTGCGGCAGCTCGCCCTCCGCCACGGCCCGGAGCTGGTCGAGCAGGGCGTCCGGCTGGTGGCCGGAGTCGAGGGCGTGGCGTACCGAGGCGTGGCTGATGCGCCACACCACCGCGTGGCCTTCCGATTCGCGCACGCCGACCGCGTTGAGCAGGGCGGCCAGTTTCGCCTCAGGGGCGCCGCTCACCACGGCGGTCAGGTCGGTCTGGAAGCGGGCCGTGGTCCGGGGCGCGGGCAGCATGTCGGTCAGGACCGGGGCGAGCGCGGCGTCCGCGCTCTTCCATGCCTCGCCGGTACGGAGCAGGTCGAGCACGGTGTGGCCGAGCCGGGTCAAGGCGCCCTGGCCGATGACGCCGAGGAGCGCGGCCTCGCGGAGCGTGGACTCGATGCGCTGGGCACCGGCCGCCCCCTGCGGTATCCGTGCGGGGCGGTGCCAGGTCGCCGCGGGCACCAGGTACGGCAGCGCGTCGGCCGCGCGCAGCGAAGGGGCGGCACCCAGGGCCTCCAGCAGCGCGTAACGCAGGCTGACGGCGTCCGGGTCGTCCAGGCCGGCCAGGGCGACGGGCGTCTGGTCGGGGTCGGGCCACCAGAGCGGGATGTCGCGGCACACGGTCCAGGCGGCGATGATCGGCACCAGCCGCTGGGCGGGAGTGCGCGACAGCCAGCGGTCATAGGCCGTGGTGGGCAGGACGACCTGGGTGGGCGGCGGCACCTTGGCGCGGCGGTTCGCGGGCGGCTCGGTGGGCTCGGCCAGGAGGCCCAGCAGGCCGGCGCGGAAGCAGAGCTCCAGCAGGAAGCGGACGGTCTCCGGGTCGGCGATGTCCTTGGCCAGGCGTTTGGTGTCGCGCACCGCGACACCGCCGGATTTGCGGAGGGTGAGCGGCTGTTCGGCGCAGCCGGTGAGCAACCGTTCGAGTTGCCAGGTGAGCGTGGCCAACGCCGCCGCGGCCGCTGGCTCGATGCCCTCGGCCCGTTCCAGGTCGTGCGGCTCGGGAGGGTAGGGGGTGAACGTCGCCCGCAGCTCGCCCCGGACCGCGATAGCGACCTCGGCCGGCAGTTCGGCTATGTGGGGCACGCCCGCTGGGAGCAGCAGCCCGCGCGCCGCCAGCCAGTCCGCGCCGGCGTGTCCCGAACCGCCGGCGAAGACGTACTTGTTGCTGCCGTACGACCCTGCCTGGTGGAAACAGTGGGCCTCGACCATGGGCCCCTCGTACGTGAGCCGCTCCAGCAGCTCCGTGGCCGAGGCGGGCGCCTTGTCCAGCAGGGCACGCAGGCGTACCGGATCCGTCAGGTACGCCACGACGTCGCGTTCGGCGGCTTCCCGGCTCGGCGCCTTGTCCAGCCCCAGCGCGGTGGCCAGGCGATGAACCTCGGGCGCGTTGAAATAGCGGGCGACGAGGTAGGCGACGGAGCGGCCCAGCCCCATGCCGTCCGCCAGGTTCCGGTGGACGTAGGGCGCCACCGAGCACTGCTCGCCATGGGGCGGCTGGAGCAGGGCCTGGTCGGCCAGCCGTGCCAGGGCGGCGTCCGCCTCCGCCCGCAGGTCCTGGTCCTGTCCCGCCAGGAGGGTCAGCAGCTCGGCCCGGGGAACCGGGCGTGGGTCGGGGGTGCGCCAGTAGTCGTCGGGGAAGGGGCCGTAGCGCTGGGCGGCCAGCCAGGCGATCGCGCGCAGGACCTGAAGCTCCGGGAGCGTGCAGAAGCCCACCAGCCGGGAGACCACAAGATCCTGGTTGAGCAGATGGGCGTAGTCCTCCAGCGACGGCTCGCGACCGCGAACGCGTAGCGCGCCGCGATCGGCCACGAGCGCCAACTGCTCGGGAGCGCGCGTGGAGAGCCAGTCCATGAGGGCGTCGCGGGGCATGCCTGGCAGCGTAGTACGCGGCGGCCGCCAACTCTTCCTCCTCGCGGAGAACCAGCAGGTCTAGGGGCTCTCATCGGGGTATGAAGCCTCAGGGAGACGTAGGAGGCGCGCCCATGCGAGGTGAGGGAGAGGCCATGCTGGGCGCCCTGCTGGACGCGAGTCACCTGGCCACGATCGAGGACCTGCCGGCCCTGCTCGCTCTGCACGCCGAGCCGGCCGGGTTCTCCCACGCCACGATCTACGTGGTCGACCTGCAGCAGCAGTATCTCGTCCCGCTGCCCGGCCAGCGCGACGCGGCGGGGGAGTCGCTGCAGGCGATCCGCATCGACTCCACCCTCGCCGGGCGGGCCTATCGCAATGTGGAGATCGTTCAGGCCAAGCACGCCGTCGAAGGAGAGCCGGAGCCGCCGCCCGACGAGGACCGGCGGCGGCTGTGGGTGCCGCTGCTCGACGGCACCGAACGGATCGGCATGCTGGCGGTGACCGTCTCCGCCCACGATGAGGCCGCCGACCTGCTGGTGAAGCAGCTGGCGGGCCTGGTCTCCCTGATGGTGATCAGCAAGCGCTCCATCAGCGACACCTACGCCTCGCTGGTGCGCGCGGAGTCGATGACCCTGTCGGCCGAGGTGCTGTGGAACCTGATGCCCAACAGCAGCTTCGCCAACGACAAGGTGGTGGTCAGCGCCGCCCTGGAGCCCGCCTACGACGTGGGCGGCGACGCGTTCGACTTCGCCATCGCCGGAGACACGCTGCATCTGTCGATCTTCGACGCCATGGGGCACGACATCTCCGCGGGGCTGACCGCGACGATCGCCGTCGGCGCCTGCCGCAACAACCGGCGACGGGGGACCGGCCTGCTGGCGGCGAGCGAGGCCATCGACGAGGCGATAGCCGACCAGTTCGACATGACCCGCTTCGCCACGGGCATCCTCGCCGACCTGAACCTCAAGACCGGCGAGCTGACCTGGGTCAACCGCGGGCACTATCCGCCGCTGGTGATCCGGCGGGGCCGCCGGGTCGCCATCCTGGAGACGGTGCCGTCGCCGCCGATGGGCTTCCGGCTGGGCCTGTCCGCCGGTCTGGAGCACTACCAGCTCGAACCCGGCGACCGCCTGCTCTTCTACACCGACGGCATCGTCGAGGCGCAGAGCCCGGAGGGGGAGATGTTCGGGCTTGAGCGGTTCACCGACTTCGTCGTGCGCCGCGAAGCCGACGGGGTCTCGGCGCCGGAGACGCTGCGCCGGCTGATCCAGTCGATCCTCGCGCACCAGCACGGCCGGCTCCAGGACGACGCCACGGTGCTGAGCGTGGAGTGGCGCGGCGAGAAGGAGCACCGGCTCACGATGTGAGCGGCTTTGACGCGCGATGTGAGCAAAAGCAGCACCGCCCTACGATGTGAGCCATGATGAGCGGAGCGCTGTTGGTCGCGGGCACCACGTCGGACGCGGGCAAGAGCGTCGTCACCGCCGGGATCTGCCGCTGGCTGGCCCGTAAGGGTGTCCGCGTGGCGCCGTTCAAGGCCCAGAACATGTCACTGAACTCGTACGTCACCGCCGACGGCGCCGAGATCGGCCGGGCCCAGGCCGCGCAGGCGCGGGCCGCGGGCCTCGAACCCGTCGCCGACATGAACCCGATCCTGCTCAAGCCGGGCAGCGACCGCCGCAGCCAGGTGGTCCTCATGGGGCAGCCGGTGGCCGACGTCGACGCGATGGAGTATGGCCGGCTCAAGGACCTGCTCCGCGAGAGCGCGCTGGCCTCGCTCGACCGGCTGCGAAGCTCGTACGACGTGGTCATCTGCGAGGGCGCCGGCAGCCCCGCGGAGATCAACCTGCGCCGGGGCGACATCGCCAACATGGGCCTGGCCAGGGCGGCGAACCTGCCCGTGATCGTGGTGGGCGACATCGACCGCGGCGGCGTCTTCGCCGCCTTCTACGGCACAGTCGGCCTGCTGGACGCCGCCGACCAAGCCCTCATTTCCGGATTTGTCGTGAACAAGTTCCGAGGCGCTGTCGAGCTGCTCGAACCCGGCCTGGACCAGCTCAGAGACCTCACCGGCCGCCGCGTCTACGGTGTGCTGCCCTGGCTGGACGGGCTCTGGATGGACGTCGAGGACTCCCTGGCCCTCAGCAGCCGCTCGATCGCCCCGCAGCGGCCCCACGGCGACCAGACGCTCCGCGTGGCGGTGGTCAAGCTGCCGCGGATCTCCAACTTCACCGACCTCGACGCCCTGGCCGCCGAGCCCGGGGTGCTCGTCCGCTTCGTGACCGACCCGGCGGAGCTCGACGACGCCGACCTGGTGGTCCTGCCCGGCTCGCGCGCAACGGTCGACGATCTGGCCTGGCTCCGCGACACGGGACTGGCCGCCGCCGTCCAGCGGCGTACCGGGCCCGTTCTCGGCATCTGCGGCGGTTACCAGATGCTCGCCCGCGAGATCCACGATGACGTCGAGTCGGGCGCCGGCCGGGTCGACGGCCTGGGCCTGCTTCCGGTCCGGGTGCGGTTCGCCGCGGGCAAGACGCTCGGCCGCCCGGCCGGTCACGCGTACGGGCATCCGGTGAGCGCGTACGAGATCCACCACGGCGTCGCGACCGTCGAAGGCGGCGAGCCGTTCCTCGACGGCTGCCGCGTGGGCGACGTGTGGGGCACCACCTGGCACGGCGCGCTGGAGAACGACGGCTTCCGCCGCGCCTTCCTCACCGAGGTGGCCGAGCGGGCCGGGCGCGCCTTCGTCCCGGCGCCGGACACCGACTTCGCCCTGCTGCGGGAGAGCCGCCTGGACGCGCTCGGGGACCTGGTCGAGCAGCATCTCGACACGGACGCCCTGCTCGACCTCATCGAGAACGGCCCGCCCGCCGTCCCGCCGCTGCCGCCGGGGGCTAGTGCAGGGTGAGCCGCTGGGCGCTGATCCAGTCGTCGATGAGCTCCCACTGGTCGTACAGCCAGCGGATGCGCGCCTCGCGGTCCTTGGGGATGCGTGCGGCGGGCACCCGCCACCACTTCGCGGTGATGTGCGCGCTGACCGGGAGTTTGCGCCACACGTCGCCCACCGTGATGAGGTCGTCCAGGCCGGTGTGCGCGACGAAGACGACGTCGGCCGACGGGCAGGACTCGATGGCCGCGATGGCGCCACCGGGGCGCGGCGGCAGCAGGTGATCCATGCCGCGGGCCCGTGACGCCTCCTCGTCCAGCCCCTTCTCCTCCAGCCGCCTGATCGCCAGCCGGCGGCGCCGCGGGGTGAAGTTGCCGCCCTCCGGGAAGATCACCAGCGCGTCGTCCTCGTCCATGGTCGAGGACAGCCGCTTGATCTCGTCGATGATGCCGCTCTCGGCGGTACGGCGGGGCACGAAGGCGTTAGGCAGCCGGTTGATCACCACGTCCAGCGACGGGTCGATCTGCAGCGCCGCCTTCATCACGATCCGGGGCCGCCGGCCGTACAGGGAGAGGAGATGGTAGATCAGCAGGAAGGAGTCGCCGGGACCCGCGTGCCGGGCCAGGACGATCACCGGGCGGGTCAGACGGGCGGCCCGCTCCTCTTCGGTGAGCGGCGGTTCGTGGATGTCGACGGTGAGCCGGAAGATCCGTACGGCGGCGCCGTACACCTTGGTCAGGAACCACCTGATCAGCGCGTAGTGCCGCTCCTGATCCCGGTCGCGGCCGAACGCCCCCGCCACCCAGAGCCCGAGGCAGGCGATGAGCACCGCCGACTCCAGCGTCAGCCAGGCCACCCCGAACCAGACGAAGCGCAGCCCACGGCGCTGCGGCGGCGGCAGCCGCAGTGAGGCGGCGAACGTCACCCCGACCCACACCGGCAACGTGATGAGCACGACCACGGTCACCACGATGACCAGGGGGGCGAGGATGAGCCGTCGCAGGATGCGTGGGGGCAACAACGTCGGCCTCCAGGATGTTCAGGTCTTCATCGTCCTCCTGTCCGCAGGTATCGGGAAGATGCGTGATAGGCGCGTTCGATGTAGTGAGAGATCTGGGACAGGTCGCGGTAGCGCAGGTTCGACAGCGGCCGCGTCACTCCGGCGGGCAGCACGTGCACCTCGACGTCGGGCGGCAGCGTGGCCATCTCCTCGGCGAACCGGTGCCGGCGCGCGATCTCGAAGGCCACCATGCCCACCTCCCAGGGCCGCCGCGGCACGCTGAGCGGCCGCTCGATCCGCCCGACGTGCAGGACGTAGACGCGCTTGGCCCCCAGTTGCACGGCCCGGCCGACGGGGATGCTGTGCACCAGGCCGCCGTCGAAGAAGTGCTCGCCGCCGATGGACACGGGCGGCAGCAGCCCGGGCACCGCGCACGAGGCCAGGACGGCGTCGACCAGCGGCCCCTGGTCGAACCAGTGGGCGGTGGCCCGCTCCACCGAGGCCGCCACGCACTGGAACGGCACCACCAGGTCCTCGATCTCTGAAACCGGCAGCATCTCGCTCAACAACGCTCGAAGCGGTCCGATCGGGTGCAGATGGGTACCGGTCTTCGCCAAGGTGGACAGCCGGGTGACCCACGAACCGGCGAACGCCGTACGGACCACATCGGACCGCCACAGCGACGACAACCGCTGCACCGCGCGGCCGGGATCGGCGGCCAGCAGCACGCCGTTCAGGGCACCGACGGACGTGCCGACCACGAGGTCGGGCACGATGCCCTCCTCGTCGAGCGCCTGAAGCATGCCCACCTCGTGCGCGCCGAGCACACCGCCGCCACCGAGCACGAACGCCGTCTGCACAGCAGCACGTTACCGGGATCCGGAAGGGAGCCGACCGGAGGGGCGCCGGACCCGACGGCGCCCGGATCGCTCCCGGCACATGGAACAGCCGGTGGAACGCCGATGGAACGCCCTACTAAGAGGAGTATCCAGCCGGTCGGGATCGGCGATCCCTCCGGCACACGACCGGTACGCGAGGGAGGTGGAAGCAATGACCACGTGGTCCACGCCCGAGATCAGGCACGACGACTTCTCGCTGAGCCTGGCGGTTATCAACTGTCTTTGCCTGTGCGGCTCGAACAGCGGGTCCGGGTCCGGCACCTGACGAGCGTTTCAAGGTCCGAGCACGCTTTCTGACGGGCTGAGGGAGGTGAAAGACGATGACGAGTGCATGGGTCACACCGGAGATCAGGTTCGCGGAGTTCTCCGCGCAGATGGTGGAGCCGAACTGCCACTGCGAATGCCACGGTGGCGCCGGAGCGGGCTCCGGGACTTCCTGAAAGTGATCTGATCCGCGGTCCGGGGGCGGAGTTCTGTTCGCACGACGGCGGGTCGGCCTCCCTGGTACGGGCGCGTTTCCCGACTTTCCGGCTGACCGAGGCGTGGACGGTCAGTGGTCACACGTCCCGGCCGGCTCGCTCCACCTTTCTCCAATCTGCCCTCGTTGAAGGGGAATCCCTTGCTTGCCGAACTTCTGACATCCGCGTCAGTTCCCAAGGACCTGGTTTATTTCAAGGACCGTGCACGAAACCTCGTCGTCAATCCGGAGCTCGGCGCCTGGGCGGTGCTCGACGACTCCGAGCTCGACCTGCTTCGCGCGCTGGCGAACGACGAGCCGTTCGCGGACGCGGTGCGGCCGCAGGCCGAGCGGGCACTCGCCCGGCTTGTCATGGGCTGGCTGATCTACCTGCCGGGAAAGCAGCCCGCCCTGCGCCAGGTCGACGCGCCGCTGAAGATGGTCTACTACGCGATCACCGACGGTTGTAATCTCCGTTGCCCCTACTGTTACGCCTCCTCCGAGAAACCCCTGCCCGGGGAGCTGAACACGGCGGAGTCCCTGGACCTGGTCACCCAGGCCGCCGAACTCGGCGCCGAGGTGGTGATCTTCACCGGCGGGGAGCCCATGCTGCGCAAGGACCTGTTCGACGTCGCCGGCCGGGTGAAGGAGCTCGGGATGCGTGCCAACATCATCACGAACGGCACGATCATCCGTAAGCAGGAGACCGCCCGCCGGGTCGCCGACACGTTCTCGACCGTCACCGTGAGCATGGACGGCGGGACCGCCGAGATCCATGAACGGACCCGTGGAAAGGGCACCTTCGCCAAGACGGTCGCGGCGCTGCGGATGCTCAACGCGGAGGGCGTTCGTCCCATCATCAACCACGTGGTCACCCAGGAGAACGTCGACCACATCTCCGAGCTGGCGGAACTGCTGTCCGACATCGACGTCGCCCTCGTACGCTCCATGCACCACAGCGATCTCGGCCGGGGCGCCCAGGACGGCGACTCGTTCGGCTGGGCCGAATACAAGCGCTTGCACAAGTTCTCCTGGACCGATCCGCGGGCCAAGAACCTCCTGCCGGACGGGCCGCTGGGCCAGCAGTCCTGCCAGACCCGGATCAACTGCGGGCTCGGCGGTACGGAGATCTACGTCAACTCGCTCGGGAACGTGTACCCGTGCAAGCTGGTCACCGGCACCGAGCACCTGGCGGGCAACGTCCGCAGGAGCTCGCTCCGGGAGCTGTTCGCCTCGCCGGTCCTGGCCGATCTGCGGAGTAACGCGGTCTTCGCCGGTGACAACCTGACCGACTGCCGCCGCTGCTACATCCGGGGCGCCTGCGCCGGTGGCTGCCGCGCCTACCACATGGCCGAGTCGGGCAGCCTGAAGCGGAACTCGCGGGCACTGTGCCGCATCCTGCGGCATCAGATGATCACGTCGATGTGGGTGGGCGCGGGAGCCGGCCGGGAGGTCATCATCGACAACGAGGAAGAGGCGTTCCGCCCGATGCTCGTGGCGACCGGGGAGGAACACCCGGTCTACGACGACTGGAAGGGCTTCCAGCCGGTCGGAGCGGCCGCACCTGGGCGCAGCCTTCCGCTCCACGTCGTGGGGAGCGGGAAATGAAGTGGATCGTCAGCCCGAACGTGGTGTGGTCCGACGCGGGCACCGAGATCCGGTTGTACGACACAGTGGCGGGTGAGTTCCAGACCCTCAACCCGACCGCGGCCGCGATCTGGCGGCACCTGGTGGACAAGGGCGACCAAGTCGCGATCGTGGCTGCCCTCACGGAGGAGTTCGGAGCACAGGATGACAAACAGCGGGACCTCATCGCCGGTGACGCGGACCGCTTCATCCGCACTCTCGCCGAAGCCGGACTCCTGGTCGAGCAGCCCGTGGCGGAAAGCGTCCCCGCCCAGCGGCGCGACGGCGACTGATCCCCTCTCCGCGCAGCTGATGGACCTCGTCGTGAGCGCGCTGGCGACGCATGGGACCGTGGCCGTTCCGGTCACCGGCGCCAGCATGCTGCCGACGCTGAGGCACGGCGATCGGGTGACGCTGAGCGCCGTGGACCCGGACGCGATCACGGCGGGCGACGTGATCGCGTTCCGTGCCGACGGCCGGCTCGTGCTCCATCGCGTCCACGCGGTCGGGCGGGACCGGCTCATCACCGCCGGGGATCATCACCTGCTCTTCGACCCGCCCGTGCCGTGGCCGGACGTGGTGGCGCTGGCCGAGGGGATCCCGCCGCGGCCGGAGCCCTCCCGGTGGCCGCTTCTGCGGGGCCCGGCTCCCGTCGACGTCTGGCTGGTCGAGCCCACGACCGGCCGCGAGGAGGACCTCGTCCCTCCCTGGTGGACCCTGCACCGGCGGCCCCGTGAGGGGGTCTGCGCCTCGGCCGCGGTGCTGAAGGAGATCATGACCGCGGTCCGGGACCGGCCGTGCGTCGGCGTCACCGAGCACGCCGTGCACTCGGCGTACGACGTGCTGGGCCCCGGCGGTCTGCCGCCGGGGGCGCAGGTGCTGGTGGGCTGCTCCTTCGGCCGGCTGCACGAGCCGATGCCGGGTCACCTGATCCCCGGCGAGGCCGCCGACGTCTTCGTACGGCTGGGTGAGCCCGAGGAGCCACTCGACGCCGCCGAGACGTTGCGCAGGCTGTCCGCCCTGGTGGCGCCCTCACCCCGAGTGACGGGGGACGATTCATGACCCCGGTCCCGGCTGTCGCGACCCGGTCGCTGACCAAGCTGTACAAGCCGAAGGTTCGTCCTGCCGTAGACGCTGTCACGTTCACCCTTGAGGAGGGCTCGGTCGTCGGCCTCCTGGGCCCCAACGGCGCGGGCAAGACCACCCTCGTCAAGCTGCTCTGTGGCGTGACGACGCCCACCGCGGGACGCGTCCAGGTCCTCGGCGGCGACCCGTTCGCCGAGGCGGCGACGGTCAAGCAGCGGGTGGCGGTGATGCACCAGTCGATGCCGGTCGACAACATGCTGTCGGCCAGGGACAACCTCCGGATCGCGGCGTCGTTCCGCGGCCTGCGGTGGCGGACGGTGCGCTCCCGGGTGGACGAACTGATCGCGCAATTCGGTCTGGAAGGCGCCATGGACCAGCTGGCGTTCACGTTGTCCGGCGGCCAGCGGCGGCGGTTGCAGCTCGTCCGTGCCCTGCTCGTGGTTCCCCGGCTGCTGATCCTCGACGAGCCCTCCACCGGTCTGGACGTCCAGGGCCGGCGGCAGATGTGGGAGGTGATCGGGAAGCTGAACAGCGAGCACGAGACGACGGTCATCTGGACCAGCCATTACATCGAGGAGATCGAACGAAACTGCACGCGCGTCCTCATCATGGACGGTGGGGCGCTGATCCGTGACGAGTCACCGTCCGTGCTGGTGAACGAGTTCGGCGAACGCTCGATCAGGCTGCGTCTGCCGGAGACGGCGGATCGTGATCGCCTGTCCGCGCTCATCCCGGCCGACTGCGTCATCGCCTGCGCGCACGATGAGATCGAGATCGGCGGTTCGCTCGCCGACGGGGACCTGAGCGCCGTGATCGGGCTGGTACGCGACGCCGCCGAGCGCGGGGCGACGGTGGAATTCCGCGTCCCGTCGCTGGAGGACGCCTATGTCGCGCTGGTGGATCGCCGACGGGGGGAGAACGGATGACGAGCATCCCGGCCCAGGACATCGCCGGTACGCGAAGGCCACCCGGTCTCCAGATCCTGCGTGACTCGGGGATGCGCGCGGTCATCTACCGGGAGTTCCTGCTCCTGACCAGGAATCGGACGAACCTCCTCCTGGCGGTGCTTCCGACGGCGATCTATCTTCTGGTGTTCTCCACCTCTCTGACCGGGCTGGTGGGAAGCATCCGGTATCACGGGGTCCTGGTGAGCTACCCCGAGTTCACCATCCCGGCGATCATGCTGTCGTCGATGCTGGCCGCGTCGTCGACGACGGGCACGTCCCTGTTCCAGGAAGAGGTCGGGGGCATGGCGGTGGAGCTCTGGTCCTATCCGCTGAGCCGGACGGCCTACATCGCCGGGAAGATCATCGCGACCACCGGGCTGGTACTCGTCCAGAGCACCGCGGCCCTGCTGCTCGGGGTCCTGATCTTCCACGTGGACTGGCCCGTGGATCACTGGCTGGCGCTGGCGGTGGGAACGGTCGCCGCGTCCCTGGTGTTCAACGCGTTCTTCCTCATGGTGGCCACATTCGTGCACGACTTCCAGCGGTTCATGGTGATGATCAATGTGCTCGGGCCGTTGCTGCTGTTCTCCAGCCCGTCCTTCTACCCGGTCGAGCAGATGCCCGCGACGTTGCGCGTCCTGTCCGTCCTCAATCCCGTCACGTACGGGATCGGATGCATCCGGGACGGAGCCCTTTTCGGGCTGCGCTCGATCTGGCCGACGGCGCTCGGCCTCCTGGCCGTGGCGGCCGGTCTCATCGCGGTGATCGCCGCGGTGATGAACCGCCGCATCCGCCGGCTCTGACCCGACGAAGCGGTGGGAGGAGGTGAACAACCATGTGGCAAACCCCGCAGATCCAGGCACTGGACTTGCAGGCGGTCGAGATGGCGGTGATCCACTGCACGTGCATGTGCGACGCCAACACCGGTGCCGGCGCGGGCTCCGGCTGAGCTGGTGCGAGCGCCTATCCGGGGGCGGAGCGGGATTCCCGTGATCGCCGCCCTGTAGAAGATGACCGGCCGGTCCCGGGTGTGAGGGGGATCTCCCTCTCACACCCGGGTCACGACCTCAGCTGTCCATGGCCAGGCGGATGCCGAAGGCGACGATCACGATCCCCGTCACGCGATCCAGCAGGCGTTTGACGGCCGGGGTGCGCAGGGCGCCGCTCATGAGGGCGGCGAAGCCGACCAGCACGGCGCTCCACAGAAGCCCCTCGCCCACGTGCACCCCGGCCAGCAGCAGCCCCATGGCCGCGTGCGGAGCGTCCGCCGGGATGAACTGCGGCAGCATCGCCACGTAGAAGGCACCCACCTTGGGGTTCAGCAGGTTCGTGAGCAGGCCGCGCCGGAAGCCGGTGCCGAACACCTCCCGACGCCTCAGGGCTCAGGGGATCAGAAGCAGCTTGCCCGTCGTACGGCGGGCGGCGAGGTCCTCGTGCGCACGGCCCGCCTCGGCCATCGGATACCGGTGCGAGATGTTGATCTTCAGCTCCCCGGCGGCGATCCACCCGAACAGGTCGGAGGCGCGCCACAGCAGCTCCTCCCGCTCGGCGATGTAGTTGACCAGCGTCGGCCTGGTCAGGAAGAGCGAGCCCTCCTTGTTGAGCCGCTGCGGATCGACCGGCGGCACGGGCCCGCTGGCCGCCCCGTACAGCGCCATGAGCCCGCGCGGACGCAGCGCCGCCAGCCCGCCGTCGAACGTGGCCGCCCCGACGCCGTCGTAGACCACGTCCACCTGATTGCGCAGCACGTCGACGAAGTCGTCGTAGCGCAGCACCTCGTCGGCCCCGGCCGCGCGGGCCACCTTCTCCTTCTCCTCGCTGGAGACGGTGGTGTGCACGGTCGCGCCCCTGAGCTTGGCGAGCTGGATGAGCAGCTGGCCCATGCCGCCGGCGCCCGCGTGTACGAGGACGCTGTCGCCCGGCTTCACCTCGTACGTGGAGTGCGTGAGGTAGTGGGCCGTCATGCCCTGCAGCATCGCCGCGGCGGCCACCTCGGCCGGCACGCCGGCGGGCACGGGCACCACCCGGTCGGCCGGGACCACGGCCTTCTCGGCGTAACTGCCGAGCACGCTGGCCCAGGCCACGGTGTCGCCGACGGACACGTCCGACACATCGGGGCCTACGGCGGAGACGACACCCGCCCCCTCCGACCCGATCGAGCTGGGCAGATTGAGCGGGTACGCCCCGGACCGGTGGTAGATGTCGATGAAGTTGACGCCGCTGGCCGCGACGTCGACCACGATCTCCCCGTCACCTGGCTCCGGGTCGGGACGCTCTACGTACTCGAGGACCTCTGGGCCGCCCTGGGCGGTGATGACTATGGCACGCATGCCCCTAGTCAACCTCTTGTCCGCACCCTCGATTCCACCTTCCGACAGAACCTTGGGTGTTTCACTCGATCTTGGCCAGTGCGCCCGCCTCCAGCGCGACCCAGATCGCGCCGTCGGGGCCCACCGTGAGCCCGTGCGGCTCGGCCTGGACGCCGCGCGAGGGCAGCTCGTACTCCTTGAGGTCGCCCTCGGTCGTGATGCGGCCCACGCGGTCGGCCGCCCACTCGGTGAACCAGAGGGCGCCGTCCGCCCCGGCGATGATGGCGTGCGGCCGGCAGGCCCGATCCGGCAACGGATATTCAGTAATTTTTCCGGAAAGGTCCACGCGGCCGATCTGGCCCGCGCCGATCTCCACGAACCACAGCGCCCCATCGGGACCCGCGGTGATGCCCACCGGCGCGGCCCCCTCCGTCGGCAGCTCGTGGATCGTCACCGCGCCCGACAGCGCGATGCGGCCGATGGCGTTGCCCTGATTGAGGGCGAACCAGAGGGCGTCGTCCGGCCCCGCGGTGATGGCCGCGGGCATGCCGCCCATCACCGGGATCTCGAACTCGGTCCGCGCCCCGTCCGCCGCGATCCGCCCGATCTTGTCGGCCTGCATCCGCGTGAACCACATGGCCCCGTCCGGTCCGGCGGCGATACCGTAGGCGCCCTCCGCCTCGAACGACGTCACCTCACCCGACCCGGTGATCCGCCCCACCCGGCCGCCCTGGAACTCGGTGAACCACATCGCCCCGTCGGCTCCCGGCACGATGACCGTCGGCCCGCCGTCCGCCGGGTCGAGCTGGTGGATCACGGGTTCCGCACCCGGCACCAGCCTGCCGACCCGGCCCTGGTGCACGAGCGTGAACCAGAGCGCGCCGTCAGGGCCGGTGGCGATGCCGTACGGAGCGCCGTCAGAGATCTCGATCAGCATGTGTGGTCAGGGTTCCTTTCTCCCACGTAGCTCGAAGTCGTCGAAGGTGGTCTTGAGCACCGACGTCGCGTCCTTGGACGTGCGCGCGAACAGGCCCACATAGCCGTTGCCGATGCCGTTGGGGTCGTCGACCTGGTGGACTTTCTCGCCGTTCACCCACATGGTCAACCGCACGGCGCCGCCGTCCTGCTCGCAGGAGGCCTCGATCCTGGCCTTCCTGTCCTTCTGCAGCCCGTCCACCTGGACCGGCTGGGCCAGCGTGCCGCCCGAGCCGTCGGAGATGCGCCGGATGCGGGCCATGCCGGAGGTGTTCAGGGCGAACTCGTAGTACGTGCCGTCGGCGCTGTTGTGGCAGAAGACGCCGTACTCGCCGGTGCCCACGGACCGCTTCACCTGGGCCGTCACGCCGACCACCACCGTGTGGGGCAGCATCGGCGTGGGCGTGGCCGACGGGCTGGGCGCCGGGGTGGGCGTGGCGATCAGGAAGGGCGCCGGGGCCTTCACCAGGTGCTCTTCGTCGTCGTCGGCCACGTCCAGCCCGTACATGCCGTCGGTGCGGTAGCCGTAGCTGTACTCGTCGGTCGGATCGTAGGTGCCGTCCCAGCCGCCACCGGTCTGCGTGAAGTCCTCCCGGTAGAGGACGGAGAGCTGCGGCGGCCCACTGTCCCGGAGCGTCGCCCAGGCGGTGACACCCCCGGCGACCAGCACCGCCACGGCCGCGGCGATCCCCCCGACCACGACCCGGCTGCTCCGGCGCTTTCCGACCGGCCGCTCCTGCTCCGCGGTGAACGCCGCGGTCCCGTGCTGCCAGGCCACCTGAGCGGTCTGGGCGGCCTGCTCAGGCCGTACTCCCTGGACGGCCTGGACGGTCTGCTCCGGGGCGACCGAACGCCCCACGAGATGGTCGAGCAACTGCTGCGCGGTCGGCCGCGCGGCCGGATCCTTGCGCAGCGCCGCCCTGACCAGCTCCCGCAACCCCGGCTCGACCGCGTCGAGCACCGGCTCGGTGTTGAGCACCTGGTAGACGGTCGCGGGCAGCGTGTCGCCGCCGAACGCCGCCTTCCCGCTCGCCGCGTACACGATCAGCGAGCCCCACGAGAACACGTCGCACGCGGGCGAGACCGGCTCACCACGCAGCACCTCGGGCGCCATGTACCGGGGCGTGCCGATGAGCTCGCCGGTCCCGGTGACCCCGCCCAGCGTGTCGAGCGCCCGCGCGATGCCGAAGTCGATCACCCGCGGCCCGACGGGGGACAGCAGCACGTTCGACGGCTTGAGATCGCGGTGCACGACCCCCGCCCCATGGATCGCGGTGAGCGCGGTGGCCACGCTGACCGCCAGCGCGTCGAGACTGGACCCCTTGAGCGGCCCCGACTGCCGGACGGCCTCCTCCAGATTGGGCCCCGGCACGTACTCGGTGACGACGTAGAGCTGATCACCGTCGAGCGCCGCCTCGAGCACCGCGGCCGTACAGAACCTGCGCACCCGCTGCGCGGCATCGGCCTCCCGCCGGAACCGCATCCGGAACTGCTCGTGCTGGCTGAGCTCCGGGTTGATCACCTTGATGGCGACCCGCTGCCCAGCGGGATCCTCGGCCAGGTGGACAGTACCCATCCCGCCTCGGCCCAGCACGCTCAGCAACCTGTAGCGCCCGATCTGGGGGGATTCACCGCTCACGGCGGGCAAGCTTACCGACTTCTACCTGATTGGCGGATGACCTCGGCGCTTGTACCCGATCAGCCGCGGACCCGCAGCCCTCGGCTGAGCATCGCCACCAGAGCCCGATTGACCGCTTTGCGGCCGTGATCGAACCCCATCCCCGAGTGAAGGATTTGCTACACTTCTGTGTGTGGAGGAATGGGAGATCCGCGTCACCAATGAGATCCGCGACTGGATCTATGCCCTGGACAAACGCTCCCGGCTCCAGGTGGTCGACGCCATCGACCGGCTGGCCGAGGCCGGTCCCGGATTGGGCCGCCCGCTGGTCGACAAGCTCGAAGGCTCGCGGATCCACAACCTGAAGGAGCTCCGTCCCGGCTCGGCGGGGCGCTCCGAGATCCGGATCTTGTTCGCGTTCGATCCGTGGCGCTCGGCCATTCTGCTGATCGGTGGCGACAAGTCCGGTGACTGGTCGGGCTGGTACCACCGAGCCATCCCCCGCGCGGAAGTGCTGTATGCGGAGTACCTGGCAGAACGCGAGTCGGAGGAGAAGGACCGATGACGAATTTTCCCAAGTGGAACGACATCCGCGCCGACATCGTCGCCAACTCCGGCGGCGAGGAAGCCGTGACTGAAGCACGACGCCACAATCAGGCATACATCGACGGCTACCGGTTGGCCGAGCGCCGCAAGGCAGAGGGCCTGACCCAGTCCGAGGTGGCCGAACGCATGGGCGTGACCAAGAGCCGCGTCTCCCAGATCGAGCGGGGCGAGGTGTCTACCATCGAGACCATTGCCCGCTACGTCCAAGCGCTCGGCGGGCAGATCCAGGTCTCAGCGGTGTTCGGCGATGACCTGTACATCCTGCGCGGCACCGACACTCACGCCGCGTAACTCTTTTGCCCTTACCCTGATCGCCGCCAACGGGACGGCCAAGGCGCGAGGGCTGCGCCTTGGACTCATGATGTTTCGTCGTGGCCCCTCATGAAGATCTCGTGGACGCTGTCGAAATCTCCCTGTATCAAGACTTGAAAGCGCGCAGCGACTGGAGGCTAGGCAGGCCCCGTCCGGCGTCGATCATCATGACGCGGCAGCCGGCGGCCGTGGCGGCGGCGATTCCGGTGGGGCTGTCTTCGATCGCGACGCAGCGACGAGGGTCCACGCCGAGCCGGTTCGCGGCCATCAGGTACGGATCCGGGTGCGGCTTGCCGCGGGCGGTGTCCTCGGCCGTCACGATCAGGTCGAAGTCGTGGTCCAGGAGGGGCAGCACCAGGTGGACGATGCTTCGCGGTGAGGCGCTGACCAGGGCGGTCGGGATGCCTTCGGTGTGGAGTTCGCCGAGGAGGTCAAGGGCGCCGGGGATCAGCGGCACGCCTCCGGGCTGCCTGGCGATGCGCGCGGCGAAGGCATCGATGAGCTGCCGGGCAATGTCGGGGAGGTGGCGGGCCCCGCTGGGAAGGCTGGGGTGGGGCTCGGCGGTGGCCAGCAGGTGGGCCGCCACGTCCTCGGCCGCGCGGCCGAGGATGTCCGGGGTGTCGGTGGGGCCCAGTTCGACGCCCAGGGTCCGGGCCACCGCGGCCGTGGCCTGCCACCACAGCCCTTCGGTGTCCACCAGCGTGCCGTCCATGTCGAACAGGACGGCCTGCGGCGCCTCCGACGACGCCACTCCCGATGACGGTGCCCCTGAAGTCGGCGCCTCCGGTGACGGCGGCTCAGATGGCATCGGCCGGTTCCGAGGCGGGGGAGGGGACCGTGACCGTTCTCTCGGCCACCAGTACGGGGCGCTCCACCAGGCGGACCGTCACCCGGGTGCCGGGTGCCAGGCTCAGCGCCTCGTGGCCCGGTACGTCGGCCAGCACCTCGCCCCCCGACAGCGCCACCCGGAGCCGGACCGAGGCGCCGCGGAAGGAGGCGGCGAGCACCTCCGCCTGGCCCTCCGGAGCGGGGGTCACCTGTATGGCCTCGGGGCGGATCAGTACGTCCACCTCCAGGGTGCCGGGGGGCTCGCCGTCCACGGGCAGCAGTTGGCCCAGCACCGTCACCTGGTCGCCCGAGATGTGCCCGGCCAGGTGGTTCATGGTGCCGACGAACTCGGCCACGAACGGGGTGGCCGGGCGGTCGTAGACCTCGGCGGGCGGCCCGCACTGTTCCAGGCGGCCGTTGCGCAGGACCGCGACCCGGTCGGCGATCGACAGCGCCTCCTCCTGGTCGTGGGTGACGAAGATGGTGGTGATGCCGAGGTCGAGCTGGAGGCGCCGGATCTCCTCGCGCAGCGAGACCCGTACCTTGGCGTCGAGTGCCGACAGCGGCTCGTCGAGCAGCAGCACCCGCGGCTCCAGCGCCAGCGCGCGGGCCAGGGCGACGCGCTGCTGCTGGCCGCCGGAGAGTTGGTGCGGGAAGCGGTCGGCGTGGGCGGGGAGGCCGACAAGTTCGAGGAGTTCGTCCGCCTTGGCGCGCCTGGTGGCCACGGGCACCTTGCGTACGCGCAGGCCGAAGGCGACGTTGTCGCGGGCGTTGAGGTTGGGGAAGAGCGAGTAGGACTGGAAGACCATGCCCGCGTCGCGCTTGTTGGCGGGCACGTCGGTGATGTCCGAGCCGTCGATGAGCACGGCGCCGGAGTCGGGCCGTTCGAACCCGGCCACGCACCGCAGCGCCGTCGTCTTGCCGCAGCCGGAGGGCCCCAGCAGCGCGACGAACTCGCCCGGCGCGATCGTCAGGTCGAAGCCGTCCAGCGCCACCGTCTTGCCGAACACCCGCCGCAGCCCCCGGAACTCCACCTGAGCCGTCATTTCCGCTCCTTTCCCGAGAACGCGGTGGACACCGCGAGCAGCAGCAGCCAGATGAGCAGCAGGCTGAGGATGGACACCGCGACCGACACCTGGCCCTTGGACCCGGAGATCGTCACGATCCACACCGCGAACGGCTGGTAGCCCAGCAGCCTGGCCACGGTGAACTCGCCCAGCACCAGGGCGAGCGTCAGGAACGACGCGCTGGCCAGGGCCGAGCGCAGGTTCGGGATGATCACCCGGAACAGCACATGCGGCCACGACGCGCCCAGGTTGCGGGCCGCCTCGACGAGCGTGCGCACGTCCATGGTGCGCAGCCCGGCGTCGAGCGAGCGGTAGACGAAGGGCAGCACGAGCACCACGTACGCGAGCACGAGCACGACGGGGAACGCCGGGTTCTGCACCGCGATCAGCGTGGCCCAGAACGGCGTCGGGGCGAGCACGTCCGTGCCGGTGCGCAGCGACGTGGTGAGCCCCGCCACGAACGTGATCGGCGGCACCACCAGCGGCAGCGTGCAGAGCACCTCCATCACCGGACGCAGCCGCGGCGCGCTGAGCCGTACGGCCAGCATCGCCGGCAGCGTGAGCAGCAGGGCCAGCACGATCGTCGCGACGGCCAGCGACATGGACAGCAGCAGCGACGACCCGAAGCCCTCGGCCGTCAGCAGCTCCCCGTAGGCCGCGAACGACACCCCGGTCGTGGGCGTGTCGATCGTGTACCAGAGCGAGGCCCCGAGCGGAATCAGGAAGTAAGCGGCGGCCAGCAGGAACACCGCCCCGCGCCACAACCTGGGCCGGGAGGGCGCGCGCGGCGGAGCGGTCACCGGCTCCAGCCCGGTCAGCGCAGCCATCGGGTGCTCCTCTTCTGCAGCGGCAGGTAGATCGCCATGACCAGCCCGGCCACCACGATCATGTCGAGGCTGAGCGCGAGCGCGATGTTCTCGTAGCCGATCAGCACGTCACCCGTGAGCGCGCTGGCGATCTTCAGGGTCACCAGCGGCACCACGGTCCCGACCATGGCGTTGGCCGTCGCGAAGGCCGCGAACGCGCTGCCGAACAGCAGCACCACCCCGCCGAGCATGGCCGGCGTGAGCACCGGCAGCCCGACGAAGCGCCAGAACTGCCAGGCCGTCGCGCCGTTGTTGGCCGCCGCCTCCCGCCACTGCGGCCGCAGCCCGTCCAGCGCGGGCGCCATGACCAGCACCATCAGCGGGATCGCGAAGTACAGGTAGACGATCACCAGCCCCCAGAAGGTGTACAGCGCGCCGGACGGCAGCCCGAGCAGCCCGCTGATCACGCCGGAGTTGCCGAGCGTGGCGATCCAGAAGAAGGCCAGCGGCACGCCGCCGAAGTTGGCCAGTACGCCGGAGGCCGTCAGCACCGCCTCGCGCAGCAGGGCGAACCGGGAGGTCACCACGGCCTGGGCGAGGAACGTGCCGAGCACGGCCCCGGCCAGCGCCACCACGGCCGAGAGCTGGACACTGCCGGCCATCGCGGTGAGGTAGCCGCCTTGGAGGCTCTGGCCGATGTTGGCCAGGCTCGGCCGGCCGTTCGCGGTGAACGCCCCCGCCACCAGCGCGATGGCGGGGATGCCGAAGACCAGCGCGAAGAAGACCAGCAGGGGCAGCGCGCCGAGCCACCCCTTGGCGCGGGTCATCCCGAGACAGCGGCGTCCCAGCCGCTGGCCAGCTTGGCCTTGGCCGCGTCCACCTGCTCGGGGGTGGGGAACGTGGGCGTGCCCTCGACCTTGGGCAGCGCGTCGGCGGCGGCCTTGTCGACCGAGCCGTCGGTGGTCATGGACGGCAGGAGCACCGGCCTGGCGAAGCCCTTGAGGTAGAGGTTCTGGCCCTCGGCGCTGTAGAGATATTCCTGCCAGAGGCGGGCGGCGGCCGGGTGGGGCGCGTCCTTGTTGAC
Organism: Nonomuraea sp. NPDC049129; assembly: GCF_040648495.1. Taxonomy (NCBI): domain Bacteria; kingdom Bacillati; phylum Actinomycetota; class Actinomycetes; order Streptosporangiales; family Streptosporangiaceae; genus Nonomuraea; species Nonomuraea sp. NPDC049129. The sequence goes on along the minus strand of NZ_JBEZDU010000014.1, from coordinate 134,404 downwards.
GGCCTGGGCGTACATCTGGAAGTACTTGCCGTCCGAGGGGACGTTCACCTTCCAGTCGAGGCCCTTGGCGGACATCTCGGGCGCGTAGGCGGCGTTGTTGTAGTCCCAGTCGATGCTGATCTGGGTCTCGCCCTTCTCGATCGTCGCCGGGGTGGTCTCGACCGGGTTGTAGTTGCCGGCCGCCTTCAGCTTCTTGAAGAACTCCAAGCCCGGCTGGATGTCGTCGAACGAGCCGCCGTTGGCGATCGACGCGGCGTAGACGCCGGCGAAGGCCGAGCCGGACTTGGTCGGGTTGCCGTTCATCGCGACCTTGCCCTTGTACTCGGGCTTGAGCAGGTCGGCGAAGCTCGTCGGGCAGGCGCTGATCTTCTTGGCGTCGCAGCCGATCGACACGTAGCCGCCGTAGTCGTTGGTCCAGAGCCCGGTCGGCTCCTTCTGCCCTTCGGGGATCTTGTCGAACGCCTGCACCTTGTAGGGCGCGAACAGGCCCTCCTTGGCGCCGCTGATCGCGAACGACTGGCCGAGGTCGAGCACGTCGGGCGCGCGGTCCTGGCCCTTGCGGGTCTTCACCGCGGTGATCTCGTCGGCGCTGGCCGCGTCGGGGTCCTCGCTCTCGATCTTGATCCCGTACTTGGCGGTGAATCCCTTGATGATCTCGCCGTAGTTGGCCCAGTCGGGCGGCAGCGCGATGACGTGGAGGTTGCCCTCCTTCTTCGCCGCCTCGACGAGTTTGTCCAGGCCACCGAAATCTGCGGCGGAGGTGGCGGTCTTCGCGTTCACCCCGCCCTCTGACGCCTTGGTCTCCTGTGTGCCAGGGGCGGCGCCACACGCCGCCGTGGCTACGGCAAGGGCTGCGATGACGCCTGCCGCACGGATGTGAGGTGTGAACACGTCGGCTCCACTCTCCGGGGGGTGTGGAAAGAATTTAAGGGAACTTGTACAAACAAGCCAGCACAAGTAAGTCCCATGAAGATTGCTCTTTCATGAATGCGGAAGGTCGCGGATGGTTGCGCGTTATGAACGGATCGCCGATGAGCTGCGGGACGACATACTCACCGGCGTACATCCGATCGGCTCGCAGTTGCCCACGGAGGCGGAGCTGGCCGCGCGCTACCGCGCCGCCCGCGGCACCGTACGCCAGGCGGTCGCGGTGCTGGTCGCCGAGGGGATCGTCGGCTCCCGGCAGGGGGCCAGGCGCATCGTGCTGGGCAAGGTACGCAGCCAGAGCTTCGCCGAGCTGCACAGCTTCGCGCAGTGGGCGCGCGCCAACGGCTACCGCTACGGCGGCCAGGTGATCGCCCAGAAGCGCCGGGCGGCCGGCCCCGCCGAGGCCGCCAGGCTCGGCACCGAGGAGGTGCTCGACGTGCTCCGGCTGCGCACACTGGAGGGCGAGCCCGTCCTGGTCGAGCGGACGGTGTACGCGGGATGGGTGGCCGCCGCCGTCGAAGGGCTCGCGCCCGGCTGCGAGTCGGTCACCGAGGCGCTGTACGACTCGATCGGGCTGGTCTTCGCCTACGGCGAGCACCTCATCGACGCCGTCTCCGCGGGCGTCCAGGACGCCGGTCTGCTCGGCGTACGGCGCGGCAGCCCGCTGCTTCGCCAGCGCCGCATCACCACCACGCACGAGGGCCGGCCGGTGGAGTGGTCGGACGACCGCTACCGGGCGGGCAGCGTGGTCTTCAGCATCCGCAACTCGATCGACGCCAACCCTCTGGTGCGGCAGGCAGGCGACTTGCGTTTCGGGGCGTAAGAACATATGTTCGAGACATAAGCGCCCGCCTTCCCCCGGGTGGCTCAGCATAGGCACCAGAGCCGCGGGGAGAAGCATCTTGAGCAGACTCTATGGCGATCCGATTGAGGTGTGGACCCGGGACGGGCAGCCGACCCAGTTCGTCTGGCGCGACCGCCTCTATCTCGTCCGCCGGGTCCTCGACCAGTGGGTGGTGGCCCGCGAGTGGTGGAAGATCGACGAGAACGATCCCGGTGAGCGGCAGTTCTGGCGGGTGGAGGCCAGCCCGGGACGCGAGCTCGGGTCCTACGAGTTGCGGTTCGACACCGCCAGTGGCGGGTGGCTGCTCCTGCGGGCGTGGGACTGATGGCGCCGCCGTTCCCTCACCTGAACGTGAGCTCCGCCTACTCGATGCGCTACGGCACCGCCTTTCCGCAGGCGCTGGTACGCCGGGCGGCCGAGGACGGGATGGACATCCTCGCGCTGACCGACCGCGACGGTCTCTATGGCGCGATCAAGCACGCCCAGGCGTGCGCGGAGGCCCGGATCGCCTCGGTTTTCGGGGTCAACTTCGCGCTGGCGGGTTCCATAGCGCGCCCAGGCGTGCACGGCGGCGCCGGGCCGGGCGGCCGGGGGCGGGCCAGGACCGGGCCGGGGGCTCAGGACCGGGTCACGGTGCTGGCCAGGGCGGGCGGCTGGTCCTCGTTGGTGCGCCTGGTCACGGCCGCCCACTACGCGGGCGAGCGCGGCGCGCCCGAGGTGACGCGCGACCTGATCGCCTCCGTGGCCGGGGGCGGGCTGACGGTGCTGCTCGGGCCGCGTTCCGACGTGGGCCGCGCCGTGGCCGAGCGGCGTGACGAGCACGCCAGGGCGCTGCTCGACCTGTGGCTGGCCACCGTGCCGGGCGTGGCGATCGAGCTGGTCGACCAGTACGGCTTCCGCGACGCCACCACCGCCGTCCGGATGCTCGCCCTGGCCGAGTCCCGGGGCGTGCCGGCCGTGCTCACCAATGCCGTCAGATACCTGGACCCCGCCGACCACCAGGTGGGCGATGTGCTCGACGCGGCGCGGCAGCTCGTACCGCTGCACCCGCGCCACCTGGAGCGCACCACCTCGCACGCCTACCTCAAGGGCACCAAGGAGATGTGGCAGGTGGCGGCCAAGATCTGCGGGGCCGACCCCGACCGGATCGGCCGTCTCCTGCACGCCACCCGCACGCTGGCCGAGGCGTGCGCGATCAACCCGGTGGACCTGCTCGCGCTGAAGCACGACCCGCCGAACCTGCACCTGCCCGAGGTCGGCCGCGACCCGGTGCCGCTGCTGCGCCACCGCGTCGAGGACGGGCTGAGCTCGCGCGGGCTGGATCGCTCCGCCGACGCCAGGGACCGCCTGCGGGCCGAGATGGACGTCATCGAGCGCAAACGTCTGTCCGGATATTTCATAGCCGTGGCTGGCATCACCGACATGATCCGCGGCATGGGCATCCGCTGCGCGATCCGCGGCTCGGGAGCGGGCAGCCTGGTCAACTACCTCATCGGCATCGGCGAGGTGAACCCGCTCGAACACGGCCTGCTCATGGAGCGCTTCCTGTCCGACGGCCGCATCGGGCTGCCCGACATCGACGTGGACGTGGAGTCCGCGCGCCGGCTCGACTGCTACAAGGCCATCTTCGACAGGTACGGCGAGTCGCGGGTGGCCTGCGTCTCGATGATGGAGACCTATCGGGCGCGCAGCGCGATCCGGGACGTGGCGGGGGCCATGGGGCTGCCGCCGTACGAGATCGACGCGATCGCCAAGGCGTTCCCGCACATCAGGGCCAAGCAGATCACCGCGTCGCTGAACGACCTGCCCGAGCTGCGCGACAGCCGGCTCGGCGAGGCCGGGCTGGAGCGGGTGTTCCGGCTGGCGGAGCGGCTCGACGGGCTGCCCAGGCACATCGCGCTGCACCCGTGCGGGGTGCTCATCGGCAACGCGGAGCTGCGGGACAGGACGCCGGTGGAGCGGAGCCTGCTGGAGTTCCCGATGTCGCAGTTCGACAAGGACGACGTGGAGGAGGCCGGGCTGCTCAAGCTCGACGTGCTGGGCGTACGGATGCAGTCGGCGATGGCCTACACGCTGAGCGAGATCCAGCGGGTGGACGACGTCGTGGTCGAGCTCGACACGCAGCACGGCTCGGAGCCCGGCGTCGAGTACGTACCCCACGACGACCAGGCCACCTACGACATGATCTGCGCCAGCCGTACGCTCGGCTGCTTCCAGATCGAGTCGCCCGGCCAGCGCGAGCTGGTCGCCAAGCTGGAGCCGCGCAAGATGCACGACCTGATCGTGGACATCTCGCTGTTCCGGCCGGGACCGGTGAACTCCGACATGGTCACCCCCTACCTGGAGGCCAGACATGGGTGGCGCAAGCCGCACTATCCGCACGAGCGGCTGCGCGGCGCGCTGAAGGAGACGCACGGCGTCGTGGTCTTCCACGAGCAGGTACTCAAGATCATCGAGGTGATGACGGGCCGCGACCTGTCCTTCGCCGAGTCGCTGCGGCGCACGCTGGCCTCGCCGGAGGGGCGCGAGCGGGTGCGCAAGCACTTCGTGCCGCTGGCCAGGTCCAACGGGTTCGGCGACGCGGCCGTGGACAAGGCGTGGAAGGTGCTCGACGCGTTCGGGGCATTCGGGTTCTGCAAGGCGCACGCGGCGGCGTTCGCGCTGCCCACCTACCAGTCGGCCTGGCTCAAGCGGCACCACGCGGCCGCGTTCTTCGCCGGGGTGCTCACACATGAGCCCGGCATGTACCCGCAACGCGTGATCATCGACGAGGCGCGGCAGTGCGGGGTGGAGATCCTGCCGCTCGATGTGAACAGGTCCGGCAAGGACTGGCGGGTGGAGCGCCTCGGCCCACGGGTGCGGCTCAGGATCGAGCCGGGCGACTTCCGGGTCGGGGAGATCGGGAAGGGCTACGCGCTGCGCGTGCCGTTCTCCGCGATCAAGGGGGTGAGCGAGGCGGAGGTGGGGCGCATGGTGGCCGGTCAGCCGTACACCTCGATCGCCGACTTCTGGGACCGCGCCCGCCCGTCGCGGCCGGTCATCGAGCGGATCGTCCAGGTGGGCGGCCTCGACGACCTGCACGACCTGCATCCGGGCGGAGCGCGCTGGCGGCCGGGGCGGCTGACCCGCCGCGACCTGATCGCCCAGGTCGGCGTCCTCGAACGGGCCTCCACATCGGGCGTCAAGCCGTCCGCCGCGAAGTCCAAGCGCTACACCCCGCCCGCCGCTCGTCTTGTTCCCAGGCACGAGGAAGCGGCGGTGCAGCTCCCGCTGGGCTTCGCCGAGCACATCGCACCCGGCGAACTGCCCGAGATGACCGAGAGCGAGATGGTGGAGGCCGAGCTGGAGATCCTGGGCATCGACATCAGCCGCCACGTCATCAGCTTCCACGACGAACTGCTCGACGCGATCGGGGTGGTGCGCTCCAAGGACCTGCTGACCCTGCGCAACGGGGCCGAGGTGCTGGTCGCCGGGGTCAAGGTGGCCACCCAGACGCCCGCCGTACGCTCGGGGCAGCGCGTCATCTTCACCACGCTGGACGACTCGACGGGGCCGATCGACCTGACGTTCTTCGAGTCGGTGCAGGGGCGGTGCGCGGCGACGGTGTTCGGGTCGTGGCTGATGGTGGCGCGGGGCGTGGTCCGGCGTACGGGGACGCGGGCGATCTCGATGCGCGCGGTGGACTGCTGGAACCTGGTCGACCTCGACGCCTTGTGGCGATCGAGCGGGATCGAGGCGGTCAGGGCGCTGCTCGACCAGGCGCCCGAGGATGCGGGCGGGGTCGGCGGGCGCCGCATCGAGTACGCCAACGGCTTCCGCCTGTCCCCGTACGCGGACCTGGGGCCGGTGGTCGCGCCGCCCACCCGCCGCCTCTGGCACGCCAGCCAGGGGAGCTCGGGTCCTAGTGCGGCGTGATCCTTGCTAGTGCGACGTGTTTTTTTTACGGCACAGCCGCCCCCACCGCCACCCGCCGACCGTGGCCAGGGGCCTCCAGGAAGACGCCCGCTGACCGGCACGTGGCCGGCCGCCGTTACGGCGTCTTCTCAGCCGTCTCCGGGGCCATGGCTTGGCATGAGGCTCCGGCTCTCAACCTGTCTGTTCGAGCGGGGTGGGCTCCGTGGGTGGTGTGGGGAGTTGGGTTACCGTGCCCGCGGTGCGGAGGCGGGCCCGGCCCCGGCTGTGGGCGCGGGAATGGGAGCACTGGATGCGGGTGATGTCGCGGACCGTGGCCGCGCACAGCAGGGCGGACACCGTCGCGCAGGCCAGCTCCGGGAGGCCGATGCCCGTCAGGTCACCCGATGAGGAGCCGAGCGGAAGGCGGACGGTCACCAGGGCGAGCATGGCGAGCCAGGTCAGCCACCAGGCGGCCAGCAGGGCGAGCCAGCGGGGCCGCCGGTCGTTGGGCGGGCGGGCGCCGCGCCACACCTGGTCCAGCAGGAGCGGCGGCGCGATCAGGTTGACGCCGGGGATCAGCCAGGCGGCGGCCACCGGACCCGTGGGGGCCGAGCGGTCATTGGCCTGTCGGGCCCGGACGAGCCAGGTGACGTAGGCCGCGGCGGCGGCGATCGCCGTGCCCGCGACCAGCATCATCAGCACCGCGAACACCGTCACGGCCCCGACCACCGCCTGGGCGTCGGCGCCGTGCGGGCGGCCGCCGAACGCCGCGAGCTGGGTGGCGAGGCGACGCCCGCGGGCCTGTTCGAAGATCACGAGAGCGCCCAGGGAGAGGACCTGTGCGGCAAGGGTCACATAGACGACAGAAGCGGCCCTAGTGGGCGGTGCCTGGGCGTAGCGCACGTTGTTCTCCCCCCGGGCCATGCGCTGAGGTTCTGCTTCACTTCTATCCCGCCAGGCTCCTTGTTAATCAGCTGACGCCATTTATCATCCGACGACACCGGATTCCCATGCCCAAGCTGCGATTCCCACCCGATTACGGACACGAAGCTTCCGTTGAATACTCCCAAGATGGGTCTTAACCGTCGAAAGTGAGACAAATAGCTCGCCGGCCACTTCCTGGTTCGTCCGGCCCCGCGCCACCAGCCGTACGACGTCCAGCTCGCGGTCGGTCAGCGGGTCGTTCAGCGGGACGGGGACGCGGACCTTGGGCTGGGCCAGGTGCTGCAGCAGCCGTACCGTCACCGAGGGCGACACCAGCGAATCACCGCTCGCCGCCGCTTTGACCGCCTCGATCAGCAGGGTGGGCCCGCTGTCCTTGAGCAGGAACCCGAGGGCTCCCGCCCGCAGCGCGCCGTAGACGTACTCGTCCAGGTCGAAGGTGGTGACGATGACGACCCGCATGGGGTTCTCGACGCCGGGACCGGCCAGGGCGCGGGTCACCTCGATGCCGTCCAGCTTGGGCATCCGGATGTCGAGCAGGCAGACGTCCGGCCTGAGCCGCCGGGCCTCGGACACCGCCTCCGCGCCGTCGGCGACCGCCGCCACGACCTCCATGTCCGGCTGCGCATCCAAAATCATCTGAAATCCGGTACGTACAAGCTGTTGATCGTCGGCGATGAGCACGCGAATAGTCACGCCCACAACTCTAGGATCAGCCGGCGCCGCCAACTCTGGGATCAGCCCGCCCCCTAGGATCAGCCGTTCGGCCGATGGGGAACCCGACGTCCGGCTGATCCGCCGGGCCCCTCCCCGGCGAGAGGCTCGACACCATGAACGACGTGCTTGTTGGACGAGCCCTGGCCAAGCGGTTCGGGCAGACGGTGGCCCTGGGCGGAGTGGACCTCGCGGTCCGCGCCGGGGAGGCCGTGGCGATCATGGGCCCGAGCGGCTCCGGCAAATCAACCCTGCTGCACTGCCTGGCCGGCATCATGAAGCCCGACTCCGGCGAGGTGCACCTGCTCGGCCAGCGCATCGACAACATGCGTGAGCGCGGCCGCAGCGCGCTGCGCCGTACCCGCTTCGGCTTCGTCTTCCAGTTCGGCCAGCTGCTGCCCGAGCTGCCCGCCGAGGAGAACGTGGCCCTGCCGCTGATGCTCGGCGACGTACCGAGGGCGCAGGCCGTACGGCAGGCCCGCGACTGGTTCGGGCCCCTCGGCCTGCACGGCATGGAGACCCGGCGGCCCGGCGAGCTGTCGGGCGGTCAGGCGCAGCGCGTCGCCATCGCCAGGGCGCTGGTCACCAAGCCCGCGGTGGTCTTCGCCGACGAGCCGACCGGCGCGCTCGACCAGACGACCGGCCAGGAGACGATGCGGCTGCTGGTCGAGGCGACCAAGCACAACGGCGCCTGCCTGATCGTGGTGACCCACGACCCCAACGTGGCCGGCTGGTGCGACCGCACGGTCGAGGTCCGCGACGGCTACCTCCTCGCGGGCGGGGTACGCGCGTGAACCTGGACCTGACCTGGCGGCTGCTCAAGGGCGGTGGGCGCAAGGGCCTGCTGGGCACCTGGCTGACCCTGGGGGCCGTGGCCGTCTCCATGGCGCTGCTGCTGTTCGCGGTGGCCGCCAACTACGCCTTCGAGGCCAGGGCCGACCGGAGCGCCTGGCGCAACCCCGTCCAGACTACGGGCGTTAAGGACAAAGGCAGGGCCGTGGCGATCGAGGCGTCCCGTCATGACTTCGTCCGCGACAAGGACATCACCGTCGTCGACCTGGCGGCGCTCGGCGCGGAGGCGCCCGCGCCGCCGCCCGGCCTGGCCCGCTTCCCCGCGCCCGACGAGGTCTGGCTCTCCCCGGCGCTGAAAGAGCTGGCCGAGCAACTACCCGCCGACCAGCTCGCCGCCCGCTTCCCGGGCACCAAGGGCGTACTCGGTGAGGAGGCGCTGCTCTATCCGGGCGAGCTGGTCGCGGTCGTCGGCCACAAGCCGGACGCGCCCGAGCTGACCGCGCAGCGGAGCGACGACTGGATCATCGCCAAACCGCCGGTGAAGGTGGCGAGCCTGGCGGGGGAGCCGACGGAGGACGCCGAGGCCTACCAGGTGCTGGCGCTGATCGCCGGGGTGCTCATGGTCGTGCCGCTGCTGGTGTTCGGGGGCGCGGCGGCCCGGCTCACCGTGGCCAGGAGGGACCAGCGCCTGGCCACGCTCAGGCTGGTCGGCGCCACGCCCGGCCAGGTGGTCGGGATGACCGTGGCCGAGGCGATGATCGTGGCCTTCGCGGGGGCGGTCACGGGCACGCTCGCCTACGCCTTGGCGGCGCCGCTGCTGGCCGGGATCCAGATCGGTGGCGGGCCGTGGTTCGTCTCCGACCTGTGGCCGAGCCCGCTGGTCCTGGGCGGGCTGCTGATCGCGGTCCCGCTGCTGGTGGGGCTCTCGGCCGTGGTGGGGCTGCGGCGGGTCGTGGTCAGCCCGCTCGGAGTGGCCAAGCGGGAGACGCCTCCCGCCATGCGCTTCGTCAGGGTCGTCGTCCTGCTCGCGGTGCTCGCCGCCGTTCCGCTGCTGAGCCGGGGCAACGCCGTGGGTCCCATCGCGGTGGTGATCGGCCTGGCCTTCCTCTGTGTCAACCTGGTCGGCCCGTGGGTGGTCGGGATCATCGGACGCGTCACGGCCAGCCGGGCGAACCGGCCCGCCCGGCTGCTGGCGGGCCGGCGGCTGGTGGACGATCCGCGCTCCGCGTGGCGCACGGTGAGCGGGGTGGCCATGACCGGCTTCGTCGCCGGGTTCCTCTGCCTGCTCAGTCCGGGCGCCTTCAACAGCACCGGCGTTACGGGGCAGCTCCAGGTAGCCGTCCCGGCGGATCAGGCGGCCGCCGTGGCCGAGCAGGCGCGTACCCGGCTGAAGGAGGCGGGGATCACGGCCACGGTGAAGCCGGTGAAGAAGGTCGTCGCCGTCGCTCTCGGCACCTCGGCCGACGCCGCGACCATCGACCGGGCCCGTACGGCGCTGGCCGGGCTGGTTCCCGGGCACACGCCCACCACGGACGCCGACGACGGGCACTTCGGCGTCCAGATCCTGGCCGACATCCGCGCGGGCACGGTGGTCGTCCTGTCGGTGTCGTTCCTGGTCGCCATCGCCAGCGCCGGGATCACGGCCGCGTCGTCGATCCTGGACCGCCGCCAGACGTACGGGCTGCTGCGCCTGGCGGGCACGCCGCTGGAGGTGCTCGACAAGGCACGCAGGGCCGAGACGCTCATCCCGCTCACGGTGATGGGCGGCGGCGCGATCCTGGTCGGGGCGTTCTGCGCGACACCCTTCATGATCGGCGCGGTGAACTCGACCGGGGTGATCACGCTGCTGATCTGCGTCGGACTCGGCTTCGCCGGCGTGATCGGAGCAGGGGCCCTGAGCAGACCCCTGCTCAACTCGGTCACCACCGACCCGGCTCCCCGCCCCGACTAGCGCGACATCCGCCGTCCTTCGCTCCCCGGAGGGGGCTTCCAGCCACGACGGACCGTCACAGGGCTCCAGACGGTCGATGGTCGCCAGCCGTCAGTTCAGGACCAAGTCGCGGATGATCGTCAGTGACCGCTCGTCCCTCGGCCCCATCACCAGCAGGCTGGTGACCGGGCTCTGGCGCCAGAGTTCGAGGCGTTCCTTGATCCGCCCAGGCGGCCCGACAAGCGAGATGCCGTCGGCCAGCTCGTCCGGGATCGCCCGGAACGCCTCATCCTTCTTCCCAGCCAGGTACAGCGCCTGGATGCGCTCGGCGGCCTCGGCGAACCCCATCCGGCCGATGATGTCGGCGTGGAAGTTGCGGTGCTTGGCGCCCATGCCGCCGATGTACAGCGTGAGCATCATCTTCACGCCGTCCAGCGCGGCCCGTACGTCGTCGGAGATCACCACCATGACCATGGCCGCGACGTCGAAGCCCGGCGCGGCGCCCGACAACGCCTCGCCGTACATCTCCTCGATCTTGGACGGGAAGGCGAACAGCGGGAGCCAGCCCTGGCCGAGCTCGGCGGCCAGGGCCACGTTCTTGGGTCCTTCCGCCCCGAGATAGAGGGGGATGTCGGGCCGCAGCGGGTGGGTGATGAGCTTGAGCGGTTTGCCCAGCCCGTCCGCCAGGGGGAGCGGGTAGTGCGGTCCGTCGCTGGTCACCGGCTCTTCGCGGCGCCAGACCTGGCGCATGATGTCGACGTACTCGCGGGTCCTGGTCAGCGGCTTGGCGAACGGCTGGCCGTACCAGCCCTCGACCACCTGGGGGCCCGAGGCGCCGATGCCGAGCAGTAACCGCCCGCCCGTGAGATGGTCGAGCGTCATCGCGGTCATCGCCGTGGTGACGGGCGGTCTGGCCGACATCTGGGCGATCGACGTGCCGAGCTTGATGCGCGAGGTCCGCGCGCCGTACCAGGCCAGCGGGGTGAAGACGTCGCTGCCGTACGCCTCGGCGGTCCATATCGAGTCATAGCCGAGCCGCTCGGCCGTCAGGACGGTTTCGGTCGCGTCGTCCGCGTTTCGCTGCCAGTAGCCAAGCTGCAAGCCGAGCTTCATGTGACACCTCCGGAATTTAGTTCTATTACGGCCGCGGCAGAGCCGGGTGTCAATGCATGATCTTCCGGGGAAATCCTCCTCGTGGTTAACGTTCTGTGTCGACTCGCTTGCGCAGTGCTGATTCTTTCGGCAGGCGCACTGCCGGTGATTCGTCCGGCGGTGGCCTCCGGGGCGAGCCGGCCGAACATCGTCATGGTGATGGCGGACGATCTGGAGAACGGGCCGCTCTCCTACTTTCCCGCGATAGACCAGCAGCTGGTGCAGCAAGGCGCCTCGTTCGAGCGGTTCTTCGTGTCCAACTCATGGTGCTGCCCGTCGCGCACGACGATCCTGCGCTCCCAGTACGTCCACAGTCACGGCGTGCTGACCAACACCGCGCCGGAAGGCGGCTTCGACCGCTTCCACACCCTGGGTCTGGAACAGTCCACGATCGGCACCTGGATGCAGCAGGTCGGCTACCGCACGGCGCTGATGGGCAAGTTCCTCAACCACTATCCGGGCGGCACCGCCACGCAGACGTACGTGCCGCCCGGCTGGCACGAGTGGGACGTGCCCGTGCGCAACCTCTATCAGGAGTACGGCTACCGCCTCAACGAGAACGGCAACCTGGTCGACTACGGCTGGGGCGAGCAGGACTACCTGTCCGACGTGCTGGCGGCCAAGGCCAGAGACTTCATCACCGCCGGCTCGGAGCCGTTCTTCCTCTATCTCGCCCCCATCGCGCCGCACAACCCGGCCAATCCCGCCGTCCGCAACATGGACGCGTTCCCCTGGTCGCAGGCGCCGCGCACGCCGTCGTTCAACCAGGCGGACGTGTCGGAGGAGCCGGAGTGGCTGCGATCGAGGCCGCTGATCTCGCCGGAGGGCATCGACGAGGTCGACGAGCGCTACCGCAGGAGGCTGCGGGCCATGCTCGGTGTCGACGACCTCGTCAACTCGGTGATCACCACCCTCCGCGACTCCGGCAAGCTCGACAACACCTACATCTTCTTCACCTCCGACAACGGCTTCCACCTGGGGACGCATCGCCTCCCTCAGGGCAAGACCACCCCGTTCGAGGAGGCCATCCATGTCCCGCTGGTGGTGCGCGGGCCGGGCATCGAGCCGGGCTCGAAGATCAACGAGATGACGGCGACGGTGGATCTGGCGCCCACGTTCGCCGCGCTCGGCGGGGCGGCGGTGCCGCCGTTCGCCGAAGGACGGTCGCTGGTGCCGCTGTTGGAGGGGAAGCACCCGTCGCCGTGGCGGCGGAACGTGCTGGTCGAGTTCAGCCGACCGGCCAACCGGTCGTCGGCTGCGCAGACGCCGGTGCCCTCCTATGAGGCATTGCGTACGGAGACGCATACCTATGTGAGATATGTCACCGGCGAGATACAGCTGTACGACCTCACCCGAGATCCCTACGAGCTGCACAACCTTGCCCGGTTCGCGGACCCGGGACTGGTGCTGCAGCTCCAGGAACGGCTGTCGAGGATGCACTCCTGCTCGGGCGCCGAATGCCTGGAAGCCGACTCAGCCGGCTGAGCAGGCGGCGGGGACCGGCAGGTGGCCCGCCCGGTAGGCGCTCGGGGGCACGCCCATCACCGCACGGAACTCCGCCGTCATGTGCGACTGGTCGTAGTAGCCCGCCTCGGCGGCCAGCGAAGCGCCCTCTTCGCGACACACCCTGGCCAGCACACCACGGACCCGGCTGATCCGGGCGAACCGCTTGGGCGGGACACCGACGCCTCCCGTGAACAGGTTGCGCAGGTGCCGCTCACTCACCCCCAGCTCCCTGGCCACCGCGACCACCGGAGGCGCCGCCGCGACGCCCACCAGGTCGCCACGGTCGAGCGCCGCCTCGGCCGAGAGCAGCGCCGCCGCCGCGCCCACCAGGCCGGCGCGGTCCAGGTCGGCGGGCGACTGCGCGGCCAGCCGGTCAAGGAAGGCCGCCTCCAGGCGCGTCATCACCCGCTCCGCCCAGTCGCTTCCCGTCACCATGCCCGTCAGTTCCTCGGCCAGCCGGTCCGCCCGTACCCCCCAAAGGTCCCGGAGCGGGACGACCTGGTCCACGAGCTCGCTCAGCGGCACCCCGAGCAGCGGCCGGGCGGTCCCCGGGCGCAGCCGTACCGTGACGCAGTGCGGCACGTCCTTGGGCACCAGGTACGACGCCCGCGTTCGCGGCCCCAGCACGTACAGCCGCCCACCCCCGTCCACCGTGCGGAAGGCCACCGTCGGCGTGGTGTCGGGCTCCCGGACGTGAATCCGCCGGGTTCTCAGGAGTGCTCCATCCATAGTGCCGATTCTTCCTATAAGCGGCGCCAGGTGCGCTGTCAGCCTGGCTGACATGATTCTGATCACCGGTGCCACGGGCACCATAGGCAGCCAGACCGCCCGCCTGCTCATCGAGCGCGGCGAGGCCGTACGGTCGATGACCCGGGACCTGTCCCGCGCGCCCGGCGGCGAAGCCGTCCAGGCCGACTTCGAAGACCCGCGATCGCTGCGGCGGGCGTTCGAGGGCGTGTCGGCCGCCCTCCTGCTGACCGGATTCGGCGGGCGGCTGAAGGAGCACGACCAGGCCATGATCGAGGCGGCCGTGGCGGCGGGCGTCAAGAAGGTGGTGAAGCTCTCGGCCATCGGCACGGGCGACTCCGACGATCCCGGCGATGTCAGGTCGTGGCACGTGCCGGGCGAGGAGGCCATCAAGGCGAGCGGCATGTCGTGGACCATGCTGCGCCCGGCCGGCTTCGCCTCCAACTCGCTGGGCTGGGCGGAAGCCGTCAGGTCGGGCGGCCCGATCCCCAACTTCACCGGCGACGGCACGCAGCCCATCATCGACCCGCGCGACGTCGCGGCCGTGGCGGTGGCCGCTCTCACGACGAGCGCGCACGACTCGCGCACCTACGACCTCACGGGCCCGGAACTGCTCAGCGTCCCCGACCAGGTGGCGATCCTGGCCAAGGTGCTCGGCCGCCCCCTGGAGACCGCCGAGATCCCCATCGAGGCGGCCAAGGAGCAGATGCTCGCCTCGGGCGCCGATCCGAGCCTGGTCGCGGTCGCGGCGACGGGCTGGACCATGCTCAAGGAGGTGGGCTGGCCGCATCTCTCGGACGACGTCCAGTCGGTGCTGGGCCGCCCGGCCACCTCCTACGAGTCCTGGGTCCAGGACCACCGGGCCGCTTTCAGCTAAGGGAGGGGTAGGCGTGGGCGAGGTGCTCGGCGACCGCGTTCGCGGCCTCGTCGGGATCGCCCGCCCGTACGGCCGCGAGGATGCGTTCGTGGTCGGCGCGCAGCACGGACGTGTCGCCGAGCCGCGTCACCGCCTCCACCGCGTAGCGTCTCATCGAGTCGCGCAGCGACCGCATGATGGCCGCGATCAGCCGGTTCCCCGACGCGTCGGCCAGCGCGCAGTGGAAGGCGGTGTCGTGCTCGACGAACTCCTCGGCCGACGTCGCCGCGTCCATGCCCGCCAGGGCCGTGGCGAGGCCGGAGGTGTCGGATCCGGCCGAGGCGGCGCGGGCCGCCGCCCAGCGTTCGATCATCAGCCGGGTGTCGATCACCTCGCGCAGCTCCAGGCTGGCCAGTCCCAGATGCAGCCGGAGCAGATCGGTGAGCGCCGTGTCGGGGCGGGAGGTCAGCACCGCCCCGGCATCCGGACCCCGCCCCACCTGCGACGACACCACGCCGAGCGTCTCCAGCACGCGCATGGCCTCCCGTACCGACGAGCGGCTGACCCCCAGCTGCTCGGCGAGGCTGCGCTCGGCGGGCAGCCGGTCGCCCGCCTTGAGACCGTCCTCGGCGATGCGCCGTTCGATCTGTGCGATGACGTCCTCGAACGTACGGGTCCGCCGGACGGGCTGCCAGTCGGCCACCATTGTCCCCCTCGTGCGGCTTCGATATGGTCAGACCATACTGTGGTCAGACCATACATCGGAAGGAGAGCCGTGCGAGTCGCCCTGTTCATCACGTGCGTGAACGACACGCTCTTCCCCGGCACCGGCAAGGCCGTCGTGTCGCTCCTGCGCAGGCTCGGCTGCGAGGTGGACTTTCCCACCGCCCAGACGTGCTGCGGCCAGATGCACGTCAACACGGGCTACCGCGACGAGGGAGTACGGCTGGCGCGCCGCTTCACCGAGGTGTTCGCCGGGTACGACGCGGTCGTCGCGCCGTCCGGATCGTGCGCCGCCATGGTGCGCGAGCAGTATCCCAAGCTGGTCCGGCAGGGGAGCAGGGGAGCGGCGGCGATCGCCGAGGTCGCGCCCAAGGTCTACGAGCTGTCCGAGTTCCTGCTCGACGTCCTCAAAGTCGACGACGTAGGCGCATATTTCCCACATCGAGTGACATATCACCCGACGTGTCACTCGCTGCGCGGGCTCCACCTCGGCGACCGTCCGACCAGGCTCCTCCAGAACGTCCGGGGCCTGGAGCTGGTCCCGCTCCCGGCGGCCGAGGAGTGCTGCGGCTTCGGCGGCACCTTCTCGGTCAAGAACCCGGCCGTCTCCGCCGCCATGGGCGCCGACAAGGCGCGCAGCGTGCTCGACACGGGCGCGGAGGTGCTGTGCGCGGCCGACAACTCGTGCCTGATGCACATCGGCGGCACGCTCGGCCGTCAGCGGACCGGTGTCCGGGTCATGCATCTCGCCGAGATCCTCGCCTCCACGGAAGAGGGCGGTGCCCAATGAGCGCGACATTCCTCGGCATGCCAGGAAATTTCCCGAAAAATGCGGCGGAGGCCGTACAGAACTCTCAGCTCCGCTACAACCTCCGCAAGGCCACGCACACCATCCGCGGCAAGCGCGCGAACGTCGTCGGCGAGCTCCCCGACTGGCAGGAGCTCCGCGCGGCCGGCAAGGCGATCAAGGACGACACCCTGCGCCACCTCGACCGCTACCTCCTCCAGCTGGAGGAGGCCGTGACCAGGGCGGGCGGCCACGTCCACTGGGCCCGCGACGCCGACGAGGCCAACCGCATCGTCACCCGGCTGATCCAGGCCACGGGCGAGAGCGAGGTGGTCAAGGTCAAGTCGATGGCCACCCAGGAGATCGGGCTCAACGACGCGCTGGCCGCCCAGGGCATCACCGCCTACGAGACCGACCTGGCCGAGCTGATCGTGCAGCTCGGCGACGACTTCCCGAGCCACATCCTGGTGCCCGCGATCCACCGCAACCGGGCCGAGATCCGCGAGATCTTCCTCGACAAGATGCGCCCGGTCCCGGCGGACCTCACCGACGAGCCGCGCGCGCTGGCCGAGGCCGCCCGGCTGCACCTGCGCGAACGCTTCCTCAAGAGCAAGGTCGCCGTCTCGGGCGCCAACTTCATGATCGCCGAGACCGGCACGCTGGTGGTGCTGGAGTCCGAGGGCAACGGCCGGATGTGCCTTACGCTGCCGGAGACCCTGATCAGCGTGGTCGGCATCGAGAAGCTGCTGCCCTCCTGGCGCGACCTCGAGGTCTTCCTGCAGCTGCTGCCGCGCAGCTCCACCGGCGAGCGCATGAACCCCTACACCAGCATGTGGACCGGCTCGGCCGAGGGCCAGGACTTCCACCTGGTGCTCCTCGACAACGGCCGCACGAACGTGCTCGCCGACGAGGTGGGCCGCCAGGCGCTGCGCTGCATCCGCTGCTCGGCCTGCCTGAACGTCTGCCCGGTCTACGAGCGCGCGGGCGGCCACGCCTACGGCTCGGTCTACCCGGGCCCGATCGGCGCGATCCTCACCCCGCAGCTCAGGGGCATGTCGTCGGAGCTGGACGCCTCGCTGCCGTACGCCTCCAGCCTCTGCGGCGCCTGCTACGAGGTGTGCCCGGTCGCGATCGACATCCCCGAGGTGCTCGTGGACCTGCGCGCCAAGGTCCGCCACGCGCCGGCCGAGCGGGCGGGCATGCGCGTCGCGGGCTGGATACTCAACGACGAGGTACGGCTGGCGAAGGCGCAACGCCTGGCCACCCGCTTCCGCAAGGTGGTGCCGAAACGCCTGCCGGGCCCCCTGTCGGCCTGGACCGACACCCGGGACCTGCCGGAGATCCCGGAAGAATCATTCAGAGACTGGTGGGAGCGGAATGAGCGCGCGTGACGAGATCCTGGCCAGGGTCCGCCGAGCCGTGGCAGGCGCCCCCGAGGTGACGATCCCGCGCGGCTACCGTACGGCCACGCAGGTAGAAGACCTCGTGGGGCTGTTCGCCGAGCGGGTGGACGACTACCGCGCCGTCGTGCACGTGCTGCCCGCGGCCGAGGTGCCCGGCAAGGTGGCCGAGCTGGTGGCCGGCCGCCGGATGGTCGTGCCCGACGGGCTGCCGCCGGAGTGGCAAGTGCCCGGCGCCGTCGCGGGCGGCTCCGTGGCCGAGCTGGACGCCGCCGACGGGGTGATCACCGGCTGCGCGGTGGCCATCGCCGAGACCGGCACGATCGTCCTCGACTCGGGCCCCGGCCAGGGCCGCCGGGCGCAGACCCTGGTGCCCGACTACCACCTGTGCGTGGTCCGCGCGGACCAGATCGTGGCCGGCGTCCCCGAGGCGGTCGCCCGGCTCGACCCGGTCCGCCCGCTGACCTGGATCAGCGGCCCGTCGGCCACCAGCGACATCGAGCTCAACCGGGTCGAGGGCGTACACGGGCCGCGGACGCTGGAAGTGATCATCAGTACCTGATGACCGCCGCCGCGTCCGAGATCTCCGGGCTGAACCACAGCTCGGCGTCCGTCATGGTCGCGGCTCTGGTCAACGCGGAGTCCGCGCGCTCCGGCACCGGATCCTCCACCCCCCAGCCGCGTAGCTCTTCGGGGGCGGTGGCCAGCTGCGTGCCGCCTCCGCCGCCGATCCACATGGGCTTGGTCACCTTGCCCGGCATCAGCACCGCGTGCACCCTGCCCTCCCGCAGGGCGTGCGCGACTTCGGCCAGCCCGGTGGGCCCGCCGGTCTCCCGGTAGCGGTCGAGCAGCTCCGCCCGCCGGCGGTCGAGGTAGGAGTCGAGCGCGGTCTCGACGTCTCGTGCGAACTGCTCGTGGTCGGCGCGGCTGCCGTGTTCGACCATCATCACGCGGTCCACGGACTTCGTACCGAGATGATCGCAGACCAGCGAACGCGACTTCGGGTCACCGGCCACCACGACGAGTTCGAGGCCGAGCCGCCGGACCTGCTCGTCGATCTCGTGCGCGACGGCCTTCGCGCTCTCATCCCACGTCTCCTCCATGCCGCGCTCGAACCGTTTCCGCGACCAGCCACCCCAGCTGGTCCTGTGCAGCGGCCACGGGGTGGGCGCCACGGTGGCCCGCCGGGGGGAGCCGCTGCCGAAGACGGTCAGCTCGGTGCCCGAATGGTCCACGATGGCCCGCAGGTGCGGCAGGTTCTCCCCGCGCAGCATCAGCATGGGCGTGACCAGGGGCAGCGGACTGTACGCGGCCAGCTCCGGCGCCTCGGCGAGCGTCTCAGCCAGCACCACGTCGCCATGGGTGGCGAACATCACCCGCGCGGCCACCGAGCCCGCCGCCTCCGCTTCCAGAGCGTCGAGCGTGTCCGGGTCCACCTCGCCGCGGAGCTGGGCGCGCAGGTCGTGCCAGTGCTTCTCGCGGTCGCGCCCGGCGAGGGTGCTCAGATAGACCGAGGCGTACGGCCCGCGGCGTTCATAGAGCGGCCGGATGAAGTCGAGCCGCACCACTCACCACCTCCGCTTCTCCATGCTGAGCCCAAGCGCCTCCGTGGCCTGCCCAATCGTGTGGTACTGCCGCTCCGGGAGCGAGTGCAGCAGCTCCAGCACCTCGTCGGGCGCGTGCCGGTGCTCGGCGTGCCGCAGCAGGTCCTCCCTGGATGAGGGGAAAGAGGTGTCATTGACCCATTCGAAGAGCTCGGCGCCCTCGGCGTGCGTGGGGCCGCCGCCCCTCTCGCGCTCGCGCTTCTCGTCAAGGTGTTCGGCGCTGCCACATTCCATGGTGGTCTCACTCCTCTCTAGGGCGACCTACCCCCGCTTTCATGGGCAAACATCGCGGCTGTGTACCCTGCCGAGGGTGTTCGATCCCGGTGTGAGAATCACCACCGCGCGGCTCGTGCTCCGGCCTTTCGGCGTCTCGGACGCCGACCGGATCCGCTCGATCGTGCAGTCCGGTGCCCAGTTCCTGCCGCCCGGCACCCCCGCCAAGGTGTCGGGCATCGCGCAGTGGCTCAAGACCGGCGTGCACGAGCTGCGCCGCTCCGGGCAGGGCGTGCACCTGGCGATGGCCGACGCCGACGACCGCGTCGTGGGCGCCATCAGCCTGTTCAAGACCGCGTGGGGCGCGGGAACGACCGAGGTCGGGTACGGCGTGCACCCCCTCTACCGGGGCCGCGGGTTCGCGCCCGAAGCCGTACGCGGGCTGGTCGAGTGGGTGTTCGCCACCACGGAGCTGCGCAGGATCGACCTGACGGCCAACCTCGACAACCTGGCCTCGCTGCGCGTCGCACAGAAAGCGGGCTTCACCTGGGAAGGCGTGCTCCGGGACGCCGCGATGGAGGACGACGGGCCGCACGATCTGGTGATGTTCGGCCTGCTGCGCGGCGACAGCCGCGTCCCGTGCGACACGCTGCCCCGCACCGAGCTGCGTACCCGGCGGCTGCTGCTCAGACAGCCGGCCGAGGCCGACGTGGCGGACCTGGCGGCCACGGGCGCCGACCCGCTCACCCAGGCCGAGACCGGGCTGCCGCGCGGCTACACGGTGGCGGACGCCCGCGCGTTCATCGGCGCCGCCGAGCGGATCCGGATCAGGGGACAGGGGATCGCCTACGCCGTGGAGGAGCTGGCCGGCGGCCGTTTCGTGGCGAACGTGGACCTCAGGGACGCCGACTGGGTCAACAGATCGGCGGAGGTC
Organism: Nonomuraea sp. NPDC049129; assembly: GCF_040648495.1. Taxonomy (NCBI): domain Bacteria; kingdom Bacillati; phylum Actinomycetota; class Actinomycetes; order Streptosporangiales; family Streptosporangiaceae; genus Nonomuraea; species Nonomuraea sp. NPDC049129. The sequence continues at coordinate 114,439 of NZ_JBEZDU010000014.1, read as the reverse complement.
GGCTACATGACCGCGCCCTGGGCCCGCGGCCAGGGGTACGCGGGGGAGGCCGTGCTGGCGATCGCCCGCTGGCTGTTCGTCACGCAGGGCTTCGGACGGCTGCAACTGCGGGCGGCGGTCACCAACGTGGCCTCGCAGCGGGTGGCGGAGAAGGCGGGCTTCGTCCGCGAGGGCGTAGCACGCAACGCGCTCCAGGGGCGTGACCTGGTCGTCTACAGCCTCACACCGGCCGATCTGGCGTGACGGATCTCACCGGTCCGGCCGGACAGGACGGGGTGGTTCGTGCGGACAGGCATACCGGACAGGCGTTCGTACCCTTTGTGAAACACCGCGGCACCCGTCACCCTTAGTGGTGAGGCGGTGGTGCGCATGATCACAGTGGTCGGGTGGGACGGATCGGAGCTGTCGGCCAGGGCGGTCGAGCGGCTGCGCGGGGCGACGCTCGTGGTGGGGCCGGACGCCATCATCGGGCAGCTCAGGCTGACCGCTTCGGTCGTGGCCGACGGGTCGCTGCTCCAGACCCTCGACAGCCACTTCGAACAGGGCCAGGGCGCCGCCGTGGTCGTCGCCGAGGGTGATCCCGGCTTCTTCGGCGTGGTACGCAGGCTGCGCGCCCACGGGCTCAAGCCCGACGTACTCCCCGCCACCTCGCTCGTCACCCGCGCCTTCGCCTGCGCCGGGCTCAACTGGGAGGACGCGCTCGTCGTCGCCCCGGCCGGCCCGCACCAGCTCAACCGGGTCGTCAACGCCTGCCGGGCGCACCCCAAGGTGGCCCTGCTGGTCGCGCCCGGCGTCGGGCCCGGCGACATCGCCCGCGAGCTGGCTCCGACGACGCCGCGCGAGCTGATCGTCTGCGAGGACATCGGCGGACCCGATGAGCGGGTCACCCACAGCCGCATGGGCGAGGCCACCACCCGGCCGTGGAAGGACCCCGACGTGGTGCTCGTCATCGACCCCCTCCACCAGGCCAGGGAACCCGGCTGGGTGGCGGGCGCGCAGCCGGGGCCGGCCGAATGGGCGCTGCCGTTCGAGAGCTCGATACCGGCCGAGGTCAGGGCGTACATCCTGGCCAAGCTCGGCCCCCGGCTCGGCGACCTGGTCTGGGACGTGGGCGCCGGCTCCGGCGAGATCGCCGTCGAGTGCGCCCGGCTCGGCGCCGCCGTCGTGGCCGTCGAGCGGGACGAGGCGGCCTGCGCCCGGCTGCGCGCCACCGTGCTCGAACACGGCGTCAAAGTGGCCCTGGCCAGGGGACAGGCGCCGCCCGCGCTCGAACCGCTGCCCGACCCCGACGCCGTCTTCGTCGGCGGGGGCGGGGCCGACGTCATCGTGGCCTGCGCCGCCCGCCGGCCGCGCACGCTGGTCTGCGCGCTTAAGACGGTCGAACGGGTCTCCGCGGTGCTCGACCGGCTCCGCGAGCACGGCTATCGTGCCGAGGGCACGCAGATAATCGCCTCAAAGCTCACCATTCAGCCGGACGGATCGCATAGCCTGGCCGCGGCCGACCCTGTCTTCGTCGTACACGCGACCCCCTCGCGTGTGGCGTGACCTGTTTCAACCGGCACGCATCGGTTATCCTCGCGTGTCTTGCCTACGCACCGGAGATTCCCTCAATGAAGCCCCCGCTCCTGCTCATCGGGCAGGGCTCGAACGATGACGCCGACTCCGCCGAGTTCGGCAGGTTCGTCCACAGGCTCCGTTGCCGCCTGGACCAGCGGGCCGCCGACGTCTCCGGAGGCTATCTGGAGCGCGCCACGCCACGGGTCAGCGAGTCCGTCGCCTCCCTGGTCGCTCGCGGACACCACCGGCTGGTGGCGCTGCCGCTGAGCCTCAGCCGGGTGGGCGCGGAGTTCCCCGCCGCCATGGCCAGGGTGCAGGAACGCCACCCGACCCTCATGTGCGACTACGGCCGCCCGCTGGGGCCCGACCCCCGCGTGCTCGCGCTGCTGGCCGAGCGCCTCAACGACGCCGCCACCGAGATGCCCAAGCTGCGCCCGCTGGAGCTGGTCGGCGGCCGGCCGCGGCTGCGCGCCGTCGACTCGGCGGCCATCGAGCTGCCCCTCCACGTCGAGCCGGGAGAGACCGCGGTCGTCCTGGTCGGCGAGGGCTCCACCGACCCGGCGGCCAACGCCGAGATCCACCGCGTCTCGCGGCTGTTCTGGGAGACGCACGCCTACGACTTCATGACGGTCGAGACCGCCTTCGTCTCGGTCACACCGCCCGGGGTGCCCGGCGGGCTCGAGCGCTGCCGCCGGCTGGGCGCCAAGCGGGTGATCGTCGTCCCGTACCTGCTGTTCGCGGGCGGGATGCTGGAGCGCGTGTGGGCGCAGGCGCTGGCCTACGGCGCCGGCCACCCCGATCTCGACATCCGTTGCGCCGAGGTGATCGGCGACTGCGAGACCCTGGCCGATGTCGTCATCGACCGTTACGAGGAAGCGCTCCAACTGGTCCCCTGACCCCCTACCCGGAGGTAAGCCGTGCTCGCTGAGACGCTCGCCGCGATTCACCCCGCCGACCCGCGCGCCATCGCCGACGCTCGGGCCTACCAGGACCGTCTCACCAAGCCGCGCGGCTCGCTCGGCGCGCTGGAGGAGGTCGCGGTACGTCTGGCGGGCGCCGCGGGCACCACCCCGCCGCCCATGCCGACCCCGGCGGCCCTGGCCATCTTCGCGGCCGACCACGGCGTCCACGCCCGGAACGTCACCCCGTGGCCGCAGGAGGTCACGATCCAGATGGTGGCCAATTTCCTGTCGGGCGGCGCGGTGGCCAACGCCTTCGCCAAGCAGGTCGGCGCGACGGTGACCGTGGTCGACGTGGGCGTCGCGGCGGACCTGCCTGACGCGCCGGGCCTGGTGAAGCGGAAGATCGGCTACGGTACGGCCGACCTGGCGGCGGGGCCGGCCATGACAGTGGATCAGGCCGTACAAGCTCTGGAAGCCGGCATCTCGGTGGCCCGCGAGCTGGTGGCGGGCGGCGCCCGCTGCCTGATCACCGGCGACATGGGCATCGCCAACACCACCGCCTCCGCCGCGCTGATCTCCGCCTTCACCGGCCGGGACCCGGCCGACGTGACGGGCAGGGGGACCGGGATCGACGACGAGACGCACGCCCGCAAGGTGAGCGTGATCCGTGAGGCGCTCCGGGTGAACGGCGTCAACTCCGTCATGTCCCTGCCCAACGACGCCCTGCGGGCCCTGGCCGCCGTGGGCGGGTTCGAGCACGCGGCGCTGGTGGGCTTCATCCTCGGCGGCGCCGCGGCCCGCGTGCCGCTGATCCTCGACGGAGTCATCGCCGGGGCGGCCGCCCTCGTGGCCGCGGCGCTCGACCCCGCCGCGCTGGACCACTGCGTCGCCGGGCATCGCTCGGCCGAGGTGGGCCACACCGCCGCTCTCGGACACCTCGGCCTGCGCCCCATGGTGGACCTGGAGCTGCGGCTGGGGGAGGGCACCGGCGGGCTGCTCGCCTACCCGCTCGTCTGCGCCGCCGTACGCGTCATGCACGAGGTCGCCACCTTCGACTCGGCGGGAGTGACCGAAAAACACGTGTGATGATGGGGCCATGTCGAGATACGGCCCCATGTACGGCCCCGATGTCACCTTCCTCGGCGTCGAGCGGTGCGATGTCGGCGACCCCGCGACGTACGCGGGGGCCGACGTTGTGATCATCGGGGCTCCGTTCGACGGTGGCACCTCCAACCGTCCCGGGGCCAGGTTCGGCCCGATGGCCCTGCGCCAGGCCTGCTACCTGCCGCACGACGGCTCCAGGCCCAGTCTGGCCCTGCGCGTCGACGCGCTGCGGGACCTGCGCGTGCTCGACGCGGGCGACGTCGAGTGCTACTCCGGCGACGTCGAGTCCTCACTGGCCGCCATCGAGGACGCGGTCCACCGCGTCGCCGCCTCCGGGGCCGTGCCGCTCGTCCTGGGCGGCGACCACACGGTCGCGCTGCCCGACGCCAGGGGCACGTCCAGGGCGTACGAGCCGGGCCGGACCTCGATGATCCACTTCGACGCGCACGCCGACACGGGCAACATCGCCTTCGGCCACCTGTACGGCCACGGCCAGCCCATGCGCCGCCTCATCGAGTCCGGCGCCATCCGCGGCGACCGGTTCCTGCAGATCGGGCTGCGCGGCTACTGGCCGGGTCCCGAGACGCTCGGCTGGATGGCCGAGCAGAACATGCGCTCGTACGAGATGACCGAGATCGTCACCCGAGGGCTCGAAGAGTGCCTGACGGAGGCGTTCGGCATCGCGCTCGACGAGTGCGACCAGATCTTCCTGTCCGTCGACATCGACGTCTGCGACCCCGGTCACGCCCCCGGCACCGGCACCCCCGAGCCGGGCGGGCTGTCGGCCAGGCAGCTCCTCGACTCGGTCCGGCGGATCTGCTACGAACTGCCGGTGGCCGGCATGGAGGTGGTCGAGGTGGCTCCGCCGTACGATCACGCGGACATCACCGCGTTCCTCGGGAACCGGGTTATCCTTGAGGCGCTGTCAGCGATGGCCAGACGCCGGAGGGACGATAATGGCGGGCCCCGCTGGGATCCTCACCAGCCGCTCCTTGACGGCCGATAAATCTCTCGGTAAGACCCGGTAGGTTTACCTCTTAACACACCAAGCTTCGCGAACGGGAGATTCCCCAGCATGGGCCCCTACCTCCTCGGCCTGCGGCTTTCCGGGCGCAGGGTCCTCGTCGTGGGCGGCGGGCGCGTCGCGCAGCGGAGGGTGCCCGCCCTGCTGGAGGCAGGCGCCGAGGTCACCGTGGTGTCCACGAGCGTCACCCCCGCTCTCGACGACCTGATCGCCACCGGCCGGGTCACCTGGCACGCCCGCCCCTACGAGGTCGGCGACTGCGACGGAGCCTGGCTCGTCCAGGCGTGCACCGACGACAAGTCCGTCAACACCGCCGTCGCGGCCGAGGCCGAGGCCAAGCGGATCTGGTGCGTGCGCGCCGACGACAAGGACGCCTCCGCCGCCTGGACGCCCGCCTCCGGGCGGGTGGACGAGATCACCGTGGCCGTGACCGCCGGCGGCGACCCGCGCAGGGCGGCCGGCATCAGGGACGCGGTCGTGGGCGCGCTGCGCGACGGCACGGTCGACGCCCGCCGCAGCCGCACCAAGCCCGTCGGAGTGGCCCTGGTCGGCGGCGGCCCCGGCGATCCCGGGCTGATCACCGTGCGCGGCCGGCAGCTGCTCGCGCAGGCCGACGTCGTGGTCGCCGACCGGCTCGCGCCCCGCGCCCTGCTCGACGAGCTGGCGCCCGACGTCGAGCTCATCGACGCCGCCAAGGTCCCCTACGGCAGGTCCCTGTCGCAGGAGACCATCAACGAGTTGCTCGTCGACCGGGCCAGGCAGGGCAAGTTCGTGGTCCGGCTCAAGGGCGGCGACCCGTTCGTGTTCGGGCGCGGCGGCGAAGAGATGATCGCCTGCGCCCAGGCGGGCATCCCGGTGCTCGTGGTTCCCGGCATCACCAGCGCCGTGGCGGTGCCCGCCTCGGCCGGGGTCCCGGTGACGCATCGCGGGGTCAGCCAGGAGTTTCACGTGATCTCCGTGCACGTCGCGCCGGACGACGCCCGGTCGACCGTCGACTGGCCGGGGCTGGCCCGTTCGCAGGGCACGCTGGTGCTCATGATGGCCGTCGAGAGGCTGGCGAAAGTGGCCGAGGCACTCCTGAGAGATGGACGCCCTCCGGAGACTCCCGTAATGGTGGTACAGGACGGTACTCTTCCGACCCAGCGGGCGGTTGTGGCTCCACTTTCCAGCGTGGCCGACCGCGTGTCCGCGGCTGGTATACGGCCGCCGGCGATCGTCATCGTCGGCGACGTCGTAAGGGTCGGCCAGGAGGTCGAGATGGTCAGAGCGGAGCGTCTGCCGTGAACACGGCCATGGATGACGGGCGGCAGGAGTCGCCCGGGGAGCAGACGTTGAGCTTCCGCGCCTTCACGGACGAGTCCGCGGCGCCGGCGGCGGCATCCGCTGCTGACGAGGAGGCTTCGGGCTCGGGCTCGGCTGGGGAGTCGCCCGGCGAGCCGGCGGAGCTCGGGGCGTCGCCGTCCGGCGACGAGCCGTCTGACGAGGCTGATGCGTCGTCAGACGAGCCCTCCGACGAGGCTGAGGTGTCGTCTGACCAGCCACCGACTGATGAGCCTGAGGCGCCGTCCGATGAGCAGCCGTCGGACGAGCCTGAAGCGCTGTCTGACGAAGAGGCTCTTGGTGTTGCCGAGGCGTCTTTCGACGAGGAGCCTTCGGGCGATGCCGAGGCGTTGTCGGAGGCTGAGGCGTGGGCCGAGTTGGTGGAGTCGGCCGCGTTGGCCGATCCCGGGGGCGATGAGCCCGCGGACGACGACCTTCGCCTCGCTGATGACGAGCCTGAGGGGTCGGCGGATGTCCGCCCGGAGCCGTCCGCGTGGCACTTCCCGGACCCGCAGGCCGAACAGGGCTCAGACGACTCGCAGGCCGGACAGGATTCGGATGACGCGCGGGCCGAACAAGTCTCGGACGCGCAGGCCGTACACGCTGAGCCGGTTGAGCCCGTGGCTCCTGCGGAGCCCGTCGGCGCGGAGCAGGCCGCGCGGCCCCCCGCCCGGCGGGTCGAGCCGCTGCCCCCCGAGATGGTCGCCGCGCTGACGGCGGCGCTCGACGCGCTCCGCGAGAGCGTGTCCGACCTGCGGTTCGGCCTGGACCTGCCGGGCGCGGCCGAGGCCAGGCAGGCCCGCGCCGACCTGCTCGCCCAGCTCAAGGACTACGTGCTCCCGCGAGTACGGACGAACACCGCGCCCGCCCTCATCGTGGTCGCGGGCTCGACCGGCGCGGGCAAGTCCACGCTGGTCAACTCCCTCGCCGAGAAGAACATCTCCCGCACCGGCGTACGACGGCCCACCACCGGCATCCCCGTGCTGGTCTGCCACCCGGACGACCGGCAGTGGTTCACCAAGGGCGACCTGCTCGGCGGCATGCGGCGCATCGACAAGCCGTCGCCCGAGGACGGCATCGGCAGCCTGGTCGTGGTCGCGACCGAGAAGCTGCCGCAGGGCGTCGCGCTGCTCGACACCCCCGACATCGACTCGGTCGTCGAGGAGCACCACGAGATCGCCCACCGCATGCTCGACGCCGCGGACCTGTGGATCTTCGTGACCACCGCCGCCCGCTACGCCGACGCCCCCGCCTGGAACCTCCTGCGGCTGGCCAAGGAGCGCGGTGCCCGGCTGGCCATCGTGCTCTCACGGGTCCAGCCGAAGGCGCGTGAGGTCGTACTGAAGCACTTCATCCGGATGCTCACCGAATACGGCTTGGGCGAGGTCGACCGGTTCGTCATCGGCGAGACGAAGGTCGTCGACGGCAGGCTGCCCGATCATGAGATGACCGATCTGCGCCTCTGGCTGGCCGAGCTCTCCGTCGACGAGGACCGCCGCGCGCAGGCCGTACACGAGACGCTCAACGGTGTGCTCGACAGCTTCCGTACCCGCGTCCCCGCCCTGGCCAGGCATCTGGAGGGGCAGGTCGCGTTCCGCACCGAGCTGCGCGCGGACGTGGAGGCGGCCTACATGAGCGCGCTCGCCGAGATCGACAAGGCGACCAGGAACGGCATGCTCGTCCACGGTGAGGTGCTGGCCCGCTGGCAGGACTTCGCCGGGTCCGGCGACCTCATGCGCACGATCCAGTTCCGCAAGCGGGGCAGGTCGAGCAGGCAGGCGCCCGAGCGCGTCACGGCGTTCCGCGCGGCGCTGCGCGCCGGTCTGGAGTCGGTGATCGTCGCCGCCGCCCACCGCGCCGCCGAGGAGGTGGTCGCCCGCTGGCGGCACCGCTCGGAGGTGGGCGGCACGATCGGGGCGGGCCTCGAACGGCCTTCCGACGAGCTCGTACGGCATGCCACCCGGGCCATCTCCGCCTGGCAGGAGCACGTGACGGAGCTCGTACGCACGGAGGGTGTGGCCAAGCGGTCGGTGTCCAAGTTCGTGTCGTTCGATGCCGACTCGCTATCGTTGATCTTCATGGTTGCGATGTTCAGCGGCGGCACCGTCGAAGGCCTGCCGCACCGGCTGGTCAATGCCCTGCTCGGCGCCGAGTCGCTGCGCGGCATCGGCGCCAAGGCACTCAGTGACCTGCGAGCCAGGATCGGCATGCTGTTCGACGAGGAATCCATGCGTTACGTGCAAGCGCTCGACTCGGCCGGGATACCCGACGAGTCCACCGCGACCCGCCTCTACCAGGCGACGTACAACCTCGAGGTCGCTCGATGACCGCCGTCACCACCAGGCCGGGCCTGGCTCCGCGGCTGACCGCCCTGACCAAGGTCGTTGAGCTCGGGCCGGGTCGGCTCGACCAGAAGGTGCTCTCCGAGGCGAGCGCGCTGCTGACGCGGGCCGGCGACCGGCTCAAGCTGTCGTCGGAGCACACTGTGGTCGCCCTTGCCGGTGGCACCGGCAGCGGGAAGTCGTCGCTGTTCAACGCGATCTCCGGGCTGGAGCTCTCGCCGACGGGCGTACGCAGGCCCACCACGGCCCGTACCCACGCCTGCGTTTGGGGGCTGGAAGGCGCCGCGCCGCTGCTCGACTGGCTGCAGATCCAGTGGCGCCACCGCTTCGCCCGCGCCAGCGCGCTGGACAAGGGTGAGAGCCAGCTCCACGGGCTGATCCTGCTCGACCTGCCCGACCACGACTCGATCCGGGCACTCACCGACACCGAGGCCGACCGGCTCATCGGCCTGGCCGACCTGGTGGTGTGGGTGCTCGACCCGCAGAAGTACGCGGACGCCTCCACGCACCGGCGCTACGTCACCGACCTGGCCGGGCACGACGCGATGACCGTGTTCGCGCTCAACCAGGCCGACAAGCTGTCCACCGAGGAGCTCGCCGAGCTGGTCATCGACCTCAACGACCTGCTCCGCCGCGAAGGCGTCGAACATCCCAGCGTGGTACCCACCTCGGCGGTCAGCGGCCGGGGCATCGACAGCCTCAAGAGCGTCATCTCGGGCGCGGTCTCCCGGCGGCGGGCGGCCATCCACAAGATCGAAGCCGACCTGCGCCGGCTGGAGCGGCGTCTCACCGAGACCATGCCGGTCGGCGAGGCCCTCTCCGCGCCGGCGTCGGTCGACGAGGCCCGCAGGCTCGGCCTGACGGACGCGCTCTGCGACGCCGTGGGCGTTCCGGCCGTGGGCGAGGCCATGGAGAACGTCTACGCCGAGCGGTCGAGCCGCTGGGTGGGCTGGCCGTACCCGCGCTGGCTGGCCAAGTTCCGTCCGGACCCGCTCAAGTCGCTGCGCCTGGAGGATGTCAGCGACGAGATCCGCGGCATCACGACCGGTTCGGTGAGCGCGCAGGCCGCCGAGGTGTCCAACGCCGTCCAGGCACTCGCCGACGGGCTGTCGGTCGGGATGCACCCGGTGTGGCGTACGGCGGTGCACCGCGCGGCCCGCTCCCGCTCCAGCCAGCTGCCCAAGGTGCTGACCGAGGACCTCACGGAGGTCGCGCCGGAGCTCGACCGGGTGCCGGGTTGGTGGCGGATCCTGAAGATCTGGCAGTATTTCCTGGTCGGCGCCTTCATCGGCGGACTCGCTTGGCTGGCGGTGGGGCTGACCGTCCCCGGCCAACTCCCCCCGTCCCTCCAACTGCTCGGCGACAGCGCCGCGCTGCCCTGGGTGGGGCTGATGATGGCCTCCGTACTGGGGTTGGGGGCGCTGTCGGGCATCGCGTCACGCAACTTCGTCGTACTCGGGGCATCGAGGGAACGCGAACGCCTGGAACGGGAGATGCGCCGTCGGGTGGCGGCGGTGTCGGAGACCATGGTGGTGGAGCCGGTGGAACGCGAACTGAGCCGCCACCACGCCTTCTACAGCGCCATGCGTGGGCTGTCCGGCTGAGTCCTCAGTAGGCTGGGTGGCTTTTCTCTTACGGCGCTGAGTGCGGTCGACTTTCTCGCGGTGCTGTGCGTGGTCGGTTTTCTCACGGTGCTGTGCGTGGTCGTCTTTCGGAGCGCTCGCCTGGCCTCTTTCGCGGGCAGCCGTCTTGGGGCAGCCTCGTGCACGGGCAGTTACGACAGGGGCGGCTCTCTCCACGGGAAGCCGTCCCAGAGACCGCCTCGCTCCACGGGAAGCCGTCCCAGGGATGGCCCCATTCCACGGGCAGTTCCCACAGGGGTGACTTGTCCACGGGCAGTCACCTCAGAGGTGGCTTCGTCCACAGGCAACTGTCCTCAAGGCGACGCTATCCACAGAACCCCGTTCGGCCCCGCCCGCCCACGCCTACCTGAGGCACCGTACTCCCAGGCCGCGGGCACCCCGCCCGCCACAGTGGAGGCAACGGGATGAACGACATCTACATCACACTCACCGGCAACGTCGCAGCAGAGCCACGCCAATACAGCTTCGACGACGGTGCCAGGGTGACCTCACTCCGGGTGCTCACCACCCACCGTTACTTCGACAAGAGGACCGGACAGTGGGCCGACGGGGAGCGAGTGTGCTTCGCGGTCCGTTGCTGGCGTGCCCTCGGTGACAACGTCGCCAAATCCGTGCAGGTAGGACAGCCCGTGGTCGTCTCCGGCAAACTCCGTATCAGAGAGTTCGGCCCCGAGGGCGACCGGCGCTTCATGCCCGAGGTCGAGGCCAGCTCGGTGGGCCACGACCTGCGCTGGGGCACAGGCGTCTTCGCCAAGCCGGAGCGCGGCGGCGGCACCGGCTCGGTGAGCAAGGAGATGCGCGACCGCCTGGACGAGGAAACCCAGGACTGGGCCATGGGCGCCAAGCCCGCCCCCGACCGCCTCACGACAACCCGGGTGACCGCCCGAGTAGATGCCCGGATGGATGAAGGCTCCGCCCCCCGCGTCGCGGAGGAGCAGAAGCGCGGCCCTGACCGTCCAGCGGAGCCGCTAGACGTCGCCGCGGCCAGGCCGACCGGGCCGGTGCTGGCAGACGAGGTGCTGGCACCGGGGAACCGCACGGCATCACAGCAGAACCACCCGGCTTCACCGCCCCACACGTCCGAGGAGAGCGGCACGTCCGAGGAGGGGCATGCGCCGACTCGCAGCATCGAGGACCAGATATCCGCCAGCGTGCTCGGCACCGGCTCCCGTAGCACCCGCGCCCTCGAAAGCCCCGCTACGGGAGCCGCCACCAAGCGGAGCGGCCCCGCAGCCACCAAGCAGCCCAACACCAAGCATTCCGCCTCTTCACCGAGCGCCACCTCGCCCACCGGTGATTCGTCAACCGATCTCGCACCCACCCACGCCGAGCCAATGGCTGCGGCGTCGATAGGTGCGGTATCAACGGCTGCCGCATCAAGGGGTGCGGCGTCAGCAGATGCCGCATCAACTGGCTCTGCGCCAGGCGCCGGACTAACCAGCACCGCGTCAACAGTTGCGGCGTCAACAGATGTCACGTCAGCAAGGGCGGCGTCGACGCGGTCCCAGTCCCGAGGTGCTCCGTCTCCGGCAGGCAGGAGCGGCGGCGCGACCGTACGGATCCTGGGTGCCGACGACAACGAGACCGAGGCGGAGGACGCTGGTTGGCCGACGGAGGAGCGAGCAGCGGCATAACGGACCAGGAGCGAGCGGCGGTGTAGCGGGCGAGGACCTGGCGGCGCCATAACGGGCGAGGACCGAGTGGCGACGGCGTAGCGGGCCAGCATCGAGCAGCGGCGGCGTAGCGAGCCAGGACCGAGCGGCGGCGTAGCGGGCTCTGCTGCACAACGGCTCACGCATGAGCGGAGCATCGGTCGATCAAGCCGGTGCCCGCTCATGCGCCCGCAGGTGAGAGCGGGAAGGAAGGGAGGGGTCACCGGCCGTACGCGGTGATGCCATGAAGCCCCACGGGGTGGCACCGAAAATTCGGCCGATGGTGTTGCCGGGGTGTCAGATTGCTAGAGCGTCTCTCAGGTCCAGGTCACGCCCTGCACCATGGCTGCTCCTTTCAACACGGTCCACTCGCGGAGTGAGCGGGTCATTCGCCGACTACAGCACGTATGTGGTCACAACGTCAAACGTAGTTGGTTCCCATCGCGCAACGCACACTCCGCAATTAATGTGTTACACATCGTTAGTCAGGGAGGGGACGAGATGGCGGCGACCAGTCACGCCTCGGTCAAGCCTCGCAACGGTGTTTCAACGCTGGCCGGCCGTTGGCCACTGCTCGGACAACGTCGTCCGCTTCTTTACTACCTGAGCGGGATCGTCATCCTGAATCTCGCCGCAACCGTCTTTTTCACGACATCTACCGAACTCCGGTGGCCGCAGCTATTGACGTTCGCCGCTCTCATGGGCTGCGGCGCGGTCTGCATCGAGGCCACCAGGCGTCTGGGCATGCCCGCCGGTGTCTCCCGCGACCTGCTGTCCGCGTGGTGGTTGCCGGTGGCGTTGCTGCTGCCGCCGGTCTACTCGCTGTTCGCGCCGATAGTGCTGCAGGTCCTGCTGCAATGGCGGGTCCGTGCGACGGTCCTCTACCGCCGGGTGTGCAGTGCGGCGGTCATCGGGCTGGCGGCCTGCACGGCGTCCGTGACGTTCCACTGGCTCGTACCCGACTCGGCGGTGCTCTCGCGGGGCAACGGACTCCCGATCCTCTGCGCGATCGGCTCCGCCGTGCTCTTCGCCCTGCTCAACACCATCCTCATCGCGATCGCGGCACACACCGCCAACCCCGACATCTCCTGGCGCGAGGTGCTCTGGGACAGGGAGAACGTGCTCCTTGACGTCGTGGAGCTCTGCCTCGGCGTCACGGTCGCGATCGCCTGCGGGCTCAACCTCGCCCTCTTGCTCCTCGCCTTGCCGCCGGTCGTCCTCCTCCAGCGCAGCCTCCTGCACGCCCAGCTCCAGGCGGCGGCCCGCACCGACGCCAAGACCGGCCTGCTGAACGCCGCCGCCTGGCAGCGAGAGGCCGACACCGAGATCGTCCGCGCCCGCCGCACCGGCGAGACGCTCGCCCTCCTGATCATCGACATCGACCACTTCAAACGGGTCAACGACACCCATGGCCATCTGGCCGGCGATCAGGTTCTCGTCGGCGTCGCGGCCACTATCCGCAGCCAACTGCGCGACTACGACGTGGTGGGCCGCTTCGGTGGAGAGGAGTTCGTGGTCCTCCTACCGCGCGCCGACATCCACGAGGCCCGCCGAGTGGCCGAACGCCTCCGCTACTGCATCGGCCGCATGTCCGTCCCGGCGGACGACGCGATGATCTCGGTCACCATCTCGGCAGGCGTGGCCTTGATGAGCGTCCACGGCGACGACCTGATCGAACTCCTCGCCGCCGCCGACCTGGCGCTGTACCGCGCTAAAGAACTCGGCCGCGACCGAGTCTGCGTCCCCGTCGTCCAACCACCTCCACCCGCCCTCCCTGAAGACCCCGCCGCCTGACATCTTCCCGAAGCCCTCGTCACCTGATCCCTAGTCATGGGCCTGCCGCCTGCCGCCTGCCACCTGGCGTCGTGGCGGGGCTTCGGCGGGCTGCTGCCTAATGTCCTTCTGGGGAGGTCGTCGTGTGGCGTCACACCAGACTTCTGCAGCACGCTGCCTGGCGTCTTCCCGAAGATCCCGCTGCGTGACGTCCTCCCGAAGGCTTCGTCGCGTGATGCCCTCCTGGCGTGACGCCCTTCCTGAAGGCTGCTGCTTGACGTCGTATTGGGACTTTAGCGGGGTGCTACCTGATGTCCTCCTGGAAAGGTTGCCGTGTGATGTCGCGCTCGACCTCTGCGGCCCGCTACCTGGCGTGCTCCTGAAGAGGTCGCCATCTGACGTCGAACCCGCAATCCTCCAGCCCGCAATCTGAGCCCAGCGCCCAAGCCGGGGGCTTTGTATGCGTCCTTCGGACTGTTGCTACACGGCGAGGCAATGCATACACTTCGTCAAGTACGTACTTTACGATAACGTCGGAGTTCGCATAGATGGAGCCGCAGGAGACCGAGTTCGTCGACCGAATGGGTCTGGTCATGGAGCGTTTGGGCGGGACGCGGACGATGGGCCGCGTGTATGCGTGGCTGATGATCTGCGACCCCTCGTACCAGTCGCTCACTGATCTGGCCGCGCAGCTCGACGTGAGCAAGACCGCGATCAGCACGGTGGCCAGACAGCTTGAGGGCGCCGGGATGATCGAGCGTGTTCCCACGTCAAGCCGTGAGCACCGTTACCAGATAGCCGGCGGGGGATGGGAACACGTCCTGAGGGTTCAGCTGGGCGGGGTGGGATTCGGCCTGGAAACGTTGGACTTCGGGTTGTCGATCGTCGGCGAGAGCCGGCCCGACCAGCGAGCGCGGCTGGAGGAGTCTCGGGAGTTCTTCGCCTTCATTGAGCACGACACGAACGAGTTCCTTCTGCGCTGGCAGGACTATCGCGAGAAGTCGGGTCACGAGGATCGGAGCGCTAAATGAACGCGGGAAAGGGTCCACTTCAGCGGCATGCCGATGAGGGGGTGACCTGAACACTTGTCGACATCCTCTACCTGTGGGGATGAGAGAGAGTCGTTCGCCACGGAGAATCCTCAGCGACCACTACGTGAGCGATGGAACCCCTACCTCGGATGCGTAGCGCATGTGCCCTTCATCACGCACCGCCGCGGGACCAACGTATTTCCTCAGGCTCGCGGCATCACCAGGCGACCCACGCACCAAAGCGTGATCCGCTCGCCAACGTACGATCAACGCGCCAGCGAACAATAGCGGCGCTAATGAATAATCAACGCACTTAGGCACGTTAACGGCGCTACTGCAAGATCAACGTATTTCCATATATTTCCGGCATCACGGCAGGATCTGCGCACCACCGCAGGGCCCACGTTCCACCGCAGGACTCACGTACCACCACAGGACTCACGTTCCACCGCAGGGCCCACGTACCACCACAGGATTCACGTACCACCACAGGAGTCACGTACCACCACAGGGCCCACGTACCACCACAAGATCCCGGTACGGCGCTACCACGTCCGTTATCGGCCCCAGGCGTCCTGTGTCAGCGCTACTGAACGTGGCCAGCGAAAACCGATCCCTGCTCTAAGCGCGCCGATGTCACGAAATCGCTCTCGCCGCGCATGTCCACGGAGATCGTCGCGGAGTCCACCGCGACGTCGCGCGCCGGGATCCAGCACGGATGCAGCTGCACGCGTCTTCCCGGCTGAGGTGCTCGCCGCAGCGGGGAGAGACAGGCGGCCGTATGTAGATGGCCGCATCTACCTGACCTCGGGCCGTCCCCGGGTGGCCAGGGAAGTACATCTCGATCTTTCAAGAACTGATCCCCAACCGAAAACGGATCCACTACCAAGGGAGAGGCGATGGCCGACATCGTCGAGAGGTACAACATCCCCAAACAGCACTTCTGGCTGCACGGGCCGCGAGCGGGTCAGCCGGTCGAGTACGACGCCGACATCGGAATGTGGAACGTCTACGGCTACCCGGAGCTACAGGAGGTCCTCGGGGACCCGGCGACGTTCTCCTCCGACACCATGCGGGTGATTCCCAAGAGCCTGATGCCTGCCGCCGAGGAATTCTCGATGGAGGGTTTCATCACCCAGATCGACCCGCCGGAGCACGGCAAGCTGCGCAAGCTGGTCAGCAGCGCCTTCACCCGTAAGGTCGTCGCGGATCTCGAGCCGAGGATCGCCGCCCTCACCCACGAACTGCTCGACGAGGCGCAAGAACGCGGCCAGCTCGAACTCGTGACCGATCTCGCCTACCCGCTTCCGGTCATCGTCATCGCCGAACTGCTGGGTGTGCCCAGCAGCGATCGCGCCCTGTTCAAACAGTGGGCTGATGCGCTGTTTCAGCGCGACGCCAAGATCTCACTCTCCAAGCCCACAGAGGAACAGAACGCGGACATTCAGGCCTCACTACGACCCTGGCATGAAATGTCCGCCTATCTCGCTGGCCATGCCGCAGAGCGCAAACGGCAGCCGCGTGCGGACCTGCTCACCAGGCTGGTGGAGGCCGAGGTGGACGGCGAACGCCTTCCCGACGTCCAGGTGGTCAACTTCGCGATCATCCTCCTGCTCGCTGGACACATCACCACGACAATGCTCCTCGGCAACACGGTGCTCTGCCTGGACGCCTTTCCCGAGCAGCAGGACAAGGTACGGGCTGACCGCGAATTGGTCCCGGCCGTCATCGAGGAATCTCTCCGCTTCTTCACCCCGTTCGCCGCCCTCGGCCGCTCCACCACCCGCGAAGCCGAACTCGGCGGCGTGACGATACCGGCCGACCAACTGATCATGGTCTGGCCCGGACCGGCCAACAGAGACCCTCGGCAGTTCCCCAACCCCGACGTCTTCGACCCCGGTCGCGACCCCAACCCGCATCTCGCCTTCGGCCGCGGCA
Organism: Nonomuraea sp. NPDC049129; assembly: GCF_040648495.1. Lineage (NCBI taxonomy): Bacteria > Bacillati > Actinomycetota > Actinomycetes > Streptosporangiales > Streptosporangiaceae > Nonomuraea > Nonomuraea sp. NPDC049129. The sequence goes on along the minus strand of NZ_JBEZDU010000014.1, from coordinate 98,153 downwards.
TCCACTTCTGCCTGGGCGCCCCCTTGGCCCGGCTGGAGGGACGGGTCGCCCTGAACATCCTGCTCGACCGGTTCAACCCCCTGCGCACCGATCCGAACGACCCCGTGGACTTCATGCCCGCGCCGACCATGACAGGAGTGCGCCGCCTTCGATTGATCTGACCATTTGCGCGTCGAGTCGCCTGGTCGAAGTGCACAAGCAACTCGTCGAGAACGGCATCCCGCGCGCGCCATCGGTCGGCCAGGGGCATGTCCGGTGAGGAGGGCGGCGCGTCGCGTGTGCCAACGGTCAGTTAGGGGGTTGTCCGGTGCGCCAACGGTCGGCCAGGGGCGCGTCCGGTGAGGGGGCGGCGCGTCGCGTGTGTCAACGGTCAGTTAGGGGGTTGTCCGGTGCGCCAACGGTCGGCCAGGGGCTGTCCGGTGAGCAGGACGGTCGGCCCGCCCTGGACGGGATGCTCGCCGGGATGCCGCGCCCCTGCCACGTTGAACGGCCGGATGGCCACCCCGCGCAGCCCGTGCTGGCGGCTCCGCGCGTCAGCGGTCGGCCAGGGGTGTGTCCGGCGATGCGATCCAGCCGGTGAAGCCGGGTGGGGTGGCCGATCTCACCCGTGGCCTGGCCGATCCGTCGACGATCACCCGTACCAACCCCAAGGAGTTGGGGTTGGTACGCCGATCTCGGGTTGTGGTGCGGCGGACGAGGTCGTCTCCGTGGCGACGACCCGAGTTTGGGATCACGCCGCAGCCGATGGCCGACACCCTGTGGAGCCCGGCCACACTGATCGTCAGGTGGCACGTACGGCTGATAGGAAGAGGTTCCAGACGGCCGACTGCGCAACGCGGCGGTGGACGATGGCGAAACGGACTCTGGTCGTTCACCTGAGCTCTTGGCGGGGATGGGTTCCGGCGCATGAAGCTGGTGTCGGGGATGGGTCCCGACGACCGAGGCCGTCACCGGGCATGGGTCCCGACGACCGAGGCCGTCACCGAGCATGGATCCCGACGACCGAAACTGTCGCCGGAGATCGCCCACTATCCGATGTGGCGCCTGCCGTCTCATGACCGTCCGGTGGAGCGGCGGAAGCCCGGGTCGAGAGCCCCTAAGCTAGATGCCATGCCGGAGTACATCTATACGTTGCAGCGCGTGCGCAAGGCGCACGGCGACAAGGTTGTCCTTGACGACGTCACGCTGTCGTTCCTGCCCGGAGCCAAGATCGGCGTCCTGGGTCCGAACGGCACCGGAAAGTCGACGCTGCTCCGGATGATGGCCGGCCTGGAGCAGCCGTCCAATGGCGACGCCAAACTTATGCCGGGCTTCACCGTGGGCATGCTCCAGCAGGAGCCCCCGCTCAACGAGGAGAAGACCGTCCTGGGCAACGTCCAGGAGGGTGTCGCCGAGACGCTGGAGATGCTCGAGCGCTACAACGCGATCGCCGAGCAGATGGCCACCGACTACAGCGAAGAGCTGCTCGCCGAGATGGGCAAGCTGCAGGACCAGCTTGAGCACCGCAACGCGTGGGACGTCGACAGCCAGCTCGAGCAGGCCATGGACGCCCTGCGCTGTCCGCCGCCCGACGCCGATGTGACCACGCTGTCCGGTGGTGAGCGCCGCCGTGTCGCCCTGTGCAAGCTGCTGCTGGAGGCCCCCGATCTCCTGCTGCTCGACGAGCCCACCAACCACCTCGACGCCGAGAGTGTGCAGTGGCTGGAGCAGCACCTGGAGAAATACGCGGGCACCGTCCTCGCCGTCACCCACGACCGCTACTTCCTCGACAACGTCGCCGGGTGGATCCTGGAGCTCGACCGCGGCCGCGCCTACGCCTATGAGGGCAACTACTCCACGTACCTGGAGGCCAAGACGCAGCGCCTCAAGGTCGAGGGGCAGAAGGACGTCAAGCGTAAGAAGCGGCTCGAAGACGAGCTTGAGTGGGTCCGCTCCAACCCGAAGGCCCGCCAGACCAAGAGCAAGGCGCGTCTGCAGCGCTACGAGGAGATGGCGGCCGAGGCCGACAAGCACCGCAAGCTCGACTTCGACGAGATCCAGATCCCGCCGGGCCCGCGTCTCGGCACCACGGTGATCAGGTCCGAGGACCTCACCAAGGGGTTCGACGACCGGGTGCTCATGGAGAAGCTGACTTTCGACCTGCCGCGCAACGGCATCGTCGGCATCATCGGCCCCAACGGCGTCGGCAAGACCACGTTGTTCCGCATGGTCACCGGCAGTGAGACGCCCGACAGCGGGTCGATCGTCGTCGGCGACACCGTCAAGATCTCCTACGCTGACCAGAGCCGTGGCGGCATCGACCCGAACAAGAACGTCTGGGAGGTCGTCTCCGACGGGCTCGACCACATCAAGGTCGGCAACGTCGAGATGCCGTCCCGCGCCTACATCGCGGCGTTCGGCTTCAGGGGGCCCGACCAGCAGAAGAAGGCCGGCGTTCTGTCGGGCGGCGAGCGCAACCGCCTCAACCTGGCGCTCACCCTCAAGCAGGGCGGCAACGTCCTCCTGCTCGACGAGCCCACCAACGACCTCGACACCGAGACGCTCTCCTCGCTGGAAAACGCGCTCCTCGACTTCCCGGGCTGCGCGGTCATCACCTCGCACGACCGGTGGTTCCTCGACCGCATCGCCACGCACATCCTGGCGTGGGAGGAAGGGTCGAACTGGTTCTGGTTCGAGGGCAACTTCGCCGACTACGAGAAGAACAAGATCGAGCGCTTGGGCGCGGACGCCGCCCGCCCCCACCGGATCACCTACCGCAAGCTCCACCGCGACTAACTTCTGCCCCGGCCGGGAGCGCACGAGTTTCCTCGACACTCCCGGCCCCGGACATCTGCGGTCATCAGCGGCCGGACGCCTGCGGTCATCAGCTGCCGGTGAATCTTGGCGGCTCGTCCGCCGTACGGGACCGGGGTGTGTGTCGTTGGAAGTGGTCGGGCGTTTCTGAGGTGTGTCGACCCGCGCGGTCAGGCTCGGCTGGCGCGCGAGGACGGCGGGCGGGCCGGGCTCGGGCCGCCCGGGGTGTGGGTTGTTGGCGGTGACGGGCTGTTTCCGTTGGTTTAGGCCTAGCCCGGTGTGTCGCGTGCCCCGTGCGGGGCGTGTGCCGCTGGACGTGGCTGGGCGTTCTCTTACCTGTTACGGCAGGCCCGGTGGGCCCCACCCTCTGTGCGTGGCTGGGGTCTGTCCAGGGGCACGCTCCTCCGGTGGAGGTGGCTGAGCGCCGTGACGTGCGTATAGTCGGCCGTCTGGGTGCTGAACCGACCCCGTGGATGCGACGCTAGCCGTCTACGAGGCGGCAGGCGCCAGCGGCATCCTGGCGAGCTCGGCGGACAGCTCGGTCGTCTTCGGCCTCCTCTGGTCGGCCACGCTTCGCCCCCAGGGACGGCCATCTTGGGCATCCCGAATGCGGCCATCCCTGCGGCCATCCCTGCGGCCCGGGCGGTCGTCGCTTGGCCCGCCGAGGGCGGTCGGCCTTCAGCCGACTTCAGGGGGGCTGTCAGCCTTCGGCCGACTCTAGGGCGACGGTGACAGGGGTGCGGGAGGGTCGGCGCCATGGGCCGTTGAACAGGACGATCGCCGGTATGAACAGGATCAGGCAGCCGAGCGAGATGAACAGCCAAATCTGCCAGTTCGTGGCCTCGACCACCCGAGGGATGACGACCAGCCCGATCACGGCGATGCCCTTGGTGAGGAACCCGAACAGCCCCCAAGCCGTGCCCTGCAGCCGCGGGTCGGCGTCCTCCGCGTCCTCGGAGTAGTTGGCCATCCAGGGTGCGTACGCCACGCCGAGCGAGCCGCCGAGCAGCGCGCCCACCAGCATGAGTGTGCCCGTCGAGACGCTTTCCTGCCCGAGCGAGACGGCGAGGTAGGCGGTGACGAGCACCGCGGCGATCGTGCCGCCCAGTGAGAACGGCTTGCGCAGCTGTGTGCGGTCCGAGAGGCGTCCGGTGATGATCAGTGTGATCAGGTTCAGGCTCCAGAACGCCGCCATGATGGTGGACGCCTGAGCGGTGCTGATGCCGAGCGCCCCGACGAGCATCGTCTGCCCGAACAACGACAGCGTGAGGTAGAGCACCAGCCAGAGCGAGATCCCCACCACGTGCGCCCAGATGTTGCGCCTGGCGAACAGCGAGCGGAGGCGGGCCGGCTGGCTCAGGTCGACCACCTGGGTGGCGGCCTGTTCGGTGTGCTGGATCCTGGCCCGCAGCTCGGGGGAGAGGTCGGCGATGTTGAAGGCGATGACGAACGAGATCACCAGCGAGAAGCAGCCCATGATGACGAACTGCGAGCGCCACGAATCGTGGAAGATCGGCAGCGTCCAGCCCGCGATGGCCGCGGCCAGGAAGTTGGCGCCGACCGGTCCCCAGGTCCAGAAGCCGAACGCCTGCGCCCGGCCGAGCCGCGGCGAGAAGTCGCGTACCAGGGGCGCGGTGCTGGCCATGGCCACGCCGTCCACGAACGCCAGCAGGATGCGGGCGAGCAGCAGGTCGCGCGGACTGTGCACGAGCGTCATGACGAAGCAGCACACGGCGGTGAGCATCATCAGGGGAACCAGCAGCCGCACCCGGCCGAGCCGGTCGGTGAGCCGTCCGCCCAGGATGGAGGCGATCGCACCGGCGATGGCGGCGGCGCCCGACACGGCGCCGTAGGTGGCCAGCGTCATGTGCAGGTCCTTGAGCAGCAGCGGGACCACCGGCGCGATCTGCGCCTCGTAGGACCCGATGAGGATGGCGAGCACGGCCATCGTGAGGATTTTCATGCGCCGGGCGCCGGTGGGGTACTCGTCGAGTTCGCGGACGTAGGACAGTCTCATGACTCGCCTCTCTCGTCGTACAGGCCCCCGTCATGAGTTCTAGAAGGTAGCTCTAGAATCCATTTCTGAAATGCTGCTCCTCACAACGCCCCACGTCAAGAGTGCGGGACGCTCCGCTAAGATCTAGAATCGAATTCTAGGAAGGGAGTCAGTGTGGACCTGGAACTGGACGGGCTAGAGGTGACCTTCGATCACACGGCCGTGGCGGCGCCGCGTATCCGGGACCTGCTGCCGATCTATCGCGACCTGCTCGGGGGCCGTCACCTGGGCGGCGGTGGCGATAACCGTTCGAGCGGCTACCGCACTCTGCAGCTCACCTATGAGGGCGGTGGCAAGGTCGAGTTGATGGAGCCGCTGGCCGGTTCGGACTTCTTCGACAGCTTCTTCGAGCTGACCCGCGGCAGAGGCGGCGTCCACCACCTGAACTTCCACGTCAACGACCTGGACGCCGCCGTGGCCAGGCTGACCGAGCGCGGCTACCGGCTCCACGGCCTGAACGTCCGGGACCAGCGCTGGCGTGAGGTGTTTCTGCATCCCAAGGAGGCGCACGGCGTGCTGATCCAGCTGGCCCAGGCGGGTCCCCGTGACACGGAGCACCGGCCGTCGCTGGACGACGTACTCGACGGCCGTGGCCGCAACGGCAACGGAATCCCCAGCCCTTGAGGTTCGCCCGAATCCAAATCTAGAGTGTCATTCTAGAACTAGATTGGGGAGGCTGATGAAGCCCGCACCGAGGCCCACACCGGAGACGCAGCCCTTCTGGGACGGCACGGCGGCCGGAGAGCTCAGGATCCAGCGCTGCCGGGCGTGCGCGCGGCACTACTTCTATCCACGGCCCGACTGTCCGCACTGCGGCTCCGCCGACGTGGAGTGGGTGCGGGCCAGTGGCCGCGCGACCCTGTACTCGTACGTGATCAACCACCGTCCCGCGCCCGGCTTCGAGGACGACGGTCCGTACGCGATCGCCGTCGTGGAGCTGGCGGAAGGGGTACGCATGATGACGAACGTCGTCGGCGTCGAGATCGTCCCCGAGAACCTGCCGCTCGACCTGAGCCTCCGCGTGGTCTTCGAGCGGCGCGGCGACGTGTGCGTGCCGCTCTTCGAGCCGGCTGAAGAGACCGGCCGGAGCGATCGTGAAGAGACTGGCCGTAGCCACTCTGGAGCCACCGCATGAACCCGGCTGGAGCCACCGCATGAACATCGTGATCGCCGGCGCGGCCGAGACCGACGAGGTGGGCCGCCTGCCGTACCACTCGACCATGGGACTGCACCTGGAGGCCGCGCGCAACGCGCTCGCCGACGCGGGGATGACCAAGGACGACATCGACGGCCTCGCCACCGTGGGCACGCCGGGGCCGGTACAGATCGCCCACGCGCTCGGCGTCACCCCCGCCTGGCTCGACGGGACCGGCGTGGGCGGGTCGTCGTTCCTCTTCCATGTACGGCATGCGGCCGCGGCGATCCGCGCCGGGCTCTGCCACACCGTGTTGATCACCCATGGCGAGTCGGGACGGTCCCGGGTCGGCGCGGCGCGGTTCGGGATGGGGGCCGACTCGCTGCTGGGGCAGTTCGAGCTGCCGTACGGGGTGGCGGGGCCGCCGACGCTGTTCACGCTGACGGCGCTGCGGTACATGAAGGAGACCGGGCTCACGCACGAGCAGCTCGCCGAGGTGGCGGTCGCGCAGCGGCGGTGGGCACACCTCAATCCGCGCGCGATGTACCGGGAGCTGATCACGGTCGAGGACGTGCTGGCGTCTCGGCTGGTGGCCTACCCGTTCCACCTGCTGGAATGCTGTCTGGTGACGGACGGGGGCGGCGCGCTGATCGTCACCTCCGAGGATCGGGCCAGGCGTGAGCCGGTCCACCTGCTCGGCTCGGGTGAGGCGGCCGACTCGCCGATCATCTCGCAGATGGAGGACTTCACCTCGTCCAAGGCATTCCGGCTGTCGGGGGAGTCGGCCTTCGCCGAGGCCAAGATCTCGCATGAGGACGTGGACCATGTGATGGTGTACGACGCGTTCGCGCACGTGCCGATCTACGGGCTGGAGGATCTGGGCTTCGTCGGGCGGGGGGAGGCGGGGGCGTTCATCGCCGAAGGGCACACGTCGCCGGGCGGTCGGCTGCCGCTCAACACCAACGGGGGCGGGCTCTCGTACACGCATACCGGGATGTACGGGATGTTCGCCATCCAGGAGGCGGTCCGGCAGCTCCGCGGGGAGGCCGCCGCCCAGGTGCCGGGGGTGGAGGTGAGCGTGGTGCTGGGCAACGGCGGCATGTTCGCCACCGCCGCCACCTTGGTCCTGTCGAACCGGCTGCTATGACCGACCCGGCCCTGCCGAACCGGCCTCCGTGACGGACATCCGTAGTCCCGTCCGGCTGCCATGACGGACGCCTGCCGTCCCGTCAGGTGCGCCATGTCACCAGCGCGTCCAGAGCCTCCACGTGGGACCCCCTGACCAGCAGCGGGTTGATCTCCAGCGACTCCAGGCGGTCCCCCAGTGACTCCGCGAACGCCGCCACCCGCGCCACCACCTCGGCCACCGCGTCGAGGTCGGCGGGCTCACCACCCCTCACGCCTCGCAGTGACGCGGTCCCGCGCAGTTCCGTCAGCGCCTCCCGCACCGAACGGGCGTCCACCGGCAGGATCCGCAGGGCAGTGTCACGCAGCACCTCCACCCAGATCCCGCCCAGTCCCACAGCCAGAGTGAGGCCCCAGGCGGGATCCCGCACGACGCCCACCAGCAGCTCCACCCCGCCGTCGCGCTGGGGCTGCACCAGGGCGGCCGTCTCCCCCGCCAGCGCGGCGACCACGTCGCGGTACGCCTGCCGTACCTCGTCGGGAGAGGAGAGCCCCAGCCGTACGCCGCCCAGGTCGCTCTTGTGGCCCAAGCCCTCGGCGGCGGTCTTGAGCACCACCGGGAACCCGAACCGCTCCGCCGCCGCGACCGCCGCCACCTCATCGCCCACCAGCTCCGACGGCACGACAGGCACGCCCGCCGAAGCCAGCAGGGCAGCGGCGCGATGCTCCCCCCACACCCCGGCCGCCCCGACCAAGGCCGCCTCCTCACCCGCGCCGGCAGGGGCTCCAGCCAAGGCCGGATCGGCGAGGGCGCGGGTGTGGGCCGCCGACCAGCGGACGGCCGCGCCGATCGCCGACATCCCGTGCTCGATCCCGCCCACCACGTACGGAAACCCGGTCTCCTCCTGCACCGCCCGGCCGAACTCCGTCACATCCGTCAGCACGTTGCTCACCACGACGACAGGCACCGGCGACTCGGCGATCCGCCGGGCGCTGGCCGCGTACAGGGCGAAGGCCGGAGCGGGGTCGGGCGGCGCGACCCGAGGCGGTTCCGACAGCAGCATGACCAGGTCGATCCCCGGATCGGCGGTCACGGCTTCCAGCGCCCGGCCCAGCAGCGTCCGGTCGATCAGCACGTAGCCGGTCACGTCGAGCGGGTTCTGCACGGTGCCGAAGGACGGGACGATCTCCGCCAGCCGCGCCACCGTCGACGGTGCGAACGGCGGCAGCTCCAGACCCTCGTCCTCGGCCCGGTCGGCGATGATCTCCGACGCGCCACCCGACGGCGTGACGACGCCGACGCGCCGCCCGGGCAGCGGTCCCACGGAGGCGAGCAGCCCCGCCGTGATGACCAGGTCCTCCAGAGACCGGACCCTGATCACGCCGAGCTGCCGCAGCGCCGCGTCGATGACGTCGTCGTCCCCCACCAGCGCGCCGGTGTGGGCCTGCGCCGTGTGGGAGGCGAGCCTGCTGCGGCCGATCTTCAGCGCCACGATCGGCTTGCCCGCCAGCAGCGCCCGCCTGGCGACGCGGGAGAACTCGGCCGGATCCCGGATCGTCTCCAGGAACAGCGCGATCACCTTGGTGGCGGGATCATCCACGAGATGGTCGACCACGTCGGTGACGCTCACGACCGACTCGTTGCCCATCGAGGTCAGCAGGCTGATGCCGACGTTGCGGGCCTGCGCGAAGCCGAGCACGGAGCTGGCCAGCGCGCCGCTCTGCAGCACCACGCCCACCGATCCGCGCAGCAGCGGCTGGGGGATGGGCAGTCCGTACGGGGTGATGCCGGCGGCGGCGTTGATGTAGCCGTTCCCGTTCGGCCCCAGGATCGTCAGATCATTTTCCTCAGCAAAAGCCGAAATTTCCGACTCCAGCCGCGCACCCTCAGGTCCCGCCTCCCCGAAGCCCGCCGTCAGGATCACGTAACACCGGATCCCCAGCTTGGCCCCCTCCCGCAGCACCCCCAGCACCGCGCCCGTCGGCACCATGACGTAGGCCAGGTCGACCGGCGCCGGAACCTCGGCGAGACTCCGGTGGGCGGGCTCGCCGTGCACGGTCCCGCCACGCGGATTGACCAGGTACACGCGCCCGGCGAAGCCGTAGGTACGCAGGTTGAGCAGCGTGCTGATCGACCACCCCGACTTGTCGGTGGCGCCGACCAGCGCGATGGATCCCGGGTTGAACAGCGCCTCGACCGACATATCACTCCCCAATGGTGCCCAAGCGGGCGTGTCCCTTGATCAGATTGCGGGCGATCGTACGGCGCTGGATCTCGTCGGTGCCCTCGAAGATGCGCAGCAGGCGCAGCTCGCGATACCAGCGTTCGATCGGCAGTTCCTTGGTGTAGCCCATGCCGCCGTGGATCTGCAGCACCCGGTCCACGACCTGGTTGGCCATGATCGCGCCGTTGAGCTTGGCGATCGACGCTGCGTGCCGGGCGTCCAGGCCCTCCTGCACCCGCCAGGCCGCGTACAGGGTCAGCCACTTGGCCGCCTCGATCTCCACCTGCGAGTCGGCGATCATCCACTGGATCGCCTGGTACTCGGAGATCGCCTGCCCCATCGACTTGCGGATCTTGGCGTAGTCGATGGCCATGCCCAGCATGCGCTCGGCCGAGCCGATGGCCCGCGCCGGGATCATGTAGCGGCCCTGGCCGATCCACTGCATGGCCAGCTCGAAGCCCTTGCCCAGCTCGCCGAGGATGTTCTCCTCGGGCACCCGCACGTCCTGGAACACCAGCGACGCCGGACCCCATTCGCCCATGGTCGGGATCGGCTCGGACGTCCAGCCCATGTCGCGGTCGACCAGGAAACAGGTCACGCCGTACGGCTCGGCCACGGCGAACACCATGACGAAGTCGGCCTCGCTGCCGCCGGTGATGAACGTCTTCTCGCCGTTGATGATCCACTCGGCGCCGTCACGGACCGCGCGGGTACGGATGTTGCGCGCGTCGGAACCCGCGCCCGGCTCGGTGATCGCGAAGCAGGAGCGGCGCTCGCCCTCGATCGTCGGGAGCAGGTAGCGCGCCTGCTGCTCGGGGGTGCCCGCGTAGAGGATGTTGTCGGCGCTGCCGCCGAACATGAACGGGACGAAGGTCCGGCCCAGCTCCATGACGATGATCGCGGACATGACCGGGCCCAGCGCGGCGCCACCGTACTCCTCGGGGGTGTTGATCCCCCAGAAGCCCATCTTCCTCGCCCTGGCCCGCAGGTCGCGCAGGACCTCCGGGGCGAGCGCCGGGCGGCCCTCGCGCTCGTTGCGCAGGACCTCCGGCTCCAGCGGCATGATCTCCTTCTCGACGAAGGAGCGCACGGTGTCGCGGATCTGACGCTCCTCGGCGCTGAGCGAGAAGTCCATGACCGCCTCCCCAATTTCTAGAACGTTCCTCTAGGAAGCCAGCCGGGACGCGTTCCTGTCAAGAATCAAATTCTAGAATTCGCCCCGGTACGATAGGACCCATGGCACGGAAGTCGTCGTGGGAGTGGAGCCGTACGGCCCAGACCCGCCAGAGCATGCTGACCGCGGCTCGCGAGGTCTTCAGCGAGCACGGTTTCGCCGAGGCGAACGTCTCCGAGGTCGTGGCCCGCGCCGGCTCCAGCGTCGGCAGCCTCTACCACCACTTCGGCGGCAAGACCGAGCTGTTCCTCGCGCTCTACGAGGACCACCAGGCGGCGCACGAGGAGGCCGCGGCCGCCAGCGTGTCGCGGGCCAAGCAGGCGGGCGTCCACGACCCCGTCGAGCTGCTCATCGCCGGGGCGCGGGCCTACCTCGCGGGCGCGTGGGAGCGGCGCGACCTGGTCCGGCTGTTCATCGACGGCGACGGACCGCCGGGCTTCGAGCTGGTCCGCCGCACCCGGGGCCGGGAGTGGGTACGCCAGAACGCCGTGCTGCTCGGTGCGGGCGCCGACTCGCTCGACCGGTTCACCGTCGCCGCGCTGACCAGCATCATCGGCGAGGCGGCCCGCGAGGTCGCCACCAGCGACACCGAGGACGCCGCCCGCGAGGTGATCGAGGCGGCGATGACGCTGATCCGCCGCCTCGACCCACTCAGGGTCCTGGCAGAGGGCTGATCACCCCGACCACACGCGGCGCACCACGTTCAGCTCTCCCGCCAAGAGATCGGTCAGCTCTCCCGTCCAGGGATCTGGCCGTTGGTCAGCGCGTTGGGCGCGGCCTTGTCGACCAGGGCGGGGATGACCGCGCCCAGCTCGGCCGGGTCCCACCGGCCACCCTTGTCGACGGCCGGACCGGCGTGCCAGCCCTCGGCCACGCTGATCACCCCCGCCCGTACGTTGAACACCCGCCCGGTGATCCCCCTGGCCTCGGCGCTGGACAGCCAGACCACCAGCGGCGCGATGTCGTCGGGGTCGGCGCCCGATGAGCCGGCGCCGGTCGGGACGAGGTTCTCCGTCATACGGGTGAGCGCCGCCGGGGCGATCGCGTTCACGGTCACGCCGTAACGCTCCAGCTCCTTGGCCGCGATGACCGTCAGGCCCGCGATGCCCGCCTTCGCGGCGCCGTAGTTGCCCTGCCCCGGATTGCCGTAGATGCCGGAGGACGAGGTGGTGTTGATGATCCGCGCGTCCACCCGCTCCCCGGCCTTCGCCTTGGCCCGCCAGTAGGCCGCCGCGTGCCGCAGCGGCGCGAACGTCCCGCGCAGGTGCACCCTGATGACCGCGTCCCACTCCTCGGCCGTCATGTTGACCAGCATCCGGTCACGCAGGATGCCCGCGTTGTTGACCAGCACGTGCAGGTCGCCGAAGCGGTCGACGGCCGCCTGGACCAGCCGGGCCGCCCCGTCGAAGTCGGAGACGTCCTCGCCGTTGACGATCGCCTCCCCGCCCAGCGCCTCGATCTCCTCGACCACCGCGGCGGCGGCGTCCGATGAGCCCGTGCCGTCGACCTCCGCGCCCAGGTCGTTGACCACGACCTTCGCGCCCTGCCGGGCGAACTCGAGCGCGTGACCGCGCCCGATGCCCCTGGCCGCGCCCGTGACGATCACCACGCAACCCTCGACGATACCGCTCATGTCGCACCTCCTTGACTACCTGCCGATGCGAACTAGATTCTAGTATTGAAATCTAGAAAGGACAGGCCCCGTGGTGACGGTAGTCGAGGAACGGGAGCAGGTCCGGTACGCCTGGCGCACCCTGTCGGTGGTGAGCCTGGCCAGCGTCCTCACCGGGCTCGGCGGCAGCGCGATCAACGTCGCCCTGCCCGAGATCGCCAGGAGCACCCACGCCGACGCCACGGCCGCGAGCTGGATCCTGCTCGGCTTCCAGCTGACCAACACCGTGCTCATGGTGGTCTTCGGCCGGTTGGCGGACATGTTCGGGCGGCGCATGCTCTACCTCTGCGGGCTGGGCACCGACACGCTCGCGGCGCTGCTGGCCGGGCTGTCGCCGGACGCCTGGACGATCGTCGCCCTGCGGGTGTTACAGGCCGCCGGCGCCGCCATGCTGATGACCAACAGCGCCGCCCTGGTCACGGACGCCTTCCCCCGCGCGCGGCTCGGCGAGGGGATGGGCGTCTATGTCGCCTCGTTCTCGATCGCCCAGCTCGCCGGGCCCACGCTCGGCGGCCTCCTGGCCGAGCAGCTCGGCTGGCGCTGGGTGTTCTGGTACAACGTGCCGCTCGGGCTGGCCTGCCTGGTGTGGGGCGCGATCGTGCTGCGACGGGTCGAGCCCGCCGGGCGTGATCGCGGTCTCGACCTGCCGGGCAACGTGCTCGTCCTGGTCACCCTGGGCGGGTTGCTGCTGGCGCTGTCGGAGGTGACCAGGCTCGGCTGGGGCCACCCGCTGATCCTCGCCGGGCTGGCCGCCTTCGTACTGGGGTTGCCGCTGTTCGTGGTCAGGGAGCTCAGGGCCGCCCATCCGGTCGTGGACATCGGCCTGTTCGGGGATCGCGGCTTCGCCTTCGGCACGCTGGCGTCGTTCCTCAACTCCGTCGCCCGCGTGGGGCTGGTGTTCCTCGTCGCGCTCTACTTCCAAGCCGTGCGCGGCGACGACCCGGTGCGCGCTGGGCTGAAGGTGCTGCCGCTGGCCGCCGCGGGGATGATCGGCTCGGCGGGCTCGGGCCTGCTGCAGCGCCGAATGAGCCCGCGCACGCTCGCGGTCGCCGGGGCCGCCACGACCACCGCCGGGCTGTCGCTCCTGCTCTGCACGATCTCGTCGAGCGTCCCGTACGTCACGGTCGCGCTCGCGCTGGTGCTCATCGGACTCGGCTCGGGGGTGTTCCTGCCCTCCAACACCACCGCGATCCTGGACGGCCTGCCCTCGAACCGGCTGGGCATCGTCAACGCGATGCGGCTCATGCTGCAGAACACCGGCGTGGTCGTGGGCACCGCGCTGACGCTGTCCATCATCACCGCGCCGCTGCCCGCCGCGCTGCACGACCGGGTCTTCGCCGGCACGCTCTCGCGGGTCTCCGGTCTTGCGGTCGAGCAGCTGGTCACCGGCTACCGATGGGCGCTCGGGTGCACGGTCGCGATCTCGGTCCTGACCGTTCTGGCCTGTACGGCCCGGCGCAAGGCCACCTGACCGGGGCGGGTACGGTGGCCTGCGTGGTTGAACAATCCCTCGCCCAGCGGCATATCTTCCCCCGAATGGTGAGATTTGCGGACATCGACTCACTTGGGCATGTGAACAACGTCCGCTTCTTCGACTATCTGGAGGACGCCCGGCTGGGGATGCTCCACATCGATCCGTACAAGGCGGGTGACGCCCCCTTCAAAGGCCTCGTCGTCTCCCGCCACGAGATCGACTACCTGCGCCCGCTCGGCTTCCGCCCCGAGCCGGTCCGGGTGGAGACCTGGGTGACCGAGATCAGGCCGGTCCGGTTCACGCTGGAGTACGAGATCCGCGACGACGAGGAGCTGTTCGTCCGGGCCACCTCGGTGATCGTCGCCTACGACGTCGAACGTGCCGCGCCCCGCAGGCTCACCTCCGACGAACTCGGCTACCTGCGGCGGTTCATGTCGGCATGAAGCGCTGGCTGATGCTTGGTCTGGGGGTCAACGCGCACGCCTGCGTCACGCTGGGGCTGTTCGGGCTGCCGCTCGTCATGCCGGATATCCAGCGATATTTCGGTGTCTCGCTGCCGGTGGCCGGAGTCATCGGCAACGCTCCCGGTTTCGGCATCCTGCTGTCCCTGGTCGCCTGGGGCATGCTGGCCGACCGGCGGGGCGAGCGGCTGGTGCTCGGCGTCGGCGTCGGGCTGGCCGCCGTACTGTTCGCCGCCCTGGCCTTCGTGACCGAGATCTGGGCGGTGGTCCCGCTGCTCGCCCTGGCCGGCGCCATGGGGTCGGCGGCCATGGTCGGCGGCGGCCGGATCGTGCTGCGCTGGTTCGAGCCGCCGGAGCGCGGCGTCGCGATGGGGCTGCGCCAGGTCTCCTACACCCTCGGCATGGCCGTGGCCGCGTTCGTCCTGCCGCCGATCGCGCGGGCCCACGGCATCTCGGGGGTGTTCATCGTCTGCGCGGGGGTCAGCCTGCTCGCCGCCGTCCTGGCCGCCCTCTTCCTGGCCGAGCCGCCGCACGCGATCTCGGGCGCTCGTACGGCACCGGCCGCCTCGCCGTACCGGCAGCCCGCGCTCTGGCGGGTGCACGCGACCAGCGCGCTGCACGTGGTGCCACAGATCGTCGTCAGCACGTACGGCGTGGCCTGCCTGGTCGGCGTCTACGGCTGGGACGGCGTACGGGCGGGACAGCTCTTCGGCATGGCGGCGATCGGCGGCGCGGCGGTGCGTATCGCGGTCGGCCGCTGGTCCGACCGGAGCGGCCTGCGGATGGCGCCGCTGCGGCTGCTGACGTTCGGCTCGCTGGCCGTGCTGGCCCTGCTGGTGCTGGGCGCGGTCACCAAGTCGTGGCTCGGCCCGGCCATGCTGGCGCTGGCCGCGGTGATCACCGTGGCGGGGAACGGGCTCGCCTACCTCTCGGCGGGCGAGCTCGCCGGCCCCGGATGGGCGGGGCGGGTGCTGGGCACCCACAACACCATCCAGAACGTCGTCTCCCTGGCCGTCACGCCGCTGGCCGGGCTGCTGATCACGGCCACGGACTACTGGGCCGGGTTCGCGGCGGGGCTGGCGTGCGCGCTGATCTCGCTGCCCGTCATCCCCACGCGCGGCGAGCGGCACGCCACCGCGGAACCGGAGGAGGCCCGCCCGTCAGGCTGACGCACGCAGCCAGACGGCCGTGTCGGGCGGCAGCAGGTCGCCTTCGAGCGGTCCGCTGGGCAGCAGGACGCCGTCGTGCGACGGCAGCCGCACCGGCTCGGTGCCGCAGTTGAGTGCGCAGATCAAGGAGCCGCGGGTGAAGAAGAGCGCGCCTTCGGGGGAGTCCAGCCACTCCAGCGTGTAGGGCAGCGATCCCACCAGCTCACGGCGGCAGGCCAGGGCCCGGCGGTAGAAGGACAGCGTCGATCCAGGATCGGCGGCCTGGGCCGCCGCGCTGAGTGCCCCGAACGCGGCCGGCTGCGGCAGCCACGGCGCCACCCCGTCGGGCGAGAACCCGTACGACCCGCCGTCGGCCGACCACGGCAGCGGCACCCGGCAGCCGTCGCGGCCGGCCACTTCCCCCTTCGACTGGATGAAGACCGGGTCCTGCCGCGCCTCCGGGGGAAGATCCTTCACCTCAGGGAGGCCAAGTTCCTCCCCCTGGTAGAGATATGCCGACCCGGGGAGAGCCAGCATCGTGAGCAACGCCGCCTTGGCCCGCATCAGACCCGTGCCCGGATCGGCGGCGTCGTAGCGGGTGCGGTGCCGTACGACATCGTGGTTGGACAGCACCCACGTGGCGAACGGGACCGCGGCCAGCGTGTCGTCGATGACCTTCTTGAACGCGGTCGCCGACCACGGCGCCTGCAGCCAGGCGAAGTTGAAGCTCTGCTGCAACTCGTCGGGGCGCACGTAGAGCGCCAGGTCCTCGGGGCTGTCCGTCCACACCTCGCCCACCGCCATGCGCTCGCCGGGATAGCCGTCGAGCAGCTTGCGCCAGGACCGGTAGACCTCGTGCACCTCCGGCTGGCCCCAGATCGGGGAGACCGACTTGAAGGACTGGTCCTGGATGTCGGGCAGCCCCCACGCCTTGTACAGGCCCATCGCCACGTCGATGCGGAACCCGTCGACGCCCCGGTCCAGCCAGAACCGCAGGATGTCGAGGAACTCCCGGTGGATCTCGGGGTTGCGCCAGTTGAAGTCCGGCTGGGCGGGGGCGAACAGATGCAGGTAATACTGCCCGTCCGGCAGCCTCGTCCAGGCCGGGCCGCCGAAGGTGGACTGCCAGTTGTTCGGCTCGGCGCGGAAGAGGTAGCGGTCGCGGTGCTCGCCGCGCAGCGCGGCCTGGAACCAGGGGTGCTCCGAGGAGCTGTGGTTGGGCACCACGTCCACGAGGACCCTCAGCCCGAGCCGGTGCGCGTCGGCGACCAGCGACTCGAAGTCGTCCAGCGTCCCGAACAGCGGGTCGACGCCGCGGTAGTCGGCCACGTCGTAGCCGCCGTCGGCCATCGGCGAGGGATAGAAGGGGGTCAGCCAGATCGCGTCGACCCCGAGCTCCGCCAAGTAGGGCAGCCGCTCACGCACTCCGGCCAGATCGCCGACGCCGTCTCCTGAGGCGTCGGCGAAGCTGCGAACATAGATCTCGTAGACGACGGCATCACGCCACCAGGGGATGTCCATGGGGCGGTCATGCCCGCTATGTCGGAGAGTTCACCATGCTGTGCGCCGCGTAGACCAGGTAGTCCCAGAGCTTGGTCTCCTGCTCCTGCGGCAACTCCAGCGACTCGACCGCGTCGCGCATGTGCCGCAGCCAGGCGTCGCGCTCGGCCTCGCCGATGACGAACGGGTTGTGCCGCATCCGCAGCCGCGGGTGCCCGCGCTCCTGGCTGTAGGTGGTGGGGCCACCCCAGTATTGGATGAGGAACCCCCGCAACCGGTCTTCGGCCCCGGTGAGGTCTTCCTCCGGGTAGAGCGGGAGCAGCAGCGGATCCTGCGCGATCCCCTCATAGAAGCGGTGTACGAGTCGCCGGAAGGTCTCCTCGCCGCCGACGGCCTCGTAAAAGGAGGTTTCAGTCACCGTACAAGCCTATGCGGTGGCGACCATGGGGATGCCCGCGGCGTCGAGCGCGGACTTGACCTGGAGCCTGAGCTCCCGTGCGACCTGCGCCTGCTTGGACGGCAGCGTCTTCGCGGAGATCCGGAACACCACCGAGCTGTCGGACAGCTGCTCCACGCCGAACACGGAGGGCTCCTCCACGATGAGCGTCTCGCGGAAGTCGGTGTCGGCCCAGATCTCCTCGGCCACGTGCTCCAGTATGGCTCTAACGGTGGTGACGTCGGTGTTCCAGGCGACGGGGACGTCGAGGTAGGCCCGCGACCAGCCCTGTGACTCGTTGCCGATGCGGGTGATGGTGCCGTTGCGGATGTACCAGACGCGGCCGTCGGCGTCACGCAGCCTGGTGACGCGCAGGGTGACCGCCTCGACGGTGCCGACCGCGGCGCCCGAGTCGATCACGTCGCCCACGCCGTACTGGTCTTCCAGCAGCATGAACATGCCCGCGATGAAGTCCTTGACCAGCTCCTGCGCGCCGAAGCCGATCGCCACGCCGAGGATGCCGACGCTGGTGAGCAGGGGAGCGATGGGGATCGTCAGCCGGTCGAGCACGGTCAGCACGGCGGTGCCCATGATGACGATCGAGGCGATGTGCTGCAGCACCGAGCCCATCGTCTCGGCGCGTTGCTTGCGGCGCTCGTGGAGCAGGGCGTCGATGCCCTCGGTCGCGGCGCCGGACCTGCGGAACCGGCCGGTGATCGAGCCGCCGGTGGCGGCGCGGCTGACCACCCGGGTGATCAGGCGCTTGGCGATGTTCCGCACGACGAGGGCGAGCACCAGGATCAGGATGACCGTGATGAGCGTGGCGATGAGCGGGGCGAGGAAACCTACAGGCAGCGAGGCTTGCAGGAACCCGCACAGGAACGTGTCCTTCTCACAGGCCGCACCCACATCGCTGATCATCTTCGACGGGTCCAGGGGACTCGGCGGAGGAGTAGTAGGCGTTGCCAGCAGGAACACTGGTTGGGTCCCCTTCCGGAAGCGGTTCGGTCGACGGACTTTTCGAGCGGAACGCTCAAAAAGATACCGCCGACCGAACCGGCCGCAGTCACATCACGCCGGGGAAGACGGGGACATCAGGCCTCTTGGGCCGCGGAGGGCGAGGCCTGACGCTCCGGTGACGTACGGCTCGGCTGGGACACACACCCGGAAGCATGTCCCAAGCCGTTTCCGGGAGGGGTCCCCCGAACACCCTCCAGGCGGACCTGGAGGGCATCTCCTGTGTACGGCTGGCTGGCCGTACAAGCACGAGTCCCGCGAGAAGCGGAACCGGCGGGATGGCCAGAGCCCCTGCCGTGTGCAGGAGACCCTCCGCACCGACCACCCCGCCGGCTCCGAGAAGCCGCCATGGATGCGGTGAGCCGTGGTGGCTGCGCTCCACCCGGACCACCGCGTCATCATTCCCCCACGGCGGCGAGTACGCGTGCGACCTTGGTCGCCGCACCAGCCGGGTCGTCGGCCGTATGCATGCGCTCACCCCAGGACCAGCAGTACCACCAGTCCGGAAGCTCGGCGACCGCAGTGGGCCGGCAGGTGACGCTCTCGGTCAGGCTGGTCGCGTTCGGGTTGATCACCCGGACGAACACCCGCCCGTTCTGGGTCCGAACTACTCGTGCGAGCAACCCGCGAGCGTCGAGTTCTGACACCAAACGCTCCAGGTGCCCGAAGTTGTCGTCCCCCACCTTTCGTCCCTCCCTTGAATCGTTGCTGGTGGGCCAAAGATGACTCAAGTCAACGGACTGCGCAACGCGAGGTTTCTGCTCACGGGGCGCCGGTTCTCACTCATAGGTGATAAGAAACAGTCCGCCGGAGGACGATCCTTAACCGGAACCTCCAAGAAGGCGTTTCCAACCCCTCATCAATGCGCCATAGTCATTGGTAGGCGCAGCGCGACCTTAACGCTACGCTCAGTTAGCAGTTTCGGACCGACGGGACTTGCGTGAGAGGGGCCGGGATGTCCGGCAGGCAGCACAGAGAGACGGAGATGGCGCGACGGATCCGGGCCAGAGGGCTCGCGACCGGGCGCACCTCCGCTCAGATCGCTGAGGAGATCCACGAGCACTGTGGGCCCCAGTTCGGCACGACCAGGATCAAGGGACATCGCCTCTCGTACGGCATCGCCTTGGCCGACGTCATCGAGCAGGTCAGAGCCCTGTTCGAGCGCGACGGCAAGACTCAGCCCGGCATCGGCGAAACCCTGCTGTCCGCCTACGAGAGCGGGCTCAAGCGGCCGGGCCCCGAATATCTCCACTACCTCTGCACGGTCTACCGGGTCGAGCCGGGCGCGCTCGGTTACGAAGGGCCGTGCATCTGTGGCCACGGCCACCGGATGCCCGGGGTGGTCGCCGCCGACCTCAAGGAGCGACTCCCCGCCGCGAGCCCGCAGCGCGAGCTGTTGGTGCCGCCGGAGAAGACGACGCCGGCCCCCTCCGACGAGGAGGACGAGAACATCCTGCGCCGCACGCTGCTGAACATGCTGTCCAACGGCCCCCAGGCCGGTAGGTTCGAGGGCCCGGTGCTGGGCGCCTGCGAGGGCATCAGACGGCGGATGGACGCCATGCTGGTGTCGGCCACCGTCTCTCCCGCCATGCTCGATCAGTGGGAGGAGGCCACGCTGGCTTTCGGGCGCCAATACACCACCACCGCGCCGCTACGGCTGCTGTGCGACGTGCTGCTCGAACTCAGCGCCGTCCACAGCGCCATGTCCTGCCGCCAGCCCATCGACCTGCAGGAGCGCCTGTGCCGCATGGCCGCGCAGCTGTCCGGGCTGAGCGGCATGATCATGATCAACCTCGGCGACCACCGGCTGGCCCGCTCCTTCTTCCGCACCGGCCGCACGGCCGCCGACGAGACCGGCGACCGCGCGCTGCGCGCCTGGGTGACGGCTCGTGAGGCGCTCGTCCCGCTCTACTACGGCGACGCCCGCGAGGCGCTCAACCTGGCCAAGAAGAGCCGCGACCTGGCCGGCCAGACGCCGTGCGCCGCGCAGGCGATGGCGCCGGTCGTCGAGGCCCGCGCGCTGGCGATGATCTCGGGCGTCGACAGTAAGAAGGAGGTCGTCGACCAGGCCAAACGCGCTCTGGCGCGGGCCAGGAACGCTTTCTCGCACATGAAATCGCACGAGCGTGAGGACATGGCCTTCGGTTACACCGAACGGCAGCTCTACTTCTACCAGGGCGACGTGCTCACGAAGCTCGGACAGACCCTCGAAGCCGAGGTGGTGCTCGACCAGGCACTCGACAAATATCAAGATCACATCATCGACCAGACGCTGATCAGGCTGGACCGCGCACAGTGCCGCCTGATCGAGGGGGACGTCGATGAGGCCATCGCCATGGGCAGGGCGGCGATGCGCCTGCTCGGCCCCGAATACCGCACCGATTTCATCATGCGCCCGGCTGTCGCGCTCGCACAGGCGATCAAGGCGCGCGACGCGAATCATCCCGACCTGGCCGCGTTCCTGGAGGAACTGCGTCCTTCTGAGCTGGCCACCGGGGAAGGGAGTGCATGAAGCTGAAGATCCGACGTTATCGTTGGTCTGACCTCGACACCATCCTCGCCCTGCACCGGATCTGCCTCGCCGAGGTGGGACTGGCGCCGGGCGACGGTGTTTACTACGACGACGACTTCCCTCGCATCCAGGAGCTCTACCTGGCGTGCGGCGGTGACTTCCTCGTCGGCGAGCTCGGCTCGCGGGTCGTGGCCATGGGCGGCCTGAGACCCATCGACTCGCAGACGGCCGAGGTGTGCCGGCTGCGGGTCCATCCGGGCTTCCAGCGGCGCGGGTTCGGCGCCACCATGCTGCGGGCCTTGGAGGAACGGGCGGTGGAGCTGGGATTCCACCACGTCCGCGGAGACACGACGCTCAACCAGGGGGCCGCCCTGGCGCTGTATGAGCGCCACGGCTGGCGGGAGATCGCCCGGCGGCAGGTCGGCGACCTCGTCGTCGTCTATGGCGAGAAGAGCCTGGTGCCGGAGGAGGGTGACCGCCGGCGGGTCATCGAGTCGGCCGACGCGCTCGAATCGTAGTGCCATAACCCTGTGCCTGCCCGGGCCGAAGTGCGCGGGCAGGCACACTCCGTAGTCGCGAGGTCGGTCCGGGCGAGCGGATGTGACGGAAATGGTGCTCTGGGGACTCCTGCGGATAGGGATGTACGTACCCGCGGGTGAGGCTCGTTCCTCTCGGTGGTAGAGGAACATCTCCGGCTGCTGCCTGTACACCGATGGCTGCTGATTGTAGTGAGATGCTTTTTGGCATGGCCGTTGTGCCCGCTCCCCGGCCCCTCCTGGGAGCCGTGCTCCTGTTGTTCGTCAGCGCCGCCTGGGGGTCGGCGTTCCCGCTGATGAAAGATCTCATCCTCCGGTTACCCGTCGAGGATCTGCTCGCCGAGCGATATCTCCTCGCGGCGCTCACCCTCCTCCTGCTCCGGCCGCGCTGCCTCCGGCGCCTGCCGCGGGGGACCTGGGTCAACGGGGTCATCCTGGGGGTCATGTTCGGCGTCGGGCAGTGCGCCCAGGCCATCGCGCTCGACAGTCTCCCGTCGGCTGTCTCGGGGTTCGCCGTCGGGTGCAACGTGGTCATCACCCCGATCCTGGCCCTGGTGGTGTTCCGGGCCAAAGTGCTCCGCCGGGTCTGGGTGGGCGTGGGACTCGCCTTGGCCGGCATGACCGTATTCACGTTGATGCGCGGCACGGAGGACCGGGAGATCTCCTTGCTCGCGCTCGGGGTGACGCTCGGTGCCGCCGCTCTCTACTCCGGCCACACGCTGTTCCTCTCGCGGCTCTCTGGCGGCGAGAAGGTCTTCGACGCCTACGCGCTCACCGTCATCCAGCTCGCCACGATCGGCGCCATGGCCGGCGTGCTGGCCGTGCGCGACGGGTTCGCGGTGCCGGCCACCCTGCCCGACTGGGGGATACTCGCCCACCTCTCCGTCGTCTCGTGCGCTCTGGGCTTCCTGGCCCGCTCGTACGGCCAGGCGCACGTGCCGGCCATCCCCAGTGCCGTGCTGATGTCGTCCCAACCACTGTGGGTGACGGCGATCGCGGTGATCTGGTTCCACGAGCAGGTGGGCCTGAGCATGGTCGTGGGCGGCGGGCTGATGGCGGCCGCGATGCTGCTGGCCGTGCCCGGCAGGGGCTCGCCGCGAGAGGTGGGCGACCGGGCCCTGGTCGTGGTGACCAGGAGGGCCAGGAGGGTGCTGGCCGACCTGAAGATCAAGCGGGACGATCCGCTGAAGCTGGAGCGGCGCGCCGTGTCGTACCCCGCCAAGACCGCGTGCGCGCGCCCCGAGGCATGCCCGTGGAACGACGGCTCGCACAAGGGGGCGAGGGAGCCCAGTCTCGATCGGTTGATGGAGCAGGCCACCAACATCGTCCGAGCGAAGAACCTTTCTCACCACGGTTGTCCGTCGGATGGTCTCGTCGGCCGTTGTTTGTGCGCGTTGGTCGAGGAATCTGGACAGAAGAGGTCGGTGTCAATCTCCCGCTGGTTTCGGTCCCAATAGGCCACTAATCGCAGTCAAAAAACCAGGGGTTCTTATTGATTGACCGCTCACTTATTCGCCAGAAATCTTGATATTCGCTGAGGTGTCCGATAATGGTGAGTAAACCCAAAGTGAGAGGTTCATCATGAAGCGCATCGCCGTCCGCAAGCCTGGCACCGCGAGGCTCGCCGGGACCTCCAGCGTCATACATAAGGGGTGATCGAGGGGAGATCCCATCTCAGGGCTCAGGGGGCCCCGCCCGACCGATGGGAGGCCGTACACCTGCTGATGCCGGTGATCGACGGGCACAGACGGCCCCTGGGCCCCTACACCGTCGGATCCGCGCTGCTGCACCACCTGGTCCCCGCCGCCTTGGACAGCTCCAAGGAGCTCGTGGCGGCCCATGACATCGAGATCCGAGCAGTGGCACCCGGTCTGTGTGACCGGGTGCCCCTCCGCAGGATGGCCCTGGACGCGGGGCTGTCCGAGGACGAGCGCATTCTGGTGCCCGCGCCGCGCCGCTCACTGCGGCTGGCCAACGGGATCGCGGAGTTCGTCCGCGCGGTGGTGCCGCCCGGCCGCACGCTGGCCGTGTGCAACGCCGACGCGGCCGATCCCACCGACGCCGAACTGCTCGACGTGCTGATGCGCAGGATCCCGCCGGACATCCTGACGATCATGGTCTACTCCGGTGGGCCGGAGCCTCCCGAGGATTCGCGCGATGCCGAGGAGCTGTGGGAGCTCGTCGACCGCTGCACGAGGGAGGGCTTCCTGCACGCGCTGGTCGAGCTGGGCCAGCTCGGACTCGCGCGCACCGAGCCCGGCAGCCACCGATGGTGGCTCTTCGCGCAGCGCACCGCGACCGCGCTCGGCGCGCTCGGCCAGACGCTCGAGGCCCGCGTGCTGTGGGAGGCCGCCCGCCGCTCCAGCCAGGATCCCGCCGTCCACTCCGCCAGCGCGTACGGCACCGCCATGCTCGACGCCCGCCACCACGACGCCGCCCAGCGCGACCTGGGCCGGGCCACGGGCTGGATCAACCAGGCGATAGCCATCTCCAGCCTGCTGCCCGACCCCATGGAACGCGCCTTCAAACTCGGCTTCGACCGCAACGGGCTCGCGCTGATCGAGCTGCGCCAGGGCCGTCCCGAAGCCGCGCTCGCCCTGGTGGACTCGGCCCTCGACCTGGCCCGTGAGCTGGGTGAGCGGCACCCGGTGCACCGGATGGTGCTGCTGGCCAACCGCGCCCAGCTGCTGGCCTCGCTCGGGCGGGTCAAGGAGGCGCTGGAGGAGTACGGGGCGGCCATCGCGATCGACCCGATGTTCCCCGACTACTACCTCGACCGCGGCAACCTGCTCTTCCGGCTCGGGCGGCACGGGGAGGCGCTGGCCGACTACGAGTGGGCGATGCGGGCCGGGCCGCCGCTGCCCGAGGCGTACTACAACCGGGCCGAACTGCGCGTCGTACGCGACGATCTCGACGGTGCCCTCGCGGACCTCGGCCGGGTGATCGAGCTGGACCCGGACTACCTCGACGCCTACATCAACCGGGCGGGCCTGCTGGCCATGCTGGAGCGGGACGAGGAGGCCAGGACCGACGTGACGATCGGGCTCGGCCAGTCGCCGGGCAACCCGTACCTGCTGGTCGTGCTGGGCCAGCTGGATACCGCGGCCGGTCGGCTGGGCGAGGCCCGCCGGGCGCTGGACCTGGCGGTCGGCGCGGCGCCCGAGCTGGCGTCGGCCTGGGGCAACCGCGGCGTGCTGCGGTACGAGTCGGGGGACTGGGCGGGCGCGCTGGCCGACCTGACGCAGGCCATCACGCTCGAACCCCAGCAGCCGACCCTCTACGACAACCGCGCCGTGGTCCATCGCGCCCTCGGCCACCCGGCCGAGGCGGCGGCCGACGACGAGCGGGCGGCCCGTCTCCGGTCGGCCAGCCTGTAGGGCATCGGCCAGTATGGAGGACATGTCGAAGCAACGGGCGGCCAGGGCGGCGGCGGTCTACGCGGCCCTGGGCGTTCTCTGGTGGGCCACCGCCCGCATCGGATGGACGGCCGTCGGCTGTGAGGCGTGGAACTGCTTGCCTCCGGCGCTCGGTACCCTCCTGGTGATCAGCGTGGGCACGTTCGCCCTGTCGGCCGTGGTGCTCAACCGGGTGGAGGTACGCCCGGGGTTTCGCGTGGCCTGGGTGACGGCCGCCATGCTGATGGTTTTGAGGGTGGCGGGTGAGGTGCTTCCGTCCTCGTCGTCCAGGTTCGCCCACGTGGTGATGTCGGCGGTGGCGTTCGCGATGGCGGGTGCCGTGGCGGCCTTCGCGACGGACACGGAGGTCGCCAAGGGGAGGCGGCTGCTCGTGTCGCTCGGCGTCCCGGCTCTGGTGCTCGTCGCGATCGTGGTGGCCTGGTGGTGGCGCGGCCCTTGATCCGGCGACCCGCCGGACGCGGAGTGGCACGAAGGGCGCTGGCAGAGCCCTCCTACGGCTACGGTGGACCCGTGGCCTTCGACGAGCAGTTGCGCGACCTCCAGGAAGGAGCCAGCGCTCAGGCGGCGGGCATCAGGCGTGGCTACGGTGGCCCGCCCGCCCGCGCGGTGAGCGTCCGCTCCGGCCTGGCCCGGCTGCGCTGCGCCTCGCTGCTCAAGCCGCTGTACGCGTGGGTGGCGGCCGCGCACATCCCCGACGCCGAGCGCTGGCGCCGGCACGCCGAGCCGGCGGTGGTCGTCTCGTCCAACGCCGACACGCTCAACCTCTGGCTCGCGGTCGGGCCACGGGTCATCCTGGACGACATCTATCAGCGCACGGGCGTCGTCTGGGCGCCGCCCAACGGGGATCCGTCGCGCTTCGGCTCGGTAGAGGTGGCGGCCGACGAGGTCGCCACCGCCTACGCGGCGCTCGCCCAGACCGCCGCCGCCGGCGACCCGGTGGCGGGCACGGTCCTCGACTGGATGCGCCAGGTCTCGGGCCAGCAGGCGTTCGGCACCCGCGAGGCGCTCAGCTCGCCGGAGGCCGGGATCAAGTGCGGCTGGTACGGCGCGCCGGACGAGAGCTGCCTGCGCACACATGCCGTGGCCGTGCTCCCCAGGGGCGGCACCCGGGCGACGGTCGTGGTGGGGATGACGGCGCAGCCCTACACCGACCCGGGGGAGCGGGAGGTCTACCAGACTCGGGTGAACGAAGGGCAGTCGGTGGAGGGCGAGCACGAGAAGGTGGCGGGCGAGCTGCTGCGCGGGCTGATGCTGGCCACGCTGACGGAGCTGGGCCACCGTTATCCGTCCTGAGCCCGCTATATGCTGACCGGCGGCGGCCGGGTGGTCGCGTACACGGGAGACACCGGGCCCGCCCCCGAGCTGGCCGAGCTGGCCCGGGACGCCGACGTGCTGCTGGCCGAGGCGACCTATCCCGAACAGGTGCCCGACGAGGACGCGCCCTACCTGTCGAGTGCCCTCGACGCGGGTCGTACGGCGGCTCGCGCCGGTGTGGCCCGGCTGGTGCTCACCCACCTGTGGCCGGACAGCCCGCCCGAGCCCGCGCTGGCGGCGGCTGCCCGGACATATGACGGCGAGCTGGCCGTGGCCACGGGTGGCCTCACACTGGACCTGTGACCGTCCGTCAGGCCGGTCCCGTCAGCTTGGCGATCACCTCGGCCAGTTCGGGCGGCTCGACGCCGTGCGGCAGCTCGTCGGCGGCGAACCACCGGTAGCCGAGGTAGGCCCGAGCCTCCTCGTCCGTGAGCTCACCCGGGTCCACCTCGGGGGCTTTCCCGGGGAAGCGGGCCAGGTAGAACGGCTCGGTCTTCACGTACCGCACACCGAGCCAGGTGAAGTCCCGATGGACGGGCACCCACTGATCACGCACCGCCGACCCCGGGAGGCCGGTCTCCTCGGTCAGCTCCCGGGCGGCCGCCTCCAGGGGCGTCTCGCCGGGGTCGATCCCGCCACCCGGCGGCTCCCAGATCGCCTCGCCACTGACGTGGTCATGCCATCGCACGAGCAGCACCCGGCCCTCGGCGTCCACGCAGACCACCCGCGCGGCCGGACGGTCACTGCTGATCTGGTGGGACTCCACGCGGCCTCCTCACGCACGTACCGCGGTCAGCGTTTCATGGAACCGTCGGCGATGGCGTCGGCGGCCTCGCCGATGGCCATGCCGACGATCTCCAGGCGGCGCACCAGCTCACGTTGCTTCATCGCGTCGGACGTCAGCTCGCCCGAGAAGATGCGGGCGATCTCGTACTGGTACATGCGCCTGATGGACCGGCCCGTCTTCTTCGCCTCCAGCGCGTCATGGAGCACGGCCGCGGGGCGGGCGGCGAGGTCGCGGACGGCGTTCTCCAGGGCGTCGATGCCCTCGATGACCTGGTCGAGCAGCGGCGCGAAGCGGAGCTGGTCCGGCACCCGATACAGGTGCGACTCGCGCACGAAGTCGCGCAGCGAGTCCAGGACGTCGTCGATCGAGCGGGAGAGTCGGTAGAGGTCCTCCCGGTCGATCGGGGTGACCAGGGCCGACTTGAGCTCCTCCACCAGGGTGCGCCGCTCCTGGTCGCCGAGGTGCTCGATCACCCGCATCTTCTCGTGCGCGCCCGTCCTGCCCACCTCCCCGCCGATCATGGCCATCGCCAGCCAGGCGCCCTCCTTGGTCGCCGCCAGCTGACCGAGCAGGGCCTCGGTGAGCGCGCTGTCCATGCGTCCTGACAGCAGCGCCTGGGCCCTTCGCAACCGCTTCATGCCGTCACCCCCTCACCGCGTACGACGCGAGCGCGGCCACCAGCGCGCTCATCGGAAGCGTCAGCACCCAGGCGACGACGATCTTGACGGCGGCGTGCCAGCGGACCCGGCCGGCACCCTGTGCCACCCCGGCGCCGATCAGCCCGCCGGCGATGGCCTGGGTCATGCTCACCGGCATACCCAGGGCCGAGCTGCCGATCACCGCGAGGCCCGAGGCCAGTTCGGCCGTCACGCCGTGCAGGGGGCGGAAGACGATGAGCTCCCGGCCCAGCGTGCGTCCGGCCTTGGGCAGGCCGTACACGGTGCCGAACCCGAACAGCACCGCCACCAGCGAGGTGTAAGGGAGCGGCGCGTTCGAGAAGCTTCCCGCGACCATCAGGACGGCCAGCACCTTCTGGCCGTCGTTGGCCGAGTAGGCGACGGTCTGCAGCAGGAAGCCCGCCCAGTGCCAGCGTGGGAGCCCCTTGATGGTCGTCACCAGGAGCAGCAGCCGAATCACCAGCCAGCCCAGCAGCCCGCCCACGACGGGCGCGGCCAGGGCGAAGGCCAGCACCTGGGCGACCGACCCGGCCGAGACCGGCAGCCCCCAGCCCAGACCGGCCCCGGTGAGGCCGCCGACGACGGCCAGGGTGAGGCTGGTCGGCAGGCCCTTCGCGCTCAGTGCCATGACCACGCTCAGCGCGGCGACCACCGCGATCGACATCGCGATCTTCGCGCCCGGCCCCTGGAACGTGGCCAGCCGGGTCACGAACGTCCGCGCGACCTGATGGGTCACCAGCGGCACCAACGCCATCAGCACCACCAGGGTGAGGGTGCCGACCGCCGGACGGATCGCGGGCAGTTTGAGCCCGGTCGCGAGCAGGGCGCCGCCGTCGTTCATCCCGGACACGAACGCGAACACACAGGCGATCGCGATCAGTACGGAAGCTTCCAAAGGCGGGCACTCCATCCCGTTTGGGTCGGCCTAGCGGGTGAGGCGCTCCGCATGCGCTGCCCGTCGGCCGGACGGCGATGTGGAGTCCGCCGCTGAGAGGTAGTCTGCCCAGGTCAACCGGAAGCCACCCCGTGATCTTCTGTCCGTGAGAGTGAAACGATGAGCTCTGCCGAATACATCCTGACCTTGTCCTGTCCCGACCGGCCCGGTGTCGTGGCCGCGGTATCGGGGCTGCTGGCCGGGCACGGGTGCAACATCATCGAGAGCCAGCAGTTCGGGGACCGGGAGGCGCAGCGGTTCTTCATGCGGGTCCAGTTCGCGGCGCCGCTGCCGGAGGACGAGCTACGTGCGGCCTTCGCCGCTCTGGCGCCGGAGTTCGGTATGGAGATCAAGCTGCGCGACGTGGCCAGGAAGCCGCGGGTGCTGATCATGGTCAGCAAGTTCGACCACTGCCTCAACGATCTGCTCTACCGGGTGCGCGCCAAGGCCCTGGACATCGAGATCGTCGCCGTCGCGTCCAACCACCCCGACCTGCGGCCCCTGACGCAGTCGTACGGCATCGACTACCACCACCTGCCCGTCACCCCCGAGACCAAGGCCCGGCAGGAGACGGAGGTGCTGGCGTTGGTCGAGCACTACCAGGTGGAGCTGGTGGTGCTGGCGCGCTACATGCAGGTGCTGTCGGAGGACCTCTGCGAGAAGCTGGCGGGGCGGGCGATCAACATCCACCACTCGTTCCTGCCGTCGTTCAAGGGTGCCCGGCCCTACCACCAGGCGCATGATCGGGGCGTCAAGCTGATCGGCGCGACGGCGCACTATGTCACGTCCAACCTGGACGAGGGGCCGATCATCGAGCAGGAGGTGGCCCGGGTGAACCACAGCCACTCCCCGGCGGACCTGGTGGCGATCGGGCGGGACGTGGAGTGCGTGGCACTGGCCAGGGCCGTCAAGTGGCACGCCGAGCAGCGGGTGCTGCTCGACGGCCACCGGACGGTCATCTTCCCCCGCTGACGCTCCTGTTCTCGGCTACAGGCCTGTCTCGGCTATAGGCCTGTCTCGGCTACAGGCCGGTGTGCCGGGCCAGGAACGTCAGCGTGTCAGCCGACAGATCGACCGACCTGCTGATCGAACGGGCGCCATGGCCCACCTCGGTCTCGTTGCGCAGCACGATCGGCCCCTCACCCGTGGAGGCGTGCTGCAGCGCCGCGCACATCTTCCACGCGTGCAGCGGGTGCACGCGAGTGTCCGACTGGAAGACCGTGAACAGCGTCGCGGGGTACGCCACCCCCTCGCGGACCTGGTGATACGGCGAGTAGGCCGACAACCAGCCGAACCCCTCGGGGTCGGCGGCCGAGCCGTACTCGACGTTCCAGGTCGCGCCCAGCCCGAACTGCTCGTAACGGATCATGTCCAGCAGCGGCGCGGAGCAGGCGACGGCCGCGTACAGCTCGGGACGCTGCGTCAGCGCCGCGCCCACCAGTAGCCCGCCGTTGGAGCCGCCGGAGATGGCCAGCTGCTCGGAGGTCGTCACGCCGGTCGCGATGAGATGCTCGGCCGCGGCGTGGAAGTCGTCGAAGACGTTCTGCTTGTTGCCGAGCATGCCGGCGCGGTGCCAGTCCTCGCCCTCCTCGCCGCCGCCGCGCAGGTTGGCGATCACGTAGACGCCGCCCGCCTCCACCCAGGCGAGCACCGAGGCGGAGTAGCCGGGGGTCATGGACAGCCCGAAGCCGCCGTAGCCGTACAGGATGGTCGGGCGCGGCCCGTCGCCGTCGACCGGCGAGATGACCAGCATGCGGACGTCGGTGCCGTCCTTGGACTGATAGACGACCTGGGAGGTACGCACCGGCGGCACGTCCACCACGCCCGGTGAGGCGGCCCAGAGCGTGGTCTCGCCGGTCCTGGCGTCGTAGCGCTGGATGGTCGGCGGGGTGGTGTTGTCGGTGTAGCCGAACCACGCCTCGTGGCCGCCCTCGGGACGCTCGGCGATGCCGCCGATCGAGCCGAGGCCGGGGGTGGGCACCTCGCCGATCCGCTCGCCGGTAGCCAGGTCGTGCACCGTGATCTCGCTGATCGCGTGGCGGGTCCAGCTCACCAGCATGACCGGGCGTTCGAGGTCGTCGAGGATCGCGAAGTCGGCCAGCACCGCTTCGGAGTCCTCTGGGATCAGG
This sequence comes from Nonomuraea sp. NPDC049129, assembly GCF_040648495.1. Lineage (NCBI taxonomy): Bacteria > Bacillati > Actinomycetota > Actinomycetes > Streptosporangiales > Streptosporangiaceae > Nonomuraea > Nonomuraea sp. NPDC049129. Next base: position 67,632 of record NZ_JBEZDU010000014.1, on the reverse strand, counting down.
TCGCGCCAGTTGTCGAAGCCGGGCGTCTCCGGGTCGGTGACGCAGATCCGGACGCGCGGCGCGTCGCGGTCGGTGTGGATGTACAGCCTGCCGTCGCGGCCGAACGAGAACCCCGTCTGGGCGTCCACGCCCTCCTGCACGACCTGGAGGTCGGGGCTGTCGGGTGAGGAGGCGGTCAGGTCGGCCACCCACAGGTCGTTGCGCGGCGCCGTGCCCTCACTGGCGGAGATCTGGAGCCAGCGGCCGTCACGCGAGACCGAGACGCCGTAGTAGTTGGTCATCTTCAGGCCCTCGCCGAAGATCATCACGTCGTCCTCGGTGGACGTGCCGACGCGGTGCAGGTAGACGCGGCGGTGGAACTGCGACTCGCTCTCCGGCAGCTCCGTGCTCGGCAGCCGGCGTACGTAGTAGAACGCCTCGCCGCCGGGCAGCCACGCGATGGGGGAGTAGCGGCACCGGTCGATCGGGCCCTCGACGCGGGCACCGGTGGCCACGTCCATGACGTAGAGGACCGACTCCTCGTTGCCGCCCACCGAGATCTGGTAGGCGAGCAGGCGGCCCTCCTTGTCGGGCTGGACGGCGTCGAGCGTGGTCAGCCCCGACGGGTCGATGGCCATGGGGTCGATCAGGACCCGCTCGGTGCCGCCGGACTCGTCGTTTTCCGCGACGTAGTAGACCGCGTGCTCCTGGTCCGGCGTACGGCGGCTGAAGAAGTGGCGGTCGCCGCGCCACGCGGGCACCCCCACGGAGCCCGACCTGAGCAGCTCGGCGATGCGGTCCCCGAACCGCTGCGGCTTGCTCTGCCGCTTGAACAGGTCGGCCTGCGCGAGCAGCCATCCCTGCGTCTCCGGGCTGTCGGGATCCTCAAGCCAGCGATAGGGGTCCGCGACGGGAGTGTCGTGCAAAATCTCGGCGCTTTCCTCGCGGCGTGCTGTGGGGTAGGGCTCTCGCGTCATGCCCGAACCTTACTGCCAAGCAGGGCGCGTAAAGCCCTGGTGAAGTGGGCATAAAACGTACCGTGCGTCCCTCTGGTCATTCCGGCTGGGGGTTATGGGGTGGCGGGGACCACGCGGTAAACGTCAGACTTGGTGACAGGACGGTGCCGTGGTGACCATCCGCTGGACCGTCCGGCGGAGGTCCACGTGACGGAAGCACCAGTGCCCCAGGAGGGGCCGACAGCCGGGACATGCCACGGCATGTCCCCCTTGATACCCATGCAGCAGGGAGAGGCCCGATGACGCGCCAAGTCCTGCTGCTCAACGCTACTTACGAGCCACTCACCACTCTGTCGCTGCACCGAGCCATCGTGCTCGTGCTGCGGGAGAAGGCCGATATCGTCCACCGTGACGGCGGGGGCGCGGTCCTGCGCTCCGCGACGTGCACGCTGGAGGTGCCCTCGGTGGTCCGGCTGCGCAGATACGTCCGTATTCCCTACCGGTCTCGCATCCCCCTGACCAGGGCCGCGCTCATGCGGCGCGACGATTACCGCTGTGCCTACTGCGGCCTGCGGGCCGAGACCATCGATCATGTCGTCCCCCGGTCGAGGGGCGGCCCCCACACGTGGGAGAACTGCGTCGCCTCGTGCACGCCGTGCAACCACAGGAAGGCCGACAAGTTCCTGGAGGAGCTGGGGTGGACGCTGCGCGTCGCCCCGGCGGTGCCACGGGGCGCTCACTGGCGGCTCATCGGCGCCTCGCTCGTCGGCGATCCCCAATGGGCGCCCTACCTGGAAGCGGCTGCTTGACCTTCGGGCCCGGATCCCTGGGATCCGGGCCTGCAATGTCTTTGTCGTGCTTCACGGCTCCTGGCAGGATTCCAGGGCATGTGGACCTTTACCACCGACGTCGAGGAGTACGCGAGCGCCGCCGAGGCGTTCCTGCTGGCCGACCCCGTGGGCAACACAGTGCCGCTGACGGTGCTGGCCAACATTCGCGCCGGGATGCCCGCCGATGACGCCTCCTTCGGCTGGTGGACCACCGACGGCGAGGTCCGGGGGGCGGTCTTCCGTACGCCGCCGCATCCGATCGGTCTGGCCCGCATGCCGGTCGAGTCCATCGCGTCGCTGGTCACGGCGTGGCGGGGCGAGATCACGGAGGTCCTGGGCCCGCTGGAGCTGACCGGCGCGCTCTCCGAGGTGCTCGGCGAGCCCCGCTCCGTGCTGTCGGAGCGCCTCTACCGCCTCGGCACCCTGATCGTCCCCGACGCGGCCGGCCACGGCCGCCTGGCGGGTGTCGCCGACTTTCCCCTGCTGGTCGCCTGGTTCCAGGCGTTCGGCGAGGAGGTGGGTCTGGGCGTGGGCGGGGATCCCGTCCAGCAGGTCGAGCACCGGCTGGCCGGGCGGCAGCTGTTCATGTGGGAGGTGGACGGGGTCCCGGTGTCGATGGCCGCCCTGTCGCCCGCGGCGGGCGGGGTCTGCCGCGTCGGGCCGGTATACACGCCGCCGTCCTGCCGCAGACGGGGGTACGGCGCCGCGGTCACCGCGTTCGCCAGCCGGGTGGCGCTGGAGATGCGCTGTGAGCAGGTGGTGCTCTTCGCCGACCTGGCCAATCCAACGAGCAACGCCATTTACCGGTCGATCGGCTACGAGCCCGTCTACGACTACGCCCAGGTGACCTTCGCATCTTTGCCGTAGCCGTGTTTGCCGTAGTCTTGGGGGCATGCCGCGCTATGACTTTCGCTGCCGTGCCTGCGGGTCGACCTTCGAGGTGACCCGTCCGATGGCCGCCTCCGACGAGGCGGCCGCGTGCCCCGAGGGGCACGACGACACCGTCAGGTTGCTCTCCACGGTCGCGATGACCGGCGGCGCCGCCGCGCCGAGCTCGGGTGGCTGTTGCGGCGGGGGCTGCTGCGGCTGACGCCTCACCGGCCGCCCAAGCCGCCCCGCGATGCCGCAGGCCATCAGGCCGACCCGCCGCGCCAACAGCTGGGGCGCGACGGGTTCCGGCAGGGCACTTCTTAGGCGGCGCGAGCCCGCTTGCGTCGCTGGAACGGCAGGAACCGGTCCGCTAGGTGCGGCCGGGACGGGGTCAGCGTCGGTTCGACCGCGAGAATCCGGTCGAACCGGAACGCCCGGATGGCCCGCCGCATCCGGCAGATCCCGACGAGATACCAGTATTCGCGATGCACCAGGCACGTCACCGGTTCGACATCCCGAGCCGTGACATGTCCTGAAGCATCCCGATAGTGCAGACGAATCATCAGCCTGCTGGTGATGGCGTCCGCGATGAGCCTGGCCCGCGACGCGATGTCCACGGGCAGCGGCTCGGTGAGCGTCGTGAGGGTGGTGGCGATGACATCATCGTCGAGCTCCAGGTGCTCGAGCGCGTGCTGCAGACCGCGCCTGGCGGTGACGGCCTGCGGACCGGACCCCAGATGAGCGAGGGACAGAGCGAGGGCAGCGATCTCGGCGGTGGTCAGCGGGCGAGTGTGGGAGTTCACGCCTGTAGCCATACCCCCACAATAGAGACGACCACCGACAGTTTTCGAAAGCCTGTACGGCTGGTAAGCACCCTGTATCGAACGGATAAGGCCCTTCAGCCGCCACGCCACCACTGACGGAACCCGCAGGCCACACTGACGGAACCGCAACGTCCCCACCGGCGGAAGCCGCACGCCATCGCGGGCGGAAGCCACGGCCGACCATTGACGGAAGCCATGGCCGGCAAGACGCACGTCACGGCGCTCAGCCGGTGAACCGGAGGAGCGTGCCCCTGGACAGACCCCAGCAGGCACGGCGGGTGGGGCCCACCGTGCCTGCCGTAAAAGAAACTTATCGCGACAGCTGGGAGAGGTCGCGAGAGGCGCCCGTGGAGGCCGAGGTCGTCATGGCCGCGTACGCCTGCAGGGCGGCGCTGACCGGGCGGTTGCGGTCGCGGGGCCGGTAGCCGCCCAGGTCGGCGAGCAGGCGCGTACGGCGCTCCGCCAGCTCGGCCTCGGGGACCCGGAGCTCCATCGACCGGTTGGGGATGTCGATCTCGATCGTGTCGCCGTCCTCGACCAGCGCGATCATGCCGCCCTCGGCCGCCTCCGGAGAGGCGTGCCCGATCGACAGCCCGGACGTGCCGCCGGAGAAGCGGCCGTCGGTGACCAGCGCGCACGCCTTGCCCAGGCCCCGGCCCTTGAGGAACGACGTCGGGTAGAGCATCTCCTGCATGCCCGGCCCGCCCTTCGGCCCCTCGTAGCGGATGACGACCACGTCGCCCTCCTTGACCCGGTCGCCGAGGATGCCCTCGACCGCCTGCTCCTGCGACTCGAACACCACCGCCGGCCCGCTGAACTTCCAGATCGACTCGTCGACCCCGGCCGTCTTCACCACGGCGCCGTCACGCGAGATGTTGCCGTAGAGCACCGCGAGCCCGCCGTCCGCGCTGTAGGCGTGCGCCAGGTCGCGCACGCAGCCCTCGGCCCGGTCGAGGTCGAGGGAGTCCCAGCGGTTGTCCTGCGAGTATGGCTTGACCGTGCGGACGTTGCCCGGCGCCGCGTGCCACAGCTCCAGGGCCTCGGGCCGCACCGTGGGCGACTGGGGGTCCCAGGCGGCGATCGTCTCGCCGAGCGTGGCGCCGTTGACCGTCGGCACGTCGCGGTGGAGCAGCCCGGCGCGGTCGAGCTCACCCAGGATGGCCGGGATGCCGCCCGCGCGGTGCACGTCCTCGACGTGGTATTTGTTCGTCGCCGGAGCCACCTTGCACAGGCACGGCACACGCAGGGAGATCTCGTTGATCTCCTTGAGCCCGAAGTCGACCTCGGCCTCGCGGGCCGCGGCCAGGATGTGCAGGATCGTGTTGGTCGAGCCGCCCATCGCCACGTCCAGCGCCATCGCGTTCTCGAAGGCCTCGCTGGTGGCGATCGAGCGCGGCAGCACCGACTCGTCGCCGTCCTCGTAGTAGCGGCGGGTGATCTCCACGAGCTGGCGCCCGGCGTCCTCGAACAGGTTCTTGCGCGCCTTGTGCGTGGCCAGGATCGTGCCGTTGCCCGGCAGCGCGAGGCCGATCGCCTCGGCCAGGCAGTTCATGGAGTTGGCGGTGAACATGCCCGAGCACGACCCGCAGGTCGGGCAGGCGTTCTCCTCCATCTCCAGCAGATCCTCGTCGGAGACGCTGCTGTCGGCGGCGGCGACCATCGGGTCGATCAGGTCGAGCTTGCGGCCGGGCGTCTTGCCCGCCTCCATCGGCCCACCCGAGACGAAGATCGTCGGGATGTTGAGCCGGAAGGCGGCCAGCAGCATGCCCGGCGTGATCTTGTCGCAGTTGGAGACGCAGATCATCGCGTCGGCGCAGTGGGCGTTGACCATGTACTCGACGGCGTCGGCGATCAGCTCGCGCGACGGCAGCGAATAGAGCATGCCGCCGTGGCCCATCGCGATGCCGTCGTCGACCGCGATCGTGTTGAACTCACGCGGGATCGCCCCCGCCTCGCGAATCGCGGCGGACACCACGTCGCCGACGTCGCGCAGATGAACGTGGCCCGGCACGAACTGCGTGAAGCTGTTGGCCACGGCGATGATGGGCTTGCCGAAATCGCTCCCGGCTACGCCGGTCGCCCGGAGGAGGGCGCGGGCGCCGACCATGTTCCTGCCATGGGTGACCGTACGAGACCTGAGGGCGGGCATTGAACTTCTCCCATCGTTGCGAGTCCTCACATCGTACGACCATTTGCCCGGTTGCTGAGACAACTGTCCACGGCTCGGAACGCGTACGGCGGCGAGCTGGGTGGATCCCGCCCACGCGGGGCGTGCCTCCGGAACTGCCGAAGGCACGCCCGTCGGAACTGTCGACGGGCGTGCCTTCAGAGCTGGATCGGTCAGCCCTCGCCGTATCTCGCGGGCAGGACCTGGGCCGCGATGTCGTGCAGGCGGTCGATCTCGGCCTTGGTGAGCGCCCGCTCTCGCTTCGTGATCCACTTGCGGGCACGGCCGCCTTCATAGACGTCCACGCCGCGGATCGTCATGATCTTCCACGGCACGGGCGGCCCGTAGATGGCCAGCGAGGGCACGACGGAGATCTCCTTGCCGTAGGCCTCGCTGATCAGCTCGCTGGCCCGCGAAGCCTCCCATTTGGCCTCGGTGAGACGTGGCTTCATGTCGAACGGCCCATGGAAGAGCTTCTTGCCCATCTGGACGCGTACGGGCAGCCGTTTGTCCCACTTCTCGGAGTCGACCGCGTAGACGCCCGTCGGGCCCACCACGAGGTGGTCGATCTGGGCCTCGCTGTCCGGTATCGCCCGCGCGTGGAGCGTGCGATAGCCGTTGCGTTCGAGTTTGCGCAGTTGGGCCTCGGTGCGGCGCTCCGCGATGGAGGCACGGCGCCAGGCCGGCACGGTCGAGTTGGACCGCGCTCGGTAGACAGTGTCGAGGATGGCCGCGATCACGCCCGCGGTCACGCCTACCCGCCAGTCGCCCACGAGGATGCCCACGACCACGCCGACGGGGATCGCCAGCAGGGCGCGGTTGCGCATGCGGCGGAAGCGTGGCTGTTGGAGCAGGCTGCGCAACGACGCGCGCTCGATGGGCGCGTAGGTTGACGTGGGCGCCGATTGCTTCGCGGGGGCCGGCTCGCCTTCGGGTCGGTCACTCACCCAGATGGGTGAGGAGTTGTGACCGTCTTCTCGCTGATGGTCGGAGTCCACGTAACTCACCGTAGCCCGTGGTTCTTGTCGATTCCTAGTGCTGCCTTGTCCATAGTTTTATGGCCCAGCTCACTGTGTTCTACGCCCGTTTTCCGGGTATCTATTACGTTCTTCTCTAGAGATGCCTAGTGTGCGGTAGCGTGCGAGAACTTCACGAGCTTTCGGCGCTCGAGCAGGCGCAAGCCATCCGTGACCAGGAGATTTCGCCGGTCGAGCTCACGCGGCACTACCTCGATCGGATCGAGCGAATCGATCCACAGGTGGGTGCGTTTGTGACGGTGACCGCCGAGAGAGCGCTCGAACAGGCGCACCGTCTGGCCAAGGAGCTGCCAGACGGACCCCTCGCCGGAGTGCCGATCCCCATAAAGGATCTTAACCTGGTGAAGGACGTGCCCATCATGTTCGGGTCGTCGACATACCGGGGTTTCGTCGCCCCGGTGGACGACACGGTGGTCGAGCGCCTGCGTGACGCTGGCACGGTGATGCTGGGGAAGACCGCGACACCGGAGTTCGGCCTGCCCTGCTACACCGAGACCGCCCTCTCGCCGCCCTCTCGCTCGCCATGGGATCCGCGTACCTCCGCGGGCGGGTCGAGCGGCGGCGCCGCCGCGGCCGTGGCCGCCGGGCTGGCGCCGGCCGCGCAGGGCAGCGACGGGGCCGGTTCGATCCGCATCCCGGCTTCGGTGTGCGGGCTGTTCGGCATCAAACCCACCCGTGGCCGGATCAGCTTCGCGCCGATCATCCCCGACCTCGCGGGCCTGTCGACGAACGGCCCCCTCGCCCGTACCGTCGCCGACGCCGCGGCGCTGCTCGACGTGATGGCGCACAACAACCCCGGCGACCTCTACCTCGCGCCGCCGCACGAAGGCACGTTCCTGGAGTGCGCCGGACGCGAGCCGGGCCGGCTGCGCATCGCCCGCTACGCCCGGCCGGTCGTGCCCGGCGCCGACGTCCATCCGGACGTGCTCGTCGCGTACGAGGCCGCCGCCGCGACGCTGGCCGCACTCGGCCACGAGGTCGTCGAGATCGAGCCGCCGTTCGGACCGGAGACCGTGCCGCAGTTCACCGTCATGTGGTACGCCTTCGCCTGCATGCACCCCGTGGCCGAGGACCAGGTCGATCTTCTCCGGCCGCTCACCAGGCGGCTGCGCGAGCACGGCTTCGCCACTCCTGCCCCGACGTTCCTGCAGGCTCAGGCCGCTCTGCAGCTGGCCACCAGGGCGGCGCTCACGGTGACCAACGCCTATGACGCGGTGCTCACGCCGACGGTCACACAGCCGCCGCGGCCGGTGGGCTGGTTCGAGGACGTGGACGACGTCGAGGAGACGTTCGAGCGGATGAAGAGGTTCGCCGCCTTCCCCGCGATCTACAATGTGACCGGCCAGCCCGCCGTGAACCTGCCCCTGCACTGGACCGCCGACGGGCTGCCGATCGGCGTCATGCTGGCGGGCCGCCTGGGCGCCGAAGGCACACTGATCTCACTGTCGGCCCAGGTCGAGTCGGCCAGGGGCGGCTTCTGGGGCGACCGGCGACCGGCGATCTGGTAGCCGTGTCGTGCCGCTGGCGTGATGGTCGGGGGCCGAGTCCGCAGAAGAAGCGGCCCATGGCGGGCTTGCGCCGCCACCCGGTCAGGCCCTCCTGTGCCCGCGCCGTCACCCGCTTCCGCCCTACCACCAGGGTCTACGCCTGCACCTCCACCTGCAGATGCGTCCGCGCCCGCATCTGCACTTGCGTCCGCGTCCGCGTCCGCATCTGCACCTGTGGCAGCACGGCCGCCCTGATCGGGGCCCGGCTCGACGGCTCTCTCGGATCGCATCCCACAGTTGAGTTGACCTTGTCTGGGGGATCTTGAGTCAGACTCTCTCACGACCGGGTCTGGCCGGACAGCCGAACCGGGATTACGTTCTTGGGTGTGGACAGCGCGCTGGAGATTCTGGCTTTTCTCTTGGGGGTTTCGCTCGCTCTGTTCGTGCTGATCAGCCTGGCGGTCATGGTGCCGGGGCGGGGTTCGGCGCGGAGGATGGAGACGGGCCCGGTGTGGCTGGGCGGTCCGTCCGGGAGCGAGCACGGCGTGAGCACCTCGGGCCTGGTGCTGGCCGACCGGGTCGCTCATTGGGCGCCGGCGCCCGAGTCCGACTGGGTCGCGATGGCGGAGACGGCCGAGCCCGGCAGGCGCGTCGGCGGCGCTTCGGCGGGATGGTGATGGCGATGCGCGGACTGACCTCGGCTCAGGCCGACGACATCAGGCAGGCGCTCCACGTCGCCGAGCGGCGCAGCGGCCTGCGCTTCGGCGCCTTCCTCGGCGCGCCGGTGGGCGGCCGGCGGCACTTCGCCGAGCGGCTGCACGCCGCGCTCGGCGAAGAGGCCGACGAGGCCGTGTTGATCTTCGTGGACGTCGCCGGCCGGGCGCTGGAGATCGTGACCGGCGAGAACGCCCGGCGGCGGCTGCCCGACACCGCGTGCCGGCTGACCGCCATGTCGATGGCCACGGCGTTCAGCGCGGGTGACCTGGTGGGCGGGCTGCTGTACGGCATCGGCATGCTGGGTGAGCAGGCCACCGCCAGGCGGTAGATCGGGCGTCGCCTGCGCCCCCGCGGTAGGCGACGCCCACCCCGCCTTTCTAAGCGAGGCGGGCGACGCGGTCAGTCTGGAGGCTTCCAGGGTGCCCCCGCCACCCCAGGCCCAGGGGGCAACGGCAACCCCAGGCCCAGAGGTCAGCGTTGGAGCAGGCCGGCGACGTGCTCGCTGACGCCCGCCAGCAACGTGGCGGGCACGATCGGGGTGCGGCCGATGGCCGAGAACAGCGCGGGCAGGCCGGGCAGCGGGAATCCGTCATCCTGGAGCGCGGCCGAGCCGATCTCGTTCTTGTCCAGCGCCGACCGGCTGCGCTGCCAGGCGTCGAGCACCTCTTCCGGCGAGGGCACGCCGAAGCCGTGGCCGACGGGCGCCGCGTGCCGCAGGCGTACGAGCGGCGTTTCCGCGAACGCCAGCGCGGTGCGGGCCCGTACGTGCAGGTCGGCGCGTTCTTCCGCGTCGATCCAGTGCATCGCCGTGCACGGGTTGCGGCAGTCGGCGACGCAGACGGCCATCGCGCCGGCCACCTGGCTGTGCTGCCGGTCGAAGTACGCGCGCCAGCCCTCGGGCGGCTCGCTCGCCACCCGCAGGGTCCGGTTGGTGGCCGACTGCTCGGACTTGGTGTGGTCGCACTCGCGGTCGCCGATCACGCCGAACCTGCTGCCCGGCGCGCTCAGCCCCGCGGGCCAGCGCGCGGGGTCGCCGGCATGCCCCAGGTGCGGCTCGTAGGCCAGCAGCGGCAGGTATTCGCTGGCGATGTGGACGGCGGCGATCATCGAGCTCAGCTCGCGGCGCTGCCAGCGGACGGCGATGACCTCCAGCAGCAGCCCGTAGGCGGGCCGCAGCGACTCCAGCGCGCCGCGTGGCTGCTCGCGCGGGGTCTGCGGCATGTGGCAGGCCCGTGCCCGCCGCCGCAGGTCCGCGGGCACGGCCTTCGCCTCGACCGCGAAGTCCTCGGCGTCCAGCGAGAGCAGCCGGCTGCCGAACTCGCACACGCCGGCGATCTCCTCGGATGAGGCCAGTGCTCCGAGGTCGGAGAAGGCGTAGCGGCGGGCCAGCGCTACGAGCAGATCGCGAGTGGTATCCACCCGATCACCCTACTCACGACCGGATAGTCGCCTGTCCGGCCGAGACCGTCAGGAGGGCGGCTACGTGTGGCAGGGCGCCTTGATGCACTGGATGGTGTCGGTCGGTGGCTCGCTGACCGGTGGCTCGATCGTGGGCGCCGTCGGCTCGGGTGTGGTGGGCTTGTCTGTCGGCTCGGGGTCGTCGGAGGTCGGGGTGGCCGTTGGGGCGGTCACGGTCGGGCGGGCGGTGGCCGTCGCGGTGGCGGTCGGTGTGCGGGAGACGATCGGCCGCGCGGTGGGGGAGCGCTTCGACGGAGGCGCCAGCGGCTTCTTGCTCGGCGTGGCGGGGGTCGAGCGTGTGCTCGAGGCGGTCGTGACGGGGGGCAGGACGCTGCCGCTCTGCTCGGCCGCCTGGTCGTCGCGGATCCACACCGACCCGGCGACCGCCACGGTCACCAGGACCGCGACGGTCACCGCCAGCGCGGCGGCCAGCGCGCGGCGGCCGCGTGGCGTCGGCGGCAAATCCGGCGTGGGTGGCAGGTCCGGCAAGTCCGGCGTAGGCGGCAGGGCCGATGAGCCCAGCGAGTCAGGCGCGTCATGGGCCTTCCTCGCCGCCTCGGCCATCAGCGTGGCCGTCGGCCAGCGCCGGTCCGGCGTCTTTTCCAGCGCTCGCGTCACGACCTGGCGCGGCCCCGGCGGCACGTCGGCGGGTAGGTCCGGGACGGGGGCGTGCAGATGCTTGTAGATGATCTGGACAGGAGTGTCGCCATCGAACGGCAACCGCCCGGTCAGGCACTGGTAGGCGACCACGCCGAGCGCGTAGATGTCGACGGCCGGGGTGACGTCGCTGGCGGTGGCCATCTCGGGGGCGCAGTAGCCGGCCGAGCAGAGCATGGCGCCGGTGGCCGTGAGCTGGACCGCGGAGACCGAGTGGGCGATGCCGAAGTCGGTGAGCGCCACGCTGCCGTCGGGCCGGACCATCAGGTTGGCCGGTTTGACGTCGCGGTGCACGATGCCCTGCGCGTGGGCGGCGGCCAGCGCGTCGCCGACCTCGGCGACCAGCCGCATGGTGGCCGCCGGGCCGAGCGCCTCGCGGCGCAGGACGCGGTCGAGCGACTCGCCCTCGACGAACTCCATCACCAGGAAGCTCACCTGGCGCCCGTCGACCTCGGAGGTGCCGTAGTCGTAGACGTCGACCACGCCGGGATGCCGCAGCGTGGCCATCGCCCTGGCCTCGTTCTGGAACCGCTGGGCGAACTTCGGGTCCTCGGTCAGGGCGGGGATGAGCACCTTGACCGCCACGGTCCGGCCGAGCACCGTGTCGGTGGCCCGCCAGACCTCGCCCATGCCGCCGCCGCCCACGCGGCTGATCAGCGTGTAGCGATCGTTGAGGCTGGTCCCGGATCCGAGCACGTCTTCGAGGCTAACACCGCGACCTCGATGGACGCGCCGGATCCGGCGCTCAGAACGCCCCTGTGGTAGTGCCTCCCGTTCCCGAGGCGGGGCTGGTGAAGGTGCTGTTGCCACCGGGTTGCCACTGGTCGGCGGTGTCGGGGAAGTTCGTCTCCTGGCGCTTGACGCACTTCCACTCGATGGCGCTGTTCGGCGGCAGCTTGCCGATGGTTCCGGTCCAGGTCGGGTAGGCGGTCGGCGACAGTTTGACCGCGCTGGCCACCGACCAGCCGCCGAGCTGCGGGACACTGCCCACGGCGTAGACGGACTGGCCCGTGGTGGTCGTGCCGTTGTCGCACCTGAACGTCATCGACGCCGGAGCCTGCCCGAGCGTGAACGCGAACGTCTTGGCGGTTGTGACGCTCGTGCTCGCCGACTTGGCGACGATCAGGTTGCCGCCCGCGTTGTACCAGCCGCTGGTCGCGGCGTCGAAGGCCGCCTTGGTGGCGTGCTGGGTGAGCGCGGTGCCGTTGAGCGTGACGGCGGATGCCTGGGTGTCCGAGACCAGCTCGACCACGTTCGTCCTGCTCGCGGGCGCGCCGGTGTAGGTGCCGCTGGAGGCGGCCACCGTGACGGTCGCCGTGCTACCGCTGAGCTGCTGGCTCAACAGCGTCGTGCGTACAGCGCCGCTCTGGTAGCCGGTCGTCGCCCCGTCGTCCTCGTACAGGGTGAAGTTCGAGGCGGCCGGGTCGGTGTAGACCCGGGCCACCAGCTCGTTCCTGGTGGTGGCGTCGGTCCGCTTGCCCACGACGTTCATGGTCTTGTCGTCCACGTACATCTTCGGGATGATCGCCCCCGCCCTGGCGAACGCCGGCAGCCGGAACGCGCCGCCGACCCAGAGCGGCCGGTCGGTGAACCACTGGCCGGTGCTGGTGAGCTTCTCGCCCGAGGCGTAGTCGAACCAGGAGCCCGCCGGCAGGTAGACGTCCCGTTTGCGCTCGTTCGCGCCGGCTACGACGCCGACGAGCAGGTCGCGGCCGATGAGCTTCTCGTGCCCCATCTCGCGGACGTTCGCGTCGTTCTGGTACTGGTACACCAGCGGCGGCACCACGGGCTCGCCGTACAGGTAGGCCCGGTGGGCCAGGGAGTAGTAGTACGGGGCCAGCTCATACCGTTGCCGGAGGTTGGCGAGGTTGCTGGCCGTGTGCCCGATCGCGTCCGGCGAGGTCTGGGCGCAGTTGCACAGGTTCTCGGTGTGCGGCCGGATCGGCACCTCGAACCAGGCGCCGTCGGCGAACCACTGGGTGTAGAGCTCGTTCAGGTCGGAGTCGAGCATCTCGCGGCGGAAACCGCCGATGTCGGAGCCGTAGTAGTCGATGCCGGACATCGACATGTGCAGCTGCGCGTTCTGCTGCTGGGCGAGCGCGGTCAGCTTGGAGCCGATGTCGGCCGACCACATGGCCACGCCGTAGCGCTGCATCCCGGCGGCGCCGGAGCGGGCCAGCACGAACGGCCGCTTGGTGCTCGACGCGTAGCCCCTGGCGATGCTCTCGGCCCACTTGAGGTTGTAGACGTTGTGGTAGTCGGCGTGGGCGTGCTTGCCGGGCAGCACGCCGGACGTCCAGTCGGCCGCGTCGTACATCTCCGGTTCGCCCAGGTCCAGCCAGTGGCCCATGATGCCCTGGTCGATGAGCGGCTGGCGCTTGGTCGTCTGCCAGTAGTCGGCCGCGGCGTCCTGCGTCCAGTCGATCATGCCGCCGCGGCCCCACCAGTCGTTGGCGGTGAGGTAGACGGGGGAGCAGGTCGCGCAGCCGGACCTGACGAGGTAGCCGCGGTTGGCGAGGTCGGCGTGCTCGGCGAGGTTCTTGCCGACGTACGACTCCTCGATGGTCATCAGGCCGATGCCCTTGTTCGCCTGATAATTGGAAATAGTGGTCGCTGGGTTGGGGAAGTTGGCCGTGTCCCAGGAAAGCGTGCCCATGCGGGTGTTGTCGGACCCGGCCGTCACCCCGCCGAACCAGGGCAGATCCAGGACGAACCCATCCACGGGGAACTTCGCCGCCCGCAGCCCGTTCAGCCGGCTGTCGATCTCGGCCCAGTTGTCGTAGCCGAACTCCGACACCCACATGCCGAACGCCTTCTTCGGCGGCACCGGCGGCCGGCCGGTCAGCTCCATGTAGTCCTTGCGCAGGTCGGGCAGGTCCGGCCCGGTCATCGTGTACCACCTGAGCTGGTCGCCCCAGGTGTCGACCGTCCACGGGTCGCCGGTCAGGTTCCACTCCTGCTTGTAGACCTGGTCGAGCAGCAACCCGTAGTTCAGGTTCGACGCGCCGACCCCGAACAGCACGGGGATCTGCGCGTTGCCCACCGGGCCGTTGTCGGTGTCGTAGGCCATGGCGTTGCCGTAGGGGCCTCCCGGGGTGCGGGAGCGCCCCACCCAGTCGCCATCGGAGCTGCCGCCCATGAAGAACTGCTCGCCCAGCCCGTACGCGTTCTGGATCGAGCCTTTGGTGATCGTCAGGCCCTTCCACGCCTGGGTCAGGTTGCGCGGGCACGCCTCGTACAGCTGCCTGACCGGGTCCGAGACCCGCACGCACAACGTGCCGGCCGTGACCTCGACCTTCATCGAGGCCGTGGTCAGCGTGTTGCCGCTCTGGCTGAACGAGGACGGACCGGTGTAGTCCTTCTTCGCCACCTGCGGCGTGGTGAACAGCGCGGATCCGGTGCCGGGGCTGGTCCCTGAGGCCAGCTCGAAGTGGACGAGGTCGTCGTCGAGGAACTCGACGATCAGATAGGTCGATCCGCTGGTGAACTGCACCCGCTGGACCGCCGCCCGAGCCTCCCCCGCGACGAGGAAGGTGCCCAGGAGCACCGTCAGAAGGATGAGAGCGCGTTTCATGGCCGGCCCACCACCAGGTTGTCGAGGTTGATCCCGCCGGTGTTGGCCGCGTCATAGGCGATCTTGACGGTGTGCGCGCCCGCGGTGAGGGCCGTGGTGAGCATGGCGGTGCCCCAGGTGTCCCAGTTCGCCTGCGCGGGCAGCGTGAGCGTGCCCGCCGAGACGCCGTCGACGTAGACGGTCCTGGTGCCGGCCACCGTGGTCGAGTAGCGGAACTTGAGCTGATGGCTGCCCGCCGCGTCCGCCTTGACCTGGAAGGTCACCGCGTCACCCGAGCTCGCGAAGTTGTCGACGAACCCGGTGCCGGTGTAGCCCGCGTGGTCGGTGTTGGTCGTCGTGCCGGTGCCCGTCCCGAACTCCGCCTCGTACGCGGCCTTGTCCACGCCGTTGAGCGTGACGGTCCTGCTGGACGCACTGGCGGCCAGCTTGACGTAGGTGAGCTGCCGCACCGGGTCCCACCACCAGCCCTCGGCCGCCGCCTGGAGCGCCGCCAGCGTGGCCCGCGCGGTCGCGCCGGTCACCGTCGTCGGCTTCGTGCTCGCCACCTGCAGCGTGCTGGTCGTGGTGAGCGTGGGCACGGTGAGCGTCACCGAGTGTCCGGCCCAGTTCTCGGCCGAGCTGATCGTCCGGTTCGTGCCCGCCGAGTCCTCGAAGTAGGAGTAGGAGGAGCTGCCCGACGGGTAGATCCGGAAGACCAGGTTCGGATAGCTCGTGACGCTGTTGCCGATCTCGCCGCCGAGCTCGTAGTCGGCGTTGAGGTTGAGCGGGATGATCGCGCCCGGCCTGGCGTAGACCGGGATCGTGTCGAGGGCCGTGGCGTAGGACTTGGTGCCGGGGCCGGTGAAGCGGCCGCCGTTCCACAGGTCGTACCACTCGCCCGCGGGCAGGTAGACGTTCCTCGTCGTCGCGCCCTGCGTGGTCACCGGCGCGACGAGCAACTGGGAGCCGAACAGATACTGCTGGTCCTGCGCCGCGGCCGTCGCGTCGCCGGGGAAGGCGAAGCTCATCGCCCGCATCATCGGCGCCCCGGTGGTCGAACTGGCCTTGGCCTCGGTGTACAGGTAGGGGATCAGGTTCATCCGGACGTTGGCGAACTTCCGGAAGGTCGGCACGACCGTCGTGTCGCCGCTGCGCGCCTGGACGTTCCACGGCGTGCGGGCCTCGGACGTGCCCGGGTTCGACTTCTCCGAGTGATACTGCATGACCGGCGAGAACGTCGCCTGCGCCGCCGCCCGCAGGTAGAGCTCGGCGCTGGGGAAGTCACCGGTGAAGCCCGCCAGGTCCCAGGCCGTGTACGGCACGCCGGACTGCCCGGCGCTGAGCTGGGCCCTGACCGCCTCCTGGAAGGCGGAGAAGCTGGAGTTCTGGTCACCGGCCCAGAAGATCGAGTTCTTCTGACCGCCGGCGGTGGCCGCGCGGCTGAAGATGACGTTGTCCGCGCTCTCGGCCTTGACGTAGTCGCTGTAGGCCTTGGTGTAGCTGTTGGGGTAGGCGTTGTGCATCTCGTCGCCCTTGCGGCCGTCGGCGAACGTGACGCCCCGGCCGAAGATCGCCTCGCTGCCGTCGGTCTTGAAGCCGTCGATGCCGACCTCGTTGATCAGGTAGTCGCGCTTGCTCATCCACCAGGTGGTCGCCGCCGTACTGGTGAAGTCGGGGACCATGCTGTCGCCGAACCACTGTCCGGTCGGAATCCGATACGGCGCGTTGGACGGATTTTTCGCGACAAAGCCCTGCGCCTGGGCGTAGCTCTTGTCGTTGAGATGCTGCTGCGGCGCGGTCGGGGGATTGGTGTCGAAGTTCTCCTTGAAGACCGGGATCTGCCAGAGGATCATCTTGATCCCCTTGCCGTGGGCGTTGTCGACCATGGCCTTCGGGTTCTGCCACTCGCCGCCCGCCGGGAAGGTCAGGTCGCCGTAGGCGAGCTTCCCGCTGCCGGCGCTGGGCGTGTACGTGGCGCCGTGCCACAGGTAGAACGTGGCCTCGTCGCTCCACTGCTCCAGCACCATCGCCGTGTGCGGGATCTTGTACGTCCCGACCTTGTCCAGCTCGCTCTCCACCTCGGCCTGGGTGTTCCACTCGTTGGCCGACATCCACACGCCGAACGCCCACTTGGGCGGCAGCTGCGGCCGGCCGCTGACCGCGGTGTAGTCGTCCACGATCTCCGCGGGGGTGCCGGCGAAGAAGTGGTAGTCCAGCGTCGAGTCGAGCGCGCCGCTCGTGTCGACGGTGAACCCGGCCAGGTCGGCGAGGTGGGTGTTGAGGTTGAAGATCGCGTAGCGGGTGCTGGGGAGGTAGACCCCGTAACCGGCCGAGTTCAGGAAGAACGGCACGCTCAGGTAGGTGCGCCGGGTGCTGCCCTGGTCGCGATACTGGTTGTAGACGTAGTTGTGCACGTCGGTGCCGCGCTGGTCGAGGCGGTCATAGCGCTCGCCGAAGCCCTCGAACCGCTCGCCCGACGGCGACATGAAGTGGTCCTCGATCTTGGTGACCGTGGTGGCGCCGTCGCTGGCCCAGCCGATGTTCCTGAACGTGGCGGGGTCGTACTGCCGGGTGATCAGCGTCGTCCCGTCGCCCTTGTAGACCGACAGGCGGTAGGGCGACTTCTGGATCTTCAGCACCAGGCTCGTGGTGGAGAGGGTGAGGGTGCTCGCGGAATCCGTCACCGTATAGCCGGACACTCCGGAAATGTTCAGACCCTGGCCGCTGGGGGCGATCTGCGTGCGGAAGCAGTCGAGCGCCGGGAAGGCGAAGCGGATCTTCGGCGTGAAGCTCCCCGCGCTGTCACCAGTCGTGACATCTACCGACGTGCTGTTGTTGGTGTAGCCGGTCACGTTCGTCACCGTGCTCCACGAGGTGACCGTGAACGCGAACGGGCCCGTGCTCTTCTGCCCGCCCCCGTTCACGTCCGCGTTGACCGTGTAGGAGATCTTGTCGCCTCGGGCGAAGGTGCCCAGGTTGATCTTCCAGTAGCTGTTGTTGCCGTTGTTGTGGTCCCAGGCGGCGCCGATCGGGGTCTGGGCGGTCCCGTTCTTGGTCCAGGTCACCCAGACGGTCTGGCCGGACTCGATGGGCCAGGTGGTGGCGTTGATCTGGACGGCGTCCCCGGCCATCGGGTCACGGGGAGCGCGTTCGGTCGGCTCGCTGGAGTAGAGGTCGTCGATCCCGGTCGGGTTGTGAAAGATGCCGTCGAGCGCGTACGCGGGGACGGTCACGAGGGAGGCCAGCAGGGCGATCACCGCGACGATGACGCCCGACCGTAACCGGATCACGGGGGAGCTCCTATCAGGTGGCGAACACGGGTGAGAGATGAGGCCAGTGCTCCGCCGCGCAGAGGACCGGCGGACGGTCGAGCGGCGCGGGCAGCGTGACCTCGCGCCCGCCGCGATGGGCGCGGCCGGTCCAGACATCGACCCAGTCGCCTGCGGGCAGGTAGACCGCCTGCTCCGCGACCCCGGGCGCCGTCACCGGGGCCACCAGCAGCGCATCGCCCAGCTTGTACTGCAGCGGACGCTCCCAGACGCGCGGGTCGTCCGGGTGGTCGAAGAACAGCCCGCGCATCAGCGGCGCCCCGCCGCCGACCGCCTGACGGGCCTGCCCGGCCAGGTACGGCACGAGCCGCTCGCGCACCTTGGCCAGCCGCCTGAAGACGGGCAGCACCCGGTCGTCGCCGGTCCGCTCGGCCACGTTCCACGGCGTGCGGTCCCTGAGGGGCAGGCGGTGGTGGTTGAACTCCGAGTGGTACTGCATGATCGGCATGAACGCCGCCGCCCCCGCCGCCCGCAGATAGAGCTCGGCATCGGGCAGGTCACCGGAGAACCCGGCCAGGTCCCAGCCCCAGTAGACGATCCCGCAGGCCGAGGCGGTGATCCCGGCCCTGATGGACGACTGAAACGCCGCCCAGGTCGAGTCCTCGTCCCCGGCCCAGAACACGCCGTGCGGCTGGGATCCGGCGAACCCGGCCCGGCTGAACGTCACCGGCGCCTTGCCGTAGCGCTCCAGCAGCTCGCCGAAGGCACGCGCGTAATGCACGGGGAACAGGCCGTTGCCGTCGTCACCCCTGCGCCCGTCGGCGTAGCGCAGGTCGTGGCCCCACGCGTGCTCGCCGCCGTCGGTCTTGAACCCGTCCACGCCCACCTCGTCCACCAGGTAGGCGCGCTTGGCCGTCCACCAGTCGCGGACCTCGGGCGAGGACAGGTCGGGCATGAGCGCCAGCGGGAACCACCAGCCCCGGTTCCGGTACGGCCGGCCGTCGGCCTCCCTGACCCCGTAGCCGTTCTCGACCAGCTGCCGGGCGTCCACGGCGGCCTGGTGCCGGGGGTGCGGGCGCATCTTCTGCAGCGGGATCTGCCAGAGCAGCACCTTGACGTCCCGCTGGTGCAGCTCGTCCACCATGCCCTTGGGGTCCGGCCACGGCCCGTCCGGCGGGAAGACGTAGTCCGCCAGCCGGTGCGGCTCCTCCGACGGCTCGTATTCGGCCCCTCGGAACGCCGTGAACGTCGTCTCGTCACTCCACGCCTCGATGACCAGCGCCCCGACCGGGATGTCGTGCTCGCGGTGCCGGTCCATCTCGGCCATCACGCGTTCCTGCGTGTTCCACTCGTTGCCGCTGGCCCACAGCCGGAACACCCACGAGGGCAGCTCCGTCGGCCGCCCCACCTCGTCCAGGAAGTCCCGCAGCACGTCGGCCGGGGTCGCGCCGTCATAGAGCCGGACCGAGGGCTCGCCGTCCGGCCCCACCTCCGCCTCCACGACCAGCCGGTCCGGGGTGGACGCGCCGACGTCGTACCAGGTCCGCCTGGACGTCTCGACGTGGAACCCCCAGCTCGCCGCCCCGCCGACCACGAGCGCGAACGGCATCGGCAGGTACGTCCTGCCGTGCGCCCCTTGCGCCTTGTACTGCTCGAACACCACCGCGTCCAGCCGCCGCCCGCGCTGGTCCACCGCGTCGAACCGCTCGCCGAACCCCACCACGTGCTCGCCGTCGGCCAGCGCCAGCTCGAACCGCACCCGCCGCGCCCCGTCGCCGCCGACCAGCCACCGCACGCTCCCCGGCACCACCCGGTCGGCGCCGCGCACGACGAGCTTCCCGCCGCTCCGGCCCCACGCCGCCGCCGTCACCTCGAACCACCTGCTGGTACGGCTCCCACCGCCGTCCAGCGCGGCCCGGAACCGGTAGGCGTACCGGTGTCCGGCGCGCAACACGGGTGAGCGCGCCACCCATGATCCGGCGGCGGCCCGCGCCGCCCTGGCCTGCGCCGCGGCCAGATGCCCGCCGTCAACGGTCTCCGCCTCGGCTGCCTCCGCGGCCTCCGCCGCCTCCACTGTTTCCGCCGTGTCCGGGTCCGGTGCGGCACCCGACCTGGCCAGCGGCAGTTCGACGGGCGCCTTCCCGCCGGTGGCCCACTCGCACACCACCGAGACGACCTTCGCCGAGGCTCGCACCCGCAGCTCCACCGCCTCGCCGTCCATCGGCCAGGCGGGCACGCGCTGGTCCTCGGTCGTGGCGTACGGGTGCCCGGACCCGTACGGCCGATGCCGGATCATGCCCGCACCCCCTGTTCGTCAAGCCCGCCCTGCTCGTCAAGCCCACCCTGCTCGTCCAGCTCGTCCAGCTTGTTCAGCTCGTCGGCGAGGATCAGGTACATCCCGTGCGACCACAGCAGCGGCGTGGCCACGGTGCCCCATCGGTCCAGCCACTCCTGGAGCCGGTCGGGCGCCAGCAGCAGGTCGGACACCTGCTCGGGCAGGTCACCCTCGGCGGTCGCCTGGGCCGCCATCCAGTCCAGGTACCGCCGGGCCTCCGCACGCCGCCCGGCCCGCGCGTGGTTCCAGCCGAGGAACCCGGCCAGCAGCACCCAGCGCCCGCCGCCGTAGAAGGTGTCGGCCCGGTAGCGGTACACGCCGCCGTCGACGGCGAGCTGCCGCTCCACTTCGGCCACCGTCGCCGCGCCGACCGGGTGATCGGCCGCGTAGAGCCCGAACGGCTCGACGCACGCGAGCAGACTGGCGTCCACGGCCTCGCTGCCCAGCCATTTCGTGAGATATCCGGACTTCTGAGCGGCGGAGCCCGAGACGCCCTCGGCGGCCACCAGGGCCGCGATCCCCTCCACCGCCCGCCCCGCCGCCTCTGACTCGGCCCCGCTCAGCACACCCAGCCCGACGGCCGC
Source organism: Nonomuraea sp. NPDC049129 (assembly GCF_040648495.1). Taxonomy (NCBI): domain Bacteria; kingdom Bacillati; phylum Actinomycetota; class Actinomycetes; order Streptosporangiales; family Streptosporangiaceae; genus Nonomuraea; species Nonomuraea sp. NPDC049129. The sequence continues at coordinate 46,909 of NZ_JBEZDU010000014.1, read as the reverse complement.
CCGCAGCCCGGCGTGCACCGCGCCCAGCGTCGCCACGTGCCGCTGCTCGACATGCTCCTCCCACCAGTCGTAACACGGCATGTCCCAGAACGAGGTGAGATACCGGGCCGCCGTCCGCACCCCCTTCTCCACACCCGAGACCGCCCGGCCGTGCCGGAAGGAGTGCTCGCGCAGCGCCCACAGCCACGTGCCGTACCCGTCGAGCTGGAAGTCCCACCAGTCGACGTCCCCGTCCACGCCGTCGAGTGTGAACCGCGTCGGCAGCATCTCGGCGGGCGAGACCGGTTCACCGCGTCCCGCGCGCGAGACGAGCGAGTCGACCTGTCCCGCCCGGTCGCCGATCACCCGGGCGCACCAGGTGTGGAAGGCGTCCGCACCGGCGGCGTCGCCGTGCCTGCTCACCCCCTCGGCGATGAACGCCCCATCACGCAGCCACGAGTAGCCGCGATAAGCGGAGAAGGTGGGCGAGGCCGGGTAGGCGCCGGTGGGGGACTGGAGCCGCTGGATCAGGTCGAGGCTGTGCGAGACAAGGGACAACGAACTCTCCTAAGACAGCAGGGCGTCTACGTCGGCGGCGGCGGTCTTGAGCGCCTCCTCCACCGGCTTGCGCCCGGCGGCGGCCTCGGTCAGCTGCTTGGTCACGGCGTCCTGCATCTCCTGCTGGCGCTTGATGACCGGCGGCAGCGCGATCGACTTCAGCGAGTCGAACACCGCCTGGCGGTTGGCGGGCTTGGGGTCCTTGAGATAGCCGGACAGCACCGCCTGGTCGGCGACCGGCGGCAGCTCCCACGACGACTCGACGCGGGTGGTCGCCGCGGTGTTCGACGACGACAGGAATCGGGCCCAGGCCCAGGCCTCCTTGCCGTGCTTGGTGCCGGAGGAGGCGGCGACGGCGTTGTGGAAGACGGCGCTGGCCTTGGCGCTGTCACCGGGCTCGACGACCACGTCCCAGGTGAAGGCGGCGTCCTTCAGCCCGGCGAACTGCCAGATGCCGTTGTGCCACATGGCGAGCTTGCCGGACTTGAAGAGATTCGTGTCGTAGTCGGCGGTGCCGCCGATCTCCGCCTCGGTCGGCATCGTCTTGCCGACCTTGGAGACCAGCCACTGCGCCGCCTTGACCCCGGCCGGGCTGTTGAACGCCGACTTCTTGCCGTCGGCCGACAGGAACTCGCCGCCCGCCTGCTTGAGCGTCTTGTAGAACTCGAAGAACTGCACCGGCTGGAAGTCGCCGAACACGCCCTTCTTCTTGTCGGTCAGCTTCGCGGCGGCGGCCTGCTCGTCGGCCCAGGTCCAGTCGGCCGTCGGCGGGGCCACTCCGGCCTTGTCGAACAGGTCCTTGTTGTAGAAGAGCACGACCGTGGAGAACGAGGCGGGCAGCGCGTACTGCTTGCCGTCGCGCTTGAACGCCTCGAGCGACTCCTTGGCGTACACCGACGGGTCGCCGTCGCCCTTCACCGTGTCCAGGTCGAGCAGGGAGCCCGCGCTGGCGTAGGTCACGAAGTTCTCGTAGTTGAGCTCGAAGGTGTCGGGCGCGGTGCCGCCGGCGATGCTGGTCTGGAGCTTGGTGAAGTACTCGTCGAAGGGGGCGGTCTCCACCACCACGTCGACCTTCGGGTTCTCCTTCTCGAAGGCCTTCTCGATCTTGTCCAGGTCCTTCACATGGTCGGGCGCGGCCGAGAACGTGAAGTAACGCAGCGTCACCTTGCCGCCCTCGCCGGACGGGGCCTTCGTCGCCGACCCCTGGGAGCAGGCGGTGGCGAGCAGCGCGGCGGCCGCCAAAGAGGCGGCGACCCTGATCTTCTGTGACATGGGGGGACTTCCTTTACTTGTGCACAACTACTTGAGCCCGCTCTGCGCGACACTGGCGATGACGTGCTTCTGCGCGAAGACGTAGAGGATGAGGATCGGCACCACGCTGATCACCGAGCCCGCCATGACCACGTCCCACTCGGTGGTGAACTGGCCGTGCAGCGTGGCCAGGCCCAGCGGCAGCGTCATGAACTCGGGCGACTTGATGATGATCAGCGGCCAGAGGTAGCTGTTCCAGCTGGCCATGAAGCCGAAGATGGCGAACGTCGCCAGGGCCGGCCTGATCAGCGGCAGCACCACGTACACAAAAATCCGGAAATGTCCGGCGCCGTCCAGCACGGCCGCCTCGTCGAACTCCCTCGGCACCTGGTTGATGGCCTGCCGCAGCAGGAACACCCCGAACGCCGACGCGATCGTCGGCGCCAGCAGCGCGAAGTACGTGTCGACCAGGTTGAATGTGCGCATCTCGATGAACAGCGGCACGACCAGCACGGGCAGCGGCATCATCAGCGTCGCCAGATAGACGGCGAACAGCGCGCTCCGCCCCGGGAACGGCAGCCTGGCGAAGGCATAGGCGGCCATCGCGCTGGTGAGGAGCTGCAGCGTGGTGGAGGCCGCCCCGATCCAGGCGCTGTTGGCCACGATCCGCCAGAAGGGCAGCGTGTCGAGCAGCTTGCCGTAGGCGTCGAGGCTCGCGTTGTCGGGCGTGAAGTCCGGCGGTACGGCCAGCACCGCGTCGCTCGGCGTGATCGACGTGATCACCGCCCAGGCGAACGGGAACAGCATGACCACCGCGCCGAGGCCCACCAGCAGGTAGCGGATCGCCTTACCCATAGGTCACCCACCGCCGCTGCCCTCGGATCTGCACGATCGTCACGAGCAGCACCAGGGCGAACAGCAGCCACGACAGCGCCGAGGCCGCGCCCGCCCGGCCGTACCGGAAAGTGAGGTCGTAGATCTGCGACACGACGACCTGCGTCGCGCCGCCCGGCCCGCCACCCGTCATGATCTTCACCTGGTCGAAGACCTGGAAGCCGTTGATCAGCGAGATCACCACCACGAAGAACGACGACGGCGACAGCAGCGGCAGCGTGATGTGCCTGAACCGGCGCACGGCGCTCGCCCCGTCGACCATGGCGGCCTCCTGGAACTCCTGCGGGATGGCCTGCAGCCCCGCCAGCAGGATGATCATCACGAAGCCCAGGTCCTTCCAGGCCGAGGCGAAGATGATCGACGGCATCGCCCAGTCGGGATCGGTCCACCAGCCGGGCCCGCTGACACCGAACAGCCCCAGCGCCCAGTTGACGACCCCGCTGGCCGGGTTGAGCAGCCACTTCCACATCAGCGCCACGACGACCCAGCTGGTGATGACGGGCAGGAAGTAGACGCCGCGCAGCAGCCCGCGTCCCGGCATCGCCCGGTTCAGCAGCAGCGCCAGCCCCAGCCCGCCCAGGTAGACGAGCGGCAGGTAACCGGCGATGAAGTACAGCGTGTGCAGGAACGCGGCCCGGGTCCCGGCGTCGCCGAGCAGTTCGATGTAGTTGCCGAGGCCGACCCAGCGCATCTCGGTGATGAGGTCCCATTCGTGGAGGCTCGTCCAGAACGAGGCGACCATCGGGATCAGCGTGTAGAGCGTCAGCGGGATCAGGCTGGGCAGCAGGAACACGGCCACGGTCCCGGCGTACCGCCAGCGCCGCCGCGGCGCCCGCCGCTCCTGCGTGCCCCCGGCCTGCGGCCGGACGGCGGTGAGGGTCATGCGCTCGCTCCTCTGTAACTGGCTCATGGCGTCGTCCCGATCAGGCGGGCCCGGACCAGGCGGCCCTGCTCCCCGGCGGCCCCGGCGGCGTCGAAGGGGGTGGCCAGTACGAGGGCCGCCGCGCCCTGGGCCCAGCTGGTGTCGTCCCAGCTCTCCACCTCGATCGAGATGTCCCTGCGCCCCGGGTACAGCTGCGCCCTGACGGCCGGGTCGAAGCCCACCTGCCAGAGCGGCCAGTCGGCCGTCCCCTCGCCGAGCACCACCACGACCTCGGGATCGACGACGTTGATCAGCCCCGCCGCGGCCCGCCCGAGCACGGCCCCCGCCTCGGCGAACACCTCCCGCGCCGCCGGATCGCCCGCCGCCCCGGCCGCGCCCGGCCCGGTAAGACCGGCCGAGCCGCCGTTCTTGGCGCGGGCCGCCGCCAGTAGTCCCGCCGAGCCGACGTACGCCTCCAGGCACCCGCGCGCCCCGCACCCGCACACCGGCCCCGCCGGATCGACGGGCACGTGCCCGAACTCCCCGGCCCCGCCCCTGGCGCCCCGGTAGACCCGCCCGTCGGCCACGATCGCCGCGCCGACGCCGCGCCCGATGGTCAGCACCAGGAAGTCCCGGTGGGTACGCCCCCGGCCGTAGAGCCGCTCGGCCGCCGCCAGCGCGTTCACGTCGTTCTCCACCAGCACGGGCAGTTTGAGCCGCCGCCGCAGCCGCTCGCCCACCGGCATGGCCTGCCAACCCAGGGTCGGCGCGTTGACCGTACCGACCGCCTGGTCCTCCACGCTGCCGGGCACCCCGACACCGATCCCGAGCAGCGGCGGCGCCTGCCCGTGGTCGGCGGAGACGGACGTACGCGCCGTCAGCCCGTGCCCGCTGCCCGAGACCACCGCCTCGACGGCGTCGGCCAGCCGGTCCAGCGCCTCAGGAGACGACGGGTCGAACGCGCACTCCCAGGCCCCCAGCACCTCGCCGTCGAGCCGCACGTCGACCAGCACGAGATGGTCGGCCGTCACCTTCACGCCGAGCGCGCGCCCCGCGCTGCCCACCAGCCCGAGCCGCTGGGCCGGCCGCCCGCCGCGCGACGGCTTGAGGTCGAGCTCCTCGAGCATCCCGTAACCCATGAGCTCGCGCGTGAGCTGCGTGACGGTCGCCGGGCTCAGGTCCAGCTCGCGCGCCAGCTCGGTGCGGCTCAGCGGCCCGACGGTGCCGAGGAGCGCGAGGATCGCCGTCCTCGTGAGATCACCGCGATCAGTGCCTGCCATGTGATGAGAACGACTTTCTTTAGAAATAAAGTTAGTGGTGAAAATATGAAGCCGCGGCACGCCGCTGTCAAGGGTCCGGGAACGCGAAAAGGGGCCTCCGTCGCCGGAGACCCCTTCTCAAGAGCTGTTCGCTAGGACGCGTCCTTCGCGCGGTTGCGCAGCGCCCGGCTGACGCCGTCGGCGCCCTCCAGGATCATCCGGCGCAGCGCCTGCGGCGGCTGCTCCTTCTCCAGGTAGGACTCCGCCGCCCGCACCGTCTCCGGCTCGATGAGCAGCGCGGGGAAGCAGCCGACCGTGAACGTCTGCGCCTGGTCGAACGTCCACTCCCGGTAGATCCGGCCGATCTCCGCGAAGTACTTCTCCCGGTAAGGGGCCAGCAGCTCCGGGTGATGCGGATCCTGGAAGCCGTTGACCGTCGTACGGGCGATGTGGTTGGCCAGCTTGCCGCCCACGATCGAGGCCCACGCGGCGGCCTTGCCCTCGGCCGTCGGGATGGCCGCCCGGCACAGCGCCGCGGAGCGCTCGCCGGTGGCGGTGGCGTCACGCGCCAGCTCGGCGTCGATGTCGGCGCCGTCCAGCCGGCCGCCCACCACCAGCGCGTGGACGAGCGTCCAGCGCAGGTCGGTGTCGACGGTCAGCCCCTCGGGCACGGCCGAGCCGTCCAGGATGCCGGCGATGATCGCCAGGTCGGCCTCGGAGGTCGCCGTGGGCGCGAACGCCTGCAGGAAGGCGAGCTGGTGGTCCGAGCCCGGCTCCGCCGTGGCGAGCAGCGTGCGCAGCTCGGTGGCCAGCAGCGACAGGCCCTCGGCCCGCCACGCCGGGTCGGCGTACTGCTGAATGGCCATCCGCGCCTGCCGGAGCACGGCCTGCAGGACCGTGATGTCCTTGACCGTGCCGACGCCCGAGACGACCAGCTTGACGTAGTCGCGGGTGGACATCTCGCCGTCGCGGGTCATGTCCCACGCGGCCGACCAGCACAGGGCCCGGGGCAGCGACTCGGTGAAGCCGGCGATGCCGCCGTCGACCAGGGTACGCAGCGACCGCTCGTCCAGCCGGATCTTGGCGTAGGTCAGGTCGTCGTCGTTGACCAGGACCAGGTCGGGCTGCTCCTCCCCGACCAGCTCCGCGACGCTCGTCTTGGCGCCCACCACGTCCAGCTCGACCCGCTTGGTACGCGTCAGCACACCGTCGGCCAGCGAGTAGAGGCCGACCGCGACCCGGTGCGAGCGCAGCGTCGGGTAGTCGGCCGGCGCCTCCTGCAGCACCTCGAAGGTCTCGAAGCGGCCGTCGGCGACCGTGAACGACGGGCGCAGCGTGTTGACCCAGGCGGTCTCCAGCCACTCCTTGGACCACGACGACAGGTCGCGCCCCGAGGTCCGCTCCAGCGCCCCGAGCAGGTCCTTCAGCTCGGTGTTGCCCCAGGCGTGCTCGCCGAAGTAGTCGCGCACCCCGGCCAGGAAGTTGTCCAGCCCGACGTAGGCGACCAGCTGCTTGAGCACCGAGGCGCCCTTGGCGTACGTGATGCCGTCGAAGTTGACCTCGACCGCCTGCATGTCGGGGATGTCCGCGGCGATCGGGTGCGTGGACGGCAGCTGGTCCTGGCGGTAGGCCCAGGACTTCTCCACGTTCGCGAACGTCGTCCAGGCGCCCTTGCCCCAGCGGGTCGCCTCGGCCTGGGCGAGCACCGACATGTAGGTGGCGAACGACTCGTTCAGCCACAGGTCGTCCCACCAGCGCATGGTCACGAGGTCGCCGAACCACATGTGCGCCATCTCGTGCAGGATCGTCTCGGCGCGCCGCTCGACGACGGCGTCGGTGACCCTGGACCGGAAGACGTAGTCCTCCAGGAAGGTCACGCAGCCGGCGTTCTCCATCGCGCCCGCGTTGAACTCCGGCACGAACAGCTGGTCGTACTTGCCGAACGGGTAGCGGACGCCGAACACCTTGTGGAAGAAGTCGAAGCCCTGCCGGGTGACCTCCAGGATGTTGTCGGCGTCGAGGTGCTCGGCGAGCGAGGCGCGGCAGTAGATGCCCAGCGGGATGCCGTCGTGCTCGGAGGTCACCTTGTGGTACGGCCCGGCCACCAGCGCGGTGATGTAGGTCGACATGACGGGCGTGGCGGGGAACAGCCAGCGCCTGGCCGCCTGCACCATGCCGTGCTTGCCGGCCTGCTCGGGCAGGTACTCGACCGAGGAGGCGGCCGCGTTGGAGACGACCTCCCAGTCGGCCGGGGCCAGCGCCGTCAGCTGGAAGCTGGCCTTGAGGTCGGGCTGGTCGAAACAGGCGTACATGCGGTGCGCGTCGGCCGTCTCGAACTGGCTGTGCAGGTAGACCTTCTGGTCCACCGGGTCGACGAAGCGGTGCAGCCCCTCGCCGCTGCGCATGTAGACGCAGTCGGCGTCGACGCGCAGCTCGTTGGACTCGGCCAGCGAGGGGAGCGGGAAGCGCCCCTTCTCCGCGTCGTAGGTGGAGACGTCGAGGTCGGCCCCGTTGAGCGTGACCTTGCGAACGTGCGCGCCGTGGAGATCGATGAACGTGGCCGAGCCCGGGCGGCTGCTGCTGAACCGGACGGTCGTGACACTCTCGAAGCGCTCGTCTCCCTCGGTCAGATCGAGTGCGACCTCATACGACTCGACCTTCAACAGCCGGGCGCGCTCGCGAGCCTCGTCCCGGGTCAGGTTGCCTGCCAAGTTCCACTCCTTTTCGCACTTCTTTTCGCCACTTTATGGAGGTTTGTCGGTATCCTGCCACGCGGGGAATAGGACATCGACACCCCAGGTTATGGCCCTCGTGACTGACACGACCCCCGTAGACCTTTGGTTCGATCCTTTCTGCCCATTTGCCTGGGTGACGTCACGATGGCTGCTCGAAGTCGAGAAGGTTCGACCGATCGAGCCTCGCTGGCGCATCATGAGCCTGCAGGTCCTCAACGAGGACAAGGACGTCTCCGACGAATACCGTGCGTCGTCCGCCCGGGGCGCGAAGCTCATCAGGGTCATCGCCACCGCCGCCGACCGCTTCGGCGAGGAGTACATCGGCCGCCTCTACACCGAGTTCGGCACCCGCCTGCACAACGAGGGCCGGGGCCGAGACATCGACACCCTGCGCCTGATCGCCGAGGAGTCGCTCGAGGCCGTGGGTCTCGACAAGGGCCTGGCCGCCGAGGCCATGGAATCGACCGAGTACGACGACGCCATCCGCAAGTCGCACAACGAGGGCATCACCCTGGTCGGCCAGGAGGTCGGCACCCCCGTCATCCGCGTCGGCTCCAACGCCTTCTTCGGCCCGGTGGTCACCACCATCCCCCGGGGCGAGGACGCGGGCCGGCTCTGGGACGGCGTGCTGCTGGTCACCGAGTTCGACGACTTCTTCGAGCTCAAGCGCTCGCGTACCCGGCGGCCGAGCTTCGACTGACTTTCACCTCGCAGTGACTTGTAGCGGCGCAATCCGCGCCTATCCGGTGTGTCCGGCCGTACTCTTCTGAAAGAGCAGCACCCTTCTGAAAGATGCAGCCGAACGAGGCGCCACGCCCTCGCTCAGCGACGGCCGGCGCGCAAGGATGGGGGCTATGCGTCAGCTGTACATCGGCGGTGTCTGGACCGCTTCGGTCTCCGGCGAGCCCATCGAGGTCGTCAACCCGGCCACTGAGCAGATCATCGACCGGGTGCCGGCCGGCGCCCCCGACGACGTCGAGGCGGCCGTACGCGCCGCCCGGAGCGCCTTCCCCTCCTGGTCCGCCACTTCCGCCGCCGAGCGCGGCAAGCTGCTGGCCGCCGCCGCCGAGCTGCTGACCGAGCGCGCCGGCGACATCGCCAAGACCATCGCGACCGACATGGGCTCACCCCTGGGCTTCGCGCTCAAGGTGCAGACGCTGATGCCCGCGGGCGTACTGGCCGGCTACGCCCGGCTGGCCGAGAGCCATCCGCGCGAGTCGCGCGTCGGCAACTCGCTGGTGCTCAAGGAGCCGGTCGGCGTGGTCGCCGCCATCACCCCGTGGAACTACCCGCTGCACCAGATCGTCTGCAAGGTCGCCCCGGCTCTGGCCGCCGGATGTACGGTCGTGCTCAAGCCGTCCGAGGTGGCGCCGCTGGCGGCGTACGCGCTGACCGAGATCTTCCACGAGGTGGGCCTGCCCGCCGGCGTGTTCAACCTGGTCAGCGGGCGCGGACCGGTGGTGGGCGAGGCCATGGCCGCGCACCCGCAGGTCGACATGATCTCCTTCACCGGCTCGACGGCCGCCGGGCGCCGGGTGGCGTCGCTGGCGGTCGAATCGGTCAAGCGGGTGGCGCTGGAGCTCGGCGGCAAGTCCGCCAACCTGATCCTGCCCGACGCCGACCTGGGCGCCGCCGTCAAGGTCGGCGTCGCCAACTGCTTCATCAACGCCGGCCAGACCTGCTCAGCGTGGACCCGCATGATCGTCCACCGCGACCAGTACGACGACGCGGTCCACCTCGCCGTCGACGCGGCGCGCCGCTACACCGTGGGCGACCCGTTCGACGAGGCCACCCGCATCGGCCCGCTCGTCTCCGAGGCCCAGCGCGACCGCGTGATCCACTACATCAACCGGGGCCAGGAAGAGGGCGCCAGGCTGGTGACCGGGGGCACCGAACGCCCGCACCCGCGCGGCTACTACGTCGAGCCGACCGTCTTCGCCGCGGTCGAGCCGGGCATGACGATCGAGCAGGAGGAGATCTTCGGCCCGGTCCTGTCGATCATCCCCTACACCAGCGAGGACCAGGCCGTCCGCATCGCCGACGACACCCCCTACGGCCTGGCCGGCGCGGTGTGGGCGGGCACCCAGGAGCGCGCCGTCGCGGTGGCGCGCAGGCTGCGCACCGGGCAGGTCGCGATCAACGGCGGCGCGTTCAATCCGCTCGCACCGTTCGGCGGCTACAAGCAGTCAGGCATCGGCCGCGAACTGGGCGAGCACGGGCTGGAGGAGTTCCTCGAGGTCAAGTCGCTGCAGCTCTGAAGCCGTCGCGGCTCCGCAGTCGTCGCACCGCGGAAGCCGTCGCGGCTCAGAGGAGCAGCCCGCCGGCCGCCAGCAGGTTCTGGCCGGTGATCCACCGCCCGTCGGGTCCGGCCAGGAACGCCACCACGGCCGCGATGTCGTCCGGCTGCCCCAGCCGTCGCAGCGCGGTCATCGCGGGGATCTGTTCGAGCGCCTCCGGCGGATTGCTGCCGTGCAGCATGTCGGTGTCGGTCGCGCCGGGCGAGACGATGTTGGCCGTGATGCCGCGCCCGCCCAGCTCACGCGCCGCGACCTTGGTGAACTGCTCGACGGCCGCCTTGCTCCCCGCGTAGAGGGAGATCCCCGGGCCGGGCACGCGCGTGTTGAGCGTGGAGATGTTGATGATCCGCCCGCCGTCGCGCATCACCCGCCCGGCCCACTGGATGGCCAGGAACACCGAACGCGCGTTGACCGTGAACACCCGCTCGTAGGACTCGTCCGTGATGTCGGCGATGAGCCCCTGCCCGGTCTCCGCCGCGTTGGCGACCAGGATGTCGAGCCCCGGCAACAGCTCCTCGGCCGTGGCGAACAGCCGGTCGAGATCCGCCCTGCTCGCCTGATCGGCTTGTACGGCATGCGCTCCGGTCGCCGTGGCCACCTCCTTGGCCAACTCCGCGTTGCCGCGATAGGTGAAGACCACTTCGGCGCCGTCGGCGGTCAGCCGTTCGACGATGGCCCGGCCGATGCCCCGGGAGCCACCTGTGACCAACGCGCCTTTCCCCGAAAAAACTTGTCCCGAAGATTCACTCATACCGCCAACCTACGTTCTGAGCATGATCTTGCGCGCCTCCGGCTTCGGCAGCCGGTCGACGTACAGCCGCCCGTCGAGGTGCTCGGTCTCGTGCTGGAAGCAGCGGGCCAGTGAGCCGCGTGCCTTGACGCGCTGCGGGCGGCCGAGCCGGTCGAACCCCTCGACGGTCACCCCCGCCGCCCGCGCCACCGGGGCGTAGATCGGCGTGCCCGTCTGCCGGTCAGGCACCGACAGGCAGCCCTCCTCGTCCAGCACCTCTTCGGGATCGTCCACGGTCAGCACGGGATTGATCATGTGACCTTTGCGGCGGTTGATGTCATAGACGAACAGCCGCCGCGGCACGCCGATCTGCGGGCCGGCCAGGCCGACGCCGTCCACCGCGTACATCGCCTCGAACATCTCGTCGATGAGGCGGCGCAGCTCGCGGTCGAAGCCTTCGACGGGCTCGGCGGGTGTGCGCAGCACAGGATCGCCGAGGACGCGGATCTCGCGCATGATGCTCTACTTCCGTAACTTCCGTAAGGGATGGATAACCGATGAGGTCCTTACTCTAGCCAGCCGACGCGCTGGTGCGAGGCCCGTGTGCGGCGCTGTGGAAGACTGGGCGCGTGCGTGTCTATATCGGTGCCGACCATGCCGGCTATGAGTTCAAGAACCACCTTGTGTCCTGGCTCAAGGACAACGGGCACGAGGTGACCGACTGCGGTCCGTTCGTCTATGACGCCGAGGACGACTATCCGGCGTTCTGCCTGCGGGCCGCCGAGGGCGTCGCCGGCGATCCGGGCAGCCTGGGCGTCGTCATCGGGGGGTCGGGCAACGGCGAGCAGATGGCCGCCAACAAGGTGCGCGGCATCCGGGCCGCCCTGGCCTGGAGCCAGGAGACGGCCAGGCTCGCCCGCGAGCACAACAACGCCAACATCGTCTCCATCGGCGCGCGCATGCACTCCGACGACGAGGCGACCGGCTTCGTGGAGACCTTCCTCGCCACGCAGTTCTCCGGCTCGGAGCGGCACGCCCGCCGCATCGCGCAGGTGGCGACCTACGAGACGATCGGCCAGCTGCCCTCTCTGCCCTAAGCCCGCCGCTTGGGCTCGCGTCTGGGCATCTCGTCACGCAGGGGCCGCCTGTCGGCGGCCTCCTGCTGCTCCTTCGAGGGCCGCGACACGTCGCGGGCCCGCATCGCGGTGATCGCGGTGATCTGCAAGCTCTGCAGTGCCATGCCCGCGAGCCTACGTCAGAGGGGCCTGTGTCGGATGGGACGGCGTCAGAAGGACAGTCCGCCCCACGGCTTCGGGCTCCACGCCATGGCGGCGTCGAGCCTGCGCACCGAACCCGCCGAGTGCTCGCGCAGGAGCCCCGCGTCGAGCTGCGCCGAGAGCAGGCCGTCGCCCATGTACGCCGAGCCGAGCGAGGAGACCCGCAGCGACATGTCGGGCTCGTCCTCCACCGGCTTGCACTCCGCGCCGGAGGTGTCGGCGCTGAGCCGCCAGCGGCGGGCGTTCCACGGGCACACGTCGTCCTCGACCTCGATCACCACGTCGACGGCCGACGAGTACGCCCGCGAGGTCAGCGCCCGGTCCACCTCCACGAGGCGTACCCACAGCTCGTCGGTGCAGCTCGCCCGGAGCTGCCGTGGGTCGGCGAGCAGCGCGAGGAGCGCGTCGTCCACCGGCCGGCTGCCCTCCACCCGGGAGATCAGGTCGCGGTCGAGCACGCTGCGCCACAGCAGCGCGCGGGCGGCGGGGTCGGCCGCCTCCAGCTCCGCCAGCTTCAGCAGGCCGTTGGGCACGCCGTTGTCGTCCCAGCTCGCCTTGACCCTGAACAACGCGTAACCGCGTACGCCCCGGTCGTCCTCGGCGATCACCGAGCGGAGAGCCCCGTCTCCATGCCGGTCGAACTCCTCGTCGGCCAGTAGACCATCCCAGAAGTGCTTGTTACGGAGATAGCGCCCGGGACGGGCGGTCACGACGGAGGCGAACAGCCGCTCGAACTCGGCTCGGGCCTCGGCCGGCTTGGCCACCCTGAGGCGCAGCGCGGGGTCCGTGGGGGCGTTCGCCACGAACGCCGAGCCGTGCTTGGCGACGCTGAATCCCATCTCGGTCGACGCCCTGCCGTACCCGAACCTGCCGTAGATGACGGACTCCGAGGCGTACAGGGCGGCGACGGACTCGCCCCGGTCGCGCACGTCGGACAGCTGCCTGCGCATCAGGCTCGACAGCACGCCGCGACGGCGGTGGGAGGGGAGCACACTGACGGCCGTCACTCCCGCGACGGGTATCTGCGCGCCGGGGACCGTCATGGTGAAGGAGAAGACGGCGGTGACACCGGCCATGACATCGCCGTCGAACGCGGCGAGCGTCCGATCGAACTCGGTCTGCGCCTTGGCTCGTTCGAATTCCTGGGGATGCGGCGTCCAGTTGAAGCCTTCGGAGAGCACGTCGGCGAACTTCGGCCACTCGGCCTCGTCCACCGGACGGATCGGATACGTCATCCGTCCACGGTAGGAGCGGGCAAAGGGGAGGGGCCACCCAATATACGTGCTTAATGATCAAGGCCTTGGTCAAGTGGGCTGCCCAAAGGGAGGCCAGAGCGCTACAGTCAGGCGCATCATGAGTTCCCGTTCGGCGCTGCAGATACCGCCACGGCTCCGCGCGCTCCTGGTGCGGGTGCCATTTCTGGTGTCCGTCGTCCGGTTCCTCAGGAGAGGCTCCTTGGCCCGAGACCGCAACCTGCTGGTCACGTTGACGATGCTCACGCTCGTCATCGGGCTGCTGGCCGCGCAGATCTCGACCGAGTGGTTCTCGCCCTCGCTGCTCATCCTCATCCTTCTGGTGGGCGGCCTGCAGCTGCGGCTGAACAGCCTGATCAAGCTGCTCGTCGCGGTGATCATCTCGCTCGGTTACATCGCCGGCACCCTCGGGGTCGGCCAGATCGGCCTCGGGCTCATGGTGACGATCGGCTTCACCACGGTGCTGGCGGTGCTGATGGCCCGCACCCGGGGCAAGCTCGGCGTGCAGGGGCTGCGCGGCGACGCCATGCTGCTGGAGCTGCGCGACCGGCTCAGGAGCCAGGGTGAGCTGCCCGCGCTGCCCAAGGACTGGGGCGGCAAGGTCGTGCTCAAGCAGGCCGGCGGCTCCTCCTTCGGCGGCGACTTCCTGGTCTCCATGCGCGACGAGGACAAAGTGGAGATCGCGCTGGTCGACGTGTCGGGCAAGGGCGTCGACGCGGGCACCAGAGCGTTGCTGCTGTCCGGAACGTTCGGCGGGCTGCTCGGCTCGGGCGTCGACTTCCTGCCGGCCTGCAACACCTACCTGCACCGCCAGCGCGGCGACGAGGGGTTCGTGACGGCCGTGCACGTACGCCTCGACCTGGCGACGGGCGACTACACGATCACCTCGGCCGGCCACCCGCCGGTGGTCAAGTTCGACGCGGGCACGGGCAACTGGCAGGTCGCCACGGCCAAGGGCGTCGTCCTCGGCGTGGTCCCCGACCTGCACTGCGAGCCCGACAGCGGCACCCTGCGCAAGGGCGACGCGCTGCTGCTCTACACCGACGGGCTGATCGAACAGCCGGGGCGCGACATCGACGCCGGGCTCGACAAGCTGCTCGGCGAGGCGGAGCGGCTGCTGCCCTCGGGTTTCCGTGACGGCGCGCGGGCCCTGGTCAACGCCATGGCGTCGGGCCACAACGACGACTGCGCGCTGGTGCTCATCTGGCGTCCGTGACGAATCACACGGGTCAAGGCGTGAACAAGGTCACTGGCAGCGCTTGATCGACTTTGAGATCCTCGAAGAGTTCACCACTCCGGGTCCCGGCGGAGCGGCGCGGCTTCACCGGGATCCGGTCTTCGCCTCCGGCTCTCAGAGCCAGCCTGAGTCGCTCGCGATGCGTACCGCGTCGAGGCGATTGCGGGCCCCGGTCTTGCACATGATGCGCGACAGATGGTTGCGTACGGTGCCCACCGACAGGAAGAGCTGGTCGGCGATCTCCGTCGACCGGGCCCCGCCCGCCGCGATCCGCAGCACGTCGAGCTCGCGCCTGGTCAGCGGGTTGGCGACCGACTGGAGGGCGGCGATCGCCAGGTCGGAGTCGACCGCGCGGCGTCCGGCGGCGACCAGCCGCAGGCTTTCGGCGAGCTGCTCGGGCGCTACGTCGAGGCTCATGAACCCGAGCGCGTGCGTGGCGAACGCCCTGCGCACCTGGCCGGGATTGGGCTGCGCCGACAGGATGAGTACGTGACAGCCCCGCTCGCGCAGTCGCGCCGCCGGGAACAGGCCGCCTCCGCCGGGCAGGTCCAGATCGACGATCGCCGTGTCGGGCGCGCACGCGGCCGCCGCGGGCAGGACGCCGTCCGCGTCTCCCACCTCGGCGACCACCCGCAAGTCGGGCTCCGCGTCGAGCGATGCCACCAAACCGCGCCGGACCAGCGGCAGATGCTCGGCGACCAGAATCCGGATCAAGGCTCCCACCTCCGTCATCTCCCAGAGTGATCGCCCGATCGCGTACTGTCAACGGAATGTGGCGCTGCGGCAAAGGGTGCGCAAGCCATCGAGGTGTGATGACTTCGACTACTCTGGGGCTGTCGGGACCTTCTGTCTGCCCTGGAGCGGGACTAGATGAACTGGCTTTACCTCGCGGGGATCGTAGTCTTCCTGATCGGGCTGATGGCGTCTGTCGCGTTGCACGAGCTCGGCCACTTCGTGCCCGCCAAGATCTTCGGTGTCAGGGTGCCCCAGTACATGGTCGGCTTCGGCTCGACCGCCTGGTCCATCCGGCGAGGTGAGACCGAGTACGGCATCAAGTGGATCCCGCTGGGCGGCTACATCCGCATGATCGGCATGCTGCCGCCACGGCCCGGCGACGATCCCACCAAGCTCAGGGGTTCCTCCACCGGCCCGTTCCAGGGGCTCATCGAGACCGCCCGCGACGCGGCACAGGAAGAGGTGCGGCCGGGCGACGAGGAGCGGGTCTTTTACCGGAAGAAGTGGTGGCAGAAGGTCATCATCATGTCCGGCGGCCCGTTCATGAACTTCGTGCTGGCCTTCATCCTCTTCTCGGTCCTGCTCGTCGGCATCGGCCTGCCCGCGCTGACCCCGGTGGTGTCCCCGCAGACCAACACCTGCGTGATCCCGATCAGCGAGCAGCGCACCGACTGCCGCGCCTCCGACCAGCCGACGCCCGCCGCCAAGGCCGGCATGAAGCCCGGCGACCGGCTCGTCTCCTTCGGCGGCCAGAAGATCGCCTCCTGGGACGACGCCACCCGCTTGATCCGCTCGCACGGCGCCGGCCCCGTCGCCGTCGGCATCGTCCGCGATGGCAAGCCGATGACCCTCAACGTGACGCTCATCTCCCAGGACCGGCCGTCGCCCACCGACCCGACGAAGATCGACAAGAACGTCGGCTTCCTCGGCGTCATGCCCACCGAGGTCATGGAGCAGCAGAGCCTCGGCGTCGTGATCGGCTACATGGGCCAGCTCACCGGCCGGGTCGCCGACTCGCTGCTGAACCTGCCGCAGAAGATGGTCGGCGTGTGGCACGCCGCGTTCTCCGGCGACAAGCGCGACCCCGAGGGCCCGGTCGGCGTCGTGGGCGCCGGACGCATGGGTGGTGAGATCCTCTCCTCTGACCTGTCGGGCGAGAAGAAGGTCGCTTTCCTGGTGAATCTGCTGGCCGGGTTCAACCTGGCGATCGGCATGTTCAACCTGATCCCGCTGCTGCCGCTCGACGGCGGCCACATCGCGGGCGGCCTCTGGGAGGGCCTCAAGCGCGCCTTCGCCCGTGTCACGCGGCGTCCCGAGCCCGCGTACGTGGACATCGCCAAGGTGCTGCCGCTCACCTACGCCCTGGCCTTCGTCATGATCATCATGGCCGGCCTGCTCGTCTACGCCGACCTGATCAACCCGCTCACGCTCACCGGCTGACCGTCGCAGAGCACCCCTTCACGAACTTCTCCAATGCCTTCGAGAACACCCGCGCTACGTCGATCTCGGTGTCCCCACTGGTCGGCGGGCTGCCCCTCAACGTTGCTGTGAGCTAGATCACGGTTGAGGTTGACCTTGGGTCAGGGTGGAAGCTCGGCGCAGCGGCACGACGCCGCCCCGGACGTAACACTCTCGAAGGATCGAACCACCATGACGATCACCCTTTCCGACCAGGACAAGAGCACCCTGCGGACTGCCGCGTACGGCGCCGTGTCGCTGATGGCCGCCGCCGGCGCCGCCGGCAAGCCCCACAAGATCGCCGCCAACGGCGGTATCGCGCTGGGCTCGGCCACCGGTCTGATCGGACACGTGCTCGCCGACTACCCCAAGGGCAAGGACCTGGCCGGCAAGTCCGTGGCCGAGATCGCCGACCGCGTGCTGCCGGCCCTGACCGAGGCCATGAGCCTGCTGAGGAAGCAGGACCCGGCCGAGGCCGACAACTTCCGCGGTACCGTTCTCATCGCTGTCGAAACCGCCCAGATTCACCAGGACCAGCCGAGCCCTGCCGCGGTCGAGATGGCCCGCAAGATCACGGCAGCCCTCGACGCCGCAAGGGTAGCCACTGCCGACAACGGTGCGGCTGCCGGGCAGGATCGCCCGGAGCTGCGGAAGGCAATCGAGGAGATCGTCGAGTCCGGATTCGTCGGGGTGTCGCTGCGCGTACACGATGAGCGGGGCGAGTGGGCCGGTAGCGCCGGGGTGGCCGAGCTGGGCGGGACCGCCAAGCCGCCGGTCAACGGGCATGCCCGGATCGGCAGCAACACCAAGACCTTCACCGCGACCCTGGTGCTGCAACTGGTGGCCGAGGGCAAGATCGAGCTGGACGCCCCGGCGGCGGACTACCTGCCCGAGTTCGTCTTGGACGAGCGGATCACGGTGCGGATGCTGTTGCAGCACACCAGCGGGCTGTTCAACTTCACCGGCGAGGTATACGAGGACGGGTCGATCGTGCACGGGATCCCCGTGCCCTACGGCACCACGGGCAAGGAGTGGGTGGACAACCGGTTCCACACCTACCGGCCCGAGGAGCTGGTATGTCGGGCGCTGTCCAAGCCGGCCCGGTTCGAGCCGGGGACGGGCTGGAGCTATTCCAACACCAACTATGTGCTGGCCCGGCTGCTGATCGAGAAGGTCACCGGCCGCTCGCTGGCCGAGGAGATGCAGCGGCTGATCCTGGGGCCGCTCGGGCTGTCGGGCACGGTGGTGCCGGACGCCTCGCCGGAGCTCCCTGAGCCGCACGCCCACGTCTACTACCGCTACGAGGAAGCCGGCCGGCAGAAGACGATCGACATCACCCGCCACAACCCCTCCTGGGTCTCCACCGGCGGTGACATGATCTCGACCAGCCAGGACCTGGCCACGTTCATCTCCGCGCTGGTAGGCGGCAAGCTCCTGCCGGCCCCGCTGCTGGCCGAGATGTGCACCCCGCACGCCACCGGCCTCCCGAACATGGACTACGGGCTGGGAGTGTTCGTCCAGAAAACGGATTGCGGCGGCACCGTCATCACCCACAACGGCGGCACGGTCGGCTCCATGACGCTGATGTACAGCACGCCCGACGGCAGCAAGACCCTGACCGCCGTACTGAACTGGGTGGACGACGCCGACCTGTCCATAGCAACAAAGGTCCAGAACGCCCAGCAACGGCTCGTCAACGAGGTGTTCTGCGGCGAGCAGGCCGATCCGGCTCAGCCGTCGGACTGAACACCTGTGACCCGCACGCCTCCAGAGGCACCCCCTTCCGGTTGTGCATCAGGGAGAAACCCGAACGGGGCCACGCCGAGCTCGTCGACCTCGGCGTGGCCTGTCCACATGCTCGGCTGTGATCTGCCTAGTCGCCGAGCTCGAGCACAAGGCAGGATTGCGCAGATGAACGGAGTCACGATCGGGCAGGCAGCGGCATTCGTCGGCGTCACAATGAAGACGGTGCGCCACTACCACAAGCTCGGCCTGGTCAAGGAGCCGGAACGCGACAGCTCCGGCTACCGCAGGTACGGATCGGCCGAGCTGTTGCGGCTGGTGCAGGTCCGGACGCTGGCCGTCGCCGGGGTGCCGCTGGCCGAAGTCGGGCCCCTGCTCGATGCCGACGCCGCCCAGTTCGCCGCCGCGCTCGCCGACGTCGAGCGGCAGGTCACCGAACGGATCGAGGAGCTGATCGCGCGCCGTGACATGCTGCACCGGCTCGCCGACGGAGACCGGGCTCTGCTGCCCGACCGCGCCGTGGCGCTGCTGGAGCGGATGTCCGGCCTCGGCCTCCCCACGGAGGAGGTGGCGGCCACCAGGGAGGGCTGGGTGCTGGCCAGGGCCCTGGTTCCCGAGGGCTTCGACGACTTCCTCACCCATGTCGAGCACGCCCTCGACCACCCCCGCTTCGTCGCGTTGATCAAGCGCGCCACCGAAGCCACGGCATGGCAGCCGGACGACCCGCGCCTGGCCGAACTCGCCACTGCCATTGCCGACCACTTCCTCGCCAACCCCGCACACCTGAAGATCGTGACCGGCCTGCAAGCCCGCACCGACGCCGCGGCCCGATACCACCTGATCGCCCACTACGGCGAAGAGCAGGGATCGGCCACGGCCCATGGGATCGCGCTCGTCGAGACCAAGCTCCGCGCCGCTGGCGTCCACATCCCCAGACCAGGCACCCACTGACCGCGCCGTGCCCCGGTCCGGGCGCCCAGCTCTAGAACATCGAGATGTGCACGTGGTCGAAGTGGTTCTGGGTGATGCTGCCGCGGTCGGACATCGAGCTCCACCCCGAGCCCTGGTTGATGCGCTGCTTCCAGATCACGTACTTGACCCCGAGCTTGTCCTTGTTCTCCAGCGCCCAGGCCGCCACGCGGTCGCCAAGTGCCTGGTTGGCCGCGCTGGGCATGCTGCCGCCGGTGCTCATCATGAAGTCGCACGCGCGCCCCAGCGGGTGCTCGCCGCCGCCGCCCGAGCGGAAGCAGCCCACCTCGTACGGCAGCGCGAAGTCCTTCTGGATCAGCCCGCGGATCACCCGCATCCGGGCGGTGATGTTGTCGGTGCCTGAGGGCAGTTCGGGCGCCCAGCTGCCGTCCGAGCGGCGGCCGGGGCCGAACGGGATGAGGCCTTTCAGCTTCTTCTGGATGTCCTTGATGACGCCCTGCGCGTCGTCGCGTTGCTTGGCGACATTGGCGGCGTCCTCGCGGATCTTCGCCTCGAGGGCGGCCGCCTGGTCCGCGGCCGCCTTCTTCTCGTCCCGAGCGGTGGCCACGCCCTGCACGACCGCCTGTTGCTCGGCCGCGAGGTGGTCCAGCAACGCCGCGCTGGAGGCATCGGTCGGGAGGGTGAGGTTCGGCAGCGCGCCGGTGCCGTTCTGGTACTGCAGGCGCGCGAGTTCGGTGACGCGTTTCTGGGCGGTGATGAGCTGGGCCTCCGCCGTGGCCAGCCGTTTCTTGGTCGTTTCCGAATCCTGTTTGGCCTTGGCGAGTTCGACGCGCTTGAGGTTGTAGGTCTCGATGAGCTTGTCGACCTTCTTGTCCAGCTGCTTCAGCTCCGCGCGGAGCTGGGCCTCGCTGGGCTTGGGGGCGGCAGCGGCGGGCGTGGCCGTGAAGGCGCCGAAGGCCATGGAAGCGGTGGTGATGAGAGCGATGGCGAGACTCGAGGGGGACGCAGCCGCCACGAAGGGTTTCCTCTCCCTATGCCGGCCGGGTTAGCTGACGGGTTCGGGCAGGGAGATGCCGCCTTACCACCTGAGTGGATTCACCCCAAGACGCGATGGGTCCCCGGCTCCCGGGCCACGCACCCGGGATTAGGCCAGCACCGACCGTTTCGGTCGGCGCTGAAAAGGGATATTAGTGGTAAAACCAAGGTCATGCGACTCCAAGCGGCAACCAATTAGAGATCTACCTGTGATTTAAGCATGCGTGCGGCTTCCTCCGGCAGGACATCGTTGACGAACGCGCCCATAGCCGACTCCGAGCCCGCCAGATACTTGAGCTTCCCGGGCGCCCGTCTGATGCTGAACAGCTCCAGGTGCAGATAAGCCAGGTCACGATCCTGCCGCACCGGCGCCTGGTGCCAGGCTGAGATGTACGGCATGGCGACGCCGAACAGCCCGTCGAGCGCTCGCAGCACAGAGGTGTAAAGCGGGGCGAAGGCGGCGCGTTCCTCCTCCGACAGCGCGGCCAGGTCCGGCACCTGCCGGTGCGGATACACGTGCACCTCGAACGGCCAGCGGGCGGCGGCCGGCACGAACGCCGTCCACAACTCGTTGGCCGCCACCACGCGCACCCCGGCGGCCCGCTCGGCCGCCAGCACGTCGGCGAAGAGGTTGCCGCCCCGGTGCCGGGCGGCCGCGCCGAGCTGGAGTTTGGTCCGCGGGGTCACGTACGGGTAGGCGTAGATCTGCCCGTGCGGGTGCGGCAGCGTGATGCCGATCTCCTCGCCCCGGTTCTCGAAGCAGAACACCTGCTCGACGCCCTCGATCGCGGACAGCTCGGCCGTACGGTCGGCCCACGCCTCCATGACCAGGCCCACCTGCTCGTCGGAGAGCCGCGAGAACGACGACGAATGCTCAGAGGTGAAGCACACCACCTCACACCGCCCCACCCCCGGCCGGACCTCACTCAACCCCCCGACATCCCCGTAAGTCCCGAAATTTCCGGAAAACGAGGGGAAGCGGTTCTCGAACACCGCCACGTCATAGTCGTACGCCGGGATCTCCGAAGCCCTCGTCTCGGACGACGGGCACAGCGGGCACTCATTGGCCGGAGGCAGGAACGTACGCGTCTGGCGGTGCCCCGCCATCGCGATCCACTCCTCGGTGAGCGGGTCGTAGCGCAGCTCCGACGCCATCGGCCTGGGATCGAGCGCCCGCCGGTCGATCGCGCTCCGGTCGGCGTCGTCGCGCCGGTCGAAGTAGATCAGCTCTCGGCCGTCGGCCAGGTGGGTGATGGTGCGTTTCACTGCGAGTCCTCCGCGATGATCAGTTCGCCGGCGCGTTCGCCCAGCTCCATGCGTGCTTCCTCAGGTAGTCCCGAGTCGCTGATGACCGCGTCTGCCTCGGTCAGATCGGCGATCGTGCTGATGCCGACCGTGTTCCACTTGGTGTGGTCGGCCGGGATGACCAGCCGGTGCGCCGCGTGCACCAGCTCCCTGTCGGTCTCCGACTCCAGCAGGTTGGGCGTGGTGAACCCGGCCCGCACGCTCATCCCGTGCACGCCGAGGAACAGCGTGTCCACGTGCAGCCGCCGGATCGCGGCCACCGCGACCGGGCCGACGAGGGCGTCGGACGGCGTGCGTACGCCGCCGGTCAGCACGACCGTGCGGTCGGCGCGCGGGTTGCGGTGGAAGACGTCGGCCACCGGGATCGAATTGGTGATGACCGTGAGCTCGGGCACCGAGATGAGGTGGTGGGCCAGGGCCCAGGTGGTGGTCCCGGCTGACAGGGCGACCGCGGTGCCGGGCCGGACGAACTGGGCGGCGCGGCGCGCGATGGCCTCCTTCTCCTGCTGCTGGCGGGCGGACTTGGCGGTGAAGCCCGGCTCCTCGGTCGAGCCGGGACCCAGCGCGGTCGCGCCGCCGTGCACCTTCTCCAGCAGCCCGCGCTCGGCGAGCACCTCGAGGTCGCGGCGGACCGTCATGTCGGAGACGCCGAGCTCGCGAACGAGGTCGGCCACCCGAACGCCGCCGCTGCTGCGCACGCGTTCGAGAATCGCCTGCTGGCGCTGCTGTGCGAGCACGCCCCCGCTCCTTCCAACAGATTCCACCAAATTATGACACGGCTTTGTTGGGGAATGTTAGGTCGTACGGGTTGTGCGGTAGACCACAGCGCGAGACGTTGGGAAGCGGACCGATCACTGGAGGTATCCATGGCGAAGCGATCTCGCAAGACCAAGGCGCGCAAGAAGAAGAAGGCCAACCACGGCAAGCGCCCGAACGCGAACTGACGGCCGGCCGGCCGCGGTGAGCTCCTTCACCCCGGCCGGTGCGACGGCTCAGCTCGGGAGACCGTGCAGGGCCTCGTCGATGCGCTCCTGCGGGAGCGGGTAGTCCTCCATGCGCCCCGACAGGTAGCGGTCATAGGCGGCCAGATCGAAGTGGCCGTGCCCGCACAGCGCGGTCAGGATCACCTTCTCCTCACCGCTCTCCCTGCACCGCAGCGCCTCGGCGATGGTCTCGGCCAGCGCGTGCGTCGGCTCGGGCGCCGGGACGATGCCCTCGGTACGGGCGAAGCGCACACCAGCCTCGAAGCACTCGGTCTGTGACTTGGTGACCGCCTCGAACAGGCCCAGCTCGTACATGTGCGACAGCAACGGCGACATGCCGTGGTAACGCAGCCCGCCCGCGTGGATCGGGTCGGGCACGAACCCGTGGCCGAGCGTGTGCATCTTGAGCAGCGGAGTGAAGCCCGCCGCGTCGCCGAAGTCGTAGGCGTAGACGCCCCGCGTGAACGACGGGCACGCCTCGGGCTCGACGGCGCGCAGCGTGACGTCGAGATTCCCGGCCAGCTTCTCGCGCAGGAAGGGGAAGGTGAGCCCGGCGAAGTTCGAGCCGCCTCCGGTGCAGCCGATGATCAGGTCCGGCATCTCCGCCAGCTGGGCCAGCGCCTCCTCGCCGATGACGGTCTGGTGCATGAGCACGTGGTTCAGTACCGAGCCGAGCGCGTAACGGGCGTCCGGGTTCGCGCCGGCCACCTCGACCGCCTCGCTGATCGCGATGCCGAGGCTGCCGGGCGAGCCGGGGTCGTCGGCCAGCACCTTGCTGCCCGCCCCGGTCACGGTCGAGGGGCTGGGGTACACCGTCGCGCCGTACACCTGCATGAGCGAGCGCCGATAGGCTTCTGGTCGTAGGAGGCGCGGACCATCCAGATCTGGCACTCCAGATCGAACTGCGCACACGCGAACGCCAGCGCCGACCCCCACTGTCCCGCTCCGGTCTCCGTGGTGAGCAGCCGTACGCCTTCGCGGGCGTTGTAGTACGCCTGGGGGACGGCGGTGTTCGGCTTGTGCGACCCGGCGGGGGAGACGCCCTCGTACTTGTAGTAGATCCGCGCGGGCGTGCCGAGCGCCTTCTCCAGTCGGCGCGCCCGGATGCAGCGGCGGAGGCGGCGGCGCCGGCAGATCGGGCACGACGTTGTACCAGCGACTGGGAATGCTGGAGCTCATGACCTCAGTCTGCGCCGGTTACCGCCCGTCCTCAATCAGGATGGCCATTCGTCCGGGATGGTCCGCGCGTACGGCCACATCGGCGGTCCGCAGCGGATCGGCCTCCCGCTCGTAGCGCGCGTAGGCGGGCAGCCGCCACCGCTCGTCCTCCCCGGTCATGCGCCCCAGCGCCCCCTCGGACAGCCACAGATGCGCACTCACCTCGAACGGCAGCCCGCGGCCCAGCAGCAGCGTCCCGTCGAGCAGCAGCACAGCCCCCTGAGGCAGCGTCTGGTACGGCAGGCGGTACGCCCGGTCGGCCCGGCTGTCCCAGAGCGCCGGCAGCACCTTGCCGGTCCCCTGGGGCCCCAGCGGCCCGAGCACCTCGCGGGTCAACCCGCCGGTGTCGAGCCAGTCGTCGTAGAAGGCGTCGGGGTCCGTCCGGCCGTACTCGAGCCTGAGGGACGCGGGCCGCAGGAAGTCGGCGGCGGACACCCGCAACACGGCCCTGCCCCGCGTCCTGAGCGGCGCGACCAGCTCGTCCGCCAGCCGTTCGGGATGGGCGGGCGGGGCTCCGTCGACGGCGACCCGCGCGTAGGAGTCGCGCGGCAGGCCCGCGATCCGCTCGGCCAGCTCCTCGACCAGGGCCTCTCGGGAGATCGCTCGCGCACGCATCACCCAGAGCCTACGCGCTCACCTCGCGACTCAACCCGAGCCTGAGCGCTCACTCCGCAACTCAACCCAAGCCCAAGCGCTCGTCCCGCGACCGCTCAGGTGGCGCCGGGACCGCTGGGGCCCTCTCCGGGGCCACTCGGGCGGTTGCGGGACCGCTCAGGTGGGCCCGGGACCGCCCAGGCGGTGGTTGGGGGCCGCTCAGGCGGTGCCGCGTGACCACGAGTGGCCTTCAGGCGGTGCCGCGTGGCCAGGTGGGCCCGTCGTCCTGCCTGGCGTGCCGCCCTCGGCGCACGCAATCGGGGCACACAGGTTCCCGCCGCGACCGAGCCAGGGCTTCCGGCGTGGGCTCACGCTGTGTACCTGCGGGAGCTGAGGTGTCGAGGTCGACCAGGAACATCGTGACGCGTTCCGGGTCGTAGCCGAAGGTGCGCTTGCAGCCGTAGCACCGGCCTATCGTCGTGATCCCTTTGTCCGCCATGCGGCCTCCCTATCGGGCACGCCCGGTACCGAGATCAAGAGCGTAACCGAGCTTGACTCACGAAGTGCGATATCAGCCGAAACCACCACAAGATCGTCTGGCACGGACCGCGTGCGCGGGAGGCCTGACGCGCGCACTCGCATGATGGCTACGTTGATCTCTATGCGCTCACTGACTTTGGCGGATATAACCACGGCATTAGACATGGCGCTCGAGGCGCTCGGAGCTGCGAACGCCAACCCGGCGTATCGCGTGTGCGGCACAAGCGCCGCACTCCTGCAAGGCGTCCCACTCCGCGCTGGGGACATCGACATCCTGCTCGCCAGCCGAGAAGACGTAGAAACGTTCGCCGCGGCGCTCTCCTCGTTCCCCTGCCTGAATGCCGCCTCATGGCTCCCCGAATCTTCCCAATACTTCACCAGGTTCGAGGTGAATGGCGTCGAAGTGGAGCTCAGCACCGTCGAGCGGCAAGTCGATTCGGACGGTTGGGAATGTGTGGGCAGCGGCCCATGGCAGCATTACGTCCTGGTCGCCTGCGGCTCTCACCAGGTGCCGGTAGTCCGGCTGGAGCTCCGGTTGGTCACGGAGCTCCTACGAGATCGGGCTGATCGATACGACCCGCTCCTCGACCACATGGGCACGCACGGATTCGATTCCGCTCTGTTGCAACGGTCGATGAACGCCCACCACATCCCCGCTCACCGCCGGCGTCAGGTCCAAGACCGCCTCGCGCGGTCTTCCCACGGCCCCTCGTCCCTGCCCCCTGCCTGACGCTTCCCGTCTGCCTGGACGTGGCGGCCGGTCGCAGGAGCGCGACCGGGTCATCGCACAAGTGCTCGTGGCCGATCGGGCGCACAACGGGCGAAGCAGAACGAAGATCGCAAAGGCCAGGCTCCCCGTACTGGATGACCTGGCCTTTTGCCGTTACCGTCCTGCACCGTCCACACTGTGCGGTGGGATGCGACATCGCGAAAGAACGCCGCCGCCTGTGCCCCACTCTGACTCACTCCGACACGGTACCTATGACCGAAGTCGTGCGTAATGCACGCATCGGTTGCACATAGGAGCGTCAGGCCTCACCTCAGCCACTCATCCACCGGTCACCGATGGTCGCGATCATCCCGGAGCCGAGCGCCCCCGCCGGAGGCATGGGTGTCCTTTCGCCGTTCGGTGACTGCGCAAACGAGCGCTCCGAGCATCATCCCGAATCCCACCTTCACCGTAATATCGAGGGTTTCATCGCTGGCAGCGAAGGAATTACCGAACAAGCCAGATGAGCTGACCAGGGCAAGAAGAAAAAAAGCCACGCCAGCGCCGAGGAAGCCGGTTCGGAAGGTCGTAACTACGGCGCCAGGATTCATGCCAGCGCGCCATATGGCGTTGCCGAGAGCGGTCAGAGGGAGAGCGACGAGGAGCACGTCAAATAAGGTCGTCACGGCGGCTAATCGTAGGGCAATGGTGCCGGGACCGGAATAGTGGAGGAAGGTAGCGCATCCCGATTGCGGCCCGAGTGGCGGACCGCACGCGAGAACGGTCCCCAGACCGCACGCGCAGCACGCGGCCCGAAGGGTGGCCGGCTGCGCCGCTCGGCCTTCCGGCGCATCTGGAACAAAGTCCAGATCACGGTGAAGCTGCCCGACCTTCACTTCCATGACCTCCGGCACGCGCGAAACACCCTCGCCGCGTCCACAGACGCGAGCCTCCGCAAGCTGATGACCCGGATGGGGCACTCCTCCACCCGAGCGGCGCTGATCTACCAGCACGCGACACAGGACCGTGACCAGGCCATCGCGCAGGCGCTCGGCAAGGCGCTGAAGGAGCACGGAAAGAAGGCATCGGGCACGCGACAGGCACGGAAGATCGAGAAGAAGTGGCGGAGATCGCAAAGGCCAGGTCGCCTCATGGGGCTGACCTGGCCTTTCGCCGTGAGAGCGGACGACGGGAATCGAACCCGCGTAGCTAGTTTGGAAGACTAGGGCTCTACCATTGAGCTACGTCCGCGCGAACCGGTCGAAGTCTGGTCTAGACTTCATCCGGTCGTCAGGGCGTAAGCGTACCGGAGTCACGGAGCGCGTGCGTACCCGGCGAGACGGGGCGTGGCGCAGCTTGGTAGCGCGCTTGCTTTGGGAGCAAGAAGTCGCAGGTTCAAATCCTGTCGCCCCGACCAGCTCAAAGGCCCCTCCTGGTGTGGGAGGGGCCTTCTGCTTGTCTAACTGCTTGACTGTGGCGTCAGACGTGGCTCGGAAGCCGGAGCTTTACCATGACGCGGACCGAGACCTAGATCACCACGAACCGTGTCCACGACTTCGTGGTAGCTGTCCACGACGACGTCTTGGGGATGCTGGTTGCCGGGAACAAGCTTGCGTGCGCGCAGTTCATACATGGTAAATCGGTAGAAGTCCACAACTTCCATGCACGTGTTGTAAACCTTGCTTGATCCAAGTAACGATACTCGCGCCATGACTTCGTCAGCCTCACGTTCCATCGGCGACATCGCTTCTAGGTTTTCCTC
This sequence comes from Nonomuraea sp. NPDC049129, assembly GCF_040648495.1. Lineage (NCBI taxonomy): Bacteria > Bacillati > Actinomycetota > Actinomycetes > Streptosporangiales > Streptosporangiaceae > Nonomuraea > Nonomuraea sp. NPDC049129. Next base: position 19,565 of record NZ_JBEZDU010000014.1, on the reverse strand, counting down.
GCTCACGGGGTTCCCTCGAAGCATGTTCTCCACCTCCTCATAGAGAAGGGGTTCCCAACGTCCGAGGACTTGCGTGAGTCGGACGTATGCCTCAAAGCGTTCATCCCGCCAGTGGGCCTCTACGTCGCGCTCCTGGTCACGGTTCCACCGGAGCTCTTCGCGCTCCACCTCTCGCTGCCACCGGCGATCTTCCCGCCGGAAGCTTAGAAACTGTCCTGCTAGCACGCCCAGGATGCCGAGTACTGCAACAGCAATCGGAACCCATACAGAGACTTGTCCTGCTGGCATGTGCCAATGTTAGGCATGGGCGCGGGACCTGCGGTCGGAATGGCTGGCTCTGGTATGGGGCCACACACGAGGCGCGTGTCCCCATACCCGTCAAAGCCTGAAAATGTGATCCATAGCTACGGCCCCCGATTGGACTACCGGACGGATCTGCTTCCGGTAAACGGCTTCGGTCGTCGCTGTGCTGCTGTGACCGACCAGCCGGGAGATCTCTTCGAGCGGTAGCCCGTTGTCGGAGAGCAGGGACACGAAGCTGTGCCGCAGCTCTCGGGGCGTCCACTCCTTCGGATTCAGCCCGTCGGCATCCTTGATGACGTTGCGGAGCGCGCGGCGTACGTTGGCCGCGTCCAGCTCGGTTCCGGCCGTGGACGCGAATACCAGGCCGCTTGTCTTCCACGAGTCGCCCTGTGCCTTTCTCTGGATGCCCTGGAGCCCTCTGAGTACATCAACGCACCTCTTGGGCAGTGCCAGCGTGCGCCGGGACTTCCGGGTTTTGGTGTCCCCGCCCGCCCGTACGGAACGCCATACGGCCATATACGGCGGTACGGGCGGGTCCGCGTTCGGGAGCCCTGTCAGGTCCACGTGATCCCAGATGAGAGCTCTCAGCTCCTCTGTCCGCGCCCCGGTGAGGAGTGAGAGGACGATGTAGGCATGCATGCCGGTCCCCTCAGCGGCTCTGAGGACCGCGTCCGCTTGGGCGTACGTCATCGCCTTGGACTGTCGGCCTTCCTTGCCCGCGGTGACGCCACATAGTTCCACGACGTTCCGCTTGACCCTGTCGCGGGCCATCGCCCGCTTGACGGCTCGACTCAGGCAGGACCGAATGATCTGCAACGTCCGGGTGCTGAGGGTCTTGGCCCTGGCGGCGAGCCACTTGTCCACGTCTTCCGTACGAAGCTCGCGGAGCTTCCGCTTGCCCAGTGCGGGAATGATGTGCTTCTGGCACTCGGTGGCGTACAGGTCCACCGTGCTCTGTGCGCGCCCGCTGAGCCCGTAGGTCAGCCAGTCCATGACGGCCTGCTCTACGGTGTAGTCGCCCGGTACGGTGGTTAGGCCGTCTTCGTAGTCTCGGACGATCTCTTTGAGCTTGTTCTTGGCTTCAGTCTTAAGCCTTTCCGCTGCCTGTCTTGACGATGCGCTTCCGGCGGGGGTGTAGCCGACTGTCAGTGTGGCGATCCAGCGCTGGCGGCGGGCGTCCCAGTGCAACCCGCCGTCGCCTTTGCTGCGGCGTTTGGTCATCAGGCTGCTTTCTCGGCACTCTCCGACTTCTGCCGCGAGAACGGCATCCGTCAGGGCTACATCCCCATGTTCCTCGCGGGCTTCCCTGAGGCGGACACGTAGGCACGTGCGAGAAGCTTGAAGACCCCGACGCTCCGATCTGGTCCGAGGTCCACCTGACCAACGCTGAAGCCATGGGATGCGGGACCATCGCAGCGGACACCGAGACCGGCGGCATCCTGCCGCACATCCACACCACGCTAGGGCTCAAAGAGCGGTCCGCAGTAGGCCACACGAGCCACCTGCTGTCAGCTCGCGTGCAGTTCCTTACGGAAATGCTCGTAGTCGAGGTGGTCTCACCGTCCATGACGAGGCCCCGACAGCCGAGTCTCTATGACGTTCCGCTTCTTACATTCGGAGCTTGAGTCCATGTCATCGACTCCGCTGTCTAGATGTCCCCGCTGTCCCCGGTGTCCCTGAACTGCTTCTGACCAGCACAAAAACGGCCGATTTTGAGGGACACGCCACCACGTCGGGTGTCCCCGTTGTCCCTGCGCGCCGAGAAGCTCCCTAACAAGACCATGTTCGTCCGCACATCATGAACGTCAAGCTTCTTGCCTTAGGCGCCCTGCGACGCTCTCAGGAGGAGCAAGAGGCGCTACGCACGCGGCTCCAAGCTGCGTGCCAAGGCCACCGATGACTTCTAGATCACCTGGCGCGTCGTCCGGTGACGGTCCGACTTCGCAAGCCCCTTCCACCTGGCATTGCCGTCAGTGAACCGTCACCGCGCCCTCGCTATGCGACCTGTCCGCGAATTCATACTGTCCAGGCATGGCGGCCAAGAAGAAGAGCCACGTCAAAGGGCACTATCGGAAGCGGCCGGGCGGCGGACGCACATGGGTTCGGCCACACACCCGGAGCGTGCGCGGGACGCTCCTCGCAGGAGGCGCTGTGATGCTCGCAGTGCTCGTCGGCTGGGCGATGTTCGCCAAGGGTGAGGCGAAGGAACCCGGCGAGGCTCCGCAGCCTGCAGTCGCCTCCATCACGTCCTCTCCATAGCCCCTGGAGTCAGGGGAGGAGCAAAAGGCACTACGCGCGCCCTCCCTGCGCGCTGCGCGCGATGACGGCTGCAACATGTTGCAGCGCTTCTCCCGTGCGAAGCGCGGTTCGTGGAAGGGCGCGCGAAGCGCCTATCTGCTTGTCGTTCTGCTTGACAATCGGGGCGGACGGCCGCGCACACGGACGGACTCCAGCGGACGCTGAAAGTGTGTCTACCTAACGGCTGGCACATATAGAATATGAGTTCGATCTGATTTGGGAGAGAAGTCGCAGGTTCAAATCCTGTCGCCCCGACCAGCTCAAAGGCCACCTCGAACTCAGAGGTGGCCTTCTGCGTGACTACCGTCCCGCGCCGGCCAGGGTTCGGGGTCTATCTACGGACATATCGCGCTGGGCATGGAACGGCTGATCGCAAGGCCCTGGACCCGCAGCCGGGACGCGGTGTCCCGGCGGGGTGTCGTCGCCACCGGCTACGGGGTGGACTGACCGGTGTCTCCCGGCGGGGTCTCTTCGTCGGCACCCTCATCGGTGGCGGGATGTTCGCTGCGCCGCCTGCGTCCGTGGTACTCCGAGTCAGGGTCGCTCTCCGCCGGGGCGAAGGGGTCGAACGGGGAGGTCTCCGGGAGGTTGACGACGCTATTGCTTGGTTCGGAGCTGAAGAGCGACTCCAGGGGGCCGGGGGGATTGAGGGGCTCGAATGCTGGAGTCCAGGCGGCGGTCTCCTGAGGGTCCGTGGCGGAGCCGAGTACCGGCGAACTGTTCTCGGGTCGCGGGTTCTCCTGTCCGTAGCGTGCGTCGGGTAGGACATTTTCCCGTCGGTCAGCGGCGGCGGCCTCGATGGCTTCCAGGAGTTGCCGCCTCCACTGGTCGCCCTCGTCGGCCTCGGCGGTGCTGTGGTGGGGGGTGGACATGGATGGGATGGGTTCCACGTATCCGGCGGTGGCCAAGCGCGTCCTGTGGCGGGCCTTGGCCACAAGCACGGTGAGCACAGCCAGCAGGGCCGCCACGACCACCACGGCCGAGGTGATCATCGTTGGAGTGGACAAGCTCGGCAGCGGGTCGGTGACCGCGGCGTTGACGTGTGTGGGGAGTGCTCTTTGAGCCATGGTGCTGGACGACGTCGGCGTGGCTGGGGTGTCCTCCGCAATGGCGGGCTCGGTTGTGGAGCTCGTGGTTGGCATGGGCGAGGACGAAGTCGTGGTCGTCGCCTCAGCGGAGGTGGCGGCCGGCTCGGCTTCGGAGGTGGCTGTGGCTGACGGCGAGTCCGACGTCGTGGCGGTATCCGAGGGCGAGGGCGAGCCGGATGTTGTGGGGGTGGGGGTGGGGGTGACTGACGATGAATCCGACGGCGTAAAGGTGGGGGTGGATGACGGTGAGCCTGACGATGTAGGGGTGGCAGCGGGGGAGGACGAGTCCGACGCGGTGGCGGTGGGCGTGGAGGAAGGCGTATCGGAGGTGGGGGTGGCAGTCGGTGCATCTGAAGTTGGCCGTGGAGTAGCCGTGGTTGAAGATGCGTCGGATGCCGAGGTGGGTGTGTCTGAGGAGGGCGTCGGTGCGGTCGCGGATGGCGGCGTGTCCGAGGCGCGGGTCGGTTCAGGTGTGGGGCGGGTCGCGCTCGGCGACGGGTTGACGCCCTCGTGGTGGGAGCCGTTTCGGCTGGTGCCGTCTTCGTCGGGGCTCGCTGGGCCGGTCGGCTTCACCTGAGTGCCCTGACGGTTCTCGTGAGAATCCTGGCGGCCTCCGGCATCCGTAGGCGGTTGCTGAGAGCGCTGGCCCGCCGGCTGGCCCGCGTGGTCATCGGCTGCCTGTGGAGCGGTCGGGGCAGTTTGGTGCGTCATGGAGTCGTGGGACCTCCGGGACGAGGCCGGATTTACCCATACAGATCCTGACAGAAGTGATGACTATGGACTGATGTGGCTAAACCGGAAGCTTGTGGTAGGGCGAGAGTACCTCGCCGTTTCCGCAGGTCAAGTGCCTCTAAAGAGGTAGCTGGGGACTCCGTCAAGAGTAAAAGACCAGGTCAAGGACCGTGTCGGAAATATCGTATAACGGGAAGTATGTGTAGAAGATCTACCAATTTTCGTAGCCCCGCACCCGTCATCAGCAACCCGTAGACGCGTGGGCTCTCCATTTTGGAGATCGCCCGACATCAAGCTTCCCGGCCTTTCGCTCCAGGCGGCACCGAGAGACAACCTCGCGCCCGAGTTGGCCCGGGGAGTGAGTGACAAGCAGCGCGGACGATCATGGACGTGGGCGTACGCCAGGGCCCCGCTGACGTCTGTTCCAACAGCTCAACCCACGATCGAGCGCGCATTCGATCGATCCTCCTATATGTCGTCAAAGCCGCCGCCCGATGGGGCGGCGGCGCGGGCGTGCGGCCTCTCCTAGCCGGTTCGCCTCGACCGCTCCGCCGTACATCGACCGCAGACCCTGTGCCGTAAATAGGCATGAACCCTCGCATCCCGCAGTGTTACGCTCCGCACATCCCGACAACAGGCGCACGAGGGCGCCCGAGGCTTCGGCCGAACCGGTGGGTGTAAGAGGCGGTAGGCGGGAGGTCCGCGCGATCGAGGCGCACGACCGGCGCTCTGAGTAGTCCCCTCCGGACCTCGCCAAGCCCCAGGAGCCCACGGCGGATCGCGGACCTCTCCTCTGGAGCAGCGCTTGTCTAATGCCTCAAGACCTCTGACGCCGTCCGCTTGCCATTTGCCAGACGTCGCGGCCTTCTACGTCGCTCAAAGCGGCTTTTCCACGCCAGGCGGGCTGGCCACGCTCTATGCCGACCTGCCGATGGATCTGGCCCGGCTCGCAAGCATTGTCCGCGGTCTCATGATCCATCGATGGGAGGGCGACCGCTTCCGGTACGACATCCCGAGGGATCGGCTCCACAATGATGCCGAGACGCGCTATGCCGACGACATTCTGGCGATCATCGTCGGACGGAACGATGAGCCCTTGGCGCGGCGTCGCGAGCCTGATGACCGGTTCGTTGGGGTCTGCCGGGATTTCGCGCTGCTGTACTGCTCGTTCCTGCGTCACGTGGGGATACCCGCGCGTCTACGGTCCGGCTTTGCCGCCTATCTCGGCCCCGCAGGCTTCCATGTGGACCACATGGTTACGGAGTACTGGGACGATGAGCGTGGCTGGTGTTTGTCTGATCCGCAACTCGCCGACGTAATGATCGCTGAGCCGCTCCGGGTGGACATCGACCCCCTGGACATCCCGCGCGACCGCTTTCTCGTCGCAGGCAGAGCCTGGCGGATGCTTCGTACGGGTGAGGCGGATCCACGAGCCTTTGGGCTCCACTTTCCGGGCCGGATCATGTCCGGGGAGGGCTTCGTGGCCGGGAATCTGCTGCTCGACATCGCAGCGTTGAACAAGATGGAGACGCTGTTATGGGACGTCTGGGGCGCGATAGCCGACATCGACCATGGGATCACGGAAGCCGACAGGGAACTGTACGACCACATCGCGGCGCTGACGGCCGACGATGTGCCGTTCGGTGAGGTGCGGAAGGCGTTCGTGGAGAACGAGAGGCTGCGGACCCCGGCAACGGTGCTGTCGCTGGCGCCGTTCAACGGACCGCGCGACGTGACCCTCCGCGAGGAGGTCTTTGCGGATGTGTGACGCCGGGCGCGCCATGCCGTCCGCAGTCCTACTCCGCCACAGTGATCGACAAATGTTCGTCGAGGGCAGAGATGAGCCGGTCAGCCAACCCTGGGGCGGCGGCGGTGGCCCATCGCTGGGCGAGGTCGAGGAATCCGGTGAGTCGCTGTTGTGCCGTGGCGAGCAGGTCTGAGAGCTCGCTGCGAGTGATCTCGATGGGGACGCCCTGATCGTCTTGCCGGAGTTGGAGAATCTGGCCATTGTGGGTGACCTGTGGCGTGGGGTCGTGGCCGAGCCAGGTCTCTTGCCCGTGGACTACGCTCCACCAGTCGCGCCAGTTCTCCAAGCCGAAGCAGCACCCGGGCGAGACGTTGACATTCGTGGTGGTGTCGCGGAAACGCAGCCCACCCGGAGCGATGAGAACTTGCCTTTCGGCAAGATGCTGTTCCAGGTGGGCGTCGGTCATGCCGGCGGCGTGGACGACTGGGATGTGGTTGTAGCTGAAGATGACGGCCATGGCCGTTCCGACTTCGGCGGGGGACATCTGGCCGGAGAGAGCGAGCAGACGGTCACTCGACGGCTCTGCGATCGGCCAGGCCGTGAAGTCCACCGCGTCGTAGGTTTCCAAGACGACGTCGACGATGACCATGACCGCCAGTATCCAGTCATCCCGCGCATGGACGGCAACGAAATGTCGGAATCCGTGTCGCGGCTGTCATCCGGTTCAGGCCCCCAGAGAGTAATGACCGGTGATGGATGGATTCGCGGAGTATGTGACAGCTCGGTCGGGCCGGCTGCGCCGGATCGCCTACGTGCTCACCGGCGACTGGAGTACAGCCGATGACCTGGTGCAGACCACCCTGGCCAGGGCATGGCAGGCGTGGCGCCGCATCAAGGGCGACCCCGACCCGTACGTCTACCGCATCCTGACCAACACGCACGCCTCCTGGTGGCGCAGACGATGGCGCGGCGAGGTGCCCACGGAGTCGCTCCCCGACACGAGCGCCCGCGGCGACTTCGCCCGCGAGCTCAGTGAGAAGGACGCGCTCTGGACGGCGATCAGAGGGCTGTCGGACCGTCAGCGGGCGGTCATCGTCCTGCACTACTTCGAGGACCTGACGCTGCCGCAGTGCGCCGACGTGCTCGGCTGCTCTCTGGGCACGGTGAAGACCCAGCTCGGGCGGGCGCTGACGCGGCTGCGGGTGCATCCGACGATCCAGCTGATGGAGGTGGAGCAATGAACCATACCGAAGACGACCTGCGCGAGCTGCTCGTCGAACGTACGACGTACGGACCCGGAGGGGACATGGACGTGGCCGAGATCGTACGGAGAGGCAGGCGCGGCCGGTTCGCCCGGTGGAGCGTGGGCGCGGTGCTGGCGGGGGCCGCCGCGACCGCCGTGGTGTGGGTGCTGCCGGGGGCGGTGACGGCCCCGGCGCCCGTACCGGCGGCCCAGTTCGTCGTGTCGGCCGGCCCGTCGAGCGCGGCCTCCGCGCTACCGGCGCGCGTGCCCGATCCGCCGGCCACTCTGGACGGCCTGACCAGGGTCGCGGCTGTGATGAACTCGATGTCCGCGACCGGACATGACCTCCAGATCAAGCCGACCAGCCACGCCACCACCGTGGCCGTCATCTGTGCGAACCCGCGGTCGTGGGTGGTCACGGCCGTCAGGGGCAGCCGCGCGGGACAGGTCAGCCGGTGCCAGGGCGGCACGGCCCGGCACACCTACAACCGGCGGTCGCTCCCCTCCGGATGGTTGAACGGGAGCCAGTCCATCCGCGTATGGGTCTTCCCTCCCACCGAGCTCATCGGGCAGGCGTCACTGGACGGCTGCGCCGTGCCCGACAAGCGGAAGGGGACCTGCAACGGCAGGTACGCGGCCCAGGAGCTGATCAGGTACGACGTCGCCCTGGAATTGGCCGCCGACCTGGGAGCCAGGCCCGGAACGTGGTCCGCCGGGGTCTACGACAAGAGCTGAGGGAAATGACGCTTACCAGGAGTTCTATATCGCCATAAAGCATGACGTACTACCGTGGCGCGGTGCATTCGATCATTTCCCTCTTACTCACCGCGGCGGTAGCCGTGCCGGGCGCACCCGACAAGGGGCTCTCGGAGCCGGTGGCGGACCCGGTCTACCCCGCCTACGGCAACCCCGCGATCGACGTTCTCCACTACGGGCTGAAGCTGGACTGGAAGCCGTCCAAGCGCCTGCTCACCGGTACGGCCCGGCTCACCGTCAGAGCCGTCAAGAAGATAGACAAGATCTCGCTCGACTTCGGCCGCGCGTTGCGCGTGGACGGGGTGACGGTCGCCGGGAAGACGGTCAAGGCCCGGCACCCGGGTGACCACCTGGTCATTCCACTGGCGATGGCGGCGGACAAGCGGATCGAGGTGTCCGTCCGCTATCACGGTGTTCCCAAGCCTGTACGCACGGGGCAGTACCGGTCGGACACGAGCAAGCTCGGCTTGCGCTCGGCCGCCGACGGGTCGGCGTGGGCGCTGCAGGAGCCGTACGGGGCCTTCACCTGGTTCCCCGTGAACGACCACCCGTCCGACGAAGCCCGCTACGACGTGGCGGTCACAGTGCCGCGCGGGTGGGCCGCGGTGGCGCACGGACGCTTCGAAGGCCGTAAGGGGAACACCTACCTCTGGCGGTCGACCGAGTCGGTGGCCAGTTACGTCACGCTGCTCGCCGTCGATCGCTACCAGCGCTTCGACGCCAAGGGGCCGCGCGGGATCCCGATCACGTACTGGCTCCGCCGGGGTGACCGGAAGGAGTACCTCCCCGTCGTACGGCAGACGCCGGCGATCCTGCGCTGGCTGGAGAAGCGGCTCGGTCCCTACCCCTTCAACAGCGCGGGGGTGGTCGTCACCAGCGACTCCGGGATGGAGACCCAGCAGATGGTGACGCTGGCCCCCGAGTTCCTCACCGCCAATGTGGTGGCGCACGAGATGGCGCACCAGTGGTTCGGCGACGCGGTCACGCCCCGGACCTGGCGTGACGTCTGGCTGAACGAGGGCTTCGCGATGTACTTCGAGTGGGCGTGGTACGCCGACCACGGCGGCTCGAAGCTGGAGAGCTACCTCCGCGACGCCCGGGCGCTCGACGGGAGGCTGCGCAACCAGTTCGGGCCGCCCGGGCATTACCAGGCGAGCGCGTTCGGGGCGAGCAACGTGTACTACGGTCCCGCGGTGATGCTGCACGAGATCCGCAAGCGGCTCGGGGACGAGCGGTTCTTCGCGACCCTGCGTGCCTGGGTGCAGGAGCACAAGGGGACCACGCAGGACCGGGCGTCGTTCGTGAAGTGGCTGAACGAACGGACGGGCGACGACTTCACCGCCCTGGTCGACGACTGGCTCGACTCGCCGACCACACCGACCGCCCAGTAAGAGGGACTACCCCATGAGCCGCCGCACCCGTACATGCACGTGCGGGTGCGTGGCCATCAGGGAGCCCTTCTTCGTACGGCAGGCCACCAGCCCCAACGCCGGCACCCCGCGCCGCAGGTCGGTCAGCGGGATGCCGTCCTCCGCGTGCACCTTGAGCAGCGCCGAGGCGAGCAGCCCCGGCTGGCCGAGCAGGTCGGCGGCGGCGCGGTCGGCGGCCAGCTCCCTGGAGCGGCTGAGCCAGCGCAGCGGCAGGTGCGCGAGGTAACTGGCCAGCCCCGCGGCGGCCCCGCCCGTCAGGATCGCCAGCCCGACGAACAGCCCGAAGGGGAACTCCTCGAAGAACAACCCCGGAGCCTCCACCGCCGCCCGCCCTGTGCCCTTGGCGAACGCCGCCAGCGCGATCGCGAACGAGCTCGCCAGCGTCATCACCGCCACGTCACGGTGCTGGATGTGCGCGATCTCGTGGGCGAGCACCGCCGTCAGCTCGTCGGCCTCCAGACGGGCGCGCAGCCCTTCGGTGACGATGATCGTCGCGCTGCGCCGCGAGCGGCCGACCGTGTAGGCGTTCGGAGCGGGGGAGGGGCTGATCGCCAGCCGCGGCTTGGCCACGTCGCTCAGCGCACAGAGCCGATCGAGTACGGCGTGCAGCTCGGGCTCCTGCTCGGCCGTGACGTACCGGGCCCGGGTCATGCGCCGCGCCAGTACCTCGGTGTACCACCACTGCACGAGCAGAATGAGGGCCGCCCCGAGGGCGACGTACACGACCGGAATCCCGAGCAGCACCAGACCGGCCAGAACGGCCGAGTAGATGGCCGCGAGCAGGGCCATGGGGATGAGCATGCGCACCTTCGGAACCTCCAGCCGACGACGATGGGCCGGAAGGTCTCCCTCGCCACACAGGGCCCACCTGACCGGGCCGCGCGGGCCGTCATGACGATCAGGCGTGTTCGGAGGTACTCCCCTTCACTCCAAGAAAGAGTAATAAATCAGGAGTCAGTACGGAAGAGGGCCCACACGGCTTTGCCGCCACGAGCCAGCGGGTCCCAGCCCCAGCATTGGCTGTAGGTCTCGACGATGTAAAGGCCACGCCCGTTCTCGGAGATGAAGTCGGGCTCCTTGGGCGTGGGAATCTTGTCGCTCGGGTCGGCCACGGCCAGCAGCACGTGGGGGACGACCCGCATCAGCAGCAGCTGGATCTCTTGCCGGCCACGCGCGTACATCGCGTACCTGACCGCGTTCGTCACCAGCTCGGACACGACCAGGGCGGCGTCGTCGCCCAACTCTGGCAGGCCCCAGCCGCGTAACGTGGAACGGGTCACGTCCCTGGCGGTCTTCACGGAGTCGGCCTGGAAGGGCAGCGGACACGAGGTCGTGTACGGCTTGCCCGAGCTCAACAGGCTGTCGAACCCCACTTCACGGGTGATCTGCAGGCAATCGGCAGTGGCCAAAGGGTCCTCCACCATCCCGCCGATACCTCCCGATTGTTCCTGGGTTCGTGCATGTTTGGCCCAATATGCACTAGGCCATCATGGATCACGATCCCCGGCCGCTGCAAGACCCAAATGCACGTGCATGTGCAATGTGCAGCAGCATGAGCGGCTACGGGTAGGGGTATCCGAATCGGACACCAGGTTGAGACCTTGTCATACCCGGCAATGTGGTGTCACTGTGTGTGCGGACCTTGATAGGAGGCAGAGTGACGCAGAACCAGCCGGGTTCCGGCCCTACGGCGCTGCGCATCCTCCTGGGCTCCCAGCTGCGCAGGCTCAGGGAGGGGAAGGGCGTCACCCGCGAGGAGGCAGGCCACCTCATCAGGGGCTCCGAATCCAAGATCAGCCGCATGGAGCTGGGACGCGTCGGCTTCAAGGAGCGCGACGTGGCTGATTTGCTGACCCTTTACGGGGTGGTGGACACCCAGGCGCGCGCAGCCGTACTCGACCTGGTGGCCACGGCGAACGAGCCCGGATGGTGGCACCGGTTCAACGACATCCTGCCCACGTGGTTCCAGGCCTACGTCGGGCTCGAAGAGGCCGCGGCCAGGATCAGGACCTACGAGGTCCAGTTCGTGCCGGGGTTGTTACAGACCAAGGAATACGCCCGGGCGGTCGTCACGGCCGGCTCGGCAGGCATCGGCGCGGAGGAGATCGCCCGCAGGGTGGACCTCCGGCTCGAACGCCAGCGCATGTTCGACCGGCCCGACGGCCCGGTCTTCTGGGCGGTCATCGACGAGGCCGCGCTGCGCCGCCCCATCGGCGGCGCCGAGGTGATGCGGGCCCAGCTCGAACACCTCATCGACCTGATGCGCCAGCCCAACATCACCATCCAGGTCATGCCGTTCAGCTTCGGGGGCCACAGCGCCGAGGGCGGCGCGTTCAGCGTCCTGCGCTTCCCCGACCACGACCTGCCGGACGTGGTGTACGTCGAGCAACTCGCCAGCGCCCTCTACCTGGACAAACGCGAGGACGTCGACCGCTACACCGAGGTGATGGAGCGGCTCTGCGCCGTCAGCACGACGCCGGACGAGACCATCGAGCTCCTGCGGGTGATCGCCGAGGAGTTCTGAGGGTCGTCACGTCGTTGTTGGGTACGCATCTACCCTAGACTGGCGAACGGCGCTTGGATCCCGCCAAGGCGGAGCATGCCCAGCGCCGCTCATGTGGGCGCGGCGCGTGAGCCGTACCAAATCTGGACGCGCCCGCGATCACTCGAAGCTTGATCAAGGAGACCACCCCGTGAAGACCGCTGTCGAGGAGCTCAGCCCGACCAGGGTGAAGCTCACTGTCGAGGTGCCGTTCGAAGAGCTGCGCCCGAGCCTGGATGCGGCGTACAAGAAGGTCGCGCAGCAGGTGCGCGTCCCCGGGTTCCGCCCTGGCAAGGTTCCGGCCCGCATCATCGAGCAGCGCTTCGGCCGCGCGGTGGTGCTGGAGGAGACCCTCAACGACGCGGTGCCCAAGCTGTACGGTCAGGCCGTCGACGAGGTCGACCTCTTCCCGGTCAGCCAGCCCGACATCGAGATCACCAAGATCGAGGATGGCGAGCAGGTCGAGTTCACCGCCGAAGTCGACGTCCGGCCCGCCTTCGAGGTCCCCGACTACGCGGGCACCGAGGTCACGGTCGACTCCGCCGAGGTCGCCGACGCGGACATCGACGCCCAGCTCGACGCGCTGCGCCAGCGCTTCGCCACGCTGACCGGCGTCGAGCGCGCGGCCGCCGCCGGCGACTTCGTCGTCATGGACCTGCGCGCCGAGATCGACGGTGCCAACATCGAGGAGCAGCAGGCCAACGAGGTCTCCTACGAGGTCGGCGCCGGCTCCGTGCTGCAGGGTCTCGACGACGCCCTCGCGGGCATGTCCGCGGGCGACGAGAAGACCTTCAAGACCGAGCTGGTCGGCGGTGAGAACGCCGGTGAGGAAGCCGACGTCATCATCAACGTCAAGACGGTCAAGGAGAAGGTCCTGCCCGAGCTGGACGACGAGTTCGCCCAGCTGGCCAGCGAGTTCGACACGCTCGCCGAGCTGAAGGACAGCATCCGCGAGCAGGCCCGCCGCAACAAGCTGGTCGACCAGGTCGTCCAGGCCCGCGAGAAGGCCCTCGACTCGCTGCTCGACAAGATCGAGATGCCGATCCCCGACAGCGCGCTCAAGGCCGAGGTCGACGCCCGCAAGCACAACCTCGAGCACCAGATCGCCGAGAGCGGGCTCAGCCGCGACGCCTTCTTCCGCCTCTACCAGACGACCGAGGAGGAGCGCTTCGCCGAGTTCGACAGCAGCTCCGCCAAGGCCATCAAGGTCGGGTTCGTCCTCGACAAGATCGTCAAGAGCGAGGACCTGGGCGTCTCCGAGCAGGAGCTGACCAACTTCGTCGTCCGCCGCGCCATGGAGATGGGCGTCCAGCCCAACCAGCTGGCCCAGCACCTGGCCGACAACGACCAGCTGACGCTGGCGATGGTCGAGATCGTCCGTGACAAGGCCAAGTCCGTCATCGGCGACGCCGCCAAGGTGGTCGACACCGACGGCAACGAGGTCGACCTCAAGGCCATCTACACCGAGATCAACGGCGAGGAGCCCACCGAGGAGCCGGCCGACGAGCCGGCGGCCGAGGAGAAGGCCGACGCCTAGCCCCAGAAACGGCACCAAGCCCCCGATCCGGACGGTTCGGGGGCTTCGCGCTGCTCTGGGCGGCCTTACCTGCGCCGTCAGCGAACAGTAGGCAGACCGGGCATGAGCTGTGTGCCCCGCGCGTTAGGGTCACAAGCAAAGCCAATCGATTACGACGCATCGGAAGGTGACGCTGTGACCAGCCCGCCGACCTTCTATCAGCCTGAGTCGCGAGGCCGTGAGAACGGCTCGTCCTTCCGGCTTGAGGACCAGCTTTACCAGCGCCTGCTGCGCGAGCGCATCATCGTGCTGGGGCAGGAGGTCAACGACGAGATCGCCAACCGCATCTGTGCCGAGCTGTTGCTGCTCGCGGCCGACGATCCCGACCGTGACATCTGGCTCTACATCAACTCGCCTGGCGGGTCGGTGACCGCCGGCATGGCCATCTACGACATGATGGAATATGTGCCCAACGACGTGGCCACGGTCGCCATGGGGCTGGCCGCCTCCATGGGGCAGTTCCTGCTGTCGGCGGGCGCGAGAGGCAAGCGCTACGCGCTGCCCCACGCGCGCATCATGATGCACCAGCCGTCCGGTGGCATCGGCGGCACCGCCGCGGACATCGCCATCCAGGCGGAGCAGATGCTCTATGTGAAGAAGACTCTGGCCGAGCGGATCGCGCACCACACGGGCCAGTCGCTCGACCAGATCGAGTCCGACTCCGATCGAGACCGCTGGTTCACGGCCGAAGAGGCCAAGGACTACGGCTTCATCGACCACGTCGTGCGCAGCGCGAGGCAGGTGCCCTCGCAAGGCGCCGTCTCCTAGGGGAGTTGAAGTGAACATCGAAAGCCGGTACGTTCTCCCCTCCTTCGTCGAACGCACGTCCTATGGCGTGAAGGAGATGAATCCGTACAACAAGCTCTTCGAGGACCGCATCATCTTCCTCGGAGTGCAGATCGACGACGCGTCGGCCAACGACGTGATGGCTCAGCTGCTGACGCTGGAGTCGCTCGATCCCGACCGTGACATCAGCATCTACATCAACTCGCCGGGTGGCTCCTTCACCGCCATGACGGCGATTTACGACACGATGCAGTTCGTCCGGCCGGAGATCCAGACCGTCTGCCTGGGGCAGGCCGCCTCCGCCGCGGCCGTGCTGCTGGCCGGCGGGACTCCCGGCAAGCGGTTCGCGCTTCCCAACGCCAGGGTGCTCATCCACCAGCCGTCCACCGAGGGCGGCGGCCAGGGAAGCGACATCGAGATCCAGGCCCGCGAGATCCTTCGCATGCGCTCCCTCCTGGAGGAGATCGTGGCGAAGCACTCCGGAAAGCGCCCTGCGGAAGTCCGAAAGGACATCGAACGCGACAAAATTCTCAACGCGGACGAGGCAAAGGCGTATGGTCTGATCGACGACATCATCCCGTCGCGGAAGAAACGAGCTCAGGCCGTCGCTTCCTGATGAGATGTGACGCACCGGAGCGCTGCCCAATAGGGCACGTTCCGGTGCGACTCGCCGCCAGGGGGCTCACTGAGGGCCCAGAAGACGGTAACGTCGAAACCTGAGCGGTTCGGACCCGGTCCGGAGGATACGGATCGCGGGAGCAGGGCGGTCCCACGCAAAGGAGTATCTGGGGTGGCACGCATCGGCGACGGGGGAGACCTGCTGAAGTGCTCTTTCTGCGGGAAGAGCCAGAAGCAAGTCAAGAAGCTCATTGCCGGTCCAGGCGTCTACATCTGCGATGAGTGCATCGATCTCTGCAACGAGATCATCGAAGAGGAGCTCTCGGAGTCCTCTGAGCTCAAGTGGGACAACCTGCCCAAGCCGAGGGAGATCTACGAGTTCCTCGACGCCTACGTCATCGGTCAGGACAAGGCGAAGAAGGCGCTCTCGGTGGCGGTCTACAACCACTACAAGCGGGTGCAGTCCGGCGACCGAGGTAGAGACGACGGTCTAGAGCTGGCCAAGAGCAACATCCTGCTGCTCGGCCCCACGGGCTCGGGCAAGACGCTGCTCGCGCAGACGCTGGCGAAGATGCTCAACGTGCCCTTCGCCATCGCCGACGCCACCGCGCTCACCGAGGCGGGCTACGTCGGCGAGGACGTCGAGAACATCCTGCTCAAGCTGATCCAGGCCGCCGACTACGACGTCAAGAAGGCCGAGACCGGCATCATCTACATCGACGAGGTCGACAAGATCGCTCGCAAGAGCGAAAACCCGTCGATCACCCGCGACGTCTCCGGTGAGGGCGTCCAGCAGGCGCTGCTCAAGATCCTGGAGGGCACGACCGCGAGCGTGCCGCCGCAGGGCGGGCGTAAGCACCCCCACCAGGAGTTCATCCAGATCGACACGACGAACGTGCTGTTCATCTGCGGCGGTGCCTTCGCCGGTCTGGAAAAGATCATCGAGTCGCGCATCGGCAAGAAGGGCATCGGCTTCAACGCCATCATCCGGTCGAAGGAAGAAGTCGACATGGCCGACATCTTCTCCGACGTGATGCCCGAGGACCTGTTGAAGTTCGGCATGATCCCCGAGTTCGTCGGCCGTCTGCCGGTCATCACCTCGGTGCACAACCTCGACCGCGAGGCGCTCATCCAGATCCTCACCGAGCCGCGCAACGCGCTGGTCAAGCAATACCGCAAGCTGCTCGAGCTCGACGGCGTGGAGCTGGAGTTCACCGACGGCGCGCTCGAGGCCATCGCCGACCAGGCGATCCTGCGCGGCACCGGCGCGCGCGGCCTGCGCGCCATCCTCGAAGAGGTGCTCCAGTCGGTGATGTACGAGGTGCCGTCGCGCCAGGACGTGGCCCGCGTGGTCATCACCCGCGAGTCGGTGCTCGAACACGCCATCCCGACGCTCGTACCCCGCGACCAGCTCGCCGCGAAACAGCAGCGCACGCCGCGGGAAAAGTCCGCCTGATCCTTCCCTTACGGCAAGCGCCCCGCGGAGACAAACTCCCTGGGGCGTTTCGCTTTCCACCACCTCCCTAGAATTGGTCACTGTGACAACGCCAGAGCTGCCCACCCAGTACACCCCGGCCGACGTCGAGACCCGGAGCTACGAGCGCTGGGTATCCGAAGGCTATTTCCACGCAGACCCGGGCAGCCCGCGCGAGCCGTACAGCATCGTCCTCCCCCCGCCCAACGTGACCGGCGTCCTGCACATCGGGCACGCGCTCGACCACTCCATCCAGGACGCGCTCACCCGCAGGGCCCGCATGCAGGGCCGCGAGACGCTGTGGCTGCCCGGCATGGACCACGCCGGCATCGCCACCCAGAACGTCGTCGAGCGCGAGCTGGCCAAGGAGGGCCTGTCGCGCCACGACCTCGGGCGTGAGGCGTTCGTGGAGCGTGTCTGGCAGTGGAAGGAGGAGTCCGGCGGCCGGATCCTCGGCCAGATGCGCAAGCTCGGCGACGGTGTCGACTGGGAGCGCGAACGCTTCACCATGGACACCGGCCTCTCGCGGGCCGTCCAGACCATCTTCAAGCGGCTCTTCGACGACGGCCTGATCTACCGGGCCGAACGCATCATCAACTGGTGCCCCCGCTGCCTCACCGCGCTGTCCGACATCGAGGTCGAACACAGCGAGGACGACGGCGAGCTCGTCTCCATCCGCTACTCCGACGAGATCGTGGTGGCGACCACCCGCGCGGAGACCATGCTCGGCGACACCGCCGTGGCCGTGCACCCCTCCGACGAGCGCTATGCCCATCTGATCGGCACGCTCGTCGAGGTGCCGCTCACCGGCCGACAGATCCCCGTGGTCGCCGACGAGCACGTCGATCCGGCCTTCGGCACCGGCGCGGTCAAGGTGACGCCGGCCCACGACCCCAACGACTTCGAGATCGGTCGGCGGCATTCGCTGCCGTCGCTGACCATCATGGACGAGCGCGGCGTGATCACCGCGCACGGACCGTTCGAGGGGCTCGACCGGTTCGAGGCGCGACCCGCCGTGGTCGCCGCGCTGCGCGCCGAGGGCAGGATCGTCGCCGAGAAGCGCCCCTACGTCCACTCGGTCGGCCACTGCTCGCGCTGCAAGACGGTGGTCGAGCCGAGGCTGTCGCTGCAGTGGTTCGTCAACGTCTCGCCGCTGGCCAAGGCCGCCGGCGACGCGGTGCGCGACGGGCGCACCCGCATCCACCCGCCCGAGCTGGCCAAGCGCTACTTCGACTGGGTGGACGACATGCACGACTGGTGCATCTCGCGCCAGCTGTGGTGGGGGCATCGCATCCCGGTCTGGTACGGCCCGGCCGGCGAGGTCGTGTGCGTGGGCCCCGACCAGGATCCGCCCGCCGGCTACGTCCAGGACGCCGACGTGCTCGACACCTGGTTCTCCTCGGGCCTGTGGCCGTTCTCCACGCTCGGCTGGCCGGACGCGACACCGGAGCTCGCGCGCTTCTACCCGACCTCCGTGCTGGTCACCGGCTACGACATCCTGTTCTTCTGGGTCGCGCGCATGATGATGTTCGGCCTGTACGCCATGGACGGCGAGCCGCCTTTCCGCGTGGTGGCGCTGCACGGCATGGTTCGCGACCAATACGGCAAGAAGATGTCCAAGTCGTTCGGCAACGTGGTCGACCCGCTCGACTGGATCGAGCGCTTCGGCGCCGACGCCACGCGCTTCACGCTGCTGCGCGGCGCCAACCCCGGCGCCGACGTCGCGGTGAGCGAGGAGTGGGCGGGCGGCTCGCGTAACTTCTGCAACAAGATCTGGAACGCCACCCGCTTCGCGCTGATGAACGGCGCGACCACCGGCTCCCTCGACGGCCTGGACCTGACGGCGGCCGACCGGTGGATCCTGTCCCGGCTCCAGAGCGTGATCTCCACGGCCGACGCGGCCTTCGAGGAGTTCGAGTTCGCCAAGGCGTCCGACCTGCTCTACCACTTCGCGTGGGACGAGGTCTGCGACTGGTACCTGGAGCTGGCCAAGATCCAACTCGGTGAGGGGCTGGAGCACACGCGGCTCGTGCTGGGTCACGTGCTCGACACACTGCTGCGGCTGATGCACCCGCTGGTGCCGTTCGTGACCGAGGAGCTGTGGCGAGCCGTCACGGGCGGCGAGTCGGTCGCCGTGGCAGCATGGCCGCAGGTCGATGCCGCCCGGACCGATCCGGCGGCCGAGGCGGAGATCGTCGCTCTGCAGGAGCTGGTGACGGAGGTGCGCAGGTTCCGTTCGGATCAGGGGCTGAAGCCCGGTCAGAAGGTGGCCGCGCGGCTCGGACTGACCGGCACGGCTCTCGCGGGGCAGGAAGGGGCCATCCGCTCACTCCTGCGGCTCACGGAGCCGTCTGACGCCTTTTCCGCCACTGCCCGCTTCACTGTGGGCGGGGTGACCGTGGAGATCGACACCGCCGGCGCCATCGACGTGGCGGCCGAACGCAAGCGGCTGGAGAAGGATCTGGCGGTCGCGCGCAAGGAGGCGGCTCAGGTCGCGGCCAAGCTCGGCAACGAGCAGTTCATGGCCAAGGCGCCCGAAGATGTCGTCGCCAAGGTCAGAGGGCGTGCCGAGCAGTCGGCGGCCGACATCGTGCGGCTCGAGGCGCAGCTCGCCGGCTTGGGTGTTTGAGCGAGACACACCGGGGGAAGACCTATTCGTTACCGAAGTTGGGTCTTCTCCCGCACCAGGACTGCTAGAGTCTTCAACGCGGGGCAAGTTAGCCCGGCAAAACCCAGTGATCTCTCCCGAACTTCAGGCTGTGTCCACATGTGATTGGACATAAGTCAGAACTTCAGGTAAGTTAGCAGGGTTGCCCGGAACGTACCGGATTGGCCGATTTGACAAGGATCGCGCGGATCTGATAAACTGGGCAAGAGGAAATGTGCGCCTCTCGCAGGTTGGGGAGTACGCGTCCGTTTCTTGAGAACTCAACAGTGTGTTAAAAGCCAGTGCATGATGCACAACCCCGTCA
>NZ_JBEZDU010000013.1:162854-319335 GCF_040648495.1 Nonomuraea sp. NPDC049129 | reverse complement strand
AAGCCGGCTCCCCTGAGCCCGCTCACCCGGGCGAGAATCCGACGATCTCGCCGGAGTCCACCTGCTGGAGGGCCGCGGCAACGCCGCGGACGACGCCATCAGCAGCCCGTCGGAAGACAGGACGATGGCGTGCTCGGCCTCCTTGACCCGGCCGATCAGATCATCGAGCAGCCAGTTCAGATCCGTGCCGGAACCAGGTGTCACGTCTCGCCTCCCGGTTGCTCTCCTTCGAGCCCGTCCATGATTTTGGCCGCTTCGGTCCTGCCCAGCCTGGTGCCCGACTGCAGAGATCCCATCATCGCGCGGATCTCTTCTGGCGAGCGTTCGTCATCGTCCTCCTCGGGGTTCGGTCGCGTGGCGGGCGCCTCGTCACGCAGGGCTGGGGCAAGGCTGGCCTGTGGCACCCGCAAGGGCAGGCCGGACGGGGTGAACTCGGCGGGGGGCTGATCCTGTGCGGGCTCCGGTCGCGCGCGCCTCGGCTCCGGACGGACGCGCTCCTGTTCAGACTCCGGGCGGACGCGTTCCCGTTCAGACCCCGGACGGACGCGCTCCCGTGCGGGCTCCGGTTCGGCGGGGTCACGGGGCGGAGCCACCGTCAGCCGGCGCACGTTCTCCGGAGCGGCCGTCCGCGCCGCCGTCGTGACCGCCTTCCTGCGGGGCAGCCGCGCCGGCTCATCGCCCTCCTCCGGCGCCTCTCCCAGCTGGACGAGCTCCTGGGGGATCAGGACCACGACCGTGGTCCCCCCGTACGGTGAGGACTTGAGCACGACCTGGATCCCGTGGCGCCCGGCCAGGCGGCTGACCACGAACAGTCCCAGGCGCGCGGTGCCGGTGATGCGGAACTCCGGCGGGTCCGCGATGCGCTCGTTGGCGGACTCCAGGTCCTCCGGCTTCATGCCGAGCCCACGGTCCTCGATCTCGACCACGTAGCCGTTGGCCACCAGCTGCCCGCGGACCTCGACGGTGGTGTAGGGCGGGGAGAAGGAGGCCGCGTTCTCGATCAGCTCGGCCAGCAGGTGGATGACGTCACCCACGGCGCGGCCCAGCAGCACGACGTCGCCCATCGGCATGAGCGTCACCCGGGTGTAGTCCTCCACCTCGGCCAGCGCGCCGCGTACGACGTCGACCATCGGCACCGAGCGGCGCCAGACACGGGCTGGGGAGGAGCCGGACAGCACGATGAGGTTCTCGGCGTTGCGCCGCATCCGGATGGCCAGGTGGTCCAGCCGGAAGAGCTCCTTCAGCTCCTCGGGGTCCGTCTCACGCCGCTCCATCACGTCGAGCACGGTCAGCTGCCGGTGCACCAGGCCCTGGGTCCTGCGGGCCAGGCTGAGCAGGATGTCGCGGATGCTGCGCCGCAGCTCGGCCTGCTCGGCGGCGACGCTGACCGCTGTGCGCTGCACGGTGTTGAACGCCTGGCCGACCTGCCCGATCTCGTCGTCACCGAAGTCCAGCGACGGGGCCTCGCGCGCCAGGTCCACCTCCTCGCCGTGCCCGATCCGCTCCACCAGACGGGGCAGCCGCTCGTCGGACAGCTCGTGCGCGGCGTCACGCAGCTTCTTGAGCTGCGCCAGCAGTTGCCTCGTGGTGGTGATGGACAGGACGATGGAGGCCACGACGGCGACCAGGCCGAGTCCGCCCGCCAGGAGCAGCCGGAGCAGAACCCCGATGGCGCCGGGAATGGCCCTGGCCACCAGCCGGTCGCCGCCGTCGGCGATGACCTTCTCCAGGCCCGCGCGGGCCGGTTCAGCCGCGGCCCGCCACTCGGCGCCGGTCACGGGCGGCGGCAGGCCCGTGTCGACCTGCTGGATGAGCCGCTGTTCCAGCGCGCGCAGCTGCGTGGTGGACTTGGACTTGAGCCACGCGTCGTATTCGGCCTTGTCCTCGGTGGGGAGCTGGCGGGCGGCCTGTTCCAGGTTGAAACGGGAGACGCCGGCGATCTGCACGAAGTCGGTGTGTTCGGTGGCGGTGAAGGCGCCTCTGGCCAGGGCCCCGGCGACGAGCGAGTCCTCGCGGGCCAGGTACTCGCTCGACCGGCTCACCAGCAGGACCGTGCGGGCATCCTTGGCGATCTCCTTGTCGTCGAGCGAGGCCACACCGTCGAACATGCGGTAGAGGGCGTCGATGATGTCGTTGTAGGAGGCGGCCGCCGCGCGGCGATCCGGCCGGCCGCCGTCGATCGCCTTCCTGACGTTCTCCAGGTCGGCCAGGCTGCGGTACGCCTCGTTCAGACGCTGGGTCAGCAAGGCGTCGGCGGCCAGTTCGACGCTGGAACTGGTGGCCGACTCGATGAACTCGGCGCGAGCGGCCGTGGTCTTCGAGCGCTGCTCGCGTACGGCCCGGTCGGGCATCCGTGTGCCGGAGCCGAGGGAGACCAACGTGAGGCGTCGCTCGCGTTGCAGCTCGGCCAATAACCGTTCGGCCGGCTGCACCGCTCCGCTGTCGACAGTGGTGGCACCGATCAGGTTCACACCTTCGCGCAGCGTCACCCAGGCGGCGAACCCCCACAGTGCGACCAGCGACACCAGTAGGGCGGTCACTTTTGTCCGCACGCTAGAGCTACGGAAGCGCATATGAAGCCATCCTGCAGGAATTATTGCGTAAAGCCCGGAGTCAGAGCATTGATGAGCTTCTTGAATGCCCGAGCACGCGGCATACCTTAGCAACGCCGCAAAGTGTACTCAAGCCGACGCAATCAGTGGAAATACTGTTATGCCCTTATTGTCCTATCAAATTCACTTTGCTGCCCAGATGGAGTGCGGCCAGGACGGCAGCTCTTACCACGGCGAAAGGACTGTAAAGGTCCTTGTCATGCCATAGAGGCGGATAGTCTGGCCCGTTGTTCGCGTGGAGCAGGTAGGCGTGCCCTCGAGAGGCGGCTTGCTCGTAGCCGATGTTCCTGGCCGAACCGGGAAGCAGGAGCGCCTGGACGGCGTAGGCGGTCTCCTCGATCGTGCCTTCCCAGCGGCCCCACGAGCCGTCGCTCCGCTGGGTGGCCAGCAGCCAGTCACGCGCCCTGGCCACCGGCCGGGCCCGGTCTTGCCCGCCATACTCGCTCAGGGCCAGCACACAGCTCACCGTGGCGTAATAAGGGGAGGCGTGCCAGCGGTCGTCCCAGCTCCCGTCGGGCTGCTGACGCTCGGCCAGTAGCGCGCCCAGGCGTGCCATGACCGGCCGATAGGAGCCCGCCCGCTCGGGCCGGGCCGTCGTGTACGCCCCGAACGCGTCGAGCACGTGCGCGTTGACGCTGATGGAGAAACCGTCCTCGCCCGGCCAGGTGCAGAAATGCGCTCCCGTGTCGAACGCCATCAGGATCTCCGGGTCGTACGGCATGCCGAGCCGGGCCAGCGCGTGCAGCGCCACCGACGTCGTGTCGGCGTCGGCCGGCAGCCCCGGACCGGCGGGCGTGCCCGAGGGGCCCATCGCCGCCCTGAGGTCGGCCACCATCTCCGGCGGCACCTCGACCGGGACGCCCGCCCTGGCCAGATAGCTCAGCACCCAGCCGCGCTCGAAGACCGTGATGGGCAGCCCCACCGGGACCGGGCCACCGTAGCGAGTCGCCACGGCCTCCAGGTGGGATCGGGCCTGGGTGGCGTCCAGGAGCGCGCCACCCGGCCGGTCGGGGGCGTGCCGCAGGACGCTGCCGAGCCAGGCGGCGGTGGCGGCGGGCGAGGCGCCGATCGTGCCGATCGCCGTCGGCCGCACCGCGCGGGCGCCGCCCGCGTCCGGGCCGGCCACCTCCAGTGCGTGCAGCAGCTTCTGCGGCAACTCCGCGCCCGACGCGACCGCCTGCCTGATGCGCTCGACGCGCGAGTAGTCCATCCCCGACGGCAACGGCAGTGGTTCGCCGGGGTGATGGGCGTTGATGAGAGTGATCAGGAACGGGACGATCAGCTCCACGGCCGGCATGTCCGGCACCTCGACGGGGCGCGACAGCCAGCCGCGCAGCGCGTCGAGCCCCTTGCGCGCGGCCTGGCCGAGGTGTTCCCCGCTCGGCGGGGTCTCGCGTCGTGAACCGTTTTCCGGGCGTTCGGCCTGTGCGCTGAACAGCGCTTCCGTGGCGCTCAGGGTGGGAACGAGGCCGTAGCCGTCGGGTGCCCCCCACGAGCCGTCGGCCCGCTGCGTGGCCAGCAGGTAGTCGATCCGCTCCCGGTGGCCGGTGAGCCAGGGGGCCAGCGTGACCAGGCGTCCTGTCTCGTAGATCGACGCGGAGACCTGCCCCCACGGTCTGGCCATCAGCGTGGCGACCAGCTCGTCGGCTTCGCGGGCGTAGTTCACAGCTCACCCCAGTAATCAGACATGCCGTAGAAGCCGGTGTTGAAGGTCAGCTGCCGCTCCAGGTAGTACGCGGCGCGCGGGCCGGTCGCCCGCAGTGGCCGGATCAGTTCGGCGGCCCGGGCGGCGATCCCGGCCATGCGCTCGCTCACGTCGGCAGGTCTGATGCCCAGCGTGAGCGCGTTCGCGTCGCCCCAGCGGGCCTCCCTGTCGGCCGTCGCCAGGTCGTTGAGCAGCCGTAGGTAGCGCTGTACCTCTTCGCCGGCCCGGCTGGCCGGTTCGAGCGGCTCGCCGGTGGAGATCCAGTGCGACAGGTTGACGAAGGACGAGCCGGTGCCGGCCGCGTTGTCCAGGTACTCCTCCAGGCCGGGCCGGGCTCCGGCGGCGCGCCAGTCCCACTCCTTGGCCATCGCGGTCAGCATCCGCGCGAGTTGGTCGCGCCAGGCGGCGTCTGCCGGTTCGTTCTGGAAACCGTCACGGGATCCGTCGCGTCGCCGACCGGCTTCCTCGGGATCGTCTGGGAAGCCGTACCGGAGGCCGTCGCGGAGGTCGGCGAGGAAGCGGGTGATCGGGCTCAGGGGCGTGGCGCCGCCGGCCACGTCCAGGCAGTCGCCGACCAGGGTGGTGACCTCCGCGCGTGATTCGGCGATGTGGTCGATGCGCAGGTCGACGGCGAACACCCACAGCGCCGCCCGGCTGACCGCCCGGAGCTCGGCGGTGCTGGCCCAGGGCGAGCCGAAGGCGCTGACGAGCCCGAGGGAGTGGAAAAAGCCCGCGTCGAACGGCCGGGCCGGGAAGAGCTCGCCGTACCGCCGGGCATGACGGGACAGGTCACGGGCGCACTCCACGGCCAGCGCGCACGTTCTGCCCAGCTCGGCGCCTGTTGGTGGACCGGTCGGTGGGTCAGCCGGAAGGCCGGTCGTGGAGCCGGTTGGGGAGCCCGTTCGGAAGCCGGCGCCCGTCTGGACGCCGGTGGGGGAGTGTGTCATCGGCGGCCGACCGGCACGAGCGTCATCGACAGGCCGGTGGCCGGCCGCAGCGTGGAGGCCGGCCGGGGAGTGACCGGTCCGCCGGCGTCCAGCACCGGCCGGTATTTGCTGAGGACCCCCGCCACCAGCAGCAGCGCTTCCATCATGAACAGGTGCGGCCCCAGGCAGACGTGCGGCCCGGCGGCGAAGGGGAAGTAGGCGTAGCGGTGCCGCCTGCCCCCGCCATGAGCCTGGTCCGCGGGCGCGAACCGTTCGGGCAGGAAGTCGAGCGGCCGCTCCCACCAGTCCGCCAGCCGATGGGTCAGGAACGGGCTGAGCACGACGGTGCTGCCCGCCTCGATCCTGATCCCGTCGATGACGTCGTCCGCGTGGGCCGTACGCGGCAGGATCCAGCCCGGCGGGTAGAGCCGCAGCAACTCCTCCAGGAACATCCGCAGGTACGTGAGCCGCGGCAGGTGGTCCGTGGTGACCGGCCCGGCGCCGACGACCCGCTCGACCTCCTCGTACACCTTCGCCGCCACCTCCGGATGGGCGTCGAGCACCGGCCACACCCAGGTCAGCGCGGTGGCGGAGGTCTCGGTGGCGGCCCCGTGGATGGCCACCAGGTCGTCGCGGATCCGCCGGTCGCCGTCGGCGCCCACGTCGCCGTGGCGGGCCCGGCACAACGCCGAGACGACGTCGCCGTCCTCCTGCGCCTGCGTCCGCGCGTGGCGGATCGTCGGATACACGACGTCGTCGATGGTCCTGATGGCCCGCTTGAACGCCCGGTCGCCGGGCAGCGGGAATCCCTGGGGCACGAACGGCAGCAGCAGCCGGATGGACCTGGCGGTGACGCCGGTGTCGTAGGCGGGCGCCAGCCGGTCGACGTCCGCCGCGGGGAGCTTGGCGCCGAGCAGCAGTCGCACGATGGTCGGGTGGACGATGGCCGACACGCTCTCGGCGATGTCGAACGGCCGCCCGGGGACCATGACGGTCTCGATCAGCTCGGTCATGATCCCGGCCATCCGCCCGGCCAGCGAGTCGACGTACTTGGCGGTGAACAGGGGCTGCAGGATTGCCCTGCTGTCGGCCCAGGTGGGGCCGTCGGACAGGATGCCGTTGCCGATGAGCGGGGCGAGCGGGTCCCAGAACATGCCTTCGCGCAGGTAGTTGGACTGGTTGCGGCGCAGTACATGCTGGACGTGGTCGGGGTGGGTCACCAGGTAGGGGCGGAACGGGCCCATGTTCAGCCGGACGAGCTCGCCACGGGCCCGGTCGCTCGCCTCCTGGAAGGCGCGGACGGGGGTGCGCGCGTGCCTGGCCAATGAGCGGAGGAAGGGCAGGGTCCTGGCTGCGAGGCCTGGGGCGCTGGCTGCCACGTGCTCCTCCATCGCCCCGTCTCACATGACGGACATTCCTGACAAAAGTAAGCTATCGCGTGAAGTATCACATGATCGTCAGGGAAGTTTCAAGATCGAAGCCAGGTGGGAGCTCCCGATGAGTTGTGGCCGGTTCCCCGTGGTCAGGCCGGTCGGCGACGTGGTCGCCCGCTGCTCGATCCGGTTCGGCCGGTCCGAGGCTTGTCGAGCGACCCGGCGGTCGTGAGGTGGTCAGGGGCGGGAGGCTTCGTCCAGAAGGCGTAGTTCGTCGGCGGTCAGCGTGAGCGCGGCCGCCGTGAGGAGCGGCTGGAGCTGCCTGGCGTCGCGGGCGCTGGAGATCGGCGCGGTGATCGTGGGCTGGGCGGCGAGCCAGGCCAGCGCCACCGCCGCCGGCTCGACGTCGTGCTCGGCGGCCACCTTGGTGAGGGCCTCGATCGTCCGCGGCCCGTGCTCCGTCTCCAGGTATTTGGCCGCCTGTCCCGCGCGCGGGCTGTCGACCGTAACTCCTGGGGCGTACTTGCCGGTCAGGAAGCCGCGGGCCAGCGTGGAGTAGGGGGTGCTGGACAGCCCCTCCGCGGCCACGACGTCGCGCAGCCCGCCCTCGTAGTCGCGCTCCATCAGGCTGTACTGCTGCTGCAGCGCGACATACCTCGGCAGACCCTCGTCGTCGGCCACCCGCAGCGCCTCGGCCAGCCGTTCGGCGCCGTAGTTGGAGGCGCCGATGTGGCGGATCTTGCCCTCCTCGATCAGCTGCCCGAACGTGGCCAGCGTGTCGGCCAGCGGGGTGTCCTTGTCGTCGACGTGCGCCCAGTAGAGGTCGATCCGGTCGGTACGCAGCCGGCGCAGTGAGTCCTCGACGGCGGTACGGATGGTCGCGGGCGCCAGGCCCTTCACGCCCTCCAGCATGCCGACCTTGGTGGCCAGCACGATCGAGTCGCGGTTGCCGCGCTCCGCCATCCACTCACCGATGATCGTCTCGGAGGTGGACTCGCCGGTGGCCCAGTAGGGGTAGACGTCAGCTGTGTCGATGAAGTTGCCGCCGCCCTCGATGTACGCGTCGAGCACCTCGAAGGACGCCGCCCGGTCGGCGGTCCAGCCGAAGACGTTGGTGCCCAGGCATATCGGGAACACGGACAGGTCCGTAGTGGCGATTGATCTCAACTCAGAAGATCTCATCCGGCTATTATCCGCGCATCGAAAGGGGAGGCTTCGATGGCACCCCGGTTACGCGGCTGCCTGGTCGTCGGCGGCCTTCTCGTGGTGGTGGCGGTGGCCGTACTGCTCAATCGTGGTCGTGAGCCCGCCCCCCGGCCGGCTCCGTCGAGCGGCGCGCGGGCGGGCGAGGTGGCCGAGGTCGTCGAGGAGAAGCGGCTCGACGAGCGCAGGATGGAGCTGACGATCAGGTCGCCGGCGCTGGCCGGCACGACGAAGGTCAGGCTGCTGCTGCCCTCGGGATGGGAGTCGCGGCGCGACTGGCCGGTGCTCTGGCTGCTGCACGGCGGCCTCGACGACTACGCCTCGTGGACCGCCAAGACCGACGTCGACGCGCTCACCCGCAACTCCGGGCTGATGGTCGTCATGCCCGACGGCGGCAAGTGCGGCAGCTACTCCGACTGGTGGAACGGCGGCGACGGCGGCCCGCCGCGCTGGGCGACGTACCACCTCAAGGAGTTGCTGCCGCTGCTCGAATCCCGCTACCGCGCCGGGCGGGAGCGGGCCGTCGCGGGCTACTCGATGGGCGGTCAGGGCGCGATGCTGTACGCCGCCAAGGGGTACTTCAAGGCCGCGGCCTCCTTCAGCGGAGCCGTGCACATCCTCGAACCCGGCGTGCCGCAGGCCGTCATGGCGGGCACCACGATCGGCTGCTTCGGCACCGACTGGAAGCGCGTCTGGGGGGATCCGGCCGCGCAGCGCTCCGTCTGGCGCGCCCACAACCCCTACGACCAGGCCGGGAAGCTCAAGGGGGTTCAGCTGTACGTGGCCGCGGGCGCGGGCGACCTGGTCGAGGACCTCGCCAACCGGGCCGCACGGGCGTTCGCGGGGCGGCTTGAGCGGCTGGGTGTGCCCGTACGGACGCATTTCTATCGCGGCGGGCACAACCACGAGTCCTGGCAGCGGGAGCTGCACCGGGCCTACCCCATGCTCAGCCGGGCCATCGGCGCCCAGTGAGGATGTCGTCGACTTCCGTGCCCTTACCAGGGGCTACAGGGGGACGCTAGGGTGCGGCTGTGGAGGTCGGTGACGCGCGGACGCGCATTCTGGACGCGGCGGAGGAGCTGTTCGCCGGTGGCGGTTACGAGGCCACGCCGACCGCGGTCATCGCTCGGCTGGCCGCGGTGCCCAAGGGGCTGATCTTCCACTACTTCCCGCGCAAGATCGACGTCCTGGTGGCGCTCATCGACGAACGCACGCTGGTCGAGGAGGGGCACGAGGTCGACGCGGTGCCCGGCGACCCGGCGGGCACACTGTCGCGGCTGGCCCGCAGGCTGCCGCTGCGCGCCTCGCCGGCGATGCGCCGCATCCTGTTCCGCGAGGCCGACACGCACGGCTCGGTCAAGGAACGGCTCGGCCGGCTCAACGGCGAGCTGATCAGCCGGGCCAGGTTCGCGCTGGAGCTGGCGCTACCGGGCGCTCGGGGCGACGCGGCCCGGCTGGAGGTGGCGGCGGCCACGTTCGCGGCCGTACTGCTCTACCAGGAGAACCTGTGTCAGCTAACCGGCCACCAGATCGATCCCGACGCGGTCGCGGAACTCATCGCCCACTCGCTCGTCTGACAGCTCGTCGAGGGCCGTCTCCAGGTGGGAGAGCAGCCCCCACACGTCGTCCATCCGCTCGGGGCAGGCCACCACGCCGAAGTCGAGCATGCCGTCGTAGGAGAAGCAGGTGATGTTCACGCCGCCGCTCATGTCGGTCAGCACCGACAGCGGGTAGTACGACAGGACCCGTCCCCCGCACAGGTACAGCGGGAACTGCGGACCGGGCACGTTGCTGATGATCAGGTTGATCGGCGGGAACGTCACCGAGGCAAGCCGGAAGATCGCCGGAGTCGCCAGGCTGGTGATGGGCGCGGGCAGCAGCGAGCACAGCTCGTTCACCCAGGTGGGCGGCGCCAGGGCGAAGCGCCGTTTGGCCGCGCTCATCGTGGCGCCGACGGCCCGCAGGCGTCGCACCGGGTCGGCGACGTTCGTGGGCATCGGGGCGATCATGGCGGAGATCTGGTTGCCCACCGTCTCCCCGGCGCCGGCCGTACGGACCGCGACGGGGACCGCGACGACCAGCGGCTCGTCGGGCAGCGCGTTCCGCTCCTCCAGCCACGACCGCAGCGCCGACGTGCACAGGGCCATCACGATGTCGTTGACGCTCATCCCGTTGGCCTTGGCCACGCTCTTGACATCCTTGAGCGAGACCGACCCGAACGACAGATGGCGCCGCCCGCTGATCGGCCCGTTGAACGGCGTGCGCGGGACGGTCAGGCCGGGCAGCTCGGGGCGCCGCGTGTCGTCGCCGACGACGAACCTGGCCGCCCTGGCGATCAGCCGCGAGCCGGGAAGGGCGGAGGCCAGGGGGATCGCGTCGAGGTCACCGGCCGCCTTGACCACCGAGCGCATGGCGCGCATGGGGTGGGTCGCGGTCTGAACGGCGGCGGCGGCCAGCATGCCCACCAGGCCGGGCGCCTGCCCTTCGGGGACCAGGTCCAGCGCCTTGCCCGGCGTCTGGTCCGTCTCGTGTGGTGTTTGGTCCGGCCGGTTCGCCTGGTGCGGTGTGCGGCCTGACCGGCAGCCGGCCGGCAGCGGGTCGCAGGCGTCGGGGGAGAGGTCGAGCAGGGTGGCGAGCGTCTCCGCGCCGGAGACGCCGTCGATGGCCGCGTGGTGCACCTTGGTGTAGACGGCGGCCAGGCCGTCGGCCAGCCCGTTGATCAGGTGCATCTCCCACAGCGGATGGGCCCGGTCGAGCCGCCGGGCGTGGATCGCCGCCACCGTCTCGGCCAGCTGCCGCTCGCCGCCGGGCGGGAGCAGTGTCGTCTCGAACAGGTGGTTGCCGATGTCGAACTCGGTGTCGGGCACCCAGTAGGGCCGGTCCAGCCCGAACGGGACCTCCGCCAGCCGCAGGCTCAGCGCCGGCGACAGATGCAGCCGCTCCAGCAGCAGGGCCGCGAGATTGTCACGGGTGACACGGCCCTCGGAGGGGTCGAGGATCGCCAGGCCCGCCACATTGGCGGCGGTGGTCGCGGATTCGACGTTGAGGAACTGGGCGTCGAGTGCGGTGAGCTGGCGCATCTGCTCTCCCTTTCTCACGGAATCTGGCCACCATCACATGCGAGGATTGCCGCGACGTTTCCGCGAGAGTCTTCCAGATGAATTCGGATGCGCTGTGCCATCATTTAGTAAATGCGCAGCTCACCCCCGATCGGTGACAATTCCCTATCCGTGGACAACGGAAACGGGGTGCCGCACGACAGCGTCGAAGTGATATCCGAACGGGTGGTGCGGCGTCGTCAGCGGCTGCGTCTCGCCCGTCTCGTCGGTCGCCCTCGCCATCAGCTCGTACGACCCCGGCCGCCGGGGCGTCCAGCCGATGTGCCACGGCAACCAGGCGCTGACCAGGTGCGGGCCGTGGTGTACGGCCCGCCGCCAGCTCAGCCCGCCGTCTACGCTGACCTCGACGCGGACGATCCGTCCCCGCCCCGACCACGATCTGCCGTGCAGGATGTGCGGCCGGCCGACCACCAGGCGCGCATTCCACGCCAGCTCGAAAGCGCTCTTCACCGGCTGGGTCGTCACGTCGCGGTAAAAGACGGTGTTCCACGGGGAAGTGAGCTCTCGGGTCGCCACCTCGATATCACCCAGCCATTTGATCGACGCTATTCCCACCCAGCCCGGCACCACCAGGCGTACCGGAAATCCGTGGTCGGGCGGGAGCGGCCGGCCGTTCATCTCGTACGCGACGAGCACGTCGGCCATGGCCTTGTCGACCGGGAGCGGCCGGCGTACGTGCCCGTAGTCCTCGAACGGCGCGTCGAGACCACTCGGCAGCAGGTCCACGGCATCGGGCCGCAGTCCCGCGTGCCGGAGCAGGTAACTGAGCGGCACCCCGCGCCACCGCGCCACCCCGATCGCGCCCAGTCCCCACTGCGTGCCCGGGGCCGGGTTGCGCTGCTGCGTCGCGTACAGGCGTCGGCCGTTCCCGGCGCACTCGATCGCGACGTCGACGGTGCGTGACGGCATGGCACGGAGCTGGTCGTAGTCGTACTCGCCCGGACATCGCAGCCCGGGCCCGTGGAGCCGCAGCCGCCAGGTCGTGGGGTCGATGCGGGGCGTGTACGTATGATTTCGCACGAAAAATCGGTCTATAGGGGTGTGGTATCCCTGCCCGGCCATGGCTTCCCACCGCATCTCGGCGCTGCCGTCGTGCACGGTGAACAGCTGGGCCGGCAGCAGTTTGACGATCGTCGCAAGAGCTTGCTCCATGGGCCGCTACCTCCACAGCATGTATTTCCTACAGGGAAACCATTTAATCGCTGTGGCGGAGTCCGTGCCAGGCTGGCGCCACCACCTTTCCAGGTGATGGTGAATCGCGCAGGAGGCGTCATGAGGTCGCGGGGGAGGTCGCCTGGTTTCCGTGCAGGCCGGCGTGGCGCATCTGCTCGCGGTAAGCCGCTTATCCCGTGGAATAAGCGGGCACGGGGGACAAGGAAGATGAACCGGGCCAGGTTCGGCGCTGGGCGGGGGCCGCCGTCGAGCCTGACATCGTCGATCAGCTCTGTCGATCAGCTCTGTCGATCAGCTCCGTCGCCCAGCTCGTGTCGCCTTTCACAGCGCGGTGCCGGTCTCCTCGGCCAACCTCTGCAGGAGGCGGTCCTGGAACGCTTCGTCGTGGACGGCGTGATGCGGCTGCAGCCGCTGGCGGTGGTACCAGTAGCCGCCGGTGGTCAGGGCCTCGGGTTCGTCGCTGGAGGCGAGCCATTCCTGTGTCTGGTGGCCGAGCTCGAGATCGTCCGGTGCGCTCGGTCCGCCCATCCTCGTCGGCACCCAGCCCGGATCCACGGCGTTGCTCGGCACCCCGGGACGCAGGCGAGCTACGGCGGCCGCGAGCGTGGTGACGAACAGCTTGCTGTCGGAGTACGAGCCGGCGCTCTGGCCTCGCCAGTCGACTCCGGTGAGCGACGGGCGCCCGTCGAAATGCGAGCTGCTGCTCAGGTACACCAGACGGCGCGGCCCACGCACCAGGGCCGTGAGCAGATACGGTGCGATGATGTTGACCGGCATGACCGCGGGTCCGCTCCACACGCCGGCGTTGTGGATGACCGCGTCGAGCGGCTCCGCCTCGTTCAGCTCGGCTGCGATGCGCCGGACGGCATCACGCTCGGTGAAGTCGCCCACCACGAGGTGTGCCCCACGCTCGACCAGCGCGTCGAGGCCGGCCGCACGCTCCCGGTTGCGGGCGTGCACCACCACGTCGTGTCCCGCGGACAACAACGCATCCGCCGCGGCACGCCCAAGACCGTCCGCGGAACCGGTCACCAGGATCCGGCTCAAGAGTTCACCACCTGCTTTCGTCTCGGGGCTCAACCTGAGAAGACCTGCTTCGCGGTCGTGATCGCGGTCATGGCCTTCGGCCAGCCGGCGTAGAAGGCGAGGTGGGTGATCGCCTCGATGAGCTCGGTCTCGGTGACGCCGTTCTCCTTGGCGCGCCCGAGGTGGAAGCGGAGCTGATCGGCGTCGCCGCCGGCGACGAGGGCGGCGACGGTGATCAGGCTGCGGTCGCGGGCGGCCAGCTCTGTACGATTCCACACGTCCTCGAACAGGACGTCGTCGGTGAGCTCGGCGAGCTTCGGCGCGAAATCGCCGATCATGCGGCGTCCGCCGCCGATCTGCCGGGGTTGCTCGGTCATCGAAGATCCTTTCGCTGGCCGTCCTTCGGCCCTGCGGCGCGGCGGCCGCTGCGGAACCGAGACCGGAACCAAGATCGGGACCCGGAACCCAGACCAGGATCCGGGACCCGGAACGGAGACTCGGGTCCGGGACTCGGGCCCAGACCCGGATCCGGGACCCGGAACCCAGACCCGGACCCGGAACCGGAACCCAGACCCGGAACCGGACCCGGACCCGGAACCCAGACCCGGAACCGGAACCCAGACCCGGAACCGGGTCTGGGTTCCGGGACCGGGATCGCCGGTGTACCTCGGCACTGCTGCTGTCGGAGCGGGAAGAAGGACGGGTTTACCTGGTCAGTGGCTGCGGGCGCGGTTGTACTGCTCGTCGGTGACCGGCTCGTTCCAGGTGGTTTCGGTGCTGCCGTCGCCCGCGCCTTCCCACATGGCCAGGTGCTCCATGAAGCGGTCGGGGGTGGCGCCGTGCCAGTGCTCCTCGTTCGGGGGGCAGCGCACGGTCTGGCCGGGATGGGCTTCGAATACGGTGCCGTCGCGGGTGCCGATCAGCGCGACGCCGGACACGACGTGCAGGGTTTGGCCCAGTACGTGGGAGTGCCAGTGGGTACGGGCGCCGGGGGAGAAACGGACCATGTTGGCACGCATCCGGGACGGCTCCTGGCCCGCGTAGATCACGTCGAACCAGACGTCGCCGGTGAACCAGTCCGCGGGGGCCTTGGTGGTGGCCTGCTGTTTGACGAATTCCATGGTGTTTCTCTTAGACGTACGAGGTTGTGAGCTGTGTCAGGTGTGGGCCAGGCCGGGCGGCGTCGACCTGCGCGAGGAGTTCGGTGCCCTTTCAGGTAACCGGCTTTACGTCCAGGCAAACAGGTCCTGTCGAAAGGTGTACTGGCAGTACCCCCTCGGTTGGAGTCCCGTTGGCCGAGGTCAACGGAGCGGCGGCAAGTTTTGGGCATGGCATGGGGCCTCGACATCTCGACCTTCACGGGCGGACTCCTAGCGTGGATTTCAGGTACACAGCGAGGGGGCCGCGATGTTCATCCAGGTCATTCAGGGACAGGTCGGGGACGTTGGCGAGATGCGGGCGGCGTTGGACCGATGGCACGCCGAGCTCGCGCCAGGGGTGGACGGCTGGCTCGGTACGACGGCCGGCGTGACAGACGACGGCATGTTCGTGAACACGGTGCGTTTCGAGTCGCAGGAGGCGGCGCGGCGCAACAGCGAGCGGCCGGAGCAGGGTCAGTGGTGGGCCGAGACCCAGAAGCTCTTCAGCGGCGAGGTCACCTTCCACGACTGCGCCGAGGCGTACACGTATCTGAAGGGCGGGTCCGATGCGGCGGGGTTCGTCCAGGTGATGCAGGGCCGGGTCCGGGACTTCCAGCGGATGCGGGAGATCACC
This sequence comes from Nonomuraea sp. NPDC049129, assembly GCF_040648495.1. NCBI lineage: Bacteria > Bacillati > Actinomycetota > Actinomycetes > Streptosporangiales > Streptosporangiaceae > Nonomuraea > Nonomuraea sp. NPDC049129. Next base: position 304,425 of record NZ_JBEZDU010000013.1, on the reverse strand, counting down.
GCCCAGAGCGAGCGGGACATGGCCGCATTCCGGCCCGACCTCATCGGCGGGTTCGCCGCGCTGCACGGGGACGGCGGATACACCGAGGTCGCGTACTTCACCTCTGAGCAGGCGGCCAGGGACGGCGAGGGCAAGGAGCTCCCGGCCGAGATGCGGGAGCTCTTCGAGCAGTGGAAGGACCTGTTCGACGGCGAACTCACCTACTTCGACCTGCGCGACCCGTGGCTGTATTCGCCCCCACAGGCCGCTTGAGCTTCCCGCAGGGCGTGGCTGATGGGCTGCTTGCGCAGGCTCTCCGGGTCCGCCGTTCGGGGACGCTGATGGGCTAGGTTGAGCTCAGGGTGAATGATCGGGTGCTCGATTGGGGACGAGGGAGTCGAAGGTCTCGCCGGTGTTGAGGTGCTGAATGAGGGACTCCAAGCCCTGCCGATCCCCGTTGGCTCGGAGCCAGCGGTCTACTTGGCAGGCGGCCTTGGCATACGTGTTCGTATCCTTGCTGGCCGTACTCAGCCACTCGTCTAAAGAGACGGGCAACGGAGCGGTCGGTAGGACCAGACAGCGGTCGCCGGTCGTTCGCGGGGCGAGGTAGCGGGGGTCGTCGGAGACGACTACGGCGAGGCCCTCGTCGAACCACTGCGGGACCTCTGCCCCGGAGGTGAGGCGGGTGTGGAGCTCGACGTGGGACATCTCGTGTGAAGCGATCACTGCGTCGAGGCCGCGAGGCGACAGCATTACGGAGCGGTTCAGAACGGCGATGCCACGCTCCTTGTGGCCGCCGATGTGCTGGTAGCACTCCTCGGTGGCGCAGATGAGCAGGCTGGGTGAGCTCTTTCTGCCGCCGTAGAAGGTGTCGACCCTCTTCGTGGCGGCGTCAACCGTCTGGCTGACCTGTGAACGTTGCTGGGGCGATAGGTCGCGCTCGATGTAGACACCGGGGCGGAGCTCAGTCAGGCCGTAGCAGCCGGGGCACGTCGTGGCGGCCACGGAGGGGTAGGCCACCGCCACGCCGGCGACGGCGGCGACGAGCAGCACGGCCAGCGCTGCGAGAGCCCGGGTCCAGATCTTGCGGGCTCTCGATCGCTTGGGCGCCGGTGGCATGATCGCCGTCCTTTCGTGGGGTGAAGGTGGGACTACTTTCGCGTAATCCGTTGGTGGCCACATCCACCTGTGGGTGGTCATTCTCCGGGTGGACTGCCCCGTCTTGTGATGACTCCTCAGCCGCCGGAGGAGTGGGTCAGGGACGGCTCGCCGTTCACGTTCGTCACTGACGGTGTTGAGGACGTTCACCGATGGTGTTGAGAGTGCGTTGGCGCGGGCTCGGGCGGTGGCCGGGGATCGGGGCGTCGCGATCGGTGGCGGGGCCGATATCGGACGGCGGGTTTCTACGTGCCGGGCTCATCGACGACCTGCGCATCCAGACCTGCGTATCCATCTGGCGCCCGTACCAATGGGGGAAGGGATCAGGTTGTTCGAGGTCGGGAGCGAGCAGGTCCGGCCGCACCGGACTCAGGTGCCCGGGTCTCCGTTCGCCACGCACCTGAGGTTGGAGGTGGCGAAGGAGTCGCGCGGCGCGGCGGCTCAGGGGGTGTCTTGAGAGATCACTGCGCCTGAGCCCGTTCCGCGCGGGCGATCGAGCGATGGCCGCGCCTGTCGGCTGAGGAAGGCGAGCAGGTGATGGCCGCGCCTGTCGGCGACGAAAGCGAGCAGGCGATGGCCGCTCCTACCGGCCGAGGAAGGCGAGCAGGCGCTCGAGCGGCCAGGTGTTGATGACGTCATCCGTGGTCAGCCAGGCGCGCTGGGCGATCCCGATGCCGAACCGCTGGTTGGCCAGGTGGGGGATGGCGTGTGAATCGCTGTCGATCGAGAACTTCACCCCGTGGTGCTTGGCCAGGCGGACCAGGTCCGCGGGCAGGTCCGAGCGGTCAGGGAAGGAGTCGATCTCCATGGCCGTCCCAGTGCGGCCGGCCGCGCGGAAGACGGCGTCCCAGTCGGCGTCCACCTGCGGGCGCTTGCCGATCTTGCGGGTGGTCGGGTGGCCGATGATGTCCACGTACGGGTTTTCGCAGGCGGCGATGAAGCGGCGGGTCATCTCGTCGCGGGACATGCCGAAGTGCGAGTGGACCGAGGCGACGCACACGTCGAATTCGCGGAGGATCTCGCCGGGCCAGTCGACGGAGCCGTCGGGGGCGATGTTGAGTTCGGTGCCGTGCAGGATCCGCATGTCGGGATATTTCTGTTGCAGCTCCGCGACCTGCTGCCGCTGCTCCAGCGCCTTGTCCAGGGTCATCCGCTGCATGGCCAGGTCGGGGGCGTGGTCGGTGACGGCGTAGTAGAGGTAGCCGCGGGCGTGTCCCGCCGCCACCATGTCGGCCAGCGAGGCGATGCCGTCCGTCAGGTTGGTGTGCGTGTGCAGGTCGCCCTTGAGGTCGGGGAGCTGGAGGAGATCCGGCAGCTCGTGGCGGAGCGCGGCCTTCACCTCGCCGCCGTCCTCGCGCATGGGCGGGGGTACGAACTGCATGCCGAGCGCGGCGTAGATGTCCTCCTCGGACTCCGAGGCGATCACCGTCTCACCCTCGAACAGTCCGTATTCGGAGAGCTTCCAGCCCTTCTTCACCGCCATCTCCCGGATGGCGACGTTGTGCTCCTTCGAGCCGGTGAAGTATTGCATCGCCGCGCCCCACGACTGGGCCGGCACCACGCGCAGGTCCACCTGAAGGCCCGACGTCGTGCGGATCGACGTCTTCTTGTCGCCCGCCGCGATGATCTCCGCGACATAGGGCTGGGCGCGGAAGTCCGCCATGATGGACTCGGGCGCCACGGCCAGGATGTCGATGTCGCCGATCGTGTCCTTCATCCGCCGCAGTGACCCGGCGTAGGCGATCCGCTCGGCCTTCAGCGAGGCCATCACCTGCTCGGCCAGGGACATGGCGACGCCGATGTGCACCCGGCGGCCCGACTGCTCGAGCTGCTCGATGCCCTTGAGGAGGTTGGCGAGGGTCTTGGGGCCGAGCCCCTTGACGCCGTCGAGCCGCCCGGAGGTGATCGCCTCGCCGAGGGCCACGGGCGAGTCGATGCCGTAGTCCTCGAACAGCATGATCGCCGTCTTCGGCCCCAGCGTCGGCACGCGGGTCAGCCGCCGCACCCCTTCGGGCACCCGCCCGCGCAGGTCGTCGAGCTGGCGGAAGCTCCCGCGCTGCAGGAACTCCTCCATCTTCTTGGCGATCGCCTCGCCCACGCCCGGCACACTCCGGACGTCGGCCACCGAGATGTCCTCGGGGAACCCGGCGATCGCCTTGGCGGCCTTCTGGTAGCTCCGCACCCGGAACGCGTCGCCGCCGGTCAGCGCGAACAGCTCCGCGTATTCGGAGAGCGCCGCCGCCGCATCATCGTTAGCCCTAGCCATGGAGCCAGCTTAGGGATCCCCTCCGACAAACGGCGAGGCCGATGCGCGCGACGGCGGCGCGGGGCTACATACGCACTTCGCGCGGCCGGTAAGGCTCCGCGAGGGAGGCCAGGTCCTTGTCAGAAAGCGACACCGACACCGCGGCGAGCGCGTCGTCCACATGGCCCGGCTTGGTGGCGCCCACGATGGGGGCCGTGACGGTCGGCTGCTGGAGCACCCAGGCCAGGGCGATCTGGGCGGCCGGCAGCTCGTGCTCGCGCGCGAGCTCCGCCACCCGGTCAAGGATGAGCCGGTCGTTCTCGGGGTCGTAGAGGGCGTCGATGCGCGCGTCGGAGCCGGCCCTGGTCGTCGACTGGGCCGCGCCCGCGCGGGCCAGCACGCCGCGCGCCAGCGGGCTCCACGGGATCACGCCCACGCCCTGGTCGGCGCAGAGCGGGAGCATCTCCCGCTCCTCCTCCCGGTAGAGCAGGTTGTAGTGGTTCTGCATGGACACGAACCTGGTCCAGCCGTTCTCCCGCGCCACATGCTGGGCCTTGGCGAACTGCCACGCCCACATCGACGAGGCCCCGATGTAGCGGACCTTGCCCGCCTTGACCCCGTCGTGCAGCGCCTCCATGGTCTCCTCGATGGGCGTCTCGTCGTCCCACCGGTGGATCTGGTAGAGGTCCACGTAGTCGGTGCCCAGCCGGCGCAGCGAGGCGTCGATCGCGTCGAAGATGTGCTTGCGCGACAGGCCCCGGTCGTTGCCTCCCTTGCCCATCGGGAAATAGACCTTGGTGGCCAGTACGTAGTCCTCGCGCCTGGGGAAGATCTTGCGTAGCAGGTTTCCGGTCACGACCTCGCTCTCGCCGGCGCTGTAAACGTCGGCTGTGTCGAAGAACGTGACCCCACCGTCGGCTGCCCGGCGGACGAGCGGTTCGGCCTGGTCCTCGGGCAGCGCCCACTCCTGCCTGGCCGGATCCCCGAAACTCATCATGCCGAGGCAGATGCGCGAGACCCGCAGGCCGGTGTCACCAAGTCGTCTGTAATCCATAGCGGCAACCCTATGACGACGTCACGCGGCCTAAGTCAGGCGGGTGCGGGCAGAAAGTTCTGCTCGAAGCCGACATTGCGCTTTACAGAACGCGGTACATCGGGTCGATTGGAGAGGGACAACGGACGGTTCGGTGCTCGTGACGCAGCGCGACGGGGGACAAGTGAATGGATTAGGAAGCGAGCCGGCTCCTCGGCTGCGTCTTCTCGGCGACATTCCCTCTTCTCCTCTGGACATGGCCTGGCTGACCTTGATGGCGGGGCTGCTCACCGTGACGGTTCCGGTGCAGGCAGAGCTCGCCGGCTCGGGATTCTCGCCGGCGGCCTCGGTGGCCTTGCTCCTCCTGCTGGCCGTGCACGCCCAGTTCGTGCTGGGGACGCTGGCCGGCAGGACCGGGGGGTGGTGGCTGGTCGGCGTGCAGGCCTGGCTGACGTACGTGCCGCTGGCCCTGTTCGGGGCGGCGTGGACGCCGATGTGCGGGCTGCTGGCCGGCGCGCTGCTGGTGGTGGCCGGGCGCATCAGGTCGGCCACGCTGGTGGCGCTGGCCGTGTGCTGCGGGCCGGTCCTGCTCGCGGCTCCCCATGAAGGGCTCGCCGACCGTGGGTGGGCGCTGGCCGCCCCGGTGCTCGGCCTGATGGAGTACGCCCTGGTGAGCCTGGCCGTGCGGGCGCAGTGGCTGGCCTGCGCCAGGACCGACGCCATCCGTACGACCGTGGCGCTCGAACGCCGCCGCTTCAGCAGGGACCTGCACGACCTGGTGGGCCACCGGCTCACCGCCCTGGTGCTGAAGACGCAGCTCATCGATCGGCTGGTGGACGAGGAGAACGAGAAGGCCAAGCTGGAGGTCGGCGAGACCCTCGAGCTGCTGCGCACCCTGGCGGGGGACGTACGGGCCGTCGCCCACGGCGGGCGGCGCTCCTCGCTGGAGGTGGAGATGAGCTCGGCGCGCGCCCTGCTTGAGTCGGTGGGAGTGCGGTGCCAGATCCGGGTGGCGTGCCCCGACCTGCCCGGTGACGTCGCCGACGCGCTCACGCACGCCCTGCGCGAAGGCGTGACCAACGTGCTGCGCCACGCGGAGGCGCGACAGTGCGCCATCCAGCTGCTCGAACGCGACGAACTGGTCCGGTTGTCGATCAAGAACGACGGCGTCCACCCGGTACGCAGGGCGGGAGAGTCGGGCCAAGGGCTGATGAACCTGACCGAGCGGATGGCCGATGTGGGCGGCTGGCTGGAGATCACCGCGGTCCGCAGCGGGCAATTCACCTTTTCGGTATATGTGCCCCAGATAAACAAACGTGTGAAATTCACAAATGCCTATGAGGTAAGCACACCTCGATAATGTCGTGTGTTACTAGACGCCTTGTCCGTGCGTTGCCATTCTCTTATTGACAACGCACGGGAGGTCGCACCGGATGGACCAGTATGAGCTGTACTGCCTCGCGGACGGTCGTTTCTACGACACCCTCGAGCACAGCACCGCCGAGGACGCCGACTTTCCCATCGCGCACCGGCCGGTCCCCGAAGGATGGCTGCACGAGGCGACGGAGACCTGGTGCTATTACGCGCCGGGCGGAGTGGCGCCCCTGCCCTCCCAGGGCTGGAAGATTCACGTCTCGGCCCGCGTGGACGACGCCGAACGGGCCTTGGCGGCCGTCTGGGACTATTGCCTGCCCCGCGGGATCGCGTTCAAGTTCCTGCGCGGCCTGCCGGTCCTGGTCATGCTCAATTCCAAGGCCGCGTCCAGGGCGTCGAGCGGCAAACTGGTCACCATTTATCCCAGGGACGAGAGCCAGCTCGAACTCGTTCTCAAAGAGCTGCACGAACTCCTGCGCGACGTACGCGGCCCGTACATCCTGAGCGACCTGCGCTACGGCGAGGGACCGCTGTTCGTCCGCTACGGCGGCTTCGCCGAGCGGCACTGCCTGTCCGGCGGCGAGCGGGTGCTGGCCGTCGAGGACGGCGGGGGACAGCTCGTGCCCGACGTGCGGGGCGCCACGTTCTCGGTGCCGCCCTGGACCACGCTGCCCGAGTTCCTTGAGCCTCATCTCGCCGCGCGCAACGCCGTGACCACGACCGGCCTGCCGTACGAGATCGAGAACGTGCTGCACTTCTCCAACGGCGGCGGCGTCTACCTCGCCCGTGACCAGCGAACCGGTGACCGGGTCGTGCTGAAGGAGGCCAGGCCGTACGCCGGGCTCGACAACGCGGGACGGGACGCGGTGGCGCGGCTGACGCACGAGCGCGACATACTGAGCCGCCTGGCCGGGCTGTCCGCGGCGCCGGAGCTGCTCGGCTACTTCACCCTCGGTGAGCATCACTTCCTGGTGCAGGAGTTCGTCGACGGGACCACGCTGCAACGCCGCCTGGTGCACAGATACCCGCTGACCCGCGCGACGTGTACGCCGGACGACCTCGCCGGCTACACCGACTGGGCCCTCGACACCCTGGACCGGGTGGACCGGGCGCTGGCGTCGCTGCACGAGCGCGGCGTGGTCTTCGGCGACCTGCATCCCGACAACATCCTGCTGACCGAGAGCGGCCGGGTCGTGCTCATCGACTACGAGGTGGCCACGCTCGCCGAGGAGGGCGGCCGCGCCGCGCTGGCCCATCCCGCGTACGCGGCGCCGGCCGACCGTCGGGGCACCGACGTCGACAGGTACGCGATGGCCTGCCTGCGGCTCGGGCTGTTCGCCCCGCAGTGCACCATCATGCTGCCGTTGCACCGGGCCAAGGTCGCGCACCTCGGCGAGATCGTGGCGGACACCTTCACCCGCGAGATCGCGCCGGCCGTGTCCACGATCGCGGGCGACGACCGCGACGACGGCGAGATGCGCGCCCTGCCGATGCCCGGCAGCGCCACCTGGCCCGAACTGCGCGCCGCGATGTGCCGGGCCATCCGGACATCCGCAACACCCGGCCGCGACGACCGGCTCTTCCCCGGCGACGTGGCCCAGTTCCAGCCGGGCGGCGGCCTGAACCTCGCCTACGGCGCCGCCGGCGTCCTGTACGCCCTGGCCGCGACCGGAACCGGCCGCTTCCCCGAGTACGAGAGCTGGCTGCTCGCGCGGGCCAAGCGCCCGGTGTCCGGCTCCGGCCTCGGCTTCTACGACGGCCTGCACGGCATCGCCTACACCCTCGACCTGCTCGGCCACCGGCAGGACGCGCTCGACGTGGTCGAGATCAGTCTGCGTGAGAAGTGGGACGGCCTGGAATCGGCCCTCTTCTCCGGCCTGTCCGGCATCGGGCTGAACCTCTTCCACCTGGGCGAGCCCGAGCTGGAACGGAGCGCGCTCAAAGCGGTCGACATCTGCGCGGACCGGCTCGGCGGCGCCGACGACGTCCCTGAGCTCAGTGGCGGCACGAATCCGCGGGCCGGGCTCATGTACGGCTCCTGCGGACCCGCCCTGCTGTTCCTGCACGCCTATGAGCGCACCGGTGACGCGGCGCTGCTCGACCTGGCCGCCGTCGCGCTCCGGCAGGACCTGCGCCGCTGCCGCGCGGCCGAGGACGGCTCACTCCAGGTGAACCAGGGCTGGCGGCTGCTGCCGTACCTGGACGAGGGGTCCGTCGGGATCGGCCTGGTGCTCGCCCGCTACCTGGCGCACCGGGAGGACGAGGAGTTCGCCACCGCGCTGCGTGATCTGCGACTGGTCGCGCGGTCGGGGTTCTTCGTCCAGCCGGGGCTGTTCACCGGGCGCGCGGGCATCGTCGCCGCGCTCGGCTGCGGGCTCGATGGTCCTTCTGAGGCTCAGATCAAGGGTCTGCGCTGGCACGCGTTGCCGTACGGCGGAGGCCTGGCCTTCCCCGGCGACCAGTTGCTGCGCCTCTCCATGGATTTCGCGACCGGAACGGCAGGCGTCCTGTTCGCCCTCGGCACAGTGATGGGCGAACAGCCGGGACGCCTGCCCTTCCTCGAGGCCGCCGCCGACCGGCGGCCTGTCTCCAACCAGTCCCAGAAGGAGGTGTAAACCATGGTACTTCTCGACCTGCAGGGTCTCGAGACCCCGGCCGGCAGCGATGTCGCCAGTGGCGGCAGCACTCTGACCGCTCTGACGTGTCACTCAGGCCACCCGAGCAACCTCAGTGTCGCACTTTGTCACTGATCACATTAGCGCCGATCCCCGCGTCGCTTACGGCGGCGCGGGGATTGGTCACTGGCATTTCCTCTGTTGGGCCAGATGAAGGAGACGGTCGTGCGGGCCGGAGACCGGCTGGTGATGGACGCGGTACGGCGAAGCGGCCCATGGCCCGCCGTCCTCGCGGTCACGGCGATCGGGGGCGCGGCCGCCGAGCTGGCACTGCCCTACGCGGTCGGCCGTACCGTCGACGGCTTCGTCTCCGCCCGGCCCGATACCGCGTCCTGGCTGGCGGCCTGCGCGGTGATCGTGGCCGGGATCATGCTCTGCGAGAGCGCCGGGGTCTGGGCACGCGGCGCGAGCAGCGCGTACGCGGCGGCCCGGCTGCGCCTGTCGGTGCTGCGTCACGTGCTGGGCGTCGGCCCCGCCGCGATCCGCCGTTTCCCAGAAGGCGAGCTGGTCACCCGCGCCGGCCTGAACGCCGAGGAGGCCGGTCGGGCGCCCGAATCCGTGACCGGCGCGCTGGCGCTGCTCGTCCCCACGCTCGGCGCGCTGGTGGCGCTCACGCTCATCGATCCCGTGCTGACCGCGACGCTGGTCGCCGGGATCGCGCTCATCCTGCTCGTCCTGCGGGCCTTTCTCCGGGCCACGACCACGATCGCGGGCGGCTACCAGGAGGTACAGGGCGAGATCGCCGCCCGGCTGGTGGACGCGCTCGGCGGCGCCCGGACGATCGCCGCCGCCGGGACCGCCGACCGCGAGACGCGCCGGGTCCTGGCGCCCATGGACCGGCTGCGGGCCCACGGCATGGCGCTGTGGCGGGCGAACGCCTCGGCCGGTGTCCAGGCGGGCCTCGTCGTGCCGCTGGTGGAGGTGGCCGTACTCGCCGTGGGCGGACTCCGGCTGGCCGCCGGCGAGCTCACGATCGGCGAACTGTACGCGGCGGCGAGGTACGCCGTCCTGGGCGCGGCACTGAGCACCGCGCTCGGCTACATCGGCGGCCTGGCCAGGGCACGCGCGGCGGCCGAACGCGTCGCCGAGGTCCTCGGCTTGCCCACCACCCGGTACGGCACCTCGAGACCACCTGACGGGCTCGGCGGCGTGGAGTTTCGGGGGGTCACGATGCCCGGTCTGGCCGTGGACGAGCTGATGATCGCCGGTGGGTCGGTCACAGCCGTGGTGGGGCGTTCGGGATCCGGCAAGTCGCTGCTCGCCGCCCTCGCGGCGCGGCTGGCGGACCCCGCCGGGGGAACGGTGCTGCTCGACGGCGTACCGCTGCCGGAGCTGGACCGCGCCGAGCTGAGACGGGCCATCGGGTACGCCTTCGAACGGCCGGTCCTGGTCGGCGACACCGTCGGCGCGGCCATCGGGCTCGGTGCGGACGACCAAGGGGTCGTACCCGCGGCGGCGACGGCGGCGTGCGCCGACGGGTTCATCCGCCGCCTGCCCGGCGGGTACGCGACCCCCATGGCCGACACCCCGCTCTCCGGCGGCGAACGGCAGCGGATCGGCCTGGCCAGGGCGTTCGCGCAAGGAGAGCGCCTCCTGGTGCTCGACGACGCCACCTCCAGCCTCGACACCGTCACCGAACGCCAGGTCGGCAACGCCCTCACCGCCGACCCCCGAGGACGGACCCGGCTCATCGTGGCCCATCGGCTCACCACGGCCTCCCGCGCCGACCGGGTCGTCTGGCTGGAGGACGGCAGGGTGCTCGGCCACGCGCCGCACCACGAACTGTGGGCGAACCCGCACTACCGGGCCGTCTTCCAGGGGCCCCGGGAATCGGGAGACGTCTCATGAAGCAGTTGCTCTGGCAGGCCTTGCGGCGGCGGCCGTACGCGCTGCTACGTCTCTGTCTGTGGTCGGTGCTGGAGGCGGCGCCCGCGTTCCTCATCGGGCACGCCGTCGCGCGCGCCATCGAGGACGGCTTCGCGGCGGGCCGCCCCGCCCTTGGGCTGGTCTGGCTGGCGGCGCTCGGCTGTGCGTGGCTGGTCGCCGCCGTCGCCGCCCGCCAGATCATTCTCGCCGTGGCGGCGGTCGCGGAGCCGTTCCGGGACGACCTGCTCACTCACGTGGTCGGCGGAGCCATGCGCCGGGCCGCCCAATCGGTGACCGCCCGTCCGGACACCGCCGCCGTCACCCGGGCCGGTCTCCAGGTGGAGCTGGCCAGGGACGCCTTCGCGGCGGTGGTCACCACTGTGCGCGGGTTCGCGTTCACCGTGGTGAGCGTGGTGCTGGGGCTGCTCACGCTGGCTCCGCAGGCGGCGGTGCTGGTGCTGCCGCCGTTCGTCGCCGGGCTGGGGCTGTTCCTGGTGTCGCTGCCGGCTCTGGCGCGGCGGCAGCGGGCGTTCCTGATGGCCGACGAACTGCTCGCCGAGTCGATGACCGGCATGGCCGGGGGGCTGCGCGACATCGTGGCCTGCGGGGCGGAGGACCGCGTGGGCGCGGCGCTGGCCGACCGGGTCGAGGCGCAGGCGTCGGCGGCGCGCGCGCTGGCCCGCGTGACCGCCGCGCGCACGATCGCGCTCGCCGTCGGCGCCTGGCTGCCCGTGGTGCTCCTCCTGACCGGTACGCCCTGGCTGCTCAGCGGCGGCGTGGGCGCGGGGGTCGTCGTGGGCGCCCTGGCCTACGTCACCCAGTCGCTGGCCCCCGCCCTGAACGGCCTCGTCCACGGCCTCGGCGTCAGCGGCGTCAGCCTCGTGGCCACCCTCCGCCGCATCGCCACCTCCGGCCTCCCAGCCCCGGCCCCAGCGCCGATCCCGCCTGTAGTCCTGGGATCGATCCCCACGGCCGGATCGAGGCGGACACACGCGGGCGGTGTGCGGTTGAGCGGGGTCACGTTCGCGTACGGGCCGCACTCCGAGGCGGTGATCGACGGTCTTGATCTCGACATCCCCGAGGGCGACCACCTGGCGGTCGTCGGCCCGAGCGGCGCCGGTAAGTCCACTCTGGCGGCCCTGGTCAGCGGTCTTCTCCAGCCGGACGCAGGTGACGTCCGGATCGGCGGAGTGCCCGCCGCCGACGTGCCCCCCGCCACACGGGTGCTGATCCCTCAGGAGGCGTACGTCTTCCGCGGCTCGCTGCACGAGAACCTCACGTACCTGAGCGACGCGCCACCCCACCAGGTCGAGGCCGCCGTCACCGCGCTCGGCGCCACCAGCCTGCTGGCGGACATGGAGCCGGAGCTCGACCCCGGCTCCCTGTCCGCCGGGCAGCGTCAGCTGATCGCCCTCGTACGCGCCTACCTGGCCCCGGCCCGCCTGGTCATCCTGGACGAGGCCACCTGCCATCTCGACCCCGCCGCCGAGGCGCGGGTGGAGGCCGCGTTCGCGGAGCGGGGTGGCACGCTGATCGTCGTCGCCCACCGCCTCACCTCGGCCACGCGCGCCCGCCGCATCCTGCTCATGGACGCTGGCCAGGCCGTGGTCGGCACGCATGACGAGCTGGTGCGCCTCTCACCCACCTACGCCGACCTGGCCGGCCACTGGCAACCGGAGCCCGTGTCATGAAATATCCGGACGCAGAGCGTCTGTCCCTCGTCGAGGAGCTGCACGGCCACCTCGTCACCGACCCCTACCGCCGGCTGGAGGACGCCGCCCATCCGGCCACCCAAGGCTGGCAGGCAGAGCAGGACCGGCTCTGGCGGCACCACGCCGCCGGCCTGCCTCTCCGCGAGCACTTCCAGAAGCGCCTGACCGAGCTCAGCGTCACCGGGATGACCACCCCGCCGGTATGGCGTGGCGACCGGCGCTTCCACCTGTCCCAGTCCGCGGGCCAGGAGCACCCGGTGCTGTACTGCGACGACCGGGCCGTCCTCGACCCCATGGAGCTCGACGCCACCGGTCTCACCACGCTGGACGACTGGCAGCCCGACTGGGAGGGGCGCCTGCTGGCGTACCAGCTGTCGAGGAGCGGGGACGAGCGGGCGGACCTGTACGTCATGGACGTCGCCACCGGCGAGATCGTCGACGGCCCGATCGGCGGCTGCCGCTACTCACCGGTCGCCTGGCTGCCCGGCGGCAGGGAGTTCTTCTACGTCCGCTTCCACCAGGGCGTACACCTGCACCGGCGAAACGGCGGCGACGTCCAGGTCTTCACGCGGGGCGCGCTCTCGTACGGCCTGCAGATCAGCGCGGACGGGCGCTGGCTGGTGATCTCGGCGGGCACCCCCGCCCGGAACGACCTCTACCTCGCCGACCTGTCCGCCAGCCCGCCCGAGCACCTTGATCTGAAGGTGATCCAGGAGGGGGTGGCGGCGCGCGCCGCGGCGGCGATGGGCCCGGACGGCCGCCTGTACATCCTCACTGACCAGGACGCGCCCCGCCGCCGGCTCTGCGTCGCCGACCCGGCCACCCCCGCCGCGTGGGAGGAGCTCGTGCCCGAGGACCCCGCGGCCGTTCTCGGGACGTTCACGCTGCTCGACGGCGGCCGGCTGCTGATCGCCAGGACCCGCCACGCGGTCGGCGAGCTCGCGGTCCACGACGCCGCAACGGGTGAGCGCACCGGCACCGTCCCGCTGCCCGGCAGCGGCTCCATCGCCTCGCTGACCGCGCGTCCCGGTGGCGGCCACGAGGCGTGGTTCGTCTACACGGACGCGGTCACCCCGGCGGAGGTCTGGCGCCACGACGCCCGCGAGGGAACGACGACCCGCTGGTCACCGGCCGCGAGCGGCGCGGCGGTGACGGGCTCGCGGGTGGAGAGTCACCAGCTCGAGTACGTCTCCGCCGACGGGACCCGGGTCCGCATGGTGGTCGTGGCGGGCCCGCACCCCGGCGGCCCCCGTCCGACCATCCTGACCGGTTATGGCGGGTTCGGGATGTCGCTCACCCCCGGGTACGCGGCCGACTCCCTGGCCTGGGTCGAGGCAGGCGGCGTACTGGCCGTGGCCAACCTGCGCGGCGGCGGGGAGGAAGGCGAGGCGTGGCACCGCGACGGCATGCTGGACCGCAAGCAGAACGTCTTCCAGGACTTCACCGCCGCCGCCGAGAAGCTGATCGCCGACGGGTGGACGACCCCCGGTCAGCTGGCCGTCTGGGGCGAGTCGAACGGCGGCCTGCTCGTGGGGGCCGCGATGACGCGGCGGCCGGAGCTGTTCGCCGCCGTCGTGTGTTCCGCGGGGCTGCTGGACATGGTGCGGTACGAGCGGTCGGGGCTCGGGGCGGCCTGGACCGGTGAGTACGGCTCCGCGGACCTTCCCGAGCAGCTGGGCTGGCTGCTCGGCTATTCGCCCTACCACCACGTACACCAGGGGATCGACTACCCGGCGACGCTGTTCACGGTCTCCGGCGCCGACTCGCGGGTGGATCCGATGCACGCCCGCAAGATGTGCGCGGCCCTGCAATGGGCGACGGCGGGAGAACGGCCGATCCTGCTGCGCCACGAGCGCGACGTCGGCCACGGGGCCAGGGCGGTCAGCAGATCGATCGCCCTGGCCGCCGACGTGCTCGCCTTCGCCGCCGCCCACACCGGCCTGGAACCGATGCCCTAAGTCGCCGGTCTCCAGCGGGCGGGGTCAGATCCAGCCGGACTCGCGGGCGATGCGGATGGCGTCGATCCGGCTGCGCGCCCCCAGCTTCGCCGTACTCCGGTGGAGGTAATTTCGGACCGTTCCTTCCGCGAGGAACAACGACGCGGCGATCTCCGACACCGTGGCCCCTTCGGCCGCGGCCCCGATCACGTCCAGCTCCCGCTCCGTCAGCGGCGCCTCCGGCGGGCTCATCGCGGCGATCGCCAGCTCGGAGTCGATGACCCGCTCCCCGGCGGCCACTCTCCGGATGGCGTCGCCGAGCCGGCCGGGCGGCGCGTCCTTGGCCATGAACCCCCGCACGTGCACGTCCAGGGCCCGCTTCAGCAGCCCGGGAGTGCCGACGCCGGTGAGGATGAGCACGCCGCACTCCGGCAGCTTGTCGTGCAGCTCACCGGCGGCCTCCAGCCCGTCCTTGCCGGGCAGCGCGACGTCGAGCACGGCGACGTCGGGCCGGACCGTCTGGGCGACGTGGAGGATGCGATCACCCCGGTCGACCTCCGCGACGATCTCGATATCCTCCTCATAGGCCAGCAATGCCACGATCGCTCCTCGCACCAGATGCATGTCTTCAGCGAGCAAGGTTCGGATCACTGTTGTCCTCACGGTCAGCCAGCAAGCCTGTGAGCCTACAAGTCTGACGTATCCGGCATCCCCTGCAAAGCGGTCAGCGGCATACCAAGCGGCCGCTACAGGGGGAAGCGCGGGGTGATCATCGTCACGCCGGGCACGCTGCCGATCGAGGAAAGGGCCTTGCCCGCGTCGGCGAGCCCGATGGTCCGGGTGACGAGCTGGTCGGGGTGCAGGATCCCGGCCCTGATCATCTCCATCATCGGCGCGTAGTCGTGCGCGGCCATGCCGTGGCTGCCGAGCAGCCGCAGCTCATGCCCGATCACCCGGTCCATCGGCACCGGGGTGGCCGCGCCGGGCAGAAGGCCGACCTGTACGTGCCGGCCGCGGCGGCGCAGGCTCTCGACGGAGGCCGCGCAGGTCTGGGGGCTGCCCAGCGCGTCGATCGACAGATGCGCCCCGCCCCTGGTCAGCTCCCTGACCTGGGCGCCCGCGTCACCGGCCGAGCCGTCGACGAAGTGCGTGGCGCCGGCCTGCTCGGCGAGTTGGAGGGCGTCGGTGTTGATGTCGACGGCCACCACGCGCGCCCCGGCCGCGGTGGCGATCATGATGGCGGACAGGCCGACCCCGCCGCAGCCGTGCACGGCCACCCACTCGCCCGGCCGCACGGCCCCCACCTGCGTGATGGCGCGGAAGGCGGTGGCGAAGCGGCAGCCGAGCCCGGCGGCCGTCACGTAGGCCATCTCCTCGGGGACCGGGATCAGGTTCACGTCGGCGTGGTCGATCGCCACGTATTCGGCGTAGGAGCCCCAGTGGGTGAAGCCGGGCTGGGTCTGCCGCTCGCACACCTGCTGCTGGCCGGCGGCGCAGGCCGTACAGGATCCGCAGGCGCACACGAACGGGACGGTGATCCTGGCGCCGGGCAGCCAGCCGCGCACCTCGGAGCCGACCGCCTCCACGACGCCCGCGAGCTCGTGCCCCGGCACGTGGGGCAGGACGCGGATGTCGGGGTCGTGGCCCTGCCAGCCGTGCCAGTCGCTGCGGCACAGGCCCGTCGCCTCGACCCTGATCACCGCCCCGTGCGGCGCGGGCGAGGGGTCGGGCAGCTCGCGCAGGTCGAGCTCCCCACCGAACAGGTCAAACGCAACGGCTCGCATCTCATGAGCTTAGGGTCAACTGCCGCAGCTTGCGCAAGGCTTGGTGCGAGGGTGAGCCTGGTTCGGCCGTGTAGATGACGAGGCGCAGGTCCTCGCGGTCCGGCACGGCCAGGACCTGGCAGGTCACGTCGATGACGCCGAGGTCCGGGAGGTCGAGGCGCTTGGTGTTGTGCCGGCGGACCGCCACCTCGTGCCTGGCCCAGATCTCGGCGAACTCGGGACTCAACGCGAGCAGCTCCGCGACCAGCGCCTGGAGGCCCTGGTCATCCGGGTAACGACCCGCCGCGACGCGGAGGTCGGCCACGGAGCCGCGGGCGAAGCGGCTCCTCTCCTCGTCCTCGAAGTACCCGCCGATGTCGGAGGAGCGGAACACCCAGCGGATGACGTTGAGATCGTCGGGCGAGCGTGCGTCGAGATCGCCCATGACCACGCCGGCGAGCGGGTTCCAGGCGAGGATGTCGTACTTGGCGTCGACCACATAGGCGGGCACCTCCTCCAGGAAGGAGATGAGGTGCAGGATGGCCTCGGGCACGTCGGCCCTGATGCGCGGTGTCTCCAGCGCCTGGCCGGCCAGGTTGAACAGGTGGCCGCGCTCGTCCTGGTTGAGCATGAGCGCCCTGGCCAGCGCGTTGAGCACCTGGCGTGACGGATGGGGCCCGCGTCCCTGCTCCAGCCGGATGTAGTAGTCGATCGACATCCCCGCGAGCTGCGCGACCTCCTGCCTGCGCAGGCCCGGCGTACGACGGCGCCCGGCCTCGGGCAGCGCCACGTCGCGGGGCGTGACGCGGGCGCGCCTGCTGCGGAGGAACTCGGCGAGTTTGGTGCGGTCCATCCCTCTATCTTCGGGCAGATCGTGGCCTCTTGGGTGGTACCGCCGATCCCAGCCTAAGGAGGTCTCTCACGCTGCGGCCCGATCCACGAGAGCGTTGAACCATGACGACAACAGCCCTCATCACAGGTGCCAACAAGGGAATCGGCTTCGAGATCGCGCGGCTGCTCGGCGAGCGCGGCGTCACCGCCATCGTGGGGGCGCGCGACGAGGAGCGCGGCCGGGCCGCCGCCGAGCGGATCGGCCAGCCGTACGTGCGGCTCGACGTGACCGACGCCGACAGCGTGCAGGCCGCCGCCAAGTGGATCGAGCAGGAGTACGGCAAGCTCGACATCCTGGTGAACAATGCTGGGGTCATGGTCTGGACGGAGGACCCGCGCCCCAGTGCCATCAGCGCTGACGAGCTCAGGCAGGTGTACGAGACCAACGTGTTCGGCGTGGTCACCGTGACCAACGCGATGCTGCCCCTGCTGCGCCAGGCCGAGGCGGCCAGGATCGTGAACATGTCGAGCGAGCTCGGCTCCCTGTCCATGGTGATGGACCCGGACAGCCGCCTCTGGGAGCGCAACCTCATGGCCTACAACTCCTCCAAGAGCGCGCTCAACATGATCACCGTCTCTTACGCCAAGGAGCTATGGGACACCTCGATCAAGGTGAACGCCGTCACCCCGGGTTACTGCGCCACCGACCTCAACGGGCACACCGGTCCGCGCACGCCGGAGCAGGGCGCGACGATCGCCGTACGGATGGCCACCCTCGACGCCGACGGCCCGACCGGTGCCTTCCTGGATGAGGACGGCCCGCTGACTTGGTGAGGTGTGGAAGGGAGATGTCCGGACAGTAAGGAGGCATGGGACAAGATTTGGACAAAGAGCGGTTTTCCGAAGCGGAGTACACCCGCTTCGGAGAGCGTCTCCATGAGCAGCTCGGCGTGCTGCGCGAGCTGCTCGACAGGCCGGGCTTCGGCGCGGGGCCGACGACCATCGGCGCGGAGCTGGAGTTGTTCCTCATCGACGAGGCGGGCCGCCCGCTGCCGCGCAACGCCGAGGTGCGCGACGCGCTCGGCGACTCCCGCGTGGTCCTGGAGCTCGGCCGTTTCAACCTGGAGGTCAACCTGACTCCGGTGCCGCTGGAGGGGCGGCCGTTCGAGCAGCTGGGCGCGGAGGTGCAGGAGACCCTGACGAGCGTGGACCGGGCGGTCGAGGGTGGCGGCGCGGTGCCCATCGGCATCCTGCCCACCTTGAGCGCCGACGACTTCACCAAGGAGGCGATCAGCGACCAGAACCGCTACCGGGCGATGAGCCGGGGGCTGCGGCGGCTGCGGCTGGAGCCGTTCCTGGTCAAGATCGACGACCTGGAGCTGGCGGTCGAGGACGTCATCCTGGAGAGCGCCAACACCTCGTGGCAGGTGCACATCCGCACGCCGCCGGACCGGTTCGCCCGGCTGTTCAACGCGGCGCAGCTGGCCACCGGGCCGGTGCTGGCGGCCTGCGGCAACTCGCCGTTCTTCCTGGGCAGGCAGCTGCGGGAGGAGACCAGGATCGCGTTGATGGAGGAGGCGGCCGACGACCGGGACCTGGAACGGCGCTATCGGAAGGACGGCCGGGTCACGTTCGGGTCTGATTGGGTGCGCGAGGGGGCTTACGAGTTGTTCGAGCGGTACGTACGGGACTACGACCCGGTCCTGCCCGACATGACGGATAACCCCGACCCGCTGGACGTGCCCGAGCTGCGGCTGCACCAGGGCACGATCTGGCACTGGAACCGGCCCGTCTACGACCCGTCAGACGGCGGCCACCTGCGGATCGAGATGCGCGCCCTGCCCGCGGGGCCGTCGTGCGCGGACATGGCGGCCAACACCGCGTTCCTCATCGGACTGACGATGTCGCAGGCTGAGCGGGACCTCACGAAGTACGCGTTCGCCGAGGCGTACCAGAACTTCTACCGGGCCGCCATGCACGGGCTCGACGCCAAGCTGTCCTGGCCCGGCCGGGACGGTGAGTTCGCGGCCGCCGACCTGGTGCTCGAGCTGCTGCCCGAGGCCAGGGAGGGGCTGCTCGCGGCCGGGGTCACGCCGTCGGACGCCGACGGCGCGCTGGACGTCATCAGGCAGCGGACCCGGCTGCGCCGTACCGGAGCGGCGTGGCAGCGCGAAACGCTGGCCGAGTTCGGTGGCGACGCGGAGCGGCTGGTGCGGCGCTATCACGAGCTCGCCCTTTCCGGTCAACCCGTACATACCTGGAGTTAGCCGAACTTTCGCGGCCGCTGATCCGTCGAATACACGAGACATCGACGGAAAAGCGAGGGAAGTATGGCTGCACCGGGGATGGTTCCGATCGACAAGACGCCCTTCACCTTACGCAGGGCTACGGGCACCTTGGCCGAGGGGGCGGCCAAGCTGGCCGGCGGCATCGGCGCCGTCTCCGTGGAGGCGGTGCTGGCCCACGCCAACCGGACCGGCGAGCGCAAGGGGGCGACGGGGGCGCTGGGCTCGATGAACCCCAAACCGGTCGACTGGTACGCCTTCGACGCCAAGGACGAGGACACGACCGACTGGTATCCGCAGGGCCTGACCTGCGGCGAGGACTCCGGCTCCGCCGGGGTCCCGGTGTTCGTGGCCAGCTGGTACTTCAAGCCGTCGCCGCCCGTCGTCGAACGCGGCATCAGGGTGACCTTCCTCAGCCCGCAGACGCTGAAGTACCAGCACGCGCTCCTCGTCGAGGCCAAGCCCGACGGGTCGTACGCGGCGATCAACATCCACGCGGGGGGCGTGGCCTGGCACGGCGACCTGCTCTACGTGGCCGACACGACCAAGGGACTGCGCGTCTTCGACCTCAACCACCTGCTCGACCTGCGCACCGCCCAGAACGACCTGGGCGATCCGACGCGGATCGGCCGTCAGGGCGGCAAGTACAACGCCTTCGGCTACCGCTACGTCATCCCGCAGAGCGACTCCTGGCGCCTCGCCACGACCGGCGCCCTCTTCTCGTTCGCCTCCATCGACCGCAGCACCACCCCGCATACCCTCATCTGCGGCGAATACCACGAGAACGACGCCAACGGCCGCGTCGCCCGCTGGGACCTGGAGCTCAGCGGCGGCGTGCCCAGGGACGCCTACGTCATGGGTCTGCCGAAGATCCAGGGCGCGCTCTCCAGCGGCGGCAAGTGGTACATGAGCCAGGCGGCCGACGGCAACACCAACGGCAAGCTGCACGTCAGCACCGAGGGCAAGCTCGTCACCCGCCCCTATCCCATCGGGCCGGAGGACCTGACCGTGCAGGGCGGCAGGCTGTGGAGTGTCACCGAGTTCAGGAACAAGCGGGTGATCTTCGCGGTCAATCTGTGAGGTGCTGTCAATCGCCGAGGTGCCGGTACAGCAGCTCGCGGTAGTGGCGGTCGAAGTCGTCGTAGCGGGCGCGCAGCCGGGGGCCCGGCCAGTCGCCGGGCAGCAGCTCCTCCGGCAGCAGCGGGTCGGCCAGCAGGTGGCGTACCACCGCCGCCGACACCAGGAACCCCTCGGTCAGGCCCTCGGCCCGGTCGAGCGCGCTCTCCAGCCGGCGCGCCTCGCCCGCCCAGCCGTCGAGGTCCCACAGCAGCGGCGTGGGGTCGTCGCGCGGGCGGCCGTCGATCAGCGTGCACTGGGCGGTGACGCTCTCGGGCCACCGCCGCAGCAGGTTGGCCGGGCGCAGCCAGGTGCCCTCACGGAGCTCGGCCAGGCGTAGCGCGGTCATCGTGTGCCGGAAGGCGGCCCGGTCGGCGGGGGCGCGGCGCTCGGCCGTCACTACCGCGATCTCCCAGGTGCCGTCCCACGGCCTGGTGTGCGGGTCGCGGCTCTCGTCCTGCCTGCCCTGACGCTCGATGAGGCGGTCGGACAGCGTGTAGCGGCCGCTGGACTGGACCAGGTCGCCCGCCGCCACCATGCGTGACAGCGCCACCCGCACGGTCCCCTCGGCGATGCCGAACAGCGCGCCGATGCGCACCAGGTGGCGGGCGGCCAGCCGGGGCGGATGGCTGCCGAGCAGCGCGCTCAGCACAGCCGACCTCGCACTGAGATTGTTACGCTCTTCCATCGCGTGTCGAGTATATGTAATGTCCGGGGTATGGGGCGCTATCTCATCGAATCATTCGACAGCAGCGACCGATACGCCACCGAGCGCTATCAGGGCGCGACGGGACGTAACTGGTGGAGCTGCGATCCGACGCTGCAACTGCTCATGCGGCGCCACCTGGGCGACGGCTTCGCCTGGGCCACGCCCTACCTGGAGAAGCTGGGCGCGCTGATGGGCGGCACGGTGGCCGAGTGCGCGGAGGAGACCGATCGGCACCCGCCGCGGCTGGAGAAGTACGACAAGTGGGGCCGGGACGTCAGTGAGGTCGTGATGCCGCCCTCCTTCCACACGGCCAGGAACGCCCTCATGGCCAACAACTTCACCGCACCGGCGTTCGCCGAGGAGGCCCGGGCGAACGGCGCGAATCCCGCCGCGCTCGCCGCCGCCTGGACGTACCTGCTCGACCAGGCCGACATCGGGATGGGCTGCGCGCTCGGCACGGGCGGGGACATGGTGGTCTCCCTGGCCGAGCGGCACGCGCCCGAGGACGTACGGGACCGGGTGCGGGCGATCTTCGCCAACGGCTTCTACTCCGGCGAGGCCGCTCAGATGTTCACGGAGCGGACCGGCGGCTCCGACCTGGCCGCCCTGGAGGCCACGGCGGTGCCCGACGGCGACTCCTGGCTGCTGTCCGGGCTCAAGTGGTTCGCCTCGAACGCCAACGGCTCCGCCTTCGTCGTGCTCGCCCGGCTTCCCGAGGGTGACGTGGCGCCGTTCCTGGTGCTGTGGGAGCGCCGTGACGGTTCGCGCAACGGGGTGCGGATCAGGCGGCTGAAGGACAAGCTCGGCACCCGCTCCGTCGCCTCGGCCGAGGTGGAGCTCGCCGACGCGGAGGCGTTCCTGCTGGCCGGAAGCGGCTCCGGCTCGGGGCTCGGCACGATGATGAAGCTCACCAACGCCTCCCGGCTCGGCGTGGCGATGATGGGTGTCGGCGTGGCCAGACGCGCTCTGGTCGAGTCGCTCTGCTACGCGCGCTCTCGCGAGGCGTTCGGCCGGCCGCTCATCGAACAGCCGTTGATGCGCCGCAAGCTGGCCGAGCTGATCGTCGAGGTCGAGGCGGCCCAGGCGCTCGTCTTCGACGGCCTCGTCGGACCGCGCCTGCGCATCGCCCCCGCCCTGATCAAGCTGCGGACGGCCCGGCTCGGCGTCACGGCGGCCAGCGACGCGATCGAGGTGCACGGCGGCAACGGCTACATCGAGCAGTGGCCGGTGGCCAGGCTGCTGCGCGACGCCCAGGTCAACCCGATCTGGGAGGGCGGCGACAACATCCTGTGCCTCGACGTGCGGCGGGCGATGCTGCGCGAGAACGCCCACGAGCCCTTCCTCGACCGGCTCGTCTCCGCCGTCGACCCGGCTTCGTCCGTCGACCCGGAGACCGTGTCTCTCGTTCGCGGCCGCGTCGAGGACCTCCGAAAGGCGATCACCGCCTGGTCCTCCCTGGACCCCGTCGGGGCGGAGGCGCAGCTGTTCGCGCTGGCCACGTACATGGCGGACGTCTACGCGGCGGCGCTGCTGCTGGAGCAGGCGGCCTGGGAGGCCCGGGAGCTGGGCACCGACCGCAAGGCATTGGTGGCCCGGCTCTACGCCGACGCGCACCTCGCGGATCATGGTCCGTTGCGGGGGATCGACCGCCCGGCAGAGGGTCTGGACCGTTTTGACGATCTTCTCGCGGGCGCTCTCACACTCTGACGCGGCCGGAAGGCGCTGATCACGCCGACGTCAGGTAGCGGGTGAACATCGCGACGAGCTCGTCCTCCAGGCGCTTCAGGTCGATGGGCTCGTGCTCCGCGATGACCTGGTGGACGACCAGTTCGATCGAGGCGTTGATGATCCGGGCGGCGGTGTCGACGTCGGAGACCCGCACCTCGGGATAGCGGCGCAGCAGCTCGCGGGCATAGGCGACCCGCGCGTCCTTGAACTGGTAGACCTTCTTCATCAGGTCCTGGGAGCGCGGCGCCTGCTCCACCATGATGCGCAGCAGTTGCGGGTCGTCCAGGTGGTTCGCGATGGCGGCCTGTACGAAGACGCGCATGACGCCTTCGATGGTGTCGGGCAGCTCCTCGGCCTGGCGGCGGGCGACCTCGGCCGCGCCGCTGTCGAAATGGCCGGCCATCAGCTCCAGGAGGATGGCGTCCTTGTTCGGATAGTACTGATACAGCGATCCGATCGACACGCGGGCCCGCTCGGCGATCCGGTTGGTGGTGCCGGCGGCGTAGCCGTACTCGGCGAAAACGTGAGCAGCCGCCTTGAGTATGCGCTGGCGGGTCAGCTCGGCGCGGGCCTGCCGTGGCTGTTTGCGCGGGTGAAGCCATTGCTTCTCCGACACCGCGGACCTCCTGCCGAAGAGTGCGAAAGCGAGTAGCGCAAGAACTGAATAATTGCTCATAATAGTGCCATGAGCAGGCAAAATGCGCCACTCGCCGAGCCCTGGCGGCGGCCCCGCGAGGTGTCCATGGAAGAGGTCCGTGCCCGGCTCGGCGAACCCGACGCGATGGTCGCGAACAAGATCCAAGATCGCATCGACGAGCACATCCGCCTCTTCATCGCGCACTCGCCCTTCCTGGCGATGGCCACCGCGGACGCCTCGGGCCGGGCCGACTGCTCGCCTCGCGGCGACTATCCGGGCTTCGTGAAGGTCCTCGACGAACACACGCTCGCGATCCCCGACCGGTCCGGCAACAAGATCGCCGACTCCTTCCGCAACCTCGCCGAGAACGACGGGATCGGGCTGCTGTTCCTCATTCCCGGCTCGCGGGAGAGTCTGCGCGTCAACGGCCGCGCTTATGCCACCGACGAGCCCGACGTGCTCGCCCGGATGCAGATCGAGGCCAGTGAGCCCGAACTGGCCCTCGTCGTCGACGTCGAGGAGGCCTACTTCCACTGCGGCCGCGCGCTCATCCGCTCCCGTCTGTGGGATCCCGCCAGTCAGGCACTCGCGGACGAGCTCCCGACGCTCGGTGAGGTGGCGGCGGCGCAGTTCGGGCTCGACATCGACCCGCGGCTCATCGAAGCGAGCCTCGAAGAGGACTACCGGAAACTCTATTGACCGAGACCCGAAGTGATCATCTTATGCAGCTCACCCTTCTCGACCGCATCGACCGGGTCGCCGAGGACGTCGTCGCCCTCACCCTGCGCGGCGCGACCGGTCCGCTGGCTCCATGGGAGCCGGGCGCGCACATCGACCTCGCCCTGCCGAACTGGCTGACCAGGCAATACTCCCTGTGCGGCGACCCGGCGGACCGCGGGCGCTACCGCATCGCGGTGCGCCACGAACGGCTCAGCCGAGGCGGCTCCGACTACATCCATCGTTATCTCCGGCCGGGCCGCACGCTGGAGGTGTCCCTGCCGCGCAACAACTTCCCGCTCGTCCCGGCTCCCGACTACCTCTTCCTGGCGGGCGGGATCGGCATCACCGCCATCCTGCCGATGCTGCGGGCGGCCGTCGACGAGGGCGCGTCCGGCACGATGGTCTACACCGGACGCACGTACGCCACCATGCCCTTCGCCGGCGACCTGCGCGACGCGTACGGCGAGCGGGTGACGATCGTCGCCACCGAGCGCGACAGGCGCCCCGACCTCGCCGCGCTCGGTGCCGGCCTCGGACCCGAGACCGTCGTGTACTGCTGCGGGCCGGCCTCGCTGCTCACCGCCTCCGAGGCCGTCTTTCCGGCCGAGCGGCTGCACACCGAGCGCTTCCGCCCGACGCCCAGGACGTTCGCGGCCAACACCGCGTTCGACGTGGCGTGCGCACGATCGGAACGGACCGTACGGGTACCCGAGGACGAGTCGCTGCTGGCCGCCCTGACCCACGCCGGCCTCCCCGTGCCCGCAGGCTGCCGGGAAGGCGTCTGCGGCAGTTGCGAGCTCACCGTCCTGGAGGGCGAGCCGGAGCATCGCGACGACATCGGCGCCGCGCCCGGTCGCATGTACGCCTGCGTGTCCCGCTCGCTGTCGCCCCGCCTCGTCATCGATCTGTGAGAGGCCGCGCTACGTCCGTCTCTGGGCTACTCGGCGAGCGCGTCAAGCGCAGGTCTTCTCCGGCGGGCTGCAGAACGTGATCTCGGGGTAGCTCGCCGAGGACTTGTTCAACAGGGGCTGAGGCTTGCCGCGCAGGTGCTGGTCGAAGAAGGCCGTGACGTACTTGCGGGTGATGCTCATGGCGCGGGCGCCGCGTATGTCGGCGCCGACATCGATGCCGGCTTGGTCGACCAGCACGCCCAGGTCGGTGAAGGACAGGTGTACGGCTCCGGACATCAGCAGCCAGCGCTTCCAGCCGGTCAGTCCCGCCCAGACGTGCTCCCACGAGGCGGCCTCACTCTTGCCCGGCGTGTAGGTCGCGGGTTTGCCCAGGAAGAGGAACGGTCGGGACAGCCCGGATGCGGGGACCGTGCTCTCCACGGTTCCGTCCATGTCGATGCCGGCGCGCAGCCGGGAATCCTCCAGCAGGGCCGTGACGGCGCTCGCGCCGCCGGCCGATTGACCGGCCATGGCGATCTTCGACGTATCGATCAGGCCGGCGCCTTTCCACTTCGGGTGCTTGCCGGTCAGCTGGTCGAGCACGAAAGACACGTCCGCGGCCCGGCTCTTCTCCAGCTTCGCCCACCAGCCCTGCCCCTTGGCGATCTCGCACGTGACACAGGTGGTGACCCGTCCGTCCGGGAAGGTCGTGGCGACGTTCTCGTAGGTGTGGTCGATGGCCGCCACCACATACCCCCGGCTCGCCAGTTCCTCGGCGAGGCCCGTGAGCTCGCTGCGGGGCTTGCTGTGCCCGGGAGAGAGCACCACGAGGGGCAGGCTGTGCCTGCGCCCGGCGGGACGGGCGTCGGTGAAGGCGTTGGTGCGCGTCTTGCTCAGCGTGTCGGACGGGATGGTGGTGATCTTTCCGTCCTTGAGCAGCAGCTCGGACTCCTTCGCCGTCATGTACTGCGCTCGCTCGCGGCCTGGCGATTTGGCCGGATACCACAGCGAGACCATGAGTTCGCGGTACTTGACGGTGGGAACCCAGGGGTCGGGGCGCGAGGTGTCCTTCATGTACAGGGATGTGGTGCCGACCGGCCGGGAGCCGGTCGGCGCGGGCAGGAATGGTGTGACCGTCTGGGACGCCGCGGCTGGCAGGGCCTGGACGAGTCCGGTGGCGGCCAGGACGGTGACGAGCCCGGTGATGATGGCCAGCCGGCCACGACGCCGGGGTTCGCGCAGCTCGCCATGGCCGTCGTCCGGCGTGGCGCGGTTCGGGGAGTCGATCATGTGGACGGACTATACCCTGAGGATATATTCGCGGTGCATAAAGGAGCGAATCTGGCTCCTCAGCCCGTTCTCGGCGCTTCCCTCATGTGGCGACGTACCGGTCGCTCGTCTGCCCGCGCAGATGGCCGGGCGGCACGGCCCGCGCCCTGGTCACCGACGATGTGCTCGGGCCGCCCCGACCCCCTCGACCGCTTAGGGGAATAAAATCCAGATACGGGTGGCCGTATCCGGCGCTGGCGTGACCTCCGGTGCCGCCGTACGCTCACGTTCCGGCGACCACCCATCACGGAGGCAGCCATGACCGTACGCATGGAGCGAGAAGGCCAGGTCACAACCGTAATACTGAGCAGGCCGGAGGTCCGCAACGCGGTCGACCGCAAGACCGCCGACGCGTTGGTCGACGCGTTCAGGGCGTTCGAGGAGTCGGACGCCGCGGTGGCCGTGCTCTGGGGCGAGGGCGGCACGTTCTGCGCGGGCGCCGATCTGAAGACGCTCGACAATCACGTCGGCGAGGACGGCGACGGGCCGATGGGGCCCACCAGGATGCGCCTGTCCAAGCCGGTCATCGCCGCTGTCGCCGGGCACGCCGTCGCGGGCGGGCTGGAGCTGGCGCTCTGGTGCGACCTGCGGGTGGCCGAGGAGGACGCGGTCTTCGGGGTGTTCTGCCGCCGCTTCGGCGTGCCGCTCATCGACGGCGGCACCGTACGGCTCCCGCGGCTCATCGGCGCCTCCCGGGCCATGGACCTGATCCTCACCGGCCGTCCGGTCGGCGCCCGCGAGGCGTACGAGATGGGCCTGGCCAACCGCGTCGTCCCCACCGGCACGGCCAGGCGCCAGGCGGAGGAGCTGGCCCGCGAGATCGCCGGCTTCCCGCAGACCTGCCTGCGCGGCGACCGGCTGTCGGCGCTGGAGCAGGACGGGCTGCCCGAGCGGGAGGCGATGCGGAACGAGCTGCGCCACGGGCTGGTGTCCCTGCCCGACGCGGTCGGCGGCGCCGCCCGCTTCGCGGCGGGCGCGGGCCGCCACGGCACCTTCTAGCGACCCCGGTTGTCGCCCGGCGGTCCGGCCGACTCGACCGGACCGAAGGCCGCGACATCCCATCCCCGCGGTCACTACCCCAGCACGGGGAAGTTCGCGCGGATCACGCCGTGCGGGTCGCGGGCCCGCTTGAGGTCGCGCAGCCTGGCCAGCGTGCTCGCGGGAAAGGCGGATGCGGCGCGTTCGCCCTGAGTCAGCATGGTGTACGTCTTACGTCCGCTCGTGTGCGGCACGAGCGCCTTCGTCAGGTCGGTGATGCGCTCGGCCGTGTCCGGCGACGGCCGGCCGAACATGTACACGGAGTACGGCTCGGCCAGGTGCCCCACGGCGCCGCCACCCTCGGCGGGCCGGGCCAGCGCCCCGCCCAGGTGCCGGACCTGCACGCTGATCAGCGGGTCGATCGGCGCGCCGAGCAGCACGTCCGCCACGCCCTCCAGTCCCGTGAGCAGCTCGAACCGGCCCGACCCCGGGCTGGGGTCCGTGGGCTCGGCGCAGATCGACCCCAGCTCGGCCACCGGCGTCGGCCGCCGGGTGTCGCTGATCAGCCCGCCGATCCGGTCGAAGCGGCGCAACAGGGCGCCGGGGTGCTCGCCGAGGAAGGTGACGTCGACGGCGACGTACCCCACCGGAGCGCCGGGGAACTTCAGCAGGTCGAACCAGAGCGTCAGCTCCTCCGGCGCGTCGGCGGTGGTCTCGGCGAAGGCGTCGAACACCTCCCGAGCCCGCTCGACCGGCCACATCATCCGCCCGCCGAACAGCTCAGGGGCCGGGTTCAGGCCGAACTCCAGAGAGGTGACCAAGGCGAAGTCGCCGCCGCCGCCCCGCAACCCCCAGAACAGCTCCGGATCCGACTCCGCCGTCACCCTGACGCGGTCCCCGGCGGCGTCGACCGCCTCGAAGGCCCGCACGCTGTCGGCCGCGAAGCCGTACTTGCGCCCGAACCAGCTCAAACCACCCCCGAGCGTGTAGCCGGTCACGCTCACCACCGGCGAGCTGCCCGCCAGGCCCGTGAGGCCGAGCGGGCCCGCGGCCGCCAGCACCTCGCCCCACTTCACGCCCGCGCCGACCCGCGCGACGCCGTCCTCGACGCGCACGCCGCCCAGACGCGTGGTCTTGAGCAGGATCGTCCCGTCGGTGTCGCCGGAGGCGCCGTGGCCGCTCGGCTGGGCGGTGACCGCCAGGCCGTTGAGCCTCGCGTAGCTCACCACGGCGGCCACGTCGTCGGCGTCGGCCGCCTCGACCACCGCGCGCACCGGCTGGTCCACCGCCAGGTTCCAGGGCTTGCGGGCCGCGTCGAAGCCCGCGTCGCCGGGGAGCAGAAGGTTGCCGTTCACTTTGATGTCATTCATGGGACCAAGTGTGCGTTTTACCATTTGAGGGGGATTTGGGGTTGACTTGGGGTTTGTGGATGTCCGTCTGTTCGGCCGGCTTGAGGTCGACTCCGCCGATGGTGTTCGGCTCGATCTCGGCACGCGTAAGCAGCGGGCCGTGCTCGCCGTGCTGGCCCTCTCACCAGGGCGGGTGGTGCCGCTCGACCGGCTGATCGAGGAGCTGTGGGCCGGGGAGGCGCCGGCCAAGGCGACGGCGACCCTCCAGGCGTACGTCTCCCACCTGCGCCGCGTGCTGGAACCTGACAGGAAGCCGCGTACGCCGCCCCGCCTGCTGCTCACCCGCGAGCCCGGCTACCTGCTCGACATCGCGCCGGGACAGGTCGACGCGGGCCGCTTCACCGCGCTGGCCGAGGACGGGCGGCGGGTGCTGCGAGGCGGCAGGTACGCCGAGGCGCTGGAGGTGCTCGACCGGGGGCTCGGGCTGTGGCGGGGTGAGCTGCTGGGGGAGTTCGCCGACCTGGAGTTCGCGC
The DNA here is from genome assembly GCF_040648495.1 of Nonomuraea sp. NPDC049129. NCBI lineage: Bacteria > Bacillati > Actinomycetota > Actinomycetes > Streptosporangiales > Streptosporangiaceae > Nonomuraea > Nonomuraea sp. NPDC049129. The sequence continues at coordinate 275,578 of NZ_JBEZDU010000013.1, read as the reverse complement.
GGCGGGCCGTACACCGGCTGGAGGAGCTGCGGCTGGGGGCGGCCGAGGACCGGTTCGAGGCGCGGCTGGCACTCGGCGAGGCCGGGCTGCCGGATCTGGAGGCGCTGGTCGAGGCCCATCCCTACCGGGAGCGGGCCTGGGCGCTGCTGGTGCTGGCGCTCTACCGGGCGGGCCGGCAGGCGGACGCGCTCGGGGCGCTGCGCCGGGTCCGGTCGCTGCTGGACGGCGAGCTGGGCATCGAGCCGGGGCCGGAGCTGAAGCGGCTGGAACAGGCGGTGTTCGACCAGTCGCCCGACCTGATGACCCTCACCGCACCCGGCCTCACCGCCCCGACCGCCTTCACCACGCCGACCGCCTTCACCGCCCAGACCGCCTTCACTACGCACACTGCCGCTCGAAGCGGTGCGTCGGCGGACGACTCGGTCAGCGGCCGAGGCACGGCCGGTCAGCGGCTGATCGCGCGGGACGGACAGTTGCACCTGGTCGAGGAGCTGCTGGCCGAGGCCCGCCGGGGGAGGGGCGGCCTGCTGCTGGTGACCGGCGAGGCGGGCATCGGCAAGACGAGCCTGGCGCGCGCCGCCGCCGAGGTGGCCGCCGCGCGCGGCTTCCAGACGGCCTGGGGACGCTGCCTGGACGGCGAGACGGCCCCGCCCTTCTGGCCCTGGACCCAGACCGGGCTGATCCCCGCGCAACCGCAGGCCGAGCTGTTCGACCTGTACGACGGCGTGGTGTCGCGGCTGCGCGGCGGCCCGCTCCTGCTGGTGCTGGAGGACGTGCACTGGGCCGACGTCTCGTCGCTGCGGCTGCTCGGCCACGTCGCCGGTGAGCTCGCCCGTACCTCCACACTCGTCCTGGTCACGCTCAGGCCCGAGCCTGGCGACCACCCCGAGCAGCTGCGCGAGACGCTGGGCGCGCTGGCGCGGGAGAGCCACCGGGTGCCGCTGGCCCCGTTCGACGCCGGCGAGGTGCTCGACTACCTGCGCCTGCGCCACGTGGACGCGGATCCGGTGGCGATGCTCGACCGCTCGGGCGGCAACCCGTTCTACCTGACCGAGCTGCTCCTGCTGCCGGAGAGCGAGCGGGACCTGGTCCCGGCCGGTGCCCGCGACGTCATCGACCGGCGGCTCGCCCGGCTGCCCGCCGCCACGCAGGACCTGCTCAGAGCCGCCGCGGTGGCCGGCCGCGAGGTGACCGTCGACCTGCTGGCCGCGCTCACCGAGCGGCCGGTCGAGGAGGTCATGACCCTCGCCGAGCCCGCCCTCGCCGTCGGCCTGCTGACCGAGGACGCGCGGCCCGCCGACTACCGCTTCTCGCACGCCCTGGTACGCCAGGCGCTGGACGCGGGCCTCACCCGGCTGGCCAGAGCCCGGCTGCACCTGAGGGCCGGTACGTACCTGGAGACCCTGCCCGGCGCCGACCCCGCCCAGCTCGCCGGCCACTTCGCCGCGGCCGCGAAGCTGGGCGGCGCCGAGCGGGCGGTGGCCTATGCCGTCGCCGCGGCTCGGGAAGCGGTGGCCCGTCACGGCTATACCGAGTCGGTCACGTTCTGGGAACTGGCGGTCGCGCACTTGCCGCCCGGCGACTCGGCCGATCGCTGCCACCTGCTGACCGAGCTCGGCCAGGCCCGACGTACCGTGGGCGACGCCGACGGCGCCATGCACGACCTGACGGAGGCGATCGCGGCGGCCAAGCGGCTCGGCGACCGCGACGCGCTGGTGACGGCGGTATCGGCGTTCGGCGGGCTGTCGGTGTGGAACTGGCGGCCGTACGGCGTGGTGGATGAGCAGATGGTGTCCGTCCTGGAGGACCTGCTGGCGGGCCCGCTCGACGACCACGCCAGGGCCACGCTGCTGGGCACGCTCGGAGTCGAGCTCCACTACGGCCCCCGCCGCGCCGAGGGCGAACTACTCGCCGCGGACGCCGTGGAGCTGGCCCGCGCGCTGGGCGACCCGGCACTGCTGGCCAGGACGCTGAACAACTACCTGATCGCCGGGTTCGTCATGGGGAACAATCCCGCCCGGCTGCGCGCCGCCGACGAGATGCTGGCCATTCCAGGGCTGACCAGGGAGGCCCGGTTGGTGGCCGGCGGCCTGCGGATGTCCTGCCTGCTCCGCGCGGGGGACCTGGCCGAGTGGGAGCGCGAGCTCGCCCGCTGCGAGCGGGTCCTGGAGGAGGTACGCCGCCCCGAGCTGGAAGCCATGGTCCGGGTCGCGCAGACGGGCGGACACACTCTGCACGGCCGCTGGGCCGAGGCGGAGGCGCTGGTGGCCGACTTCCCGGACCTCAAGTACGGTGCCAGCCCGTGGGGCGCGGAGGCCCGCCGACTGGCCACGCTCTACACGTGCAGACGCGGCCAGGGCCGGGTGGCCGAGATCATCGACGACCTCATCGCCGCGAGCGACCTCCCGCAGATGACCCCGATGCGGCCGCTCGCCATCCTGGCCGCCCTCGACGTGGGCAAGGAGGAACTGGCCAGGGCGCTGATCGCGCGGTGGGGCACGGAGCTGCGGGACGACTGGTCGGGGGGTTTCCTGTTCCCGATCTGGGGCCTCATCGCCGCCCGGCTCGGCACACCTGACCCGGAGGAGCTGTACGAGCGGCTGCTGCCGGTAGCCGACCAGTTCATCGTCATGGGCATGGGCAGCGGTGCCTGGGGCTCGGTCCGCGACGTCCTCGCGGCGCTGGCCCTACGGCTGGGCCGTACCGGGGAGGCGGACGAGCACCGGCGGGTGGCGATCGCCACGTACCGGCGGCTCGGACTCGCCTTTTGGGAGGCGAGGAGCCGAGCCTGATCTGTCGGGGGCGCCACGTATCGTGACCCTCATGCCTGACATCGAGGTCGCAGGGCGTGAAGTCCGCGTCACCAATCCCGACAAGGTGGTGTTCCCCGCCAGCGGGCACACCAAGCTCGACCTGATCCGCTACTACCAGGCGGTCGGTGAGGGCGCGCTGCGCGGCGTCCGCGGGCGGCCGATGGTGCTCAAGCGGTTCGTGCACGGCATCGAGGAGGAGGCGTTCTTCCAGAAGCGCGCGCCCGCCAAGCGGCCCGACTGGATCCAGGTGGCCGAGCTCCGCTACCGCTCCGGGCGCAGCGCCGAGGAGGTCGTCGCGACGGAGACGGCCCACATCGTGTGGGCGGTCAACCTGGGGTGCGTCGACCTCAACCCGCACCCGGTGCTGGCCGCCGACCTGGCCCACCCCGACGAGCTGCGCATCGACCTCGATCCGGTGCCGGGCGTGCGCTGGGGCGACGTGCTGCGCACGGCGCAGGTCTCCCGCGAGGTGCTGGCCGACCACGGACTGACCGCCTGGCCGAAGACGTCGGGATCACGAGGTTTTCATGTGTACGCCCGCATCGAGCCGCGCTGGACCTTCGCCGAGGTGCGCCGGGCGGCCGAGGCGGTGGCCCGGGAGGTCGAGCGGCGCGCCCCCGAGGTGGCCACCAGCCGGTGGTGGAAGGAGCAGCGGCACGGCGTGTTCGTCGACTACAACCAGAACGCCTATGACCGTACGGTCGCCTCCGCCTACTCGGTCAGACCGGTCGCCGACGCCCGCGTCTCCACGCCGCTGACCTGGGACGAGGTGCCGGGCTGCCGGCCGGGCGACCACACGATCGACACGGTCCCCAAGAGGTTCGCCGAGCTGGGCGACCCGTGGGCGGACATGGACCTGCACGCGGGCGGCCTGGAGTCGTTGCTGGAGCTGGCCGAGTCGCAGGGGCCCGCCCCCGAGCGCGAGGATCTTCCCGTCGTCGAGATCGCCAGGGCGCAGCACAAGGACGAGGCGCTGGCGGGGTTCGAGCGGTGGAAGGCCAGGCACACCGAGGTGGCCGGCCACCTCCAGCCCGCCGATGTGCTCGTCGATGGCATGCGTGGGCGCAGCAGCGTGTGGTACCGCATCCGGGTCAACCTCCAGCACGTCCCTGAGGCCCAGCGACCCGCCCAGGAGCCGCTGGAGGTCGACTACGACCCCTGGACCATTTAAGGCGGGTCAGGCGCGGGTCGGGCGCTCGTAGCCGTCGTCTCCGCCGTAGACGTGCGCGTTCGGGTCGAGGTCCGGCTGGGTGGCCGGGCTGGTCGGCGAGGCGGTGTGCTCGACGGCGAAGTCGTCCGACGGCTCGGGCGGTGCGGGGAAGAGGTGGTCGTGCCAGGTGATCCGCCCCAGTGGCGTGGCGTCCGTGGTGTGCCAGCCGGCCCGCTGGGCGGCCCACCTGCCGCCTGGATAGCGCACCGGCAGTAGCAGACGGCGCAGCCTCTTGGCCTGCAGCCAGAGTCTGACCACCGCGTCCATGCCGATCACCTCGGGCCCGCCATATTCGATCACGCCCCGCTCGGGACCGGCGGCGACCAAATCGGTCAGATACCCGGCGACCTCGGAGCGGTCCACCGGCTGCCAGGGGAGCGTGCGGTCCACCGGGATCGCGGGGTAGGAGGCGGTCAGCTCCCGGAGCAGCTGGTCGAGGTGCTGGTGGAAGGTGGTGGAGCGGAGGATCGTCCAGCCGATCCCGCTCTCCCTGATCAGCCGCTCGGCTTCGAGCTTGTCCTCGAGATACCCGGTCGCGGCCTGGTCGGCGCCGACGATCGAGGTGAACACCAGGTGAGGCACCCCGGCCTCCCTGGCCGCGTCGAGCAGCACCGCGGTGCCCGCGACGTCGACAGAGCCGGCCCGGTGCCCCTTGCGGGCGAAGGTGGCGAGATGGATGATCGCGTCGACGTCCCGCACGGCGCTGTAGACGCCTTTGCCCCCAGTCAGGTCACCCCATACCCATTCGACGTCCCGGCCCGAGTGCGCCTGGCGGCTCAACGCTCGCACCGTGTGACCCGTCCTGAGGAGTGTGGGCACCACGGCCTTGCCCAGCGTGCCGGTTGCCCCCGTGACCAGAATGTGCATTCCCCGCCCCTACCCGCAGCCTGGGAATTCTCCCGAAATGACACCGAAATTCAGCGCATGCTTGGTCAAAGGGTCTGCCTACCCCGGTCGGGGGTAGGGCCGGGGTCATGGCACGTATAGCAGCGGAATCCCTGGTAGAGCGGCTCGCCGAGTGGGGCGTCGACACCGTCTTCGGCATGCCGGGCGACGGCATCAACGGCATCATGGAGGGCCTGCGACGCCATTGCGACAAGGTGCGCTTCGTCCTGGTTCACCACGAGGAGGCCGCCGCCTTCATGGCCACGGGCTACGCCAAGGCGACGGGAAAGATCGGCGTCTGCCTGGCCACCTCGGGCCCCGGCGGCATCCACCTGCTCAACGGGCTCTATGACGCCAAGCTCGACCACGCTCCCGTGCTGGCCATCACCGGGATGCAGGAGAGCTCCGTGCTGGGCACCGCCTACCAGCAGGAGGTGCAGCTGGATCGGCTGTACGCGGACGTGGCCGAGTACAACATGATGATCACCAATCCGGCCCAGCTGCCGGCGCTGGTGGACGTGGCGATCCGCACCGCGTACGCGCGGCGCGGGGTCGCCCACCTCACGTTGCCCAACGACCTGCAGGTGGCCGACGCGGACGCCGACCCCTGGCAGCACGTGGCGCCCGCCAGGACCCCGCAGACGGCGCCCGTCTACTTGGCGCCCGCCGGGATCCCCCGCCAGGAGGACATCCAGCTGGCGGCCGAGGTGCTCAACACGGCCGAACGGCCCGCCATCCTGGTCGGGGCGGGCGCGCTGCACGCCAGGGACGAGGTGCTGGCGGTCGCCGAGACGCTCGGCGCGCCAGTGGTCAAGACGCTGCCCGGCAAGGCGGTGGTCCCCGACGAATCGCCGTACACGACGGGCGGGATCGGGCTGCTCGGCACCCGCCCCAGCGAGGACCTGATGGAGGAGGCCGACGTCCTGCTCATGGTGGGCACCAACTTCCCCTACTCCAAGTTCCTGCCGGAGCCGGGAGGGACGCGGGTCGTGCAGCTGGAGGCCGACCCCGCCAGGGCCGGGGCGCGGATCGCCACCGACGTGCCGGTGGTGTGCGACGCCAAGGAGGGACTGCGTGCCCTCCTGCCGCTGCTCTCCGCCCGCGACGGGAACTCCCATCTGGCGAAATATCAGAAGAAAATGGTCAAGTGGCGTGCGGACATGGACGCGCAGGAGAACGCCGACCGCGACCCCATCGCGCCCCAGTACGTGGTGTCGGTCCTCGACGACCTGGCCGCCGACGACGCCATCATGACCTGCGACAGCGGCACGATCGCCACCTGGGCCGCCCGGCACTGGACGATCCGCGGCGGGCGCGCGTTCTACCTGTCGGGCAACCTGGCCTCGATGGCGCCCGGCCTGCCGTACGCGAACGCCATGCAGCACGCCTACCCGGGCCGGCAGGTGATCGCGTACGTCGGCGACGGCGGGTTCGCCATGCTCATGGCCGAATTCCTCACCGCCGCCCAGCAGCGTCTGCCGGTCAAGGTCGTCATCAACAACAACCGCTCACTCGGCCAGATCCTGTGGGAGCAGATGGTCCTGGGCTACCCCGAGCACGGCGTGCGCTTCCCCGAGCCGGCGGGCGACTTCGCCGGCTGGGCCCGGGGTTGCGGCGGGTTCGGGGCCAAGGTCACCAAGGCGGGCGACCTCGTGTCCGCGGTCCAGGAGGCGCTGGCCTACGACGGGCCCGCGCTGGTGGACGTGGAGGTGAACCCGAACGAGCCGCCGCTGCCCGCCAAGGTCTCCTACGACCAGGCCAAGAGCTTCGCCCAGGCGTTCATCAAGGGCCAGCCGCACCGGGCCGCCATCGCCACCACCCTGTTCAAGGACCGGATTCAGCGGCTCGGCGACTAGCCAGGCGCCCGGTGATCAGCCGCCTGCGCCGCGCGGGCAGCGGCTCGCCGACTAGTCGGCGGCTCGGCGCTTGGCCAGGTGCTCCTCGATCCGCTCGGTGCCCCACCAGCCGGTCGCCAGCACGATCCGGTAGCGGCGGGCGATCGTCTGGCCGCGCGCCAGCTCGAACTCCTGGTGGAAGGCCCATGAGGGGTTGACGGCGGCGAACGGGCCACTGCGCACGAACCAGTGCGACTCCGGCCCCGGCTCCGGTACGAAGATCAGCGTGGACGACCGGTCCACCTCGTCGTGCCGCCCCTGGAAGGCCAGCCAGCGGGCCCGCTGCCCCATCATCTCCTCGCCGCCCATCCCGTCGGGGCCGAGCACCTCGCCGCCGGTGAACGAGCGCGGGCCGCGCCAGAACAGGCCGCTGTATCCGGCGAGCGGGCGGCCGTGCGTGGTGGGGCTGCCGAAACGCAGCGGCTCCTCGCGCAGGCCGGTGAGGGTCGTGTGCCAGACCAGCTCCCAGGAGCCGTTCGCCGGGTCGACCGCCTCGACGGTGAGCTCGCGCCGCTCCTCCACCCAGGGCTCGCCGCGCGAGCTGCGCCAGGTCAGCTGCCCCGACAGGCCGTCTTCGCGTACGTCGAGGGTGTCGTGGCGCATCGTGCCGTTGTTGTCCAGGTCGATGTAGCGCTTCTCCTCGCGGACGAAGGTGCCGCCGCCCCAGAAGTTCTGGCCGGACACGTGCGAGGCGGTCAGCTGCAGGCCCTTGTGCCAGCGGTGGTCGTGCGGCCGGTAGGAGGTCACCACGTCACCGGCCAGCGTACGCATCGGGTGGATGTACGGCTTGGGCGCCTCGAACGGCTGCGGGTCGGGCTCGTGGACGTAGCGCATCAGCTCCACGCCGTGCGCCTCGAAGACGATCGCGCTCATGAGGGGCTCCATCCGGGGGTGTCGCCGTGCAGGCTGCGGTAGAAGGGATCGCCGGGGCCCACCTCGCCCGCGTGTACCGTACCGCCGGTCAGCGCCGCCTTGTACATGGCGGTGATCAGCTCCAGCGACCGGCGTCCGTCCCGCCCGCTGGCCCGCGGCCGCCGGCCCGCGCGCAGGTCCGTCACCAGGGCCCGTAGCTGCTTCAGGTGGGAGGTGGGCTCGTCCTCGGCGGGCGGCCACTCGATCGGGCCGGCGTGCTCGGCCGGGGTGCAGGTCCAGTCGTCGTTGGTGTAGCCGTACAGGTGGGTCAGCTCCAGCGTGGCGTCGGCGAGGTCGATGCGTATGTGGCTGACCTGCCGCGGCGACAGCACGCTGTTGACCACCGTGGCCAGCGCGCCGGACTCGAAGCGGACCAGCGCGGTCGTGACGTCGTCGGTCTCGACGTCACGCGCCAGCCTGGCCGCCATGGCGCGTACCTCGCTCCACTCGCCGAGCAGCTCCAGCAGCAGGTCGAGCTGGTGGATGCCGTGGCCCATCGCCGGGCCGCCGCCCTCGGTCTCCCAGCGCCCGCGCCACGGCACCGCGTAGTAGGCGTCGTCGCGGTACCAGGTGGTCTGGCAGTGCGCGACGTACGGGGTGCCGAGCGCGCCCTTCTCGATCAGCCGCCGCAGGTGCTGCGCGCCGGAGCCGAACCGCTGCTGGAACACGATCGCCGCGTACGGCCCGCCCTCCTGCTCGGCCGCGACCATGGCGTCGTACTCGGCCAGCGACAGGCACGGCGGCTTCTCGCACCACACCCACGCGCCCGCGCGCAGCGCGGCGGCCACCTGGGCGGCGTGCAGGGAGGGCGGGCTGCAGACGTCGACCAGGTCGGGGCGTACCTCGGCGAGCATGCCTTCGAGGTCGTCCGAGGCGTACGGCACGCCGAACCGGTCGGCGAACGCCTGGGCCAGCTCGGCGGTCGCGTCCACGACGGCGACCACCTCGATGTCGTCAGACAACTCCTGGAAGGCGGGCATGTGCGCGAAGCTCGCGATCGCGCCGCCGCCGACGATGGCGACGCGCAGGGGGGACGGCACGGGCGACCTCCTTTGGAGACCTTTGGAAAGCGCTTACCGGAGCACGTTATGGCCCACGGGCAGTTCTGGGCAAGGGCTACGGCGTGGCGGCGCACGCTCTGGCGATACCGTTCGCGGCGGTCAGCAGGGGCTCGACCAGCCGGGGGAGCTCGCGGGCGCGCCTGGAGGACAGCACGATGCCGAGCGCGGCGATGGCCCGGCCGTCGACGAGGACCGGGGCCGCGGCCGAGCAGGAGCCGAGTGTCATCTCCTCGTACGTCAGCGCGTACCCCTGGGCGCGTACGGTGGCCAGCTCGCGTGCCAGCCGCCCCGGCTCGGTGATCGTGTGCGGGGTCGGCCGTTCGAGTACGCGGTCCAGGTACGACCGGACGAACCACTCGGGCTCGTAGGCGAGCAGGGCCTTGCCGACGCCCGTCGGATGCATGGGCAGCCGCCCGCCCGTCCTGGACACGATCGGCACGGCCCGCCGCCCGGCCACCTTGTCCACGTACAGGACCTCCAGCCCGTCTCGGACGGCCAGGTGCACGTTCTCGCCGGTGCTCGCGAACAGCTCCTGCAGCCACGGATGGGCCAGGTCCTGGAGCTTGGCGGGGGCGAGCTGGCCGAGCTCCCACAGCCGCAGCCCGATGCGGAGCCGGCCGTCGGGCGCGCGGCTCAGCGCCTGCCACTCCTCCAGCTCGCCGACCAGCCGGTGCACCGTGCTCAGTGGCACGCCGCTGCGCCTGGCCAGGTCGGTCAGCGTGAGCTGCGGGTGCCCGGAGTCGAACGCGCCCAGGATGGCGAGCACCTTGGAGGTCACCGTGCGCCCCTGGGATCCCCCTGACATACCGCAAATCCTGCACAATTCTTCCGCTCAGTGGAAGAGGCAGCTCGAACAATCGACCGCCGAAGCAGGATGCTTCCCTCATGCGCACTCAGGTAGGGATCATCGGGGCGGGCCCCGCCGGTCTGTTGCTGTCCCACCTGCTCCACCTGCGCGGCATCTCCTCCGTGGTGCTGGAGAAGCGCGGTCGCGCGTACGTGGAGCGCCGTGTGCGCGCCGGCGTGCTGGAGCAGGGGACGGTGGACACGCTGGTCGGGGCGGGCGTCGGCGCGCGGCTGCTGCGCGAGGGCCTGCCGCACCGGGGCATCGAGCTCAGGTACGGCGGGCAGGGCCACCGCATCGCCTTCGAGAAGCTGGTGCCCGGCCGGTCCATCACCGTGTACGGCCAGCAGGAGGTGGTCAAGGACCTGATCGCCGCCAGGCTGGAGGCGGGCGGCGACGTGCGGTTCGAGATCGAGGACGTGGCCGTGCATTCGCTGGAGGCCGAGCCGTACCTGACGTTCGGCGGCGAACGGCTCGACTGCGACGTGATCGCCGGTTGCGACGGCTTCCACGGCGTGTCCAGGCCGTCCATCCCGCCGGGCGTTCTGCGGCTGTTCGAGCGGGACTATCCCTTCTCCTGGCTCGGCATCCTGGCCCGGGTGGCGCCCTCGTCCGATGAGCTCATCTACGCCAGGACCGAGCGCGGCTTCGCCTTGCACAGCATGCGCTCGCCCACGGTCAGCCGCTTCTACCTGCAGGTTCCGCCCGACGCCACCGTGGCGGAATGGCCGGACGATCGGATCTGGGCCGAGCTGAAGGCGCGGCTGGAGACCGTACCCGGCTTCGTCCTGGACACCGGCGAGATCTTCGACAAGGGCGTCACGCCGATGCGGGCCTTCGTCGCCGAGCCCATGCAGTACGGCCGCCTCTACCTCGCCGGCGACGCCGCCCACATCGTGCCGCCCACCGGCGCGAAGGGGCTGAACCTCGCTGTGGCCGACGTACGCGTCCTGACCGAGGCGCTGGACCGGTTCTTCTCCACCGGCTCGGCCGACCTGCTCGACGCCTACTCCGAGTCCTGCCTGAAGCGGGTCTGGCGGGCCCAGCACTTCTCCTGGTGGATGACGACCCTGCTGCACACGTTCGACTCCGACGACGACTACGGGCGGCGGCTGCAGCTGTCCTACCTGGACTACGTGACCTCCTCCGAGGCGGCCGCCACGACGCTGGCGGAGAACTACGTGGGGCTTCCATGATCAACTTTGAAGGGCGGCCATGACCCATCCTCCTTACCTGAGCCCCGGCTACCGCAGCACGATCCTGCGCGCGCCCGCGCGGCCACCGGTGGCGTTCAGGAGCGATCCCGACGCGATCGAGCTGACCGGCCCGGTCTTCGGCCACGACGAGGTCGGCGCGCTCGACTCCGACCTGACCAGACAGCACGCCGGGGAGCCGCTCGGCGAGCGCATCTCCGTCACGGGCCGCATCCTGGACTCCGCCGGAAAACCGGTCCGCGGCACGCTGGTGGAGCTCTGGCAGGCCAACGCCGCCGGCCGCTACGCCCACGAACGCGACCAGCACCCCGCCCCCCTCGACCCGAACTTCACCGGCGCCGGCCGCTGCCTCACCGACGAGGACGGCCGCTACCGGTTCGTCACGATCAAGCCCGGCGCCTACCCCTGGCGCAACCACCACAACGCGTGGCGGCCGGCGCACCTGCACTTCTCCGTGTTCGGGCGGGCCTTCACCGAGCGGCTCGTCACGCAGATGTACTTCCCGGGCGATCCGCTGATGCCCTTCGACCCGATCCTCCAGTCGATCCCCGACGAACCGGCCAGGCAGCGGCTCGTCTCGGCCTTCTCCATGGACCTGACGGAGCCCGAATGGTCGCTGGGCTACTCCTTCGACATCGTGCTGGGCCGAACCCCGATGGAGTCGTCATGAACCTCACGCCCTCCCAGGAGGGAGCCTTCATGAAGCTCACGCCCTCGCAGACCGTGGGGCCGTTCTTCAGCCATGCGCTGCCGTACCCACACGACTGGGAGCTGGTGCCTCCCGGACACGCGGGCGCGATCATGCTGACCGGCCGCGTCCTGGACGGCGCCGGTGAGCCGGTGCCGGACGCGCTGCTGGAACTCTGGCTGGGCCGCACCGGCGACCGCGGCGCGCTGCTGCGGGGCGATGGGGAAGTGTCCGGCTTCGGGCGTTGCGCTACGGATCCGGATGGTTCGTTTCGCTTCCGTACGGCGCGGCCTGAGGGGGCGTACCTGTCGTTGCAGGTGTTCGCGCGGGGGTTGCTGCGGTCGTTGCTGACCCGCGTCTACCTGGAGGATCTGCCTGATCCGCTGCTGGACGGCTTGGAGCCGGAACGGCGGGGGACACTGATCGCGACGGGGTCGGGGGACCGGTACCGGTTCGACGTGCGGCTCCAGGGGGATGGGGAGACGGTGTTCCTTGACTTCTGACGGGACTGCCGGCGGGGCTGCTGCGGACAGCGGGCTGCTGGCGCCGGTGCGGGCGGGCACCCGGGTGGAGGCGGTGACGTCGGACGCGGCCTGGCTGCGCGCCATGCTGGACGCCGAGGCGGCGCTGGCCCGTGCGCAGGGGCGCGCCGGGCTGATCCCCGGTGCGGCGGCCGCCCTGATCAACCGGGTGGCCTCGGGGTTCACGGCGGACCTACCGGACCTCGCCCAGCGAGCCAGACAGGCCGCCAACCCCGTCGTCCCCTTGGTCGCCGACCTGCGCAAAGCCGTCACCGCCGCCGAAACCAGCACCTCCTCCGAAGCCCCCGCCTCCTCCGGGAGCGTCGGGGCGGCGGTGTTCGTCCACCGGGGAGCCACCAGCCAGGACATCTGTGACACGGCCGCGATGCTGGTCGCCGCGCGTGCCATCAGCCTGATCGTGGCGGATCTGGACGCGGCCATGGACGTGCTCGCCGGGCTGGCGGAGCGGCATCGCGACACGCTGATGGCGGCTCGCACGCTGGGTCAGCAGGCGGTCCCGACGACGTTCGGGCTCAAGGCGGCGGGCTGGCTGACCGGCCTCCTGCATGCCCGCGACCGACTGAGCGCGCTACGCCTGCCCGCCCAGCTCGGCGGCGCGGCGGGCACTCTAGCCGCCCTCGTCGAAGGCGCCCGCACCGAACCAGGCCGCACCGCTGGTGCCGAGGCCGGTGGTGGAGCCGCTGCCGAACCCGGTGGTGGCGAGAGTGCGCAGGTGCGGGTGCTTCGGTTGGTCGAGCTCTATGCCGAGGAGCTCGGGCTGGTCGCTCCGCTCGCGCCGTGGCATGCCGAGCGGTCCGTGGTCGGCGAGTTGGGCGCGGCCCTGGCCGGTACGGCGGGCGCGCTGGGCAAGGTGGCGACCGACGTGATCCTCCTGGCCCAGACCGAGGTCGGCGAGGTGGCCGAGTCGTCCCGGGGCAACTCCTCGGCCATGCCGCAGAAGCGCAACCCGGCCCTGTCGGTGCTGATCCGGTCGGCGGCGCTCCAGGTGCCCGCGTACGCCCAACTGCTGGGACAGGCGGGGGAGCACGAGCGGGCCGCGGGCGCCTGGCAGGCGGAGTGGTCGCCGCTGCGCGAATGCCTCCGCCTGACCGGCGGCGCCGCGGAGACGGCCGCCGAGCTGGTCGCCGGGCTCCAGGTGTTCCCGGACAGGATGCGGGACAACGCCTGTCTGACCGGCGGGCGCATCGTGTCGGAACGGCTCGCGGTCCGCCTCGGCCGCGACGCGCTCGACGAGGCGCTGAGCCGTCCGGGCCCGCTGGAGGGACCCGAGGAACTGCTCGACCCCGAGGGCTACCTGGGCGCCGCGCCGGAACTCGTCGATCGCCTCCTGGCCGACTACCGCGAGCGTCGCGTCCCCTCCGACTACCGCAAGCGCAGCGTCCCGGGCGAACACCGCGAGCGCCGCGTCCCGGACGACTACCGGAAGTGATCGTGAGCATGAAGCTGCATCACCGCGTCGACGGGCCCGCCGGAGCGCCGTTGCTGGTTCTCGGGCCGTCGCTCGGCACCACGCTCGACATCTGGCACCCGCAGCTGAGCGCGCTCACCCAGTCGTGGCGAGTGCTCCGGTACGACCTGCCGGGCCATGGCGGCTCGGCCCCCGCCACCTCCGGCCTGACGATCGACGACCTGGCGCGGGCCGTACTGGACCTGGTGGACGAGACGGAGGACGCGCAGGACGGAGAGTTCGCGGTCGGCGGCATCTCCCTCGGCGGCGCGATCGCCACCGCGATCGCGGCCGGTCGGCAGCAGGCCGGTCGGCGGGGGCGGGTACGGAGTCTGGTGCTGTGCTGTACGTCGGCGCGGTTCGGGGAGCCGGGCCCGTGGCTGGAGCGGGCGGCGCTGGTACGTGCCTCCGGCGTGACCCAGCTCGCCCCGGTGCTGGCGGCCCGCTGGTTCACCGCCGGCTACGACGGCCGTTGGGTGACGGACATGCTGGAACGCGTGGACGCCGAGTCGTACGCGGCCTGCTGCACCGCCATCGCATCCTGCGACCTGACCGGACGCCTGGCCGCCATCACCGCCCCCACGCTGATTGTCGCGGGGGCCGACGACCCGGCCACGCCCTTGGACCAGGCTCTCACGCTGGCTCAAGGCATCCCCGGGGCGCTCTTGCGCGTGGTGCCCGGCGCGGCTCACCTGGCGAGTGTGGAGCGGGCCGACACCGTCACATCCGCGATCGTCGGCCACCTTGGCGGCGACTCCGGTCACGCGGCCGGGATGCGTACCAGGCGTGAGGTGCTCGGCGACGCCCACGTGGACCGGGCCGTCGCCGCCACCACCGGCTTCACCCGCGACTTCCAGCACCTCATCACCCGCTACGCCTGGGACGAGATCTGGAACCGGCCCGGCCTCGACCGCCGTACCCGCAGCTGTGTCACCCTGACCGCGCTGGTCGCCCGCGGCCACCTGGACGAGCTGGCCATGCACGTGCGCGCGGCCCTGCGCAACGGCCTGACCCCCGACGAGATCGGCGAGGTGCTCCTGCAGACGGCGATCTACTGCGGGGTCCCGGCCGCCAACGCCGCCTTCGCCGTCGCCCAGCGAGTCCTGGCGGAAGCCCAGGCAGAAGTCCAGGCAGAAGAAGACTGATCCCACGCTCGATGTCCCGGCTGCAACGGATTTGCAACGTCGGTTGGCAGCATCTTGAGCGGATTGTTCGGCTCAAGGAAGGGACCGATCTCATGCCCAAATTGACCCCGGAGCAGGCCGACCGGATCGTGGCCGGCTGGCGGAGCGGCACGCAGCTCGTCGAAGGATGGGACAACCCGGCGGGCCCGCTGTTCGCCAGCGGTGAGTACGCGGAAGCGGACATCACCCTCGAATCCATCCTCGCCGCGTCGGGCTGCAACCCGCCTCCCCCTCCGCTCACCGAGGGCGGCTGCGGCACCGCCTGCAGCGCCTCCGCCGGGCGCTTGTGCTGCTGACCTGACATGGGGGAATACACCGTAAGCGACACCGTGCTGGACCGCCTGCTCGAACCTTCACTGGAGCGACTGGCGGCCCGGCTCGGGTCCGTCGCGGGCCTGGCGGAAACGGAGCGCCGGGCCGTACTCACGGGCGCCGCCACGGCGCTGCTGAACACCGTGCGCATGAGGACCAACCGGGTGCTGCTCCTGGAGCTGAACGCGGCCAGGATCACCGGCAGGCTCACGGGCGCCGACCCGGAGGCCAGGTGGCGGGATTGGGAGTCCCAGGCGGCGAACCCGGAGTTCTGGGAGTCGCTGGGCGGCCACTACCCGACCCTGCTCCCACGCCTGCGACGGCTGATCGGCCACAGGTGCGCGGCGGCGATGAGCCTGGCCTGCCGCTTCGCCGCCGACCGCCCGCTGCTCACGACCCTGCTCCGGCCGCTCGAGGGGGGCGAGCCGGGGCAGGCCAAGGGGGGCGATCCGGGGGAGCTGGTGAGCGTCGAGTTCGGTGCGGGCGACAGCCATCGCGGCGGGCAGAGCGTGGCGATCCTGACCTGTGCCGCGGGCAAGGTCGTCTACAAGCCGCGATCCGTCGCCGTGGACCTGGCCGCGGCGCGGCTGCTGAGCCGGTTGCTGGCCGACGAGCCCGCCGACACCCGGATCAGGGTCCCCGACGTGGTGAGCGGCGACGGCTACGGCTGGGCTGAGCACGTCGCCCATCGGTACTGCGCCGACGACGAGGAAATGCGCTGTTTCTACCGCAACCTCGGGCACTGGCTGGCCGTGATGCGGCTGATCGGCGGCACCGACCTGCACGCCGAGAACCTGATCGCCGCAGGACCGATCCCGACCGTCGTGGACTGCGAGACGCTGTTCACGCCCCAGCCGCCGACGCGCGTCTCCGGCTACGGGCTCGCGGCGGACCGGGCGGGGGCGCTGATCGGCGGTTCGGTGCTGGGCACCGGGCTGCTGCCGGGCCGGGGGCTGGCGCTCGGCTGGCGCGGCGTCGACATGTCCGCCATCGGCTCACTGCCCGGCCAGCAGCCGGTCACGGAGCTGCCGGTCATTCTCGGCGTCGGCACCGACGAGGCGCGGATCGGCCTCGCGCCCGTACGCGTCCCGCTCTCGCTCAACCACCCGAGCCCGGAGCCCGTGCTGAGCAAGCACTGGGACCTGGTGGTCGACGGGTTCACCCGGCTGACCGGGCGGCTCAGGAAGCTCGACGAGGGCGGCGAGCTGGCGGGGTGGCTCGGGGAGTTCGCCGACCTGCCGATCCGGGTCGTACTCAGGTCCACCGAGAGCTACGCCGAGCTGCAGCGGATGCTCTGGCACCCGCACTCGCTGCACGACGAGCCCGCCGCCCGGCGGCGCGCGGCGGACCTGCTGGCCAGGCAGGCGGCCAACGCGCCCGGCCGGCCGGACGACCCCGAGGTGATCGAGGCGGAGGTCGAGGAGCTGCTGGACGGCGACGTGCCGTTCTTCGCCACCACGCCACGCCGTGGCCGGCTCACCGGGCCGCGCGGCACCCAGTGGGGTCCCGCCCAGGACCTGATCGCCGGGACGCTGGACCGGTGGCGGTCGGCCGACCTCGCTCTGGAGCACCAGGTGATCCAGTCCGCCCTGGTCAGCGCGTACCTGAACGAGGGCGGCGTACCCGACCAACGGCGCCTGCTCCCAGCCGTACTGAACACCGACGACCTGGACCGCAGGCGGCGGGCGCTGGCGGCCGACATCATGCGATCGCTGTCCGACGCCGCCGTACGCGCCGAGGACGGCACCGTCACCTGGATCGCGCCGGTGCTCAACCCGACCGGATGGGCGGTGCTGCCGCTCGGCCTCGACATGTACGGCGGCGCGGCCGGCATCGCCGTGCTGCTGGCGGGCTACCTGCGTGAGATGGAGGCGGGACGGGCCGACCCGGTTCCGGACGTCGGGCAACTGCTGGCCGACGTGCTGCGTACCGTGCGGATGGCGGAGGAGCAGTGGGCCAAGGACCGGGCCGAGATCAAGACGCGCCGGCCCGCGCCCGCCGGCGGCTACCTCGGGCTCGCCTCACGGATCTGGGGCTGGCTGCTGCTGGTACGCCTCGGCGTGATCGAGCCGGCCGAGGCGTTCTCGCGGTCGGCCGACCTCGTCCGCGAGCTGCCCGCCGCGCTGGACTCCGACCCGTCGCTCGACCTGGTGCGCGGCATGGCGGGCGCGGTGGTGCCCCTGCTGCGGCTCCACGAGAGCGCGGGCAACGCCGACGCGGGGGACCTGGCCAGGACGATCGGCCGCAAACTGGTGTCGGCGGCACAGGTACGCGGCGACACCGCGTGCTGGACGATCGACGGCTTCCCCGACGGCATCGGCGGCCTGGCGCACGGGGCGACCGGCATCGGCTGGGCGCTGTCCCGGCTGGCGGCGGCCACCGGCGACACCGACTGCGCGAGCGTCGCCGAGGCCGCCTTCGCCTACGAGGAGACCCTGTACGTCCCCGAGACCGGCAGCTGGCGCGACCTGCGCGGCCCGGACCAGATCGGGGCGGCGTGGTGCCACGGGTCCGTCGGGATCGCGGTCGTGGCGGCCGACCAGCTCATGGAGGGCCGCGGCGACCCGGAACGGCTGCGTGACCTGCTGCGGCGCGCGGCGCAGTCCAGCCAGGCCGACGGCATCGGCTGGAACCACACCCTGTGCCACGGCGACTTCGGGGCCTGGGAGGTGCTGGACCTCGCCGTCACCGCGGGGCTCGGCGCGGGCGGACTGGACCGGCCCCGGCTGGAGGCCCACCTGCTCGGCAGTGTCGAGGAGCATGGGCCGGTCAGTGGGTTCGCCAGGGACGCGTTCGTTCCGGGGCTGATGCCGGGGCTCGGCGGAGTCGCGTACCAGTTGCTCCGTATGCATCCCGAATGCCCACTGCCCTCGGTGCTCCTGCCCGACCCCGGCCCGGTCTCCAGCACAGTGAAGCCGTCTTGAGCGCGTCCGCCGATGCCCATGAAGATGCCCATGAAATGGTGTCGCCTTACTGGCAACTCGACGACGCGGGCGACATGGGGTTCTGGCGGATGTGCCGCCGGCTGCCGGCCACCAGCCGGGCGGTGCTCGCGATCGTGGCGCGGGCGGCCCCCCGGCAGGCCGTCACGGTCGTCCTGCTCCAGGTCGTGTCGGGAGCCGCCACGGCCTTCGGCCTGCTGGCCACCACGGGGGCGCTGGAACGGCTGCTCGCCACCGGCCCCACCGTGGAGGTGGTGGCGGCCGCGCTGCCCCTGATCCTCCTCGTCGGCGGGGCGTACCTGCTGCGGGGGGCGGTCGAGACGGCCATCGCGGCCGCGTACGCCCGGCTGACGCCCGCGGTGCGCCGGATGGCGGAGGGGGAGCTGTTCGCGGCGGGGCTCCGCGTCGAGCTGGCCGCCTACGACGACGCCGGCTTCTACGACCGGATGCAGCGGGCCCGGGATCGGGGCCTGTTCCACCTCGCGCGGGCCGTGGACAACCTGGTCGACCTCGTCGGCGCGGCGCTGGCGTTCGCCGCCGCGTTCACCGGGCTGGCCGTCCTGCACGCCGCGCTGCTTCCGGTGCTGGCGCTGGGCGTACTTCCGTCGGCCTGGACGGTGCAGCGCTCGGCCCGGCTGGCGTACGCGCACATGACCCGTACGGTCACCCTGAACCGCCGGGTCCAGATGATCACCGAGCTGGGCACGCAGCGCGACCCCGCGCCGGAGATCCGCGCCTGCCAGGCCGAGGAGTTCCTGCTGCGGGAGTACGCCGAGGTCGCCGACCCGCTGCGCGACCAGGAGGTACGGGTGAAGGCGGGCCAGGTACGCGTCGGCACCGTCGGCCGGGCGCTCACCGGGCTCATGTCCGCCATCACGTTCACCGTGCTCGGCCTGCTGCTGCAGGCGGGCTGGATCCCGCTGGCGGTGGCCGGCGGCGCGGTGATCGCCGTGCGGACCGCGAACGCCGCGCTCAGCCGGCTGGTCCACTCGGCGCACCAGCTGCTGGAGCAGGGCATGTACGTGGCGGACTACCAGGAGTTCGTCGACGACGCCGCCTCCAGGAGCCGAGCGGCGGCCACCCGCACCCGTCTGGCGCCGGTCGCGCCGGAGGTGATCACGCTGAGCGGCGTCGAGTTCGGCTACCCGGGCGGGACCCGCGAGGCGCTGCGCGGCATCGACCTCACCGTCCGTACCGGTCAGACCATCGCCCTCGTCGGCGAGAACGGCTCCGGCAAGACCACGCTCGCCAAGATCATCGCGGGCCTGTACGAGCCCACGAACGGGCAGGTGAGCTGGGACGGCGTGGACATCCGCGAGATGGACCCGCACAGCGTCGGCGACCGGATCATGATGGTGCTCCAGGACCCGATCCGATGGCCGCACACCGCCCGCGCCAACGTCCGAGCCGGCCGCCACGGCCGCGACGACCCCGGCGACCTGGCGCTGCGCGCCGCCGCCGAGCTGGCGGGCGCCGACACCGTCGTGGCCGACCTGCCCAACGGCTGGCAGACGCTGCTCTCGAAGTACTTCCGCGGCGGACAGGAACTGTCGGGCGGTCAGTGGCAGCGGCTGGCCGTCGCCCGCGGCGTCTTCCGCGACGCGCCCGTACTGATCTGGGACGAGCCGACGGCGCCGCTGGACGCCAAGGCCGAGTTCGCCGTGTACGAGTCGCTGCGCCGCCTCGCCACCGGCCGGATCGTCATCCTGATCACGCACCGGCTGGCCAGCGTACGCAACTCCGACCGGATCTACCTCCTGCACGAGGGCGCGCTGGCGGAGCAGGGCACGCACGACGAGCTGATCGCCCGATCCGGTCGATACGCGGAGCTGTACGAGCTGCAGGCCCGCATGTACGCCGACGAACTCCCCCTCAGCGGAGTTCGGGGCGGTGGCTCCGGCCGTTGAGCACCGGCCTGTTGTCGCGGTGGCCGAGCAGATCGGCGGCACGGCGGCGGTAGACCAGCTGGGTCGGGACGGGCGTGGCGGCGTACAGGGACTCCCGCGTCACCTCGTTGGCGAACTCGTACCCGCTGCCCGTCACCACGAGCAATCCCACCCTCAGCGCGCGCTCACACAGCTCGGCGGCCACCTGCGGCGGCAGGCCGAGCAGTTCCCCGGCCAGCGCGGGCTCGAAGGTCCCCCGGAACACCGAGGCGGCCCGCAGCAGGCGCTCCACCAGCGAGCCGGTCCGGTGAACCCGCGCGAGCACCGCCGCGCTCAGCCCCGCCGGCACCCCGTGCTCACCCGCCGCCAGGCCGCGCAGCAGCTCGACGACGTACAGCGGGTGACCGCGTGTCCGGCGGAAGACGTCGTCCGCCCACCTGCCCTGACCGCTCCTTGCGGCCAGCCGCGCGACCGACCGCGCGGGCAGCGGCCCCAGCTCCAGCCGGACGGCTGCATGCCCGAGCGCCTCCAGCGCCGCCGTGTTCTCCGCCGAGCGTGCCGTCACGACCACCAGCAGGCGCGCGCCGGAGACCCGGCGGGCCAGGTAGTGCACGAGCTCGACGGTCTCCTTGCCGGCCAGGTGAAGGTCCTCCAGCACCAGCAGGACCGGCTTCCTGGCCCCCAGTGCCCGCAGAAACGCGGCCACCGCCTCATAGGTGGACCTGCGCCCGGCGACTTGCCCAGCCGAGCCGTAGCGCCCCTGCCGCAGCGCCGCCTCCGGGATCAGCTCGGCCAGCGCCTGCGCCGCATCACCCACCATGTCGCGGAGCACGGACTCCGTGAGACGGGTGACCGGCGGCGTCAACGCGTCGGCGAACGGCTGGAGGAAGAGCGAACGCTCGATCTCCTGGCACTGCGCCTCCAGGGTGATCCCGCCGGTGGCCCGCGCGATCCGTACCGTCTCCGCGGCCAGCCGGGACTTGCCGATGCCCGCCTCACCCACGATCAGCAGCACCCCGGTCCGCCCCGTCGCGGCCGCCGCCCAGGCCCGGGAGATCATGGTCATCTCTTCCTCCCGCCCGGGTAACGCGGAATCCCTCTCCGCGGTCGGGGGGCCGGCAGGTTGCTCGCGCAGGATCGCCAAGTGCACCGCCCGTGTCTCTGCCGCCGGGTCCGTGCCCAGCTCGGCCGCCAGGACGTCGCGCAGCCGCTCGTAGGCCAGCAACGCCCGCGCGGGCTCGCCCGCCTCGGCGTGCGCCCGCATCAGCAGGCGGTGCGCCGCCTCGTCGAACGGATCCGCGGCCACCGCCGACTCCGCCGCCCGCCGTGCCCGCTCCGGCTCGGCGTTCCGGAGCGCCCCTGTCGCAGCCGCGTGCAGTGCCCGCCTGAGCAGCCCGGCCGCCTCGCCCCGCGCCGCCGCCGCCCAAGGGGCGTCGCAGTCGCCCTTCAGGATGACCCCGTCGTCGAGCAGTTCGATCGCCCGCGTCGCCGCGGCGACGGCCGCGGCCGCCTCGTTCACCGCCAGCCGGCCCTCCGCCTCCGCGGTCAGCGCGGCGGCCTCGTCGAGGTCCACGCTCACCGCCGGTGGCCGGCCCAGCCGGTAGCCCCGCCTGCCGCCTGTCACGGCCTCTGGGCCGAGAGTCCTGCGCAGCCTGCTCACCAACGTGGCGACGTTCTCCGCCGGCCGTTTCGGCGGGCAGTCGTGCCACAGCACATCTACGACGCGGTCGGTGGGCAGCGTGTGGCCGCGCTCGACCGCGAGCAGCTTCAAGAGTGTCCCGGCTCGCCCGCCGACCGTTTCGCGCAGGCCGTCCCTCTCGACCCCGAAGGAGCCCACCAGCCGGATCAGCACCTTGCTCTCGCGGCCGTCTGTCCCATCGATCCCTGTCTCATCGATCATGGTGCTCCCGATGCCCTCTGCGTGCCTCTGACCTTGAGGCGTGACATCGAGGGACAGGAATGTTCCACTCGCCCTGGGGAGGCGGGCTTGCCGCCGGTCCGGCACTTGGGCCGGGTTTGCTCAGGCAGCGGCCTTCAGGCTCGTGAAGCCGATGATCTCGCGCTCGCCCACCTTGATCGACACGTTGGTGTCACGGGCGACGTACCATTGGGCGCCCTGTACGGCGGCGACGGGCGGGAGACCGGAGATGAGGAGGATCACGGTGGTCAGGCGCGAGCTCTCCCACCCGAGCACCGCGCGGTCCAGGGTCTCGTCGGACGGGATGACCAGCGCCGCCCACGCGAGCCCGGCGGCCACCGCGGACCAACTGAATCTCTGTGCCTTCTTCAGGTTGGCATCGGTGGTCTTGCTCCAGCTCGCCAGCTCGGACTTGGCCCTGCCCAGATCCTCCTCCGTACCGGCGTAGCCATTCACCAGGTGCCGCTTCCAGCCGTCCGGGCTCGCTTCCCGGAAAGGGGCGGTCTCCTTCGGCCACCTCCGGGACATTGAGTCACCTTGGGCGCTCAGGTTGGCGAGCCTCGACTCCAGACGCCCGATCCTGGCGACGCGGCCCCGGCCCTCCGCCGCGGCGCTCGGATGCGAACACCCGATCACTCAGGTCCTCCGCCATCTTGATGCCGGCGTCGAACTCCATCCGTAACGAGTCCCAGATGTCGTTGTACCGGTGCCGCGCCGGCCACTCCCCGACCGCGCCGAGGGCGAGCGGCGGCAGGGTGGGCTGGACGCGTACGTGGACGGGGCTTCGACTTCAACGGGCAGGATCAGTCCGCCGCGACAATTAACGCGATCTCCGCCGTTTCCGCAGGTGATCCTGCCGGCAGTGGGCTCGATCGTGCATGCCCGGTGGAGGCGGCTCCCCGGCGAGCGGTCAGAGAGCCAGCGGCACGGGGTGAATCTCGTCGGCGGGGTGGCCCGACCGCTGGTGAATGCGTTGCACGGCCTCCGCGCTCGGTGCGTCGGACAGGCAGTAGATGACGCCCTCCTCAGGGTCCGCCCAGGTCTGCATGAAGGACACGCCCTCTTCGCTCTGGATCGCGAGGTCGGCCTCGTGCGCTTCACGGAGTTGCTCGTCAGTGATGCCCACCATGTCGTGGTGGACATCCATAAACCTTGTCATGACATTCCTCCTGTCGACATTTGGCGCAGGTCCCTCTCAGACTAGATCCGACATAAGTCATCAATCACCCCAACATTCCTCAAATGGCATGTCCAGGAACACCCGCCTCCCGCCTTGCCCGGCATATGATCATTCAACGGCCTTATGATCATTTCGACTGTTCCCGATCTCGCGAGGAGTCCACCGTGACCGAAAAGTCGGACTTATGGGCAAATGGCATTGACACCACCCGGCCCAGCATCGCCAGGGCCTATGACGTCGTGCTCAACGGCAAGGACAACTTCGAGGTCGATCGCGCGTTCGTCGCCGAGATCGTGAAAGTCGTCCCAGAGATCTACGATGTGGCGACGTACAACAGGGAGATCCTCGGCCGGGGCGTGCGCTTTCTCGTCGAGCGCGGCATCACGCAATTCATCGATCTCGGCTCCGGTTTGCCGACGGTGGAGAACACGCATCACGTCGCGCAGCGGGCCAACCCGGACGCGCACGTGGTCTATGTCGACAACGACCCGATGGTGCTGGCCCACGGACGGGCGATCCTGGCCGAGAACGACCGGACCGGGGTGGTCACGTCCGACCTGCGTGAGCCGAAGTCGATCCTGGCCGACGAGACGGTCCAGCGGCTCATCGACCTGGACCAGCCGGTAGGCGTGATGCTGGTCGGCATCCTGCACCACCTGCACGACGGCGAGGCCCCGAAGGGCATCGTCGAGGAGTACATGGCGGCGGTCCCGTCCGGCAGCTACCTCTTCATCACCCATTTCTGCTCCGCCACCCAGGACGCGCGTGACGCGGAGAAGAAGTTCCTCGCGCTGCTCGGCACCGGCCGCTTCCGGACTCCCGAGGAGATCACCTCGTTCTTCGACGGGTACGAGCTGGTCGAGCCCGGCGTCGTCCCGCTGCCCCTGTGGCGTCCCGAGGACACCGTCCCCGAGGAGCTCAGTGTCGGCCAGCGCCTCATGTACGGCGGCATCGCCAGGAAGCCCTGACCCGCTCGCACCGGTGGGTCGGGGGTCTCGCTCCCGCTGTCCCCACTCTCCGCCCCCGGCGCCTCGCCGATCGTGAGCGGCACGCCGACGCGGGGCCGACACGTCGGCGTGGCGGCCATGGTAGGCTGGTCTCAGTTGCAGTTCTGGTACCCAAATGAACTTTGTGTGCGCCTGACGGGACGTAGCCCTCAGGCGCATTTTGTTTGCCGGTCATTTCCGGATGGGTCATTTCGGCGACGTGGGGCCCGTGACCTGCGGGTTCTGTCTATTTCGCCTATCCTAAAGGAGATCGACATGGCGACTGGCACCGTGAAGTGGTTCAACTCTGAAAAGGGCTTCGGCTTCATCGAGCAGGACGGCGGCGGCGCTGACGTCTTCGCCCACTACTCCAACATCGCTGCCCAGGGCTTCCGCGAGCTGCAGGAAGGCCAGAAGGTCAGCTTCGACATCACGCAGGGCCAGAAGGGCCCGCAGGCCGAGAACATCGTTCCCGCCTGACGCTAGTCACGCACGACGAGCCGGGGTTCGCACCTGAAGAGGTGCGGGCCCCGGCTCGTCGCATTGAGGGCATGTGTCGCGAGCCCGGCCGCTCCTGGCGAGGGTTAATGTCGGTGAAACCGCACGTCGCGTGGTTGCGAAACAGCGGACTGCCATCCTGCCCGCATGAGCGATGCGAAAGACGTAGATCGGGCGCACACTCCTGAGCAGGCCGCCGCCTCGTGGAAGCGTGAGGTCGTAGAACTGGCGGTGCTCTTCGTCGCGGTCGGTCTGGCCCACCTGTTCGCCACTCTTATGGGGCACTCCGCCCCAGGCCCCGCGGTGCTGATCACCCTCGGTGCGGGGCTCATCATGTTCACCTTCGTCCACAAACGCCTGGCCCACCGACGACCCGGCCGCAAACGCCTGGGCCGCGAAGGCCACAAACGATGGGGAACCGAGCGCCAAGCCGCTGAGGTGATCGATATCGAGGGAGGCCGGCCGATGAAGTTGTGGCGCATCCGCACGCGGGTGGTCGACCGGCCGGGCCGTCTGGCGGAGTTGGCCACGGCGTTCGCCAGGCTGGACTGCAACGTGCTGGCCCTGCACATCGCCGCGACCGGCAGCAGCGCGATCTCTCCGTCCGGCTGCGACGCCCTGGACGAGTTCGTCGTCGAGGCGCCTACGCAGCTGAGCGAGGAGGACCTGCGGTCGGCGGTCGAGAAGGCCGGCGGGCTCGACATCGTCATCGTCCGCGCCTACGTCAAAGACCTGGTCGACCCCGGGGTCCAGGCCCTCGTCCTGGCCCATGCCGTCAGCGACGACCCGGAGCAGCTGCCCCATGCGATGGCGGAGCTGCTGCGCGCCCCGGACGTCCAGTGGCGACGCCCCGGAGACACCCTCGCCGACAGCGGCGAGTCCGGCACCACTCTGGTGATTTCCGTCCATCCCGAACGGGCGCTCCTGGTCAGCCGCCCCGCTCTGCCGTTCACCCCGACAGAGGCGGCCAGGGCCGCCGCACTGGCCGCCAGCGTGAGACAGCGGCGCTACTCCGACTGAACGCCGCCCGCTCAGCCAAGGCTGCCTCGTGTACGCGTCACCGCCGTTCGCAGGCGGCGGGCCGCACCTGGATCGCGCGGATCCTTTCGACATCGAGCTTCATGGAGCGATCAAAGGTATAGATGCCGTTCTGCTCCTGGAACACATCGGTGAGCTGTGTATAGCAATAGCCGAACATGTCCGGATTATCGAGCAATGTGCTGACAAGGCCGCCGAACCGTACGTAGAACTCTTCCTCCCCGGCCGGACGAACCCCATACCCCCACGACCGGTCAAGCGCATCGCCACCCTCGTCGGTGCCCGCGACCCACCAGATGCCGCCGAACTCACTGACGAAGTACGGCTGCCCCCGATAGGCAGCGGACATCGGGCCATCCGGGCTCGTGTTCATGAACGGCCGCCCGGAGGCGAGGCCGGCGTGGTTCGCGGCGAAGACCGCCGGATCCTGCTCATAGTCGTGCGAGTCCACCACATCGGTCTCCGCGACGCGGTGCGCGTAACCCGACACGTCCAGGACGGGGCGCGTCGGGTCGGCGAGCTTCGTGGCCAGCCACATCGCCCGTGTCACGTCGTCGAGCTGGGTGATCCGGTCCGTCAGGATCTGCGAGGTCTCGTTCAGCGGGCACCAGCCGACGATCGACGGATGGCTCAGGTCGCGGCGCACGGCTTCGAGCCACTGCGTCACCATCGAGGCCGTCGGCCGCTGGTTGTCCCCGGCCGGTCCGGAAGCGTCGACACCCCAGTCGCCGAACTCTCCCCAGACCAGATAGCCCAGCCGATCCGCATGGTAGAGGTATCGCTCCTCGAACACCTTCTGGTGCAGCCGGGCCCCGTTGAAACCCGCCGCGATGCCCAGCTCGATGTCGTGGGCGAGCGCGCGGTCGCTCGGGGCCGTCATCAGTGACTGCGGCCAATATCCCTGGTCGAGTACGAGCCGCTGGAACACCGGCGGGCCGTTCAGCAGTAACCGGTTCCCGTCGATCGAGACCGAGCGCAGCCCCGCGTACGACCTGACCTCGTCGACCACGACCCTGGCCGCGTCGAGAATCTGGACACTCAGCCCGTACAGGTGCGGATCCGACGGAGACCACGTCCTGACCGAGCCTTCCGGCAGCCGCAGGGTGAGCCTGGGGGAGAGGTCGAGATCGGCGCGCACCTCCGCCTCGGCCAGGACGGCGCCGGCCGGACCGTTCGTGTCGTGATCGTAGGTCTCGGTGAGCCGGAGCCGGACACGATGGCCGGGCCGGTTGGCCGGCAGCAGGACGGTGACGTCGAAGCCGGCCGACGCCAGCTGGGGCACGACCCGCACTTCGCGGGCGTGTACACCGCCGACCGGCTCCAGCCACACCGTCTGCCAGATCCCCGTCGTCCTGGTGTAGAGGCAGCCCGCGTTGGCGTACTCCCTCGACTGCTTGCCGCGTGCCTGCAGGCTATGGCGGCTGTCGCGGGCCCGGACCACGATCACGGCGTCCTCGCCGGGCGCGGCCACGCCGGTGAGATCGGCCGTGAACGGGGTGAAACCACCTCGATGCCGCACGACCTCGTGCCCGTTGACCCAGACGGTCGCGTCATGGTCGACGGCGCCGAAGTGCAGTAGCACGGTGCGACCGGCCCATGCCTCGGGAACGCGGACCGTCCGTCGATACCAGACCGACTCCATGAAGTCGACGTTCGCGACGCCGGACAGCTCGCTCTCCGGAGCGAAGGGGACGGTGATCCGGCCCGACAGCTCGCGTTCGACCAGTCCGCGTTCGAGGCCGGAGTCGCCGGCGTCGATCTCGAACTGCCACTCGCCGTTCAGGTTCAGCCAGTCCGTACGCATCAGGGCGGGCCGAGGGTACTCCGGGCGGGGAATGGGCGAGTGCATCGGCGATCCGGGCCTTTCTGAAGATCGGTTTTCGCCCAGCTCCTACCGCACATTCGGCTAGCCCGCAACCCGTTGACCCTTGAGGTAAACGCCATGTATACCTGGGCCATACCTGATGCATCCTCCAAGCGCCGACGAGGTGGAGATGTCATGGCAGTAATCAGCAGGCGGACCTTTCTCGCAGGCAGTGCCGCCGCGCTGGGTACCACCACCCTGGCGGCCTGCGGCAATCCCACGACCTTGCCCGAATCCATGCAGGTGGTCCGCGCCGGTAACGGTGGCCCGAGCCGGGGCGGAATCCTGTACTTCGGTCTCTCCACGGACCCGGCCAACCTCGACCCGCATCTCAGCACCGGCAGCGCCTCCGACTACCTGCGGCAACTCGCCTACAACGGGCTGGTGCAGTACAACGGCGCCGGAGAGATCGTCGGGGACCTCGCGACCGAGTTCGGCTGGGCGGACGAGCTGACCTACAAGGTCAAGCTCCGCTCAGGGGTCACCTTCCACGACGGCTCCCCGATGACGGCCGAGGACGTGGTCTTCTCCTTCCGCCGCATGATGGACAAGGAGACCGCGGCGGCGTCGGGCCCGCTGCTCACGCAGGTCACCTCCGTCGAGGCGCCCGACGCCACGACCGTGACCTTCACCCTGAAGCGGCCCGACGTGGCCTTCCCGTTCGCGCTGGCCGCGCCCACCACCAACATCGTCTCCAAGAAGTGGATCGAGGCGGGGGCGAACACCAAGACGCAGGTCATGGGCACCGGCCCGTTCCGGTTCGTGGAGCGCATACCCGGAGTGAGCACCACTTTCGTCCGGTTCGAGCACTACTTCGAGTCCGGCCTGCCGTACCTCAACGGCATCGTCTTCCAGCCGATGAGCGACGACTACGCCCGCGTGATGGCCCTGCGCACGGCGACCGTGGACATGATCGACTATGTCCCGGCCACCCACGTCGGCGTCATCTCCGAGAACCCCCGGCTGCGGTTCGCCTCGGACAAGACCTTCGGCTTCGGCTTCGTCGGGTTCGTGACCAGCAAGCGGCCCTTCGACGACGTGCGGGTCCGCAAGGCGATCGCCATGTCGATCAACCGGCAGTCGGTTCTGGACACCGCGCTGCTCGGGCACGGCAGGCCGATGGACGGCGCGCTGATGTCAGAGACGTTCGCTCCGTACGCGCGTGGGCTCGACGGGACCATGCCGTACGACCCTGAACAGGCGAGGTTCCTGCTGAAACAGGCCGGGCAAGAGGGTTTGACCCTGCCGGTGGTCACCACCAGCTCCTACTCGGTCATCGCCCGGCCCGCCCAGGCGATGCTGCCGGGCCTGCGCGCGGCCGGCCTGAACGTGAACCTCACGCAGCAGGAATGGCTGACCTTCCGGGCCAGCGTGACCGACAAGGTCTTCCCCGTCCACTCCTGGGGGACGGCGCCGAAGTTCGGCGACCCCGCGTCGCTGGGCGACTTCATCGGCAGTACGGGCACCTTCGCCAAGTACCTCGACTTCGCGGACGACAAGATCGACGAGCTGCTCGCCCAGGGGCGCAAGACCTCGGAGCAGAGCCTGCGCGACGAGATCTACCTCGACATCGAGAAGCGGGCGCTGGAGCTGGTTCCGATGACCTACACCGTCCGCCGCGAGCAGGGCGAGGCTCACTACACCTACGTCAAGGGATACGAGCACCCGCCGAAGGGCGCCTGGACCGCCACGGCCCTGCGCCGGACCTGGATGGAGAAGACGGCGTGAGGCGATTCCTGGCCAAGCGGTTCGCGCAGGCGATCCTGCAGTTGCTCCTCGTCGGCACCATCGTCTTCTTCTTGGTACGCCTCATCCCGGGCGATCCCGCCAAGGCGGTGCTGGGCGAGGCGGCCACCGAGCAGCAGATCGCCCAGACGCGGCTGGCGATGCACCTCGACGAACCCTTCTTCGGGCAGTTCATCGGCTTCTGGGCGCGGCTGTTCCAGGGCGATCTCGGCACCTCGCTGATCAGCGGGCGCCCGGTGATGCAGGACCTGCCCTCCCGCATCGGCAACTCGCTGGAACTGGTCCTGATCGCGCTGGCCGTCTCGCTGGTGGTCGGCATCGTCCTAGGCCGGATGGCCGCCACCCGCGCCGACAAGCCGTCGGACCACGTGCTGGTCGCCGGGTCCATCTTCGGGATCTCCCTGCCCGTCTTCGTGGTCGGCACACTGCTGCTGCTGGTGTTCGCCATCCTCATCCCGATCCTGCCGCCGGCGCGCTTCGCCTCACCGTTCGAAGATCCCCTCACGCACCTGCACATCCTCATCCTGCCGGTGGTCACGCTGACGGCGGCCTCGTGCGCCGTGGTCACCCGGATGACCAGGGCGTCCATGCTGGAGACCCTCAACGCCGACTATGTCCGTACGGCCCGCGCCAAGGGGCTGGTGGAGAAACGCGTCATCAACCGGCACGCCCTGCGTACGGCGATGCTGTCCGTGGTCTCCGTGACGACGGTGGAGCTGACGACGCTGATCGGCAGCACGGTCCTGGTGGAGACCATCTTCGGCTGGCCGGGGATGAGCTCCCTGCTCATGAACGCCGTGGGGCAGCGCGACTACCCCGTCATCCAGGCCGTAGTCCTCGCCGCGGCCACCATCGTCATCCTGGTCAACCTGGTCGGAGACCTGGTCGTCAGGGCACTCGACCCCCGGGCGGAGGACAACTGATCATGGCCACTGTGCTGTCAGGCGCACCGGCGATCACGAGCGCCGACAGGAAGACCTTCCTGCGGCGGCTGCTGGCCAACCGCAGGACGTCCGTCGCGGGCGCCTTCCTGCTGCTGGTCGCGCTGGTCGCGGTGTTCGCCCCGTTCCTCGCCCCGTACGACTACCGCGACATCGTCGGCAAGCCGCTGACCTCCGGCGCGGCGCTGGGCATCGACGACTTCGGCCGCGACGTGCTGTCCCGCCTGCTCATCGGGCTGCGGGTCTCCCTCGGGGTGGCGCTGTCGGCGGTCCTGGTGGCGGCGGTCATCGGCGTCGCGCTCGGACTGGTGGCCGGGTACGTCGGCCGCTGGGTCTCGACGATCATCATGCGCGGCATCGACGTCCTGCTGAGCTTCCCCCCGATCGTGCTGGCCATCGCGGTGGTGGCGATCCTGGGGCCGGCCCTGGTGAACGTCGTCCTGGTGATCGGCGTCCTGTACATCCCGAGATTCACCAGGATCGTGTACACCCAGGTGCTGTCCATCAGGAACCTGGAGTACGTCGAAGCCTCGAAGATCATGGGCGCGAAACCGGCCGGCATCCTGGCCGGCACGATCCTGCCGAACGTGGCCGCGCCCATCATCGTCCAGCTCAGCCTGTCGGTCAGCTTCGCCATCCAGATGGAGGCCGGACTGAGCTTCCTCGGCCTCGGCGCGCAGCCACCGCTGCCCTCGCTGGGCACGATGGTCGGCTCGGGACGCGACTTCCTGGAGGTCCAGCCGACGCTGCTGATCTACCCGTCCGTGCTCATCATCCTCGTCGTCCTCGCCCTCAACGTGTTCGGGGACGGCCTGCGCGACCTGCTCGACCCGCGCCGCCGAGGCACCAGCTGAGACGTGGCACCCACCGAGTCCTGGCACCAACTGAAAGGAACCACCACATGACCCTCCCTTCCACCCACAGGCTCGGTGAGCTCTCCTGGACCCAGGTCAAGGAGCTGGCGGAACGGGACCCGATCATCCTGCTGCCGATCGGCGCCGTCGAGCAGCACGGCCCGCACCTGCCCATCCACGAGGACTCCATCGTGGCCGAATGGGTCGCCGACAAGCTGGCGGCGGAGAACGGATGCTATGTCGCCCCGGCCCTCCACTACGGGCACTCCGGCACCTTCCGCGGCTACGCCGGCAACCTCTCCTTGAGCCAGGCGACCCTGCGCAACGTCACGTACGAGATCATCGAGGCGCTGGTCCAGTCCGGATTCCGGCGCATCATCATCGTCGACAACAACGGCGGCAACGTCGGGCCCGTCACCGGCGCCGCCCTCGACGCGCGCCGCGACCTCGGCGTGCTGATCGGGCACCTGTACCCGTGGCAGCTCGGCTACGCGCTCATGCGCGACGTGTACGAGGACCCCACCACCGCGTACGGACACGGCGCCGAGCCCGAGCACTCCGCGATGCTCGCGATGTTCCCCGAGCAGGTGCGCAGTGAGCTGGCCGTCCCGGGCGGCCTGGCGTCCGGCAGCGGCTGGACGCCGACGAGCTACCTCGAGACGGCGATCCCCGGCCAGACCGTACGCGGGACCGTCTTCTGGGACTTCTCCGAGGTGAGCGAGACCGGCTGCACCGGCGACGTGAGCCTCGGCGACGCCAAGATCGGCGAGATCTGGATCGAGCGGGTCATCGGTTTCTGCTCCGCCTACATCCAGGAGTACGACCGCAACACCAAAGCCGAGTAGCCCTGCATGAGCATTTGGGGAGACACATGACAACCGACACGATCCTCTCGGTCGAGCAGCTCTCGGTGGATTTCCAGATCGCGGGCGAGTGGACCACGGCGGTGAAAGACGTCAGCTTCTCGGTCGCCAAGGGCGAGGTGGTGGCGCTGGTCGGGGAGTCCGGCTCGGGCAAGTCCGTCAGCTCGATGTCGGTGCTCGGGCTGCTGGCGCCGAACGCGCGGCGCCGCGGGAGCATCCGGTTCGGCGACACCGAGCTGATCGGCCTCGGCGAGGAGCCGCTGCGCGCCATCCGGGGCAAGCGGATCGCGATGATCTTCCAGGAGCCGATGACCGCGCTGAACCCCGTCTACACCATCGGCGAGCAGATCATCGAGGCGATCCAGTGCCACGAGCGCCTGCCCGTCGCCGAGGCCCGCTCGCGGACCCTGGAACTGCTGCGCAAGGTCGGCATCCCGGAGCCGGAGTCGCGGATCGACAGCTACCCGCACCAGCTGTCCGGCGGTCAGCGGCA
Source organism: Nonomuraea sp. NPDC049129 (assembly GCF_040648495.1). Classification (NCBI taxonomy): domain Bacteria; kingdom Bacillati; phylum Actinomycetota; class Actinomycetes; order Streptosporangiales; family Streptosporangiaceae; genus Nonomuraea; species Nonomuraea sp. NPDC049129. The sequence goes on along the minus strand of NZ_JBEZDU010000013.1, from coordinate 243,362 downwards.
GCGCGCGATGATCGCCATGGCGATCTCCGGCTCGCCGGAGGTCATCATCGCCGACGAGCCGACCACCGCCCTCGACGTCACCGTGCAGGCGGAGATCCTGGAGCTCCTGCGCCGCCTGCAGAAGGACCTCGGCTCGGCGGTCATCGTCATCACCCACGACATGGGAGTGGTCGCCGACCTGGCCGACCGGGTCGTGGTGATGAAGCAGGGCGAGGTCGTGGAGGAGGCGCCGGTCGCCCGGCTGTTCGCCGACCCCCGCCACGAGTACACCCGCAAGCTGCTGGCCGCGGTGCCCCGGCGCGGGCAGGCGGAACCGGCCCGCGCCACGGCCGAGCCCGCTGATGGCATGACGCTGCGGGTCACCGATCTCGAGGTCGAGTACCCGGGCCGGCTCGGTCGCAAAGGCTTCAAAGCGGTACACGGCGTCAGCTTCGCCATCGAGAAGGGGAAGGTCCTCGGTCTCGTGGGGGAGTCCGGCTCGGGCAAGTCCACGATCGGCCGGGCGATCGTCGGGCTGGCGCGGGCCTCGGCGGGCGCGATCGAGATCTGCGGGCGCGAGGTGACGGGGCTCAAGGCCGGGCAACTGCGCGACTTCCGCCGGACGTACTCGATGGTCTTCCAGGATCCGGGCTCCTCGCTCGACCCGCGCCGGTCGATCGGCGACTCGATCGCGGCACCGATGATCATCAATCGGTACGCCGGTCGCGCCGCCGTACGCGAGCGGGTGCTGGACCTGCTGGAACAGGTGGAGCTGCCCAAGAGCTGGGCCGACCGGTTTCCGCACGAGCTGTCGGGCGGTCAGCGGCAGCGCGTCGGGATCGCCCGCGCGCTGGCGCTGGAGCCCGAGTTGCTCATCGCCGACGAGCCCACCTCGGCGCTCGACGTGTCGGTGCAGGCCACCGTCCTGCGGTTGTTCCAGGAGTTGCAGGACCGGCTCGGCTTCTCCTGCCTGTTCATCAGCCACGATCTCGGCGTCGTCGAACTGCTCGCGCACGACGTCGCCGTCCTGCAGCACGGGCGGCTGGTCGAGCACGGCCCGGCTCGTGAGGTGCTGAACCAGCCGCGGACCGACTACACCAAGCGGCTCGTCGCGGCGGCGCCGGTGCCCGATCCCGCCGAGCAGGCCGAGCGCCGCGAGCTGTGGCGGGCCATGGCGAAGTGATCGAGCTGTCTATCGGGTGTTCACTTCAGGCGGGAGACCACCGACTCGTCGGGGCGCAGATGGTTGCGCAGCGTACGTTCGGCGGCCTCGAAGTCGTGCTCGGTCAGCGCCGCGAGCAGGGCGCGGTGCTCCGGGCCGATGACCGCCAGCCGGTTGGGCCGCAGCGAGATCGCGCTGACCCCGATCCGCTGGTGGCGCGGCTGGAGGCTGGTGAACAGGTCGGTCAGGACGGTGTTGCCCGTCGCCTTCACAAACGAATAGTGGAAGAAGAAATCCATCTTCGCGTGCTCGGCGATCGCGTCGCGGTCGCCGGCCCGGCACCGCGCCAGCGTCGAGGGCTCCTCCATCAGGTCCAGGTGCGCGGACAGGCCCGCCGGGATGTCGGTCTTCGTCTCGCACAGGATCCGGAAACCGTGGATCTCGAGCACCTGCCGCATCTCGTAGGTCTCGAACAGCTCGCCGGCCGTGACGCTCCGCACCTGGGCGCCGCGCCTGGGCTGCAGGTCGATGTACTTCTCGGCCGCCAGACGGTGGAACGCCTCCCGGACGGGAGTCCGCGACACGCCGGCCTCGTCGCAGACCAGCTTCTCCTCCAGGAAGGAACCCTCAGGAAACCGGCCGCCGAGGATCGCCTCCCTCGTCCACCGGTAAGCACGCTCACCGGCCGTCGTCGCCGGGACCCTGTCCGGTTCCCAATCCATGCCACCCCCCATGTTCATGTGTATACACAGCGTATACCAGTTTCTGTTAGGAGTATCCATTGCAGGACCAGCAAGACCGGAGATACGCCGCCTGGCTGTCCGGTCCGAGCTTCGCCGCGGCCGAGATCGTGGCGGACCTGGGTTACGGGGCGGTGGTCCTCGACATCGAACACGGCTCGTTCGATCTGGCCGATCTGGAACGCTATATCCCGTTCCTGCGCGCTCTCGATCTGGAGGTGCTGGCCAAGGTCCTGGGGCCGGAGCGGGGCCCGATCCAGCAGGCCCTCGACTTCGGCGCCACCGCCGTCGTCGTGCCCCACATCGAGGGCGTCGCGCACGCGGCCGCCATCTGCGCGTTCGGGAAGTTCCCGCCGCTGGGTGACCGGAGTTTCGCGGGCGGCCGTACGACGCGCTATGGCGGCTTCGACGACGAGTGGACCGCCCGGCAGGACCGCGAGACCCGCGTCTACCCCATGATCGAGGACGCCGGTGCGCTGGAGCAGATCGCCGACATCCTCGCGCTCCCCACGGTCGACGGCGTCTTCGTCGGCCCCAGTGACCTGTCCCTGCGCCGGGAGCGCGGCGCCTACAGCCGGTCGGAAGGCGACTTCGCCGACCTCAAGATCGTGGCGGACGCGGCCCGCGCCGCCGGCAAGCCCTGGGTGCTGCCCGCGTGGTCGGCGGAGGAGAAGGCGTTCGCGCTGGCGAACGGCGCCGACCAACTCGTCCTGACCATGGAGCACGGCGCCATCATGGCCGGTTTCCGGGCCGCTCTCGACCAGACCCGCGAACTCACCCGCAATCGTTAGGAGACACAGCATGCTCGTCACCGTCGGCCAGTTCGGCGCCACCACCGACAAGTCCGCCAACCTGGAAGCGGCCACCGCACTGATCGAGCAGGCGGCGGCCCAGGGCTCCCAGCTCATCGTCCTGCCGGAGAACGCCATGTACTCCAACTCGGACGTCACAGCCGACATCGTCTCGGAGACCGAACCCCTTGACGGCCCCTTCGCGACCACGATCCGCGCGCTGGCCAAGAAGCACGGCATCGCCGTCGTCGCCGGCATGACCGAGGCACCGGCGGGAGGGTCCGGCATGGCTGAGGGGCAGACCGGAGGGCCTGGCGCGACCGAGGCGTCGGCTGGAGGGTTCGGTAAGCCCAGTAACACCGTGATCGCCGTGGACTCCGGTGGTGACCTCGTGGGCGTCTACCGCAAGGTCCACCTCTACGACGCCTTCGGCTACCGCGAGTCCGACCGGGTCCAGGCGCACAAGCCCGAGCCGCTGATCTTCACCCTGGGCGACCTGACCTTCGGCGTCATGACCTGCTACGACCTCCGCTTCCCCGAGATGGCCCGGTTCCTGGTCGACGCCGGGGCCGAGGCGCTCGTCGTACCCGCCGCGTGGGTCGCCGGGCCCGCCAAGGAGGACCACTGGATCACGCTGGCCCGCGCCCGCGCGATCGAGAACACCGCCTACGTCATCGCCTGCGGGCAGACCGGCCCGACCTGCACCGGCCACAGCGCCGTCGTGGACCCGATGGGCCAGATAGCGGCCTCGGCGGGCGAGGCTCCGGGAGTGGCGTCCGCGGTCATCGGCGCGGAGCGGGTGAAGACCGTACGCGCCAAGAACCCCAGCCTCACCAACCGCCGCTTCGAGGTCGTCCCCGCCTGAGGACCGGCACCTGAGGACCAGCACCTGAGGGACAGCGCCTGAGGGACGCCGCCCGCCTGAGGGACGGCGTCCGTCACGGCGTCTTCGAGCCGGGTTCGCGCCGACCGGCGTCCGCCGTGGCGGGTGCCTCGGGGCTGCGCAGCCCCGAGGCGGCGACGGCGATGAGGGCGCAGAGCCCGAGCATGGTCGCCCAGACACCGTGGTACGCGGCGGTCGAGCCGAGGCGATCCCCCGACAGCACCAGTACGAGCGCGGAGACGCCGATGACCGCCCCACAGGCGCGCGAGGTGACGGACATGGCGGTGCCGGTGGCCAGCCGGGCGGGCGGAATCTCGGCGACGGCGGCACCGCTGAGCGCGTTGACCAGCACGGCGACGCCCATCCCGGTGGCGACGACCGCGGGCAGGACCACCGCGAGGTACGCCTGACCGCCCCCGGCCGCGACCGCAAGGTAGCCGGTGGCGAGCGAGAGCAGCACCACCCCGCCCAACGCCAGCCTGCGGTGCCCGGTCTTGGCCGCCAGTCGCCCGGCGAGCGGTGCGGTGAGCACCTGTACGACCGCGCCGGGAGTGACGGCGAGCCCCGCCTGAGCCTCCGAATATCCCCAGATCTTGGTGAGGAACAGGATGTTGGCCAGCGGAAGGGCGAACATCACCAGCCCGAGGAGGAACATCGCGAGGTTGGCCCGCTGGGTGCCCCGTGCCCGAAGGATCTTCAGGTCCACGATGGGAGCGGGGTGGGAGCGCGACCGCCGGACGAAGAGCACGCCGACGAGGACACCGGCGACGAGGGCGAGGATCGTACCCGGACTGCCCGGCCCCCACGCGTCACTCTGCACGATGGCCAGCGAGGGCAGGCCGATGGCCGCCACCAGCAGGAACAGACCGATGAGGTCCGGCATCCGTGACGGGGTGGACGGCGGCGTCCGTGCCAGGGTCCGCCACGTGCCGAACAGCACGACGAGCCCGACCGGCAGGTGGAGGAAGAACACCGTACGCCAGTCCCAGACGGCGACCAGCAGACCGCCGAGCGACGGCCCGGAGGCGGTCGCCACCGACTGCGTCGCGCTCCACAGACCGATCGCCGTGCCGCGCCGTTCCGGCGGATAGTACGGCAGGATCAGCGCGAGCGTCAGCGGGGTGATCACGCCACCGCCCACGCCCTGCACCACCCTGGCCGCGATCAGGATGCCCGCCGAGGGGGCGACCGCGCACAGGGCGGCGCCGACCACGAACACCGTCAGCCCGGCGAGGAACACCCGCCGATAGCCGAACCGGTCCGCCAGACCGCCCGCCGGCAGCAGCGCCGCCGTGAACGTGATCGCGTAGCCGTTGAACACCCACGAGAGTTCGGGCAGCCCGCTGCTCGGAAAGCTGCGGAGCATGTCGGGGAAGGCGATGTTGGCCAGCTGTACGTCGATCGCACCGAGAAAGGCGCTCCCGCACAGCACCGCCAGGGGGAGCGCCCGGGATCCGCGCACCTCAGCTGGACGCCGCGCCGTACTGCTCGCGGAGCTCGACCTTTCGGATCTTGCCCGTTACGGTCCGTGGCATGGCCTCGACGACTTCGAGGCGTTCGGGCCAGAACCAGCTGTTCACGCCGGCGTCCTTGAGGTACGTCCGCAGATCCTCCAGCGTGGGCGGTTCGCCGGACGGTGTCACGACGGCGCACACCAGCTCGATCAGCTTCGGATCCGGAATGCCGATGAGCGCGATGTCGCGGACGGCGGGGTGCCTGCCCAGCAGCGCCTCGATGTCGCTCACCGGCAGCTTGAGGCACATGTTGGCGATGATGACGTCCTTGGTCCGGCCGGAGATGCGCACGCCGCCGTACCCGTCGTCGCGGGCCAGGTCGCCGGTGTCGAACCAGCCGTCCGGCGTGAGCGACTTGGCGTAGATCTCCTCGCGCCGGTAGTAGCCGAGGCATTGGGCCGCGCCGCGTACCTGCAGCGCGCCGATCTCGCCGGCCGGGACCGGCTGGTTCTCCTCGTCGACGATGCGCACCTGCATGCCGGTGACGACGGTGCCGTCACTCTCGCCCGCCCGCTCCGGCGGGTCTTCGGGCCGGGTCATGGTGACGCCGCCGTTCTCGGTCATGCCCCACAGCGCGTACACCCGTACTCCGAGGATCTCGCTCACCTGCTCCACCAGGTGCGGCGGGACGGGCGCCGAGCCGGACACGAAGATCCGCAGAGTGGGGATCTTCCGCGGGTTGGCCTTCTGCTCCTCGCTGATCTCCCGGGCGAAGGGCGGCGTGCCGTAATACATCGTGACGCCGTGCTCTGCCATGAGGTCGAGGTAGACGCCGGGGTTCCAGATGTCGGCCGTGACCGCGGTGCCGCCCAGCATCAACGCCTGCAGGTACGTCATCACCAGGCCCACATAGTGCATGGAGGTCTGCGCCGTCATGATGACCAGGCTGTCGTCCAGGCCGTACGCGTCCCCGTAGCCGCGGATGGCGGCATGCAGGGTGTTCTGGCTGTGCAGCGCGCCTTTGGGCTCTCCGGTCGTCCCCGAGGTGAACAGGATGAGGAAGGGATCGTCCGGACCCAGCGCGCGCCCGGCCAGGTCCGCGGGGTCACCGGGTTCGGGGTCGAGGAGGTGCTCCTCGAATCCGATGGACCCGGCCGGGCCGTCGCCGCCGAGCACGACGACGTGCTCCAGGGCCGGGATCTCGCCCGCGAGCGTCATCGCGGTCTCGGCGGTCGGCAGGTCACCGAGGCGGTTCACGGTGATGAAGACGCGCGCCTCGGTCAGCCGGATCATGAAGTCGAGCTCGCGATGCCGGTAGATGGGGAACTGCGGCGCGATACGCGCGCCGACTTTGATGCAGGCCAGCGTCAGGGGCAGCATCTCCCGGCGATTGGGTAATTGGATCGCGACATAATCCCCGGGCTGTACGCCCAGCCGGATCAGGCCGTGGGCGATCCGGTCGGTCAGCCGGTCGAGCTCGGCGTAGCTGACGACGTCGGTTTGGCCATCGGCGACGCGCCGACTGATGAGGGCCGGCTTGTCGGGAAATTCCGTCACATGATGGTGAAGGTCGTCCAGGAAAGTCGTGCTTCGCCACCAGCCGTTGCGCCGATATTCCTCATGTGTGTCCGTCACGCTCGCCCGCCTTCCATCAGGCGCCCCGCGGACGCCCTCGTCTGCTGATCTGCACGAAATTCAACGTACGGCATTTACCGCAATTCATCGCCTACGGGTTTTATCCTCCATTCCCTCGGAGGAGGCCACCCTTTTGCTCCCCGGAGGGGGTGTCCCTCTCCAGGGACCCCAGCCACCACGGACCGTCACAGGAACCGAGACGGTCGTGCGACGAAGGGGGCCATGGTCACGAGGCGGGGGTGACGAGGTAGAACAGGGCCGGCAGATGGACCGCCACCCCCTCGTACACCTCCGCGCACACAGCCACCCCGGGCCGGGCGAACGTGCCCGGCGGCGGTTCGGCCACCCGGATGACCGAGTGACGGGCGTCCAGCAGCCTGGCCGCCACCGAGATGTCGCCCACGAGGGCGGACCCCGGGCTGATCCACCGGTTGCGGCTGATCTTCATGCCGTTGCCCGCCGCCAGGTCGGCCAGCAGGCCGTTGCGGCCGACGAGCCGGTGGTAGTAGTCGTTCGGGTTGATGATCATCGCGTGCGGGGTGGCGCCCGACTGCTCGACCTCGTCGCAGGCCGTCAGGACCCCGGTGACGTAGTCGGTGTCGTAGGGGAGCCGGGCGATCTCCGGGTGGTCGAGCAGGGCGTTGGTCAGGGCGAGGTTCTCGGCGGTGGCGAGCCGTACCAGTAATCGGTAGTCGAGGAAGGTGGCCAGCGCGTCCGGGTCGTCGGCCAGCCCATCGGGGATCTGCACCCACGCCCGGATCGGGTGCACCCCCGCCTCGCCCATGCCGAACCTGAAGGCCGCCTCCCGGCGGACGTCGGAGCCGCGTACCGCCTTCTGCTCTTCCGGGGTGGGCCGGGACTCCGTCCAAAACCGGGCGATGTCGTCGGTGGGGCGGACCTTGAGCAGGTTCCGTACGGTCAGCCGTGGTCTGTCCTTGGTCGGCTCGTGTGCCTCGGTGATGGTGTAGTCGAAGGTCACCTCGGCGCGGCCGGGGTCGGCCGCGAACGCCCGCGCGAACGCCTGGCCCGGAGATTGCTTCACGGCGGTGGGGGCTGGGGCGGTGTCCGTTGACATGGGGCCTCCCGGTCAGAAGTCGTGCTGGATGAGCCGCTGGTAGAAGGGCAGATGGTGGTCGTAGAAGGCCTTCAGCGCGGAGTGGTTGTCGACGGTGTCCGGGTAGGTGTTGCGGCGGTCCTCGAAGCCGGCGCTGCCGATCGCGTCGAGATGCCACCGTCGGGTCCGCTGCCACTCGGGCCGGTCTCCGGAGTCCCAGGTGAGCGCGTGCGCGAGGAACGGCAGACCGGCGTACGCGCAGAAGACCTCGGCCACCTTCGCCGGCTCCGCGACCAGCCGCTCCGTGCGGATGACGAGCGGCCTGCGCCCGGTCGCCGACCAGGCCAGCTCGAACAGCCGGTACAACCGCTCGTAGCCGATCTCCGCGCAGGTCACGGCCGGTTTGATCGCGTAGTGCGAGCTGATGGTCGGCTTGGGATCGCGGACGATGAAGGTGTGGACGATCCCGGCGAGCTCCTCGGGGTGGTCGAAGAGGTAGCCGTAGTCGTAGTCGAGCACCTCCTTGACGAACACCGGCCGCACGCGAGCCAGCTCCCTGAGGCCGATGAGGAGCTCCTTCTCCGAGCGCGCCACCGCCCGGCCGCCGTGCAGGGACGGGAGCGGCACCGCGCCCTCCTCGGTCAGGGCGAGGAACGGCTCGTGCAGAACGGTCACGTCGCCGCGCTCGATCATCATGCGCAGGAACGCCGTCGAGGCCGAGCGGGAGTGCGCCCACATGACGATCAGCGGGTTCACCCGGACCACCAAGCCGGGACGCGGTCCCAGCGGTGCCGGCGGAGCTCCTGGAGCAGCGCGTCGTCGAGCGGCCGGCCGTCGCTGACCGAGAAGTTCGCCCGTACGTGGGCGGGTTTCCGCATGCCCGGGATCACTGTGCTGACCGCCGGGTGATTGAGGATGAACCGCAGGGCGAGCTCGGGCAGCGAGGTGCCCTCGGGGAGGGCCGCCTTGAGACGCTCGGCCCGCTCGACGCTCGGCCCCAGGTTCTCCGCGCAGAAGTACGTGCTGCGCCAGTCCTCCTCCGGCCAGCTGCTGTCGGCGCTCAGCGTGCCGGTGAGGGTGCCTTCGTCGAACGGTACGCGGGCGATGATCCCGATGCCGTCGCGCAGCGCGCGGTCGAACAGCTCGTCCTCGGGCGCCTGGTCGAAGATGTTGTAGATCACCTGGATGACGTCGATGAGGCCGGTGTCGAGCGCGGCGAAGCAGTTGGCCGGTTCCCACCGGTTGACGCTGATGCCGACCGCGTCGATGACCCCCTCACGCTTGAGGTCGGTGATCGCCTCCTGCCAGCGTTCGTCGGCCGCCCACCGGTCCTCCCAGGTGTGGAACTGCATCAGGTCGATGCGCGCCACCCCGAGGTTGTCGAGGCTGCGATGGGTGTACTCCCTGATGTGATCCGCGGGGTAGGCGTCGTCGAGGGTGTCGTCCGGTCCCGGCGGCCATTCGCGGTTCTTCGGGGGGATCTTCGTGGCGACGTACAGCTTCCGGTCGGGATGGCGGCGCAGCAGCGCGCCGAGCATCTGCTCGCTGACGCCCCGGCCGTACACCCAGGCCGTGTCGAAGAAGTCGCAGCCCAGCGCCACGGCTTCGTCGAGGCAGCGTGGGGCGAGGTCGTAGTCCCAGCCGGTGAAGTTGCCGGGGCCGCCGCCGATGCCCCACATGCCGTATCCGACCTCGCTGACCGCCCAGCCGAGGTTCCCCATCTTGCGGTGTCGCATCCCTAGCCTCTCTGTCGCGTGGTGATCAGCGGGCGGCCCTTCACCGCGCGACCGTCCCCGCTCCCGCTCGCCAGCCGGGCGTGGTACGCGGTGATCGAGCCGTCCAGGCCGCCGTCGTCGAGCTGCCAGCGCTGCTCCAGCCGGCGGCATTCGTCCTTGCGGAACAGTGCGGGGTTGTCGGTCAGCAGCCTGGCGAAGGCCCGCTTCAGCTTGTCCTCGCTCGTGCCCTCCGGAGCGGGCAGGAGGGACGCGAGCGCGGCCAGCTCGCGATCGGCGGTGGCCCGGCCCGCCTCGCGGACCAGCGTCACGAAGTCCCCGCACGGGATCGGCGCGATGACCGCGCCGGCGCGCGCAAGGACGTCGTCGAAGCTGACGCTCTCCGCGCGGAAGACGTGCAGCGTACGGCCCCAGGCGCCGTCGTCGCACACCGCCGCCGCCACGCGGGCCGCCACATAGTCGACCGGGGTGTAGTCGGAGCGCGTGGCGACCTCGGGCATGACGCCCAGCCGCAGGAAGGCCGACAGCAGCAGATGGGTGAAAGCCACCGGATTCGGATATCCGTTGTCGGCGCTCGGCATCACCTCGCCGAGCCGCAGGATGGTGACCAGCGCGCCCCGGCGCCGGGCCTCGGCGAGGTAGCGTTCGGCGATCCACTTGGACCGGCCGTACCCGCCGGCGGGCGTCCTGGCGAGGGACGGTTCGTAGTCCTCCGGCAGGCGGTCGTCGTGCCGCAGCGCCTCGTCCTGGAGCGCCCCGAGCGTCGAGACGTAGTGCACCGGCACGGGCCGGTAGGCCATCGCGAGCCGTACGAGCTCGATGGTGCCGCGCACGTTGACCTGACGATGGGCGCGATAGTCGAACAGGAAGTTCACCAGTGCGCCGTTGTGGAGCACCAGGTCACACGTACGTGCCAGGTGCTCCCAGGTCCGGGCGGTCAGCCCGAGGCCCGGTAACGCCAGGTCGCCCGCGTACCCCTCCAGCCGGTCGGCGAACCGCGGCTCCCACAGACCCCGCTCCAGGAGCGCGCCGACGACCCGCGCGGTCGCGCCGGTGTCGTCGGCGGCCCGCGCGAGGCAGCGAACCCGCAGATCGGTATGGGCCAGCAGCTCATGGACCAGGCGGCTGCCGACGAAGCCGGTCGCCCCGGTGACCAGCACGGTCCGCAGCCTGCCCGACCTGTCGGCGGGCCGGATGGGCTCGCCCTCCGGCACTGTCGAGTCGTGGGCCATGAGCACGGACTCGTCCTCGATGGCCACGCCGTCGCGCCGCCGGGCCTCGATCAGGGGCGTCAGCTCGTTCGCGGTCGGGTGGTCGTACAGATCCTTGACGTCGACCCGCACACCGCACTCCGCGGTGATCATGTGCACGACGGACAGGGCCTGGATGGAGTCGCCGCCCGCCTCCGCGAAGTGCGTGTCGCCCGTCAGTCCGGGCCGGCCGAGCGCCGAGCGCAGCGCCCGCAGGACCTGGTCGGCCAGGTTCGTGGTCGGCGCGCTCTCGGCCAGCCGGGCGGTGTCCTCGGCCAGCCTGCCGTCGAGGACCGCCTGGAGCCGGCCGCGGTCGACCTTGCCGTTGTCGTTCAGCGGCATCTCCGGCAGCAGGAAGAAGTAGCGGGGCATGCTGGTCCTGGGCAGGGTGCGGCGCAGGTGCTCGCTGAGCGCGGCCTCGGTGAGACCGGTGCCGGAGGCGAACAGCGCCAGCGCCTTCGTACCCCGCTGCTCGGCCACCAGGACCTCCGCCTGCCGGACCCCGGGGCACCTCTCGGCGGCCACCTCGATCTCGCCCAGCTCGATCCGGACGCCCCGGATCTTGACCTGGAAGTCCTTGCGCCCGGAGAAGAACAATCGGCCCTCGTGGTCCAGATGGCCGAGATCCCCGGTGAGGTAGAGCCGGGGGCCGGGGATGATCTCCGGAAACGGGTTGGGGACGAACGCCTTGGCGGTGGCCGCCGCGTCGCCCAAGTACCCCTCGCCGAGGCACTCGCCGCCGATGGCCAGCTCGCCGGTGGTGCCGGGCGGCACCGGGCGCAGGTCGTCGTCGACCACCACGGCAAAGCAGTTGTCGATCGGGCGGCCCAGCGGAATCGTGTCCCCATCCGCAGCGGACACGGGGTGGAAGACCATCCCGATGGACGCCTCCGTCGGCCCGTAGCCGTTGGTCACCTGGAGGCCCGGGAGCAGCGCCATCAGCCGGTGCACCGCGCGCGGATTGACCGCCTCGCTGCCGACGACGAGCCGCCGCAGCGACGACAGCTTCCGAAGCGCCTGCTCGTCGCTGTCCACGATGGCCACCAGCGCGTTGAAGACGCTGGAGACGAAGTCCGCGGTCGTGATGCCGTACTCGGCGATCAGGTCGATGGTGTGCCGCAGGTTGAGGAACTCCTCCTGTACGGGCAGCACGGTGTGACCGCCCGTGGTCAGCGGCCAGAACAGCTGCCAGAGCGAGGAGTCGGAGGTGTGCCTGCTGTTCTGCAGGACGACGTCCGCGCCCGTCGCGGCGAAGTAACGCGTCATGAAGCGAAACCGGTTGGTCAGCCCCGCGTGCCGGTTCATCGCGCACTTCGGCGTGCCCGTGGTGCCCGAGGTGAAATAGCCGTAGATCAGGTCATCGGGGCCCACGGGCACCGCCGGGCGCCGGGGTGACGGGACGATCCGGTCGACCTCGACGGTGACCGCGCGGTGCCGTAACTCCCGTGGCAGCGCGTCTGCGGTGGCGCACAGGATCGGCCCGCCCGGCAGCACCCCGAAGGTGCCGCGGATCCGGTCCTCCGGCCACGAGGGGTCCAGCGGTACGAACGCCGCGCCCAGCTTCATCAGCGCCAGATATGTGATGGGCAGTTCCAGAGAGTTGACCAGCAGGACCGCGACCACGTCGCCCTTGCCCACGCCGTGCCCGGTCAGTGTGGCCGCCAGGCCGTTCACCAGCTCGTCCAGCCGTCGATAGGTGAGCATCCGGCCCTCGAACGACACCGCAGGGCGCTCGGGATGGCGGTCGGTCTGCTCCTCGATCAACGCGGAGATCGGGCGGAACACCCCGAAGTCGACCGCGCGGCCGGCGAAGCTCTGGGATTCGATCGATAATCCGGAAGGGGCTGATTGCTGCCCCTGGGACCCTTCCTGGTCGTTGCCGGTCGGCTGTCCGGTCATTTCCACCTCTCCGTTAGGAATGCCGCCCTACTCGTAGGCGTTCCATGCCGTTCCAGATGAGTGCGTTCCGGTGAGAGGTGGTCGTACGCGACGTCCAGCGGGGTGCGCGTCGCCGCCGCGGCGGCGATCCGGCCGACGGCGGGCGCGGTCTGCACGCCGTAACCGCCGAGCGCGGCCAGCCAGACGAAGCCCGGTGCGTCCGGGGCCTCGCCGACCACGGGCGTGTCGTCCGCCACCACGCTGCGCAGGCCGGCCCACGCGTGGCGGACGCTGCGGATCTCCAACGTGGTGGCCCGCTGTAATCGCTCCACGCCGATCGCGACGTCGAGGTCGTCGGGACGGATGTCACCGGGCGGCATCGGGGTCGCGTCGGCGGGTGAGACGAGCAGGCGCCCCGACTCGGGCTTGAAGTAGAAGGTGTCCGCCACGTCGGTGACCATCGGCCACCGGGCCGCGCTGAGGCCCTGGGGGAGCTCGGCGTCTTCGGACAGGCTGTTGTCTTCGGGTAGGTCGGTGAGGAAGGCGGTGCGTCGTAGCGGCCGCAGGCCGATGAGCCGGACCCCGGCGAGCCTGGCCACCTCGTCGGCCCACGCCCCGGCCGCGTTGACCACGATCGGCGCGGCGAACTCGCCCGCGTCGGTCGCCGCGTGCCAGAGCCCGTCCCGCCGGGACAGCCCCCGCACCCGCGCCGACGTGATCACCTGGCCGCCGCGCGCCCGCATGCCGCGGAGAAAGCCCTGGTGGAGCGCGTCCACGTCGATGTCCATCGCCCCGGGTTTCAGCATGGCGCGGCTGTACCAGCCGGACCGCACGATCGGGCAGAGCCGGTGTACCTCATCGTGGTCGATCTCACGGACCGGGGTCGGGGCCGACAGCCCGTCGGCCAGCATCTCGGCGAACTGCTCCTCCGCGCCTACGGGACACAGCGTCAGCACGCCGCGCGGGGTGAGCAGCGGACCGTCGGCGAAACCGGGCGGTGGCGTGGTGAGGAACGATCGGCTCGCCGTGGTGAGCGCTCGTACGGCCGGGTTGCCGAAGTACTCCGAGAAGAGCGCGGCGGACCGCCCGGTCGCGTGGTAGCCGGGAGCGTGCTCCATCTCCAGCAGCGTCACGGTGCCGAACTCGGCGAGGAAGTATCCCGCGCTCGCGCCGGCCACCCCGCCGCCCACGATGAGAAAATTTCTCACGATCGTAACCGATCATATTTCGGGCCGGACCCGCAATATTTTCTGGGCTTCCTGACTTCTGGTATGGAACCAGCGGGAATATAGGAGTCCTGAAGCGTCTTCGGAAAATGGCAGGTCAGAAAATTAGGACCGATGCTGGGCGGGGAGCTGGCCTGTCCGAAACAGGCTCTGTCTCAATGATGACAAACAGGGCAAAAAGACACTATGCCGCCCTTTTATGTATACGGCTGTCTTTAATGTGATTTAGAGACGCCCATGATCAGGAGTTATGGACGGAGCCCGAGCAGGCCCACGGCGTTGTCCTTGAGGATCATCGGACGGACCTCGGGCTTGATGTCGAGCTTGGCGAAGTCGGCCAGCCAGCGGTCGGGGGTGATCACCGGGTAGTCGGAGCCGAAGAGCACCTTGTCCTTGAGCAGCGTGTTCGCGTACTGGACGAGCTGCGGGGGGAAGTACTTCGGCGACCAACCGGACAGGTCGATGTAGACGTACGGCTTGTGCGTGGCCACCGCGAGCGCCTCGTCCTGCCAGGGGAAGGACGGGTGGGCCAGGATGATCCGCAGCTCGGGGAAGTCCACGGCGACGTCGTCGACCAGCATCGGATTGCCGTACTTCAGCCGGATCCCGCCCCCGCCCGGCACCCGCGCGCCGATGCCGGTCTGCCCGGTGTGGAACAACGCGGGCACCCCGAGCTCCTCGATGACCTCATAGAGGGGGTAGGCCATCGGGTCGTTCGGCGCGAAGCCCTGGATGCTGGGGTGGAACTTGAAGCCGCGCACGCCGTACTCCTCGACGAGCCTGCGCGCCTCACGGGCGCCCGCCCGTCCCTTCCACGGGTCCACGCTGCCGAACGGGATCAGCACATCGGCGTGCTCGGCGCAGCTCGCCGCCACCTCCTCGTTGGAGATGCGCGGGTGACCTGTGGCGTGCTCGGCGTCCACGGTGAACACGACCGCGGCCATCTTCCGCTCGCGGTAGTAGGCGGCGATTTCGGGGATGCCCGGCCGCGCGTGCCCCTTGAAGTACTCCGCCGACGCGCCGAACAGCTCCGGACTCAGCGAGCCGTGGCCGTCCTTGGACACCTCGGCGTGCGTGTGAACGTCGATCGCGACGAGCTCGTCGACGTTCATGCCGGACGTCCGGAGGTTCCCGGGTTCTCGTACCGGGAGCCGGTACGACCGGTGGCGGCTGCTTTCCCTGTGAGATTCACCGCTCGAACGTAAGGCGCTTCCGTGACCATGGTCAAGTTTCTGCCGAACGAAGCTGAGGGGCCCGTTCACACCGAAACCTCCGCGGGCGTGACCGCGGAGGTTTCGGTGGTGCGGGGAGTGGCTCTTGGGTTCTCAGGGGGCGGGGACCTCGCGGACCAGCCTGGACGTCCAGGGGCAGAAGAAGCAGCCGGGCAGGAAGGCGCCGCACGCCTCATCGAGATGCTCTTCGGTGTAGGTCACCGTGGCGTCGCAGACCTCGATGGCCAGCGCGAAGAAGCTGATCGTGTCCGGGTCGTAGTGGAAGCTCCAGTACGGGTTGTAGGGGGCCGGTCTCTTGATGATCCGGCCCAGGACGTGCAGCTCCTCCTGCTCCTCGCCGCTGAGGATCCGCCGGGCGTGCTCGATCTTCGCGGGGTCGGTGAGGGGGATGCGCATCGGCTTCCTTTCGATCAGGAGTGGACCCTCTGCACCGATGCCCATCAGCGAAAACTACCTAACGTAACTGTACGACTACAGAAAGATACCGGCTGAGCATGATCAGTCAGGTCGCGTAGGTAGGTGTCCCGGGGACTACCTACGTAGTCGAAATAGGTAGTCGTATGGGGATTTCTCACCTCTCGTCATCGCGGGGTGTGAGGAAGGCTAGTCGCCAAAGTACCAATTCCGCCGAAAGTGAGGATCGAGGCTGCGAGCCATGTACAAGCATCAGCCCCCCAAGTCCACCCCCCTTCGTTCCCGACCGCGAGGCGAAATCTTTCGTCACCTACTGCTTGGAGCAGGGATGGGGTCTGCGTCGCAAGGGGATGGTGCACATGAGCGACACCGGTTCGCGGCCAGGGTCGAGAACGACTGTCCTGCCGACACGCGGCGGGCTGCCTCATGGAGGCTCCCGCACCAGCTCGGCTCAGTGCCCAAGGCACGCCACCTGACACGTGCGCTGCTGTCCCAATGGGGCTTCGACGGCCAGGGTGAGGTCGCCGAACTGCTGGTCAGCGAGTTGGTCACCAACGCGCTGAAATATGTGAAAGGGACCGTCGATCTCAGCCTCTCCGCTGAGGACGGGTTGCTGCGCTTCGAGGTCGAGGATACGAATCCCGAGCTGCCTCAGGTGCGTACGCCCCGCCCGGACGAGGAGAGGGGGCACGGTCTGCACCTGGTCGACACGCTGTCGTGTTGCTGGGGAAGCATCCGCACCCATCGGGGAAAGGTCGTCTGGTGCGAACTGCCTGTCGGCGCGCGCCAGTGCTGAAACCCGGGCCCACTCGCCCACGATCCGGAAAGGTTACGAGAGAGAGTCCATGCGCCAAATCCGTGTCCGCAAAAGTCCTATCCGCACCAAAGATGATCGGCCAGATCTGCGGACGCCATCAGGACGGAGGTTGCCATACTGAATAAACGATCATTACGGAACCCCCTGAACAGAGGGACGCCGGAGCCGATCGGGTCACCGCTGAGATCGGTCCCGGCGTCCCGCCTTGTCGGTGAGCGTCAGGCGAGGGTCACTCGCCGTCGTCCCCCTCGATCGCGTAGGTGATCGTCCGCTTCAGCCCCAGCCGCGCCCCTTGGCGGAAGGCCGCCGCGAACGCCCGCCCGCCCAGTTCCTCGTGGGCGCGGGCCATGCACTGCTCGTGGCCCCGTACGTGGGGAAACAGCCGGGTCGGTGAGGCGCCCATCGCCCGCCACAGCGGATGCGCGGTGCCGAGTATCGTGGCCGCCCGTTCGTATCGGCCCTGCGCGCAGGCCGTCCAGGCCAGCACCTCCAGGCATTGCGTGAGGCCCCACCGGTCGTTGAGCATGTTCCTCAACTCGGCCGCCTCCCTCATCAGGGCCTCCGCCCTGCGCCAATCGCCCTGGTTCCACGCGGCCATGCCGAGGGCGAACAGCGCGTATCCGCGCGACAACTGGGCACCCCGGGCGTCCGACAGCGCGAGGAACCAGTCGCCCAGGGTGATGCTGAGCTCCGGGGCCTCGGCCGCGCCGTAGGCGGCGGCGTAGAACCGGTTGATGGCGGCGGCGTCGACGTCTCCACAGGCCAGGTGCCCGGCGCGGGCCCCCTCCAGGAGCGCGAGACCTCGCCGGGGCTCTCCTGCCGAGAAGGCGGCGATGCCCGAGACCTGGGTGGCGAACGCGAGAGCCGACTCGTCACCCAGCCGCCGGGCCAGGATCTGACATTCCTCAAGCTGCGGCAGGGCCGTCTTCAGGTCGCCCTGATGGAGGGCGAGCAGGCTGTCGACCCACAGGGCGTGGGCCCGGGCGGAGTTCGCCTCCGGTACGAGCCGCAGGCCACGATCCAGCCAGTGCCGGCCCTCGGTGAGAGAGCCGGCGATGATCCAGAAGACCCACAGCGCCGAGGCGATCTCCAGCCCCACGGACGCCTCGCCCGCCCGGCCGAAGCACAGGTCGAGCGCGACGCGCAGATTGGGCAGCTCACGCTGCAGGGCCCTGAACCCCACAAGCTGGTGGGGAGAGAGCCGATCCAACCGGTGCCGCTCGACCTCACCCCGGTAATACTCGACGTATCGCCGGCCCAGCGCCCTCACCTCGGCCGGAGACAACTCCTCACGGCCGTATGAGCGGATGCTGTCGAGCATGCGGTAATACACCCCGGTGTCGCGCTCTGTCGCGATGAGTACGGACTTGTCCACCAAGCCGGCGATCAGATCGACGACATCCTCTTTTTGGATATCCTCTTTTTGGATATCCTCCTTCTCGCTCTCCGCTCCCGGACAGATCGCCTCCGCGGCCTCCAGTTCGACGCCGCCGGCGAACATCGACAGCCTGCTCCACAGCCGCTGCTCGGCCGGCGAGCACAGCCCGAAACTCCAGTCCAGGGTGGCGCGCAGCGACCGGTGCCGGGGCAGGGCGGAACGGGCGCCTTCGACCGGCGCCTCGAAGTGCTCGTCCAGCTCACGCAGCAACTGCTCCACGGGCGTCGTGCGCAGCCGCACCGCGGCCAGCTCGATCGCCAGGGGGATCCCCTCCAGGCGCTGTGACAGCCGGGCCACCGTCGCGGCGTTGGCCGCGTCGACCGTGAACCCGGGTCGTGCCCGCGCCGCGCGTTCGGCGAACAGGCGGACCGCGTCGTGGCGGGCGATGTCGCGTACCGCCTCGCAGGGATCCGATGTCGTCAGCGGCGGCACGTGCAGCACCTGCTCGCCGTAGACGCCGAGCGCCTGCCGGCTGGTCGCCAGGATCCGCAGGCGGGGGGCGCCGCGCAGCATGCGGTCCACCAGGAGGGCGCACTCCTCCAGCAGGTGCTCGCAGTTGTCCAGCACCAACAGCATCCGCCTGTCGGCCAGGTAGTCCACCAGCGTGGTCATGGAGCAGGGGCCCTGTTCGCGCAGGCCCAGCGCCGTGGCCACGGCCGACTCCAGAAGATCGCCATCCTCGAGAGGGGCCAGCTCGACCAGCTCGGCTCCATGCGCGAACGCCCCGCGCAGGGCCTCGGCCGCCTGCACGGCCAGCCGGGTCTTGCCGACTCCACCGGTGCCCGTCAGGGTCAGCAACCGGGTCTGGCCCAACATGCGCCGCACGGCGGACATCTCATGCCTGCGCCCGACGATGCCGGGTCCTTCTGCCCGCCGGCGTTCCGGAGAACCGGTCACCTCCGCGTCCATCCTGCCTTGTGGCGCTGCTGTAATCGCGCCATCACTCACCACCAGGCTATGTCCACTTCATCGCGTTGTGCACCGGAAAACGGTCTGGGCATAACCTAGGTAGTTAAGGGCCCGGATTCAGCACGGTGGTGACCTGCTTGGCCGAGCCGGCACGAGGGCGCGTCATGGCAACAGGGGAGTCCCGGCGGCAGCGGAGTGGGTGGCTGCCGGCCGAGGTGACTAGTTTCGTGGGCCGTCGGCACGAGGTGGCCGAGGTCAAAACGCTGCTGTCCGCATCCCGGGCGGTGACCTTGATCGGCGTGGGCGGGGTGGGCAAGACCCGGCTGGCCCTGCGCGTGGGGCTCGAGGTGCGGCGGGCGTTCCGCGACGGGGTGTGGCTGGTCGAGCTCGCCTCCCTGGAGGATCCGGAACTGCTGGCCCAGGTCGTGGCCGAAGCCCTGGAGATTCGCGACCACACCGTCTGCCCGCCTCTGCAGGTGCTCGTCGGCCACCTGCGCGACAAGCAGACGCTGATGATCCTGGACAACTGCGAGCACCTGGTCAACGAGTGCGCCGTGGTGGCCGACATGCTCCTGCGGGCCGCGCCTGAGCTGCGGATCCTGGCCACCAGCAGGCAGACGCTGGGCATCAGCGGCGAGCAGATGCTGCCCGTGCCGACGCTTCCGCTGCCGGACTCCGACCGCCCGGGCATGTCCGCCGAGGCGCTCATGCAGTGTGACGGGGTGCGGCTGTTCACCGAGCGGGCCCGGGCCGTCCTGCCGGCGTTCGCCGTCACCGAGGAGAACCGGGACCTCGTGCTGCGGATCTGCCGCCGGCTGGACGGGCTGCCGCTCGCCATCGAGTTGGCGGCCGTGCGGCTGCGGGCGCTGTCGCTCCAGCAGCTCCACGACCGGCTGGACGACCGGTTCCGGCTGCTCACCGCGGGCTCGCGGGCGACGCTGCCGCGCCATCAGACGCTGCGCGCGATGATCGACTGGAGCTACGGCCTCTGCTCGGAGCAGGAACAACTGATGTGGGAGCGCGCGTCGGTGTTCGCCGGCACGCTGGACCTGGAGGCGGCGGAGGCGGTCTGCTCCGGCGACGGCATCAGCCGCGAGGAGGTCATCGACCTGGTGATGGGCCTGGTCGACAAGTCCGTCTTCCTCCGGGAGGAGCATGGCCGGGGGGTGAGATACCGGCTCCTCGAGACCATCCGTCAGTACGGCCGCGAACGGCTCACCGCCTCGGGCCAGGAGCCCGCGCTGCAACGGCGACACCGCGCCTACTACCGGGCACTGGCGGCGCGGGCCCACGCGCAGTTGTTCGGCCCCTCGCAGGTGGCCTGGTTCGACCGGCTGCAGCTCGAACACGCCAACCTGCGCACCGCCATCGACAGCTTCTACGGCGACCCGGCGGAGATCAGGGCCGGCCTGGGCATGGCCGCCGACCTGCTCTACCACTGGATCACCAGTTACTACCTCGGCGAGGGCCGGCGCTGGCTGGACCGAGGGCTGGCCCTGGACACCGAGCCGAGTGAGGTACGCGCCAGGGCGCTGTGGGCCAACAGCTGGCTGGCCATCATCCAGGCCGACATCACCGCCGCCGCGGCCATGCTGGAGGAGAGCCGGGTCCTGGGGGAGCGGCTGGGTGATGAGCTGGTCCGCGGGTACGTCGCGCTCTACTCCGGCATGATCGCCATGTACCGCGGCGACACCGAAATGGCCATCGGGCTGTACGAGGAGGCCGTGGCACACCACCGGAACACCGAGAACCCCGTGGGCCTGGCCCTGGCCCTCATCCGGCTGTCCCTCGCGCACTCCTACCTGGGTGACTCCTCGCAGGCCATCGCCCTGGGCGACGACTGCCTGGCCGTGTGCGACGCCTATGGGGAGGGGTGGCACAAGGCGTACACGATGATGGCGCTCGGCGTGGAGGTGTGGCGGCAGGGAGACCTCCGCCGCGCGACCGAACTCGAGAAGGAGAGCCTGGTCTTCAACCGCTCGCTGGACGATCCGCTGGGCGTCGGGGTCAACCTCGAGGTGCTGGCCTGGATCGCCGAGACGGAGCAGCACTACGAGCGGGCCGCCCGGCTGCTGGGCATCCTGGAGACGGTCTGGAGCTCGATCGGCGCGGCATTGTCCGGATTCGGGCACCTGGTCCGCTACCACGACGAATGCGAGAGTCGCACGCGCGCCGCCTTGGGGGACGCGACCTTCGACACCGAGTTCAAGCGGGGTGCCCGGCTCTCCTACGACGAGGCGCTCGGCTACGCGCTCCAGGAGGAGCCGCCTCAGAGTGAGAAGGCGGCGAAGGCTGAGCCGGCGCGGCTCACCCGCCGTGAGACGGAGATCGCCCAGCTGGTCGCCCAGGGGATGACCAACAAGCAGATCGCCGCCGCGCTGGTGATCGCCCCGCGCACCGCCGAGGGGCATATCGAGCACATCCTGAACAAGCTCGGCTTCAACTCACGCGCCCAGATCGCCGTGTGGGTCGGTGAGCGGGCCCGAGCCGCGGACGGGGAGCCTCCCGATACGCGTGACTGATCATTTCGCGAGGGCGCGCAGAAGCTTGGGTTTGGCGGCCTTCTTCCAGATCGGCGCGAGGGCGCGGTACGCCTCGGCGGCCTCGTGACGTTCCTCGGCGAGCAGCAGGCCGAGGGTGAAGGCGTCGGCCGCCGACAGGTTCGCCCTGGTGGCGAGCTGGGTGAGCTGTTGCTGGGCGACCAGCGCGTCCTGGCGGCGGCCGAAGGCGTCCTGCAGTCGTTCGCCGTGCTTGGCGAGCTTCGCGGCGGGCTTGCCGAGCACGTCGGCGGCGGCTTCGGCGGTGTAGCGGGCGCGTTTGGCCGCCTTGCGGGTGGCGTGCAGGGCCTGGTCGCGCTCCTCGCCCGGGGGCAGCTGCTCGGCCTTGGCGTATTTGGCCAGGACCTTGCGCCAGCTCCTGGCCACCAGGGCCGAGGGCCGGTGGTTCGCCTTGCCGTGGAAGGGCGGGTCGGCGATGAGATCGTCGACGGCGGCCAGGAGGGCGAAGTAACGCGGTGTCCGCAGCGTCTTCTTGAGTGCCCGTCTGGCCTTGTGCTCGCGCTCGGCCAGCACGGCAGGCCATTCCGCCTCCCGGGGACCGGCGGCGGGCTGGTCGGCGAGGCGGCGGGCGAATCGGCCGGTGAGCACTTCAAGATCGCGCACCGTGCCCAGTTCGGCGGCCAGCCACTTCAGCTCCGCGTCGAGCGGGCCGATCCGGTCGCCGTCCAGCAGCCGCGCGTGGGTGCGCAGGAGGCTGCGGATGCGCCGCAGGGCCACGCGCATGTCGTGCACCGAGTCGTCGTCGTGGTCGGCCAGGCGTACCAGCGGGTCGTTGGCGAGCAGTTGCCCGCGTTGGCGCCGCACGTACGCGATCAGCACCGCCCTGGCGCTCCGCCCGTCATTGCGGCCGCTTTCCGGGGGCAGGTCGGCGCCCAGCACGCGCGCCAGCTTGGAGCCGGACGGCGACGGCGCCAGCCCGGCGTCACGCAGCCTGCTCTCGACGGCATCGAGTACGTCCATGCGGCCGTCGACCAGCTCGACCTCGATCTCGCGCCACGAGACGGGCGGCCGGTCGGCGTTTTGACGACGGCCCTCCACCACGTCGTCGCTGACCTCGGCCAGCACCCGGCCCTCTTGGTCGCGCAGCTTGCGCGTCGTGCGGGTGGTCCGGAGGGTGGCGACCGGCACGAGGTCGCGCCCGCGGAGATGGGCGGCGACGAGGTCGGTCAGCCGGGCGGGCACCTGATGCACACCGGCGCCCAGCGGCGCGTGCACCTCCCGCTTGGCCCCCTTGGCCACCGGCAACTTGAGATGCCACCCGGCGTCCTGGCCGCCCCGGCGGCGGCGCAGGGTGATGCCGTGGGCGGCGAGCGTCAGAGCGGGGGTGTCGACGTAGTCGGCCACCAGCCGCCACGTCTCCGGCTCGTCCACCGTGACCTTGCCGTCCGGGCCGGCGAAGTCCTCGATCGCGATCTCGACGGGGCCGTTGACATCGTACTTACGTTCGATCTCCACAATGTTTCCTCAAGTCTCCGAAACACCCCACTACCCGAGCAAGTTCCACAAAACGTGCAAAAAGCCCCTTCCTGGGGCCTCATCCACGACGGACCGTCTTCTTCCGCTCCCGGGAGGAGGATCCCGCCATCGGGCCCAGCCGCGACGGACCGTTTTCTTCTCTCCCCCGCAGGGGGTCCCTCCAGAAGGACCCCAGCCACCACGGACCGTCACTCGGGCCGAGACGGAAGCGTGACGCCGCGCCAAGGGTTTGGCGGAAAACCATTTGAACGAGTGAGTACTCGCTCATTAGGATCGTCCGCATGACGAAGAGGCGCAGGGTGCCGGCCATGGCGCCAGAAGAGCGTCGGGCCACACTCATCGCCGCCACGCTGCCCCTGCTGCGCGAGTACGGCACCGCGGTGAGCACTCGCCAGATCGCCGAGGCCGCCGGCGTGGCCGAGGGGACGATCTTCGGGGTCTTCCCCGACAAGGCCTCGCTGGTGCGGGCGGCGCTGATGAGCGCGTTCGACCCGAAATCGGCGGTGGCCGCGCTGACCGGCATCGGCACGACGACCGAGCTGCGCGCGCGGCTGCGCGAGGCGGTCACGATGCTGCGGGCGGGAATGAACGCCAACGCCAACCTCATCTCCAGCCCCAAGGAGCTGATGGTCGACGACGTCGAGTTCCGCGAGCGGATGATGGACAGCCGGCGTCAGATACTGGCCGCGCTCGCCGCTCTGCTCGAGCCCGACCGCGACCGGCTGCGCCGCTCTCCCGAGGCCACGGCACAGCTGCTCCTGATGTTGATCGCGGTGAGTGTGCATCGCGGTTTCGGCCAGGGCGGCGAGTTCGGCGACATGGACGACGCGGAGATCGTCTCCGTTCTGCTCGACGGGCTGCTCCTGCGGCCTTCCCCCACTCCTTCGACAGAAAGCACTTCTTGATGCTGCTCCGTCTCTTGCGGGCACAGCTCAGGCCGTACGGGAAAGAGATCACGCTCGTCGTCCTCTTCCAGTTCGTGCAGACACTGGCCACGCTCTATCTCCCCACCCTCAACGCCGACATCATCGACAACGGCGTCGTCAAGGGTGACACCGGATACATCGCGCGCGTCGGGCTGGTGATGCTCGGGGTGACGCTCATCCAGATCATCTGCTCGGTCGTGGCCGTCTACTACGGCGCCCAGACCTCGATGGCCCTGGGCCGGGACTTACGAGCCGCGATCTTCCACCGGGTCCAGGACTTCTCCGCCCAGGAGGTCAACCGGTTCGGCCCGCCGTCCCTGATCACCCGGACCACCAACGACGTGCAGCAGATCCAGCTGCTCGTGCTGATGACGTTCACGATGATGGTGGCCGCGCCGATCATGTGCGTCGGCGGGATCGTGCTGGCGCTGCGCCACGACGTGGCGCTGTCGTCGCTGCTGCTCATTGTGCTGCCCGTGCTGCTCGTCATCGTGGGCCTGATCGTGATGCGCATGCGTCCGCTCTTCCGCACGATGCAGGAGCGCATCGACCGGATCAACCAGGTGCTGCGCGAGCAGATCGCCGGCATCCGGGTCATCAGGGCCTTCGTCCGCGACCGGCACGAGCGTGAGCGTTTCGCGGTGGCCAACGACCAGCTGACCGACGTGTCGCTGCGGGTCGGGCGGCTGATGGCGCTGATGTTCCCCACGGTCATGCTGGTGGTGAACGTGTCGAGCGTCGCCGTGGTGTGGTTCGGCGGCCATCGCATCGCCGATGGGAGCATGCAGGTGGGCGCGCTGACCGCGGTCATCTCCTACCTGATGCAGATCCTCATGTCGGTGATGATGGCGATGTTCATGTTCATGATGATCCCTCGGGCCGAGGTCTGCGCCGAGCGCATCGAGGAGGTCCTCGACACCGAGCCGACCGTCCACCCGCCGGCGACCCCCGTCGCCCCGGAGAGCCATCTCGGTGAGCTGGAGCTGCGGTCGGTGGACTTCCGCTATCCGGGCGCCGACGAGCCGGTGTTGTGCGACGTGAGCTTCGCGGCGCGGCCGGGCCGTACCACCGCGATCATCGGCAGTACCGGCAGCGGCAAGACGACGCTGCTCAACCTCATCCCGCGCCTGTTCGACGCGACCGCCGGCGAGGTGCTGGTCGACGGCGTCAGCGTACGAGACCTCGACCCGGCCGTGCTCTCCCGGGCGGTCGGCCTGGTCCCGCAGTCGCCGTACCTCTTCTCCGGCACGATCGCCTCCAACCTGCGCTACGGCAGGCCGGACGCGACCGATGAGGAGCTGTGGCGGGCCCTCGACGTGGCGCAGGCCCGCGAGTTCGTCGAGGCGATGCCCGAGGGCCTGGACGAGCCGATCGCCCAGGGCGGCACGAACGTCTCCGGCGGCCAGCGCCAACGCCTGGCCATCGCCAGGACGCTGGTGCACCGGCCCGAGATCTACCTGTTCGACGACTCCTTCTCCGCCCTCGACTACGCCACCGACGCCCGGCTGCGCGCCGCGCTGGCCGAGGAGATCACCGACGCCACGATCGTCATCGTGGCCCAGCGGGTCAACACGATCCGCGACGCCGACCGCATCCTCGTGCTCGACGACGGCCGCGTGGTCGGCAGCGGCGACCACGCCGAGCTCATGGAGACCTGCCCGACCTATCGGGAGATCGTGCTGTCTCAGCTCACCGAACAGGAGGCCGCGGCATGACCGAACCCGAACTCATCGACCTGCACAGCACCTTGATCATGCGACCGAGCGTTATGCGATCAAGCGTTATGCGATCAAGGAAGGAAGGTTCATGACCACCCCGACGCCCGCGCGCCGCCCCGCGCCCGCTTTCGGGCCGGGCCGGATGATGTCCGGGCCGGCCGAGAAGGCGCACGACTTCGGCGGTTCGTTCCGCCGCCTGCTGCGGCTGCTGCATCCCGAGCGCGCGATGCTGGCGGTCATCCTGGCTTTAGGTACGGCCAGCGTCGCGCTGACCGTGACGGGTCCCAAGATCCTCGGCCAAGCCACGGACCTGATCTTCTCGGGCATCATCGGCGCCCAGTTGCCCGCCGGGATCACCAAAGAGCAGGCCGTGGCGGGGCTGCGCGCCAGGGGGCAGGGCACGTTCGCCGACATGGTGTCGGCGATGAGCGTGGTGCCCGGCCAGGGCATCGACTTCACCGCGCTGGCTCAGGTACTGGGCTGGGTGCTGGCGCTCTACCTGGTGGCGGCGCTGCTCGGGATCGTACAGTTCCGGCTGACCACGATTGTCGTGCAGCGGGCGGCGTCCCGGCTGCGCGAGCGGATCGAGGCCAAGCTGGCGCGGCTGCCGCTGAGCTACTTCGACGGCCAGCCGCGCGGCGAGATCCTCAGCCGCGCCACCAACGACACCGACAACATCGCGCAGACGCTGCAGCAGACGATGAGCCAGCTCATCTCGTCGGTGCTGACGGTCGTGGGCGTGCTGGTGATGATGTTCTGGATCTCGCCGATCCTGGCGATCATCGCGCTGGTCACGGTGCCGCTGTCGGTCTACGTCACCACGGTCATCGGAAAGCGGTCGCAGCCGCAGTTCATCAAGCAGTGGTCCTCGACGGGCAAGCTCAACGGCCACATCGAGGAGATGTTCGGGGGGCACACGCTGGTCAAGGTGTTCGGCAGGCAGAAGGAGGTCGCCGAGGCCTTCGACGAGCACAACCAGGCCCTGTTCAACTCCAGCTTCCGGGCCCAGTTCATCTCCGGGCTCATCCAGCCGGCGATGATGTTCATCGGCAACCTCAACTACGTGCTGGTCGCCGTGGTGGGCGGGTTCAACGTGGCCTCGGGTTCGATCTCGCTGGGCAACGTGCAGGCCTTCATCCAATACTCCAGGCAGTTCAGCCAGCCGCTGACCCAGGTGGCCGGCATGGCGACCCTGGTGCAATCGGGTGTCGCCTCGGCCGAACGGGTCTTCGAGCTGCTGGAGGCCCCGGAGCAGTCCGCGGAGCCCGCCAAGCCCGCGCGCCCCGAGCAGGTCAGAGGGCGCGTGGCGTTCGAGAACGTGTCCTTCCGCTACGATCCGGACCGGCCGCTGATCGAGAACCTGTCGCTTACCGTCGAACCCGGCCAGACCGTGGCCATCGTCGGCCCCACGGGAGCGGGCAAGACGACGCTGGTCAACCTCATCATGCGCTTCTACGAGGTGACCGGCGGTCGTATCACGCTCGACGGCGTCGACATCGCGGAGATGTCCAGGGAAGAGCTGCGCGCCAACATGGGCATGGTGCTGCAGGACACCTGGCTGTTCGGCGGCACGATCGCGGAGAACATCGGCTATGGGGCGGAGGGCGCCACGCGCGAACAGATCGAGGCCGCCGCGGAGGCCGCCCACGTCGACCGCATCGCGCACACGCTGCCCGACGGCTACGACACGGTGATCGACGAGGAGGGCGCGACGGTCAGCGCGGGCGAGACGCAGCTGATCACGATCGCCCGCGCGTTCCTGTCCGAGCCGGCGATCCTGATCCTGGACGAGGCCACCAGCTCGGTCGACACCCGGACCGAGGTGCTCATCCAGCGGGCGATGAGCTCGCTGCGCGAGGGGCGTACCAGCTTCGTGATCGCGCACCGGCTGTCCACGATCCGCGACGCCAGCCTGATCCTGGTCATGGAGAACGGGCGGATCGTCGAACAGGGCACGCACGAGTCGCTGTTGGCCGCGGACGGCGCCTACGCCCGCCTGTACTCGGCCCAGTTCGGCCGGGCGGTCGCGGAGGTGGACTAGCCATCCTTTTGGGGACCGGCGACTCCTGTGTCGTATTTGGATGATCGACACCGGTACACGATGATGGTCAGGAGTCGCCGGATCTTGACGGGAGCCACGCATGCGGATCGGTGTCGTCTTTCCTCAGACCGAGCTCGGTGCCGACGTGGGCGCCGTACGGGCCTACGGACAGCGGGTCGAGGAACTCGGGTTCCGGCATGTGCTGGCCTATGACCACGTCGTAGGCGCCGATCCGGCGGTCCACCAGGGCTGGGACGGCCCCTACGACGTGCGGACCACCTTCCACGAGCCGATGGTCCTGTTCGGCTACCTCGCCGCGCTGACCTCGCTGGAGCTCGTCACGGGCATCATCATCCTGCCCCAGCGGCAGACGGCCCTGGTGGCCAAGCAGGCCGCGGAGGTCGACCTGCTCACCGCCGGCCGGTTCCGGCTGGGCGTGGGACTGGGCTGGAACCAGGTGGAGTACGAAGCCCTCGGCCAGGACTTCAGCACCCGAGGCAAGCGCATCGACGAGCAGGTCGCGTTGCTGCGCCGGTTGTGGACCGAGCCGTCGCTCACGTTCGAGGGCACCTTCGACCGGGTGACCGGCGCGGGGCTGGCGCCCCTGCCCGTGCAGCGGCCGATCCCCGTCTGGTTCGGCGCGCAGTCACCCCCGGCGTACCGCCGCGCCGGACGCCTGGCCGACGGGTGGTTCCCGCAGATGTCCCCGGGGCCGAAGCTCGACGAGGCCAAGGCCATGGTCGCGGAGGCCGCCACACAGGCGGGCCGCGACCCCGCCACGCTCGGCATGGAAGGCCGGGTCAGCTGGACGGGCGACGCCGAGGAGCTACGCGAGGCGGCCCGGCAGTGGCAGGAGTCCGGAGCCACGCACGTCGCCATCAACACCATGCGGGCGGGACTCCGCTCGGTCGACGAGCACCTCGCCGCACTGGAGACGGCCGCCGACGCACTCGAGGTCCGGAAGGCCGATTAGCTCGGGTCAGAGGTCAGGGGCGTCGGTTGGACATCCCTCAGCCGGTACCAGCAACTCGCGGGAGAGGGCATGGCGGAGGTCGTGGTCGTCGAACCTCTAGATGACGTTCCGCTCGTACGGCATCAGTGGCCCGTTTTGGCGGTGATGTCGAAGCGCTCCACGGATCGTGCGTGAATGCCGTGAGCCGTCAGCAACTCCAGTACGTGATCGAGGGCTAGGGCACGGACTCGTCCTTGGTCCTCTTACCGAGGTGAATGGAGATCACTCGGGCGGGACGAGGAGGGGCCACGAGCGATGGCAGGGTCTTCAGGAGGTCAGGTCGATCTTTGAGGACCTTCTCAAGGAACTTGAGACGTGCTTTGTATGCCAAGAGGCCGCACACAGCGGAGACGGAACCGGTGATAGCAACTACCACAGCCACCCATAGCGCTGGCAAAACCCCACCTCGACATGACTTCATCGAGCCTGCTTGAGGACGGCTCTTTGATCAATGCGATGTGTTGTTGTGTCGCGCTACTGGCCTAGGCCACACCATCTACATGTGAGACCACCTTGGGCGATCAGCCCAACTCAAGCGGCGGCCTCAGGAGGTTCTTCCTGGGGCATTGGCGAAGGTAACTCGGTGGTAACCGCTCACCGAGCCGCTGCTACCTTCGCAGAGATCGTAGCTGATGAAGCTCGGCCGGTGGCGGCAAGCTGGGACTTCTCGGACGGATCTAGCTAGATGTGGTGAGGGTGAGTCCAGGTGTCGGGCAGTGAGGTCAGCGCAACGTCAGCACCGGTGCTGACAGCGACCGTGATCAACCTGGAACGACAAGAAGCCCCAGACTCTCGGCATGCGCCGTGAGCTGGGGCTGTAACTCCTGTTCGACCAGATACGTGGTGGACGATACTGGGATTGAACCAGTGACCTCTTCCGTGTCAGGGAAGCGCTCTCCCGCTGAGCTAATCGTCCTTATCGAGTTACTTGAACTCCGAGCGGAAGACGGGATTCGAACCCGCGACCCTCACCTTGGCAAGGTGATGCTCTACCACTGAGCCACTTCCGCGTGTCGCCACACTTAACTTTAGCGGACCCGGGAGGGTCCGCTGTCCAGCCGACCGAGGTGGAGACGGGATTTGAACCCGTGTAGACGGCTTTGCAGGCCGCTGCCTCGCCTCTCGGCCACTCCACCAGGAGATTGAACTCCGAGCGGAAGACGGGATTCGAACCCGCGACCCTCACCTTGGCAAGGTGATGCTCTACCACTGAGCCACTTCCGCGTGTTTCCGGCTTCGTACCGGCCACGGGAAAACCATATCGCCTTCGGGGAGTGCCCGTGTGCGGTGAGCGGGTGTGCGGGTGAGATTCAGCGGGTCACGTGGCGTGTGGGGTTTCGGGGAGTTGCATGGGTGGGTGGGAGTCGGTGGGTCACGCGGGCGGGTGGGGGTCGGTGGTTCACGTGGATGGGTGGGGTTCGGTGGGTCACGCGGACGTCCTTGGCCATGACGAACATGACGCGGTGGCCGAACTGGATCTGGTGGTAGCGGTCCTTGCCCGTGACGGTGACGTGGTCGGCCGGGTTGAAGGAGTTCGTCGCGTGGTAGGAGCCGGGCAGCGTGAGGCCGAGCGAGTAGTACTGGCCGGGCTGCATGACGTAGCCGAGCGGGGTTGAGAGCTGGTAAGCGACGGCGCCGCGGTAGGCGGACTTTTCGGGGTATGCGCGGCCGTACACCTTGATGTGTTTTCTCCGGGGGGTGACGAGCGGGCCTCGCGCCGGGATGGCGGTGGGGGCGGTGGCGGGGTTGTAGAACCACGCCTTGCTGCCCAGATACCAGATGGCCGTCCAGTCGCCCTTCCGGGCCGCCACCGCGTATCGCTGGCCGGTCGAGGCGCGGGCGCTGTGGTCGTAGACGCTGTACGTGCTGGGCTTGCCGACGCGTTTGCCGATGTCGTCCACGAGGGGGGCGTCCTCGCGCGGTTCTGTTCGCAGAAAGACCGCTGAGGCGCCGTGCGGGGGACAGGGGCCGGTGGCTTTGGCGGTTTTGGCGGATTTAGCGGGCTTGGCGGACTTGGCAGCAGGTTCGGTGGGGTTGACAGACTTGGTGGGAGTGGCGGGCTCTGCCGGCTCGGTGTCCTCGGTGTCCTCGGTGGTTCCGGTGGAGTTGGTGGGCTTGGCGGTGCAGCCGGTGAAATGCGGTTGGTTGGTTTCGTAGGCGGGGCGGATGATGATCGATGTGCCCTTCTTGGCCTTTTTGAGTGGGCTGCCCATCAGGTCGAAATAGTGTGCCCAGTCCCAGTACGGTCCCGGGTCCTCGTGCATGGACGGGAGCGTTTCGGGGCTCGGGCCCGGGACGTTGTCGTGGCCGAGGATGTGGGCGCGGTCGAGGGGGATGTGGTGTTTGGCGGCCAGATATTTCACCAATTTGGCTGATGAACGGTACATCGCCTCCGTGTACCAGGTGCCGCCGCTGGCCAGGTAGCCCTCGTGTTCGATGCCGATGGAGCGGGAGTTGATATCCCAGTTGCCCGCATGCCAGGCGATGTCCTTTGTACGTACGTGCTGGGCGACATGTCCGTCGCTGGAGCGGATCGTGTAGTGCCAGCTCACGTATTCCGGGTCGTTCACCATCGACGGGACGCCTCCGTAGGTGCCCTCGGTGTCGTGGATCACGATGTAGTCGATGCGTCTCGGCCCGTTCAGGGTGTCGTGGTTGCCGTAGTCGCCCTTGCCGGTGCGTTTGTAGGCGGCGGGCATCCACTCGCAGGCCAGCGAGGCGGGGCATTCGACGTTCGCCGTGTTTGTGTTCTTGCTTGTGTGCGGGGCTGGGAGTGTCGGATGGCTCGTGCCGGTTCCGGGTGCCGGCGGTTGGTCTTCTGGGGGCACAGGTTGTGCCTGGTCGGCCACAGGTTGTGCCACGTTGGGCTGGGGTTGTGCCACGTCGGTCATGGCCGGGGTCAGGGTCGCAGCCGGGGCCGGGATCGGGAGTGGGGGCGGGTAGTGGACGTCGGCGATCTTGGATGGCGCCGAGGAGCCTCCAGCGGACTTTCGTGAGGTTGAGGGGTGTCCGCCCGCGACATGTGCTGCTGCCACATGGGTTGCGCCGGGGCCAAATGGGGTGAGGCCCGATGGAGTGCTGAGGCGGGCCGCCGGGCGAAGGGGGGCGGCTGGGATGAGTCGGCCTGTTGGGTGGAGGTGCGCCGGTGGGGTGAGCCGGGCTTCCGGGCGAGGGCGAGTTGCTGGGTGGAGGCGGGCTGGTGGGTGGAGGCGAGCAGTTGAGGTGAGGCGGCCGGGTGGGCGTAGATGGGCCGGTGGGCGGAGGGTGGGGATGGCTGCCAGCCGTACCGGCTGCCCGTCGTCTGTGCGGCGGGTGGCTCCGGCGCGGATCACCGCGAACACCTCGTCGGCGAAGGCGCGAGCCGAGTTCGGGTCGTGCGCGCCCGAGTAGCGGGCTACTGCGTCGTACCAGTCGGCGGGGTTCGCGCTGGGGCGTCGCTGGTAGGACGCGAGCAGGGCGGCACCGCCGCGGATATTGGCGGCGGGATCGGCGCGTAGCCGCGCGGGCGCCAGCCCGGTGAGGCGCTCCGCGAGTTGCAGCGTCGCCTCTCGCGCGGACACCCCGTCATGCACGCTTCCAGGTACGCCCGGCGCGTCCGCAAGGTGCCTGCCTCCAGGCTTGGCCAGCGCGTTCACGAGGCGGGTACCTCCAACAACGCCCGGCGCGTCCACGAGTTGGCTGGTTTCAGGCTCGGCCGGTGCGTCCACGAGGTGCATGGGGCCGTAACCGCCGGCCACGCTGGGTGCTCCGCTGTTCGCGTTCCACCTGGACTCCAGGTACGACACACCCAGCAGCACGCTCTCCGGCACCCCGAACTCCCGCGCCGCCGCCGCGAAGTCGCCCTGGCGGCTCACGTCAGCCCGATGCCCCACGCCGCCCATGTTCGGCAGGTCCGGTAGTTCGGGCAATCCGGGCATGGCGACGGTGGACGCGGTGAGACCGACGACGACCCACAGCAACAAGAGGACCCCCACACGGCGAAACAGAAAGCGACGGTGAAAACACCGAGCGTAACCATGTCGCCGAAAGAGATGGGTCAGGCGGGGCGGATGACGCGGACGAGGTCTGCGAGGTCGGCGGCGAATTCCGCGTCCAGGTCGGCCGGCGCGTCGAGGTAGGGCATCAGTCGCTGATGGGCAGGGAAGTCGCCCCTGGCTCGGCGCGACCGGACGTCGTGACTGGCCGCCGAGAAGCGCCCGTTCGCCTCGGACGTCGCGAAGCCGAGCACGAACGTGCTGACCATGCGCTCGATCCGCGGCACCTCTGCGTCGGGCACCCCCGCGTCGATCAGTGCCTGGTAGATCCAGTCCACCACCCGCACCGCGTCGGGCGTGACCGAGGGCCGGGCGAACAGCAGCGGGAAGACGCTGGGATGCTCCCGGGCCAGCCTCCTGGTGGCCCAGGCGAACGCGCTCAGCCGCTGGTCCCACGACTCGCCGGGCAGACCCTCCGGGAGGGTCGTGAGCAGGCGTCCGACGAGCCCGTCCAGCAGTTCATCCTTGTTGCGGAAATATCCGTAAAGGGCCATGGGCGTCAGGCCGATGCGTTCGGCGACCGCTCGCATGGTCAGGGCGTCGAGTCCGCGTTCGTCGGCGATGGCGAGGGCGGCGTCGAGGATCTCCGGTTGCCGCTCGGTCTTGAGTTTCCGCACCGCCTCAGTCTACGGTGTAGAGCAGTCTACAAGGTAGACCGGGGAGGAGCGGGAGACATGCTCAAGGCGACGGGACTGGTCAAGAGCTTCAATGGGGTGGCCGCGCTGGACGGCTTCTGCCTGGAGGTGGCGCCGGGAGAGATCGCGGGGCTGGTCGGGCACAACGGCGCCGGCAAGACGACCTTCTTCGAGATCGCCTCGGGCCTCATCACTCCCGAGTCGGGAAATGTGGTGATCGACGGCCAAGTGGGTGTCGCGCCACAGCAGCTCGCGCTCTACCCGAGTGTCACCGTCCGCGAGACTCTGCGTTTCTTCGGCGGCCTCGCGGGGCTGCGCCGCCAGGCGCTCAAGCAGGCCATCGACCGGATCGCCGAGGAGATGCTGCTGACGAACGAGCTGGACCGGCGGGTGAGCGTCCTGTCCGGCGGTCAGCAGCGCCGTACCCAGGCCGCCACCGCGCTGGTCGCCGACCCCGCCGTCCTGCTGCTCGACGAGCCGACTGTGGGCGCCGACCCCGAGACGCGAGCCGCCCTTCTCGCGGCCGTCCGCCGCCGGGCCGAGAACGGCGCCACGGTCGTGTACGCCACCCACTACCTGCCCGAACTGACCGAGTTGGCCGCCACGATCGCGGTCGCGAAGAGCGGCAGGGTGATCGCCAGAGGCACCGGCGAGGAGCTGCTCAAGGGCCTGCCGGGTGAGGTGCGGGTGGTTCTCGACGACGACGAGGAGCTGGCCGTCACCACGGCCGACCCGACGGCCACGCTCGCCGAGCTGCTGCGCGGCCTCGACCGGCCGGTACGCGGCATCGACATCCGCCAGCCGTCGCTCGACGACCTCTACAAGGAGCTGTCCCATGTCGCGTGATGCGCCTGCCAGGAGCTGTCCGGCATGTGCTGATGCGGGGACCGTGATGGTTTCCAGGGTGTTTGGTCACACGACCGTGTTGATCCTTGT
This sequence comes from Nonomuraea sp. NPDC049129, assembly GCF_040648495.1. Taxonomy (NCBI): domain Bacteria; kingdom Bacillati; phylum Actinomycetota; class Actinomycetes; order Streptosporangiales; family Streptosporangiaceae; genus Nonomuraea; species Nonomuraea sp. NPDC049129. Next base: position 209,431 of record NZ_JBEZDU010000013.1, on the reverse strand, counting down.
GACGGTCCGTCGTGGTTGAGGTCCCTGGGGGAGGACCCCCTTCGGGGGAGAGGAAAGAACGGAGTCGGCCCATGTCGCGTGACTCGCTCCATCGCATCGCGGTGCTGGTCGGGCACAACGCGCTGCTGCGCAGGCGCGACCCCGCCCACCTGGTCAGCTACCTGGTGATGCCGATGGTGCTCATGCTGGTCTTCAAGTCCATGCTCGGCCAGCCGGCACAGGTGGTGACCGGGCTGCTGGTGATGTTCTCGGTGCTGTCGATGGCCGACGTGGCGACCGCCGTGCTGACCGAGCGTGTCTGGCACACCTGGGATCGGATCAGGGCGACTCGGGCGCGCATGCCTGAGCTGATCATCGGCAAGACCCTGCCGGTCTTCGCCATCCTGGCCGTCCAGCAGGTCGTCCTGCTGGTCTATGGGGTCCTCGCGGTGGGCATGCGGCCCACAGGGCCGCTCTGGCCGCTCGGGCTGGCCGTCGCCGCGTGGTGCTTCGCTCTCCTCGGCGTGGGTACGGCGCTCGCCGCGGTGGTGCGCAGCCATGGCGAGCTCAGCACGCTCTGCAACATCGGCGCCCTGTCGGTCAGCGCGCTGGGCGGGGCGTTGGTGCCGTACGCGCTGATGCCGTCATGGGCGCAGGCCATCGCGCCCGCCTCCCCGGGCTACTGGGCGACGACCATGCTGCAGGCCGCCGTGCGCGGCGACGTGGCCGCCACGGTGGGCCCCGCGGCCGTCCTCATCGCCCTCGGCGCGGCGGCCGGAGCCTTCGCCTGCCGTCGTCTCAGTAAGGGATGGGGTCGGTCGGCCGTGCTTTAGCTAATATCCTGCCCGATTTCGGGCAGAATATTAGCGTGTCGCATCCCAGCTGCGTAGTGTCCTCGTCTGTGTCCCTGGCACGGCATCCCTACGAAGACCTCGTCGCCCACCTCGTCAGGACCAGTGGTCTCGGTCCCGGTGAGGCGGCGCGCGTGGTGGCCGACGTGCTGTCGTACTTCTCCGAGCCGGTCGAGGAGTTCGTACGGCGGCGTCACGGGGAGCTGAAGTCTCGCGGTCTGACCAACGACGAGATCTTCCCCAGGGTCGCCGCGGAACTGCGCGGGCGCCGGGTGGCGCCGCCGGAGCTGTCGCTCCGGCAACTGCGCAGGATCGTGTACGGATAAAAGCGGACAAAAGATAGAAAAAGCCCCAAAAGCAGAGGAGAGCGTCGTATGTGCGGAATCGTGGCCTATGTCGGGTCGAAGGATGCGGCGCCCATCCTGCTGGAGGGGCTCCAAAGGCTGGAGTACCGAGGCTATGACTCGGCCGGTGTCGTCGTGTCCAACAAGGGGCTCAAGGTACGCAAGGTCAAAGGCCGGGTCGCCGACCTGGCGAAGGTCGTACCCCCCAGGTTCAAGGGCGCCCTCGGCATCGGTCACACGCGGTGGGCCACGCACGGCGTGCCCAGCGACGTCAACGCGCACCCGCACCTGTCGTCCGACGAGCGGATCGCGGTCGTGCACAACGGCATCATCGAGAACGCCGACGAACTGCGCGCCAAGCTGACCGCCGACGGGGCGGAGTTCGTCTCCGAGACCGACACCGAGGTGCTCGCGCACCTGATCGCCCGTACGGTCGAGGAGACCGACACGCTGGAGGAGGCCGTACGCAAGGCGCTCAAGAGCATCGTCGGCACGTACGGCATCGCGGTCGTCGACAGTGAGCGGCCCGGCGAGGTGGTCGTGGCCCGCAACGGCAGCCCGATCGTGCTCGGCATCGGTGAGAAGGAGATGTTCGCCGCCTCCGACGTGGCCGCGCTCGTCCGCTACACCCGCCAGGTCGTGCACCTGGAGGACGGCGAGCTGGCCGTGCTCAAGGCCGACGGGTTCCACACCTTCGCCAGCGACGCGCGCGAGACCGCCAAGGAGCCGCTGACCGTCGACTGGGACGCCGGGCACTACGACACCGGCGGCTACGAGCACTACCTGCTCAAGGAGATCTCCGAGCAGCCCGACACGGTCTCGCGCACCATGAGCGGCCGCCTCGACGAGCGCTTCCACATCGCGCACCTAGGCGGCCTGAACATGGACGCCCGCGAGACCCGCTCCTTCCGCCGGGTGAAGATCATCGGCTGCGGCTCGGCCTACTACTCCGGCCAGATCGGCGCGCAGCTGATCGAGGAGCTGGCCCGCATCCCGGCCGACGCCGAGCCGGCCAGTGAGTTCCGCTACCGCAACCCGGTCGTCGACCCCGACACGCTCTACGTCGCGATCAGCCAGTCGGGCGAGACCTACGACACGCTCGCGGCCGTACAGGAGCTCAAGCGCAAGGGCGGCCGGGTCATCGGCATCGTCAACGCGGTCGGCAGCGCCATCGCCCGCGAGGTCGACGGCGGTATCTACCTGCACGCCGGGCCCGAGGTCTCGGTCGCCTCGACCAAGGCGTTCACCTCGACGTCGCTGGCGTTCGCGCTGCTCGCGCTGCACTTCGGCCGGGTGCACGACCTCTCGCCCGCCGATGGCCGCCGCGTCTGCGAGGGCCTGCGCAGGCTGCCCGGCCAGATCGAGGAGATCCTGGCGCAGGGCGACAAGATCGCCGAGCTGGCGAAGAAGTACGCGAACTATCCGAGCATGATGTTCGTCGGCCGGGTCCGCGGTTATCCCGTGGCCCGCGAAGGCGCGCAGAAGCTCAAGGAGATCTCGTACGTCCACGCCGAGGCCTATCCGGCCAGCGAGCTCAAGCACGGGCCGCTCGCCCTCATCGGCCCCGAGATGCCGACGGTGGCGATCGTCCCCGACGACGAACTGCTCGACAAGAACCTCACCACCCTCGGCGAGATCCGCGCCCGCGGCGGCAAGGTGCTCATGGTGGGCCACCGCGAACCCGACGCCAAGCTGGCCGACGACGTCATCGTGGTGCCGAAGAACGAGATCGAGCTGGACCCGATCCTGCTCACGATCCCGCTGCAGCTGCTGGCGTACCACGCCGCCGTGGCGCTCGAACGCGATGTGGATAAGCCGCGCAATTTGGCTAAGAGCGTCACAGTCGAGTAACTGCTACGACACGGCGGCCACAATAGGCACATAGCCCGTGATAAGCGGACCGGCAGGACTTAAGATCGAAACTGTGCCCGAGTTTCATGGTCAACCGCCAAATCTCGCACGAATGTACGATTACATGCTCGGCGGCACAGACAACTACGCCGTCGACCGCGAGGCGATCGACCGGCTTGCGGAGCTGCTCCCGCAAGCCGTCCTGCTGGCGCGTGCCAACCGGGCCTTCCTCCAGCGCGCGGTCCGCCACCTGGCGGACGCGGGCGTCCGCCAGTTCCTCGATCTGGGCAGCGGGCTGCCGACCCAGGGCAACGTGCACGAGGTGGCGCCGGAGGCGAAAGTCGTCTACGTCGATCGCGACCCGGTCGTCGCCACCCACGCCAGGGCGCTGCTGGAGGAGGCGGGCCGGGCCGTCTTCGTCCAGGCCGATCTGCTCGACCCCGACGAGGTGCTGGCGCAGGCGTCCCGCTTCCTGGACCTGAACGAGCCGGTGGGCGTGCTGCTGGTCTCGATCCTGCACTTCATCCCGGACGCCCGTGACCCGGGCAAGATGGTGACCAGGCTGCGCGAGGCGGTGGCGCCCGGCAGCTACCTGGTGCTCACCCACGCGACCTCGCGGGGACGGTTCGAGGAGGGCGCCACGCCGCTCCACCGGCCCACCTCGGCCGGGGCGGGTACCGACCGGACTCCGAGGGAGATTCGGGCGTTCTTCGGGGACTTCGAGCTGGTCGAGCCGGGCCTGGTGCACGCCCCCGACTGGCGTCCCGACCGGCCCAGGCTGGTCAGCGAGCCCTCGCTGCCGTCGTACCTGCTCGTCGGTGTGGGCGAGAAAACATCATAGTTCTTCCCGACTTTTCGTGATCCCTGATAATGACAACCCTGATGTGTAACAGTGCGTTAAGTGTCAGTGACCTGGGGTAGTTATGGGGTGCGAGGGGAGGACGCCATGCGCCGACGGGGGTTCTTCGCGCTCGGCCTGGCGGTGGCGGCCTGCGCGACAGGATGTGGCACGGAGGGGAGCCTCGGCGGACGCGCCGTCAACGCGGCCGGCCTCTCGGGCCGGTTCGCGATCGTCCCCGGCGCCGGACGCTGGGCCCGCGTCGCCAAGACGCTCGTCAAAACCGCCCGCGACGCCGGTTTCCCGGTCTCCGGCACGCCGCCCGTCACCCGGATCACCGTCACCGGGCTGCCCGCGCTGGCCGCGACCGAGCTCAACAACGGGCTGTCGTTGCTCGACACCGCCACGCCGCTGGCCCGGCTCACCGGCCAGATCGAGGTGGTGGTGGTGCCCGCACACTCCAAGTTCGCCACCTTCGACCAGTTCGGCGCGCAACTGGTCGCCCACCCCGACCGCACGCCCCTGACGGGCGGCCCGCAGGGCGAGCCCGACCACCTGCTGTTCGGGCTGATCGCCAAGGGCCTCGGCGCCGACACCCGGCAGGTCGACTACACCGGTTTTCCCGGCAGCGAGGAGGCCTCGGCCGCGCTCCTCGGCGGCAAGGCCGCGGCGGCGACCGGCACGCTCGCGGACTGGCGCCGCGCCATCGGCAAGGGCCTGGTCAGGGTGCTCGCCGTCTCCAGCGCGCGCCGGGTGGACGGCATCGAGGCGCCGAGCCTGCTGGAGTGCGGGGTGCGGGTGGACTTCGCCGACTGGTGCGCGGCCGTGGGGCCCGAAGGCATGACCGATGACGGCAAGGCCGTCGCCATCCGGCTCTGCGACGAGGTCACGGGGTCCGACTCGTGGCGGGCGGCCTGCCGGGCGGAGGGATGGACCTCGATCCCGCTCAGCGGCGACGACTTCGAACAGTGGCTGGCCTCGGAGATCGGCAGGACCAGGGCCGTGCTCCGCGATCTGGGCATGCTCGACACCGCTGACACAACATGCTGGGGTAGTTGCGCCAAGGGCCACTAGATGTAGGATTCTGATCGTCGCTGGTTCGCCCCTCGGGGCGGAGCAAAAGGGAACCCGGTGCGATTCCGGGGCTGCCCCGCAGCGGTGAGCGGGAACGACCGCCGTCACGAGCACTGGAGATCTCCGGGAAGCGACGGCCAGTAGGAATGATCGACCATGCCCGCGAGCCCGAAGACCTGCCGGCGACGTTGGGGGAGCCAGCCGGCTCCGCCCATCGAAGTGTCCATGGCCTCGAGGGAGGGCCGGGGGCGTCGGCGGCCGTGGAGTCCAGGGCCGCCGTGCTCTCACGCGCCCTCACGGGGATGAGCTCGCGAGGAGAGAGCACGTGACGCAGATCATTGAGGCCGATCACCAGCCGGCCACGGCCGATCACCAGCCGGCCACCGTCGACCGGCGGCTGGCGATCGAGGAGGCCGCCGCACGAGTGATCACCGATCCGGCCAACTCCCGGATCGCCGCCCGGCTCCTGGCCGAGGAGATCGCCGACGAGGCGGCCGGGCACGGCGTGCGGACCTTCTCCGAGTCCATCGCCGCCAGCCACGCCGCCGGGCTGATCCAGGACTCGCTCGCCGCCTTCGTCGGCGCGCACGCCGCCGAGCTCGACGCGCTCGTCTCCGGCGAGGCGGACGACCGCTTCGAGTATTTCGGGTTGCGTACGGTCTACGACCGCTACCTGCTGCGGCACCCGGAGTCGCGGACCGTGCTCGAACGGCCGCAGCACTTCCTGCTCCGCGTGGCCTGCGGGCTGTCGGAGACGGTCGCCGAGGCCGCCGAGCTGTACGGCCTCATGTCCACGCTGTCGTACCTGCCGAGCTCGCCGACGCTGTTCAACTCCGGTTCGCGCCGGCCGCAGCTGTCGTCGTGCTTCCTGCTCGACTCGCCGCGCGACGAGCTGGAGTCGATCTACGACCGCTACGGGCAGGTGGCCAGGCTGTCGAAGTACGCCGGGGGCATCGGCATCGCGTGGACCCGGGTGCGCTCGCGCGGATCCCTCATCAAGGGCACCAACGGGCACTCCAACGGCATCGTGCCCTGGCTGCGCACGCTCGACTCCTCCGTCGCCGCCGTCAACCAGGGCGGGCGCCGCAAGGGCGCGGCCTGTGTCTACCTGGAGACCTGGCACGCCGACGTCGAGGAGTTCCTGGAGCTGCGCGACAACACGGGCGAGGACGCCCGGCGTACGCACAACCTCAACCTGGCCAACTGGGTGCCGGACGAGTTCATGCGGCGGGTGGAGGCCGACGAGGTCTGGTCGCTGTTCGACCCCAAGCAGGTCCCCGACCTCACCGACCTGTACGGCGAGGCGTTCACCCGCGCCTACCGCGCCTACGAGGCCGACGGCCGCTACACCCGGCAGCTGCCCGCCCGGACCCTCTACGGCCGGATGATGCGCACCCTCGCCCAGACCGGCAACGGCTGGATGACGTTCAAGGACGCCGCCAACCGCACCTCCAACCAGACGGCCCGGCCCGAGAACGTCATCCACCTGTCCAACCTGTGCACCGAGATCCTCGAGGTCACCAGCGACGGCGAGACGGCGGTGTGCAACCTCGGCTCGATCAACCTCGCCGCCCACCTGACCGGCGAGGGCGTCGACTGGGCCCGGCTGCGCGCGACCGTCCGTACGGCGGTGCGCTTCCTGGACCGGACCATCGACCTGGGCTTCTACCCGACCGCCGAGGCCGAGGCGGCCAACAAGCGCTGGCGGCCGATCGGGCTCGGCGTGATGGGCCTGGCCGACGTCTTCTTCACGCTCCGGCTGCCGTTCGACTCGCCCGAGGCGCTGGGGCTGTCGACCCGCGTCGCCGAGGAGATCGCCCTGGCCGCCTACGACACCTCCGCCGATCTGGCCGTCGAGCGCGGCCGGCATCCGTCGTACGAGGAGACCAGGGCGGCGGGCGGCGTCTTGCACCCCGACCACTACGGCGCCGCCGCGTCGCCGCGCTGGGACGAGGTGCGCGCGAAGATCGCCGCGACCGGGCTGCGTAACTCGCTGATGGTCGCCATCGCCCCGACCGCGACCATCGCCTCCATCGCCGGGTGCTACGAGTGCATCGAGCCGCAGGTGTCCAACGTGTTCAAGCGCGAGACGCTGTCGGGGGAGTTCCTCCAGGTCAACCGCTACCTGGTGGCCGACCTCCAGGCTCGCGGGCTGTGGACGCAGCGGATGCGCGACGACCTCAAGCGGGCGGACGGCTCGGTCCAGGACATCGCGGGCATCCCCGATGACCTCAAGACCTTGTACCGGACGGCCTGGGAGCTGCCGCAGAAGGCGCTCATCGACCTGGCCGCGGCCCGTCAGCCGTACATCGACCAGTCGCAGTCGCTCAACCTGTTCATGGCCAGCCCGACGATCGGCAAGCTGTCGTCGATGTACGCCTATGCCTGGAAGCAGGGCCTGAAGACCACCTACTACCTGCGCTCACGCCCGGCCACCCGGATCGCCCAGACGACGATCGCGCAGACGACGATCGCGCTCGACGCCGTCGCCTGCTCCTTGGAGAACCCGGAAACCTGCGAAGCCTGCCAGTAGTAGACCCCCTCGAACGGAGACCCCCAATGCTGCTCGACCCCGGCATGGACCTGACCCTGCGCCCCATGCGTTACCCGGACTTCTACGAGCGCTATCGCGCCGCGATCCGCAACACCTGGACCGTCGAAGAGGTGGAGCTGCACTCCGACCTCGCCGACCTGGCCAGGATGACGCCGCAGGAGCGCCACCTGATCAACCGGCTGGTCGCCTTCTTCGCCACCGGCGACTCCATCGTGGCCAACAACCTCGTGCTCAACCTCTATCAGCACGTCAACGCCCCCGAAGCGCGCCTGTACCTCAGCAGGCAGCTGTTCGAGGAGGCCGTACACGTGCAGTTCTACCTGACGCTGCTCGACACGTACCTGCCTGACCTGGAGGAACGGGTCAAGGCGTTCGCCGCCGTCGAGCACATTCCGTCCATCAGGGACAAGGCGGAGTTCTGCTTCCGGTGGATCGACTCGATCAACGGCCTGCGGCGGCTGGAGAGCGCGGACGAGCGGCGGCAGTTCCTGCTCAACCTGATCTGCTTCGCCGCCTGCATCGAAGGGCTCTTCTTCTACGGAGCGTTCGCCTACGTATACTGGTTCCGGTCTCGGGGCCTGCTCGGCGGGCTGGCCACCGGCACCAACTGGGTGTTCCGTGACGAGTCCATGCACATGGAGTTCGCCTTCAGCGTCGTCGACACCGTGCGGGCCGAGGAGCCCGAGCTGTTCGACGACAAGCTGGGGGAGCAGGTCACCCGCATGATCGAGGAGGCCGTCGCCGCCGAGTTGGCCTTCGCCCGCGATCTGTGCGGCGACGGCATGCCCGGCATGAGCGTCGAGCAGATGCGCGACTACCTTCAATATGTCGCCGACCAGCGGCTGGCTCGGCTCGGGCTGCCGCAGAGATACGGCACGGCCAATCCGTTCGGGTTCATGGAGCTGCAGGACGTCCAGGAGCTGGCCAACTTCTTTGAACGGCGTGTCTCCGCATACCAAGTGGCTGTTGAGGGCAATGTGACATTTGACGAGATCTTTTAAGACATAGGGGGCATGAACGTGCAGTCGCCGACTGACTGGCTCATTCTCGCCATCTCGGTGGCGGGCGCCATTCTCGTGGTGGAGGTGGTCAGGAGGCTGCTGGTCAGGGCGGGTCGCAAATGGGCGCTCGCCCGGCACCTGGTGGAGCACTGCACCTGGGCGGCGTACTCGGTGGGGGTCGTGGTGGCGGCCAACCTGGTGTTCTCGCCCGGGATGATCGGCGAGAGCGTCCGCCTACGCGAGCTCGGCGGCACGATCGACCGCGTGCTCGGCCTGGTCACCATCGCCTGCGTCACCTGGCTGATCGTCCAGGCCAGCTATGCCCTCACCGACGTCGTCCTGGACCGGCTGGTCCTCGTCAAGGGGGAGCGCAATCGCCGGGCACGGCGGATCATGACCCAGATCGGGCTGGTCCGCCGCGTCGCCGCCGTGACCATCGTCGTGCTGGCGATCGGCACCATGCTGTTCTCCTTCCCGCAGGTCCGAGCGCTGGGCGCCGGGCTGCTCGCCTCGGCGGGCATCGCCGGCGCCATCGTCGGTATCGCCGCCCAGCCGACCATCGGCAACATGCTGGCCGGGCTCCAGCTCGCCTTCAGCGACGCGCTCCGCCTCGACGACGTGGTCGTGGTCAACGACGAGTGGGGCAGGATCGAGGAGCTCACGCTCACCTACGTGGTGGTACGCCTGTGGGACGAGCGGCGCCTGGTCCTGCCCGTGTCCTACTTCACCCAGAACCCGTTCGAGAACTGGACCAGGCACGGCAGCCAGGTCCTCGCCGTGGTGTTCCTGCGGGTCGACTGGTCGATACCGATCGGCAAGCTGCGCGAAGAGCTCTACCGGTTCATCCAGGAGAGCCCGCTGTGGGATCAGAAGGACTGGACGCTCCAGGTCACCGACGTGCTGCCGAACGGGCTGGTCGAGCTGCGGGCCCTGATGAGCGCCGCCGACTCGCCCTCCGCCTGGGACCTCAAGTGCGACGTACGCGAACATCTCGTGACCTACATCAGGGAGAACTTCCCCGAGTCCCTGCCCCGCTTCCGCATCGAGACTCCGGAGACCCGCGCGGGGGTGCCGTGGACCAGCTCCCTGCCGGGCTGAGGCTCAGCGCCGGTTGGCCAGCAGCACGCCGGCGCCGCCGACCAATAGTCCCGCGACCGCCAGCGGATGCAGCGACTGCCCGACGAGGAGCCACGCCATCACCGCGGTGACCGACGGGGTGAGGAAGAACATCGTGCTCACCCGGCTCGCGGGTGCGTTCTTCAACATGGTGTTGAGCAGCAGGAACGCGCCGATCGAGTTGACCAGCACCAGCCAGCCCACGGCGCCGGAGAAGGCGCCCCAGTCCGTCACCCGAGGCGTCTCGAACACCAGCGAGGCCAGCCCCACCAGCGGCGCGCCGACCAGGAACTGCGTCGCGGTGCCCGTCCGCACGTCCATGTCCGCGGCGAACCGCTTCTGGTAGATCGTGCCCAGGCTCAACCCCAGCAGCCCGACCACGCAGAACGCCACCCCGGCCAGAGAGAAGCTCAACCGGTCCGCCACCGCCAGCCCCACCCCGGCCGCGCCGAGCCCGAAGCCCACCCACTGGCGCGGGCTCACCCGCTCGCCCAGCAGCCGTCCTGCCACGAGCGCGATCACCACCGGGTTGAGACCCTGGACCAACGCCACGACCGCGGCGGGCACATGCAGGCCGATCGCGGAGTAGAACGCGCCGAACTGCACCGCCTGGACCAGGATCCCGGACACCACCACGTGCGCCAGCCGCCGGCCGCGCGGCCACGGCGCCCGCACGACCAGCGCGAACGCGCCGAGCAACAGCCCCGCCAGTGCGAACCTGGCGAACGTCAGCAGCAACGGCGGCGCCGCCCCGACGCCGATCACCCCCGCGATGAAGGCGCTGCTCCACATCACCACGAACAGGGACGGCATGAGGGCCGGCGCCTTGCTCCTGGCCTCCATAACGCTGACCGCCACGGCACACCCTCCATAACCCCTTAACCCGGTTATGTCACTGTTCCGTGTCCTCGCATAACCTGTCAACATGGTTACTATGAGGGTGTGACGAGCTTCACCTTCATCAGCGGCAATCTGGGGCTCGACCTGGCGGGCACCCTGCAGCACCGCCGGGCCGACCGGCGTGACCTGCTGCGCGAGCCGGCGGACCTGGCGCGGTGGACGGTCGAGGCGGGCATTCTCGACGTGCCGCCGGCGGTCGTGGACGCCGATCTCGTGGCGGGGAAGACGTTGCGGGAGGCCATCTACCGGCTGGCGCTCTATCGGCCGGCGGCGGGGGACACCATTGACCGGCTCGGCGGGGCTGTTGACCGGCCCGCTGTCGATGGGGCCGGGGTGGCGGCCGACGATCGGCTGCTGGTCAACCGGGTCGCCGCCGGGCCGCCGGCGTCCGTGCTGCTGAACGACGCCGGGCGGGTCGAGCGTGCGGGGGATCTCGCCGCCGCCCTCTCCACCGTCGCCAGGGAGGCGGTCCAGCTGCTCGGGGGGCCGCGGGCCGTACAGATCAAGGAATGCGGGGGAGAGGTGTGCACCCGCCTGTACGTCGACACCTCGCGCGGGTCGTCGCGGCGCTGGTGCGACATGCACGAGTGCGGCAACCGCGCCAAGGCGGCGGGCTTCCGCGCCCGGCAGCGGGCGTGACTCGTGCGGCCGGTCAGCCGCAGGCTCGCGGCGCGGTCCGCTTTTCGGGGATCCTGTCTACGGTGAACCATTTGAGGCTCGACGGAGAGTCACTCACGTCACCTCTCGTTCCTGTGGGAAGGCGGTCACGTGACGCAGCTTGTCGTCGAAGGCCATGACACATCGGTGACCCTCGATCCGGGGCGTTCGTACCGGTTAGGCCGTGATCCGGGGTCGGATGTGGTCATCGATGCCGATCACGTCTCGCGTACGCATGCCATGCTGCGCTTCGAGGGCGGTCAGTGGATCCTGGAGGACTCGGGCAGCAGCAACGGCACGTACGTGAGCGGCCACCGCGTCCAGCGGGTCATCGTCGGTCCGGGAACCAGGATCGGCCTCGGGCACCCGTCGGAGGGCGGGCTCGTCAGCTTCCGTACCGTCTCCGAAGACAAAGGCGGCGCACCCGAGATCCAGCCGACGCCTACGGTCCGCTTCCCGCACAGCGGGCAGTGGCGTGCGCCGGCCGCCGTCAGGAGTCTCGACGGCGCGCAGGTCGTACGCATCGGCCGGGCTCCCGAGAACGATGTGGTGGTCGGCGATCTGCGGGTATCGCGCCAGCACGCCGAGCTCCGGATCGCCGGCGGCGTCCACGAGATCGTCGACGTGGGGAGCCGCTTCGGAACGTACGTCAACGGCCGGCTCGTTCAGCGGGCCCGCGTCTCCCCGGACGATCTCATCGGCATCGGGACCTCGACGTTCCAGCTCGTGGGCGACACGCTCACGGAGTACGCCGACACCGGCGAGGTCTGCCTCCAGGCGCACGGACTCACCGTCACCGTCGGGGGCGGCAAGGTGCTCCTGGACCAGGTGTCGTTTCCGGTCGGCGAGAAGTGCCTCCTGGCGATCATCGGTCCCAGCGGCTCGGGCAAGTCCACCCTGCTGCGCGCGCTCACCGGGCTGCGCCCCGCCGACCAGGGCATGGTCACGTACGATGGGCGCGATCTCTACCGCGACTACGCCGAGCTGCGCTCACGGATCGGCCTCGTGCCGCAGGACGACATCCTGCACAGCCAGCTCACCGTGCGCCGCGCCCTCATCTACGCCGCGGAATTACGCTTCCCCGACGACACCAGGCAGCACGAGCGGAAGACGCGGGTCGACGAGGTCCTCCAGCAGCTCGGGCTCGAAAATCGGAAGAACAACCGCATCTCCTCGCTGTCCGGCGGCCAGCGCAAGCGGGTCAGCGTCGCCCTGGAGTTGCTGACCAAGCCGTCTTTGCTGTTCCTCGACGAGCCGACCTCCGGTCTGGACCCGGGGCTGGACAAGTCGGTGATGCAGATGCTGCGGGGTCTGGCCGACGACGGCCGTACTGTCGCCGTCGTCACCCACAGCGTCGCCAATCTGGATATCTGTGACCGGCTTCTGGTGATGGCGCCGGGCGGGAAGATCGCCTACTTCGGTCCGCCCGGGGAGGCGCTGCCGTTCCTCGGCTTCACCGACTGGGCGGACGTCTTCCTGGCCTTCGACGACGCGACCAAGGACTGGGCCGGCGAGTACGCGCGGTCGTCGCCGTACCAGACGTACATCGCGGCCGACATGATCGAGCCGGTTGCGACGGGACGTCCCGTACGGCGAGAGATCCCGCCGAAACCGCAGAGCTGGCCCGAGCAGCTCAGTACGCTGGTGCGCCGCTACTGCCGGAGCATCGTGGCGGACCGGCTGTTCCTCGGCATCACCATCGCCCTGCCGATCGTGATGGGCCTGCTGGCCCGCGTCGTCCCGACCGGTGACCTGATGGGCCGGCCGAACAGCAACGGCAACGCGGCGAACCTGCTGCTGATCCTGTGCATCGGCGGCTGTCTCACCGGCGCCGCGAACTCGGTGCGCGAACTGGTCAAGGAACGCGCCATCTATCAACGAGAACGGGCGGTCGGGCTGTCCAGATCGGCCTACCTCTGCTCCAAGCTGCTCGTGCTCGGCGTGATCACCGTGGCGCAGGGCGTCGTGCTGACCTATGTGGCGATGCTGAATGTCGCGACGTACGACAAGGGAGTGTTCACCGCGCCGATGACCGAGCTCGCGCTCGCCGTCGCGCTGTTGTCGTTCACCGCGATGACCGTGGGCCTGCTCATCTCCGCGCTGGCCAAGACCAGCGAGATGACCATGCCGCTGCTCGTGCTCGTCACCCTGATCCAGCTGGTCTTCTGCGGGGCGCTGGTGCACCTGGACGGCAAGCCGGTGATGGAGCAGATCTCCTGGCTCGTACCGGCTCGCTGGGCGCTGGCCGCGCTGGCGGGCACGCTCGACGTGGGGCAGCTCATCCCGCACGTCCAGGATCCGCCGGACCCTCTGTGGAGTCAGGACTTCGGCACCTGGTTCCTGGACATGAGCGTCCTGGCCATCCTCGCGGTCGTCTGCGCTTTCCTGGTCGCCCGCATGCTGCGCCGCCATGAGCCGGCGGTGATGCGCGGCAAGTGACCCCGTGCCCGTCAGCGGCGTCTGAGGCGCCACGCGGTGATCGCGGCCACGGTGAGCGCCGCGATCCCGACGACGAGCAGGTCCGGCAGTACGTCCTGGGCGGCCGCGGCGAGGTCCTCCAGCCCGGCCTCCCAGGATTCGGGGATCGGCAGGGCCAGCCCGCGGGTGCCGTCGGAGAGCAGGAACAGCACGCCGAGCCCGCCGAAGACCAGCCCGGACAGCAGCGAGGTGGTGTGCGGCCGCAGCCGTCCCAGCCGCAGTCCGCGACCGCGCAGCCAGCGCCGGCCGCCGAGGTCATAGCGCTGCCACAGGCCCGCGAGCAGGAACAACGGGGCCGCCATGCCTGCCGCGTAGACGGCCAGCAGCACCGCTCCGCGCAGCCCGTCGCCGGAGGCCGCCGCGACCGTGAGCACCGCCCCCAGCACCGGCCCCGCGCAGAACCCCGCCAGCCCGGACACCGCCCCCAGAACCAGCACGGCTCCGGCCGAATCGCCTCGAACGTGCCCCTTCAGCCGCTCCAGCGGCCCGATCGTCCAGCCCTGACCGGCCACCTGCAGCACACCCAGCCCGATCAGCGCCCAGCCGGCGACCGTGACCAGGAGCTCTTGATGGCCGTAGAACAGGCGGCTGACCTGCGCCGACCCCATCCCCAGCGGCACCAGCACGGCGCACAGCCCCACGTAGAACAGCAGGGTGCGGCCGGCCAATTGGCGGCGGCCCGGGAACGCGTAGGCGAAGAAGGCCGGGATCAGCAGCGCCCCACACGGGCTGACCAGCGAGAACAGACCGCCAAGGAACGCGGCGGCATAGCCGATGCCGCTCATCCGCCGCGGCGGGCCTTCTCGATCGCCTTCTCGAACGCGGCCACCGGCTGGGCGCCGAACAGCACCTCACCGTTGATCAGGAACGCGGGCGTGCCGGGCAGGCCGAGCTCGGTCGCGAAGCCGAGGTCGCCGTCCACGACCCGCCGTATGGACTCGTCACGGCGGTCGGCGTCGAACCTGGCCAGGTCGAGCCCGATCTTGGCGGCCACGGAGCGCAGGTCGGCGTCGGTGAGCCGGGGTCGCTCGCCCGCGTACAGGGAATCATGGAACTCCCAGAACCGGCCCTGCCGGGACGCGGCGCGGGCGGCGAGGGCGGCGCGTACGGAGTCGCGTCCCCTGATCGGGTAGTCGCGCCAGAACATCCGCACGATGCCGGTGTCGAGGTAGCGGCTCTTCAGCACGGGCTCTATCCGCTGGGCGAATCGGCGGCAGTTGGGACACTTGAAATCGCCGAACTCGACGATCGTGACCGGTGCCTGCGCTGAGCCCTTGGACAGGTTCGGGTCGACGGGCGGCGGGGTCGGCCCTTCCCAGACCTGCACCGAACTCGTCGGAGTGGGCGTGGCGGTCGCTTCGGCTCCGCCGGTGGGACCCGCCGGAGTGGGTGAACCGCCCGTGCTCGCGCTCGGGTCCGTGCCCATGCTCGCGTTTGCGGAATCACGCGAGCTCGCGGCCGCCGGGGCGGCTCGTCCGGCGGGCTCGCCCTGGTTCGTCAGCGCGGCGACCGCCAGCACGGCCACCACGGCGGCACCGGCCAGTGAGCCGAGCAGCACCCGGTGGCGCGGGGCCGGGGATTCCTTGGTCACCTTCAGCATCATCCCAGCCCGCCGCCACCCACGCCGCTGGTTCCTCCTACAGCTCAAGCCCCTTCATGTCGAAGATCGGCCGTACTTCCACCTCGTTGAAGGCCGCGTCGGGCACCTTCGCGGCCAGTTCCACCGCCCGCTCCATGCTGTCGCACTCGATCAGATAGAACCCGGCCAAATGCTCCTTGACCTCGGCGAACGGCCCATCGCTCGTCATCGTCCTGCCCTCGCGTACCGCGACCCGCTTGGCCGTCGACACATCGGCCAGCCCTTCCGAAACGATCAGCTCTCCGGACGCGGCCAGCTCCTCGGTGAAGGACATGTGGCCGCGCCCGAAGTTCATGCGCTGCTCGTCGTTCAGCGTCTCCCAGACCGCCCTGCTCGTCGGGTTGCTGTAGATCAGGATGAGGTACTTCACCGGTGGCCTCCATGTGGTCGCGTCCGCGTCGATACCCAATATGTCGGTCCCCAATAGGTCGAAGCCGTCCGCGCGGCCTCGACATCCCCCGGCGGAAAATACGTGGCACCCGTCGCGATCACCCGGCTACCGTGGACAGCGTCCACCACGACAGGAAGGCAGCGCAGTGACCTACGCGAAGTTGCTCGAACTGCTTCCTGAGCTCCTGGGTCCGGATTCCGGGTGATCCCTCGCAAAGAGACGACGCCGCCCGGAAGCCTTCCGAGGCGGCTTTTTTCATCTCACGGACGACGGCCCACGGAACGAAGGGCCGCGGGCATCGGTCTGGCCGACGGGAATGGCGCCCCCCGGCTGGATACAGCCCCAGTCCCGGGCTCGGCCCACGCCAGCCGAGCCCGGGGCTAACAAGCCGCTCTGGCCCAACTGGCAGAGGCGCCGCCTTCAGGAGGCGGAGGTTCAGGGTTCGAATCCCTGGCGGGATGCTGCGCGAGCGTATCGGCATGCAGCGGCTGCGGGAGATCACCTCTGATGCGTGGAAGCCGCTGCCCCGAGACCACGGTCGGCTGTCGGAGCTGGAGTCCTCCTACACCTACCTGCGCCAGTTCACCCCGAACGTGCTGGCCGCGATCGACTTCCAGGGCGGGTCGGGCACCGGCGAGCTGATGGAGGCGGTGGCCGTGTGGGACGACCAGCCCTTCGCCGGAGATTTCGTGACTTATCAGGGTGTGGTGCAGCGCCCGAGGCCGCCGCAGCGCTCGCCGATCGTGATAGGCGGCCACTCCCGGGCGGCGATGCGCCGGGCGGTCCAGCACGCCGACGGCTGGTACGGCGTCTACTTGACCCCCGAGGAGGCCGCGGGCGCGCTGTCCGACCTCCGTGACGCGGCGAAGGTCTACGACAGGCCCGGGCACCTGAGCGAGCTGGAGATCACGATCACCCCGCCCCCTGGCCCCGTCGATCGGGAGACCGCGCGGCGGTACGCCGCCCTGGGTGTCCACCGGTTGACAATCCAGCCGCTGGACGCCGATATGGAGGCTACGGTGACAGCCGGTGCAGATCTCTTGGGACCGCCGTGACAATCGTGTCCCGCTCGGCAACTGTCCAGACCGCTCGATCGCTGTACCGTTCGAATATTGAGTTACACGCCTTGAACTGCGGTTACGCGGCGTGGTGATATTCGCTGATCATGCCTGCAACGACAGGTTTTCGGCGGACGGCCCGCCGATCGTTGAGGTCGGTCACGTTCCGAGCGGGCTGCGTTGCGACGTCCGGAGGTCGCTGTTGCCTGAACTGGTACGGTCGGTGCCCGTTGTAATGGATCAGATACTCCTGGAGCGCGAAGACCAGGTGGCGTTCTTTGAGGATCAGGATCCGGTCCAGGAGTTCGGGGCAGGGTGCCGATGACGCGCTCGCAGATGGCTTTCGGTCTCAGGGTCTGCGACAGGGTGGTGGTGTTCCGCGGTCCTTCGGCTGTGAAGACCTCTCCGAACGCGGAGGTGAAGAGCGGGTCGCGGTCGTGGATCACGAACCGAAGTCCGGCGATGCGGTCAACCAGATCCATGACCACGTTGCGGGCTTGCTGCACAGTCCGTGCTCCGGTTGGGAGTGCGGTTACTCCGGCCAGGTGCAGCTTTCGGGTGCCGCGCTCGATGAAGATCAGCACATACAGCCCTTTGATCATCATCGTCTCGACCACGAGGAAGTCACAGGCGATGATCGCCTGAGCGGTCAGGAACTGCCGCCGGGTCGGCCTGGCGCACCCAGGTACGGATCGGCTGCGCGGAGGGCTGAACTCCTTGGCCAGTTCCTCCGGCGTCCGTCCCGCGCGCACCTGCTCCACCATCTGCCGGCGAAACTCCGGCGGATAGTTGTTCGGCACAGTGAACTCCTTCTTCTGGGAACCAGGGTTCCTCAGAGATCAGGTGTCCACCAAACCGGGGCAAGACCACGCTGGCCCTGGGTGTGAGCGTGGACGTCGATGATGTGGAAGCCGTACGCGAGCCGCCCCGCGCCCTGAAGCGGCGGGCCGAGCTGGCGGGTTTCCGGCATCAGCCCGCATTTACGGCACTAGAGAGTCTCCAGGATCGTCGCGACCTCGCCCACGCGCGGGTCGTCCATGGCCTTCAGCTCGGCCAGCGCCGACAGCAGGACGCCTCTGGCCGGTTCGCGGCGCCCGGCGTCGGCCAGGGCCCGGCCCAGGTCGATCAGGCACATGGCCAGCCAGCGGCGGTTGCCCTTGCCCTGGTACAGGGCCACCGCCTCGCGGAAGCAGCGCAGCGCCCTGCGCCAGTCCCGTAGGGCCACGTACGCGCGCCCGAGGTTGCGCCAGATGTCGCCGTGCAGATCGGTGTTGCCGTTGGAGGCGGTGGCCGTGAGGGCCCGGCGGTAGTACTCGACCGCGAGCTCATGGTCGCCCGCCAGATGGCTGACGATGCCCAGATTGTCGAGAAGGTGGGCGATCCCGTACTGGCCGCCGAGGCTCTCGTACAGCGTCAGCGCGCGTTCCAGGCAGCGCCGGCCCTCGGCGGTGTCGCCGAGCTCGCCGTGGACCAGGCCGAGGTTGCCCAGCAACATCGCCTCGCCCCTGGCATGTCCGGCCTGCCGGAAGCGGGACAGCGACTGCTTGAAGCGGGACAGGGCGATTTCATGCTCACCCATGTCGAAGTGGACGCAGCCGAGGGAGTTGA
The DNA here is from genome assembly GCF_040648495.1 of Nonomuraea sp. NPDC049129. NCBI lineage: Bacteria > Bacillati > Actinomycetota > Actinomycetes > Streptosporangiales > Streptosporangiaceae > Nonomuraea > Nonomuraea sp. NPDC049129. Next base: position 191,092 of record NZ_JBEZDU010000013.1, on the reverse strand, counting down.
GCGTGAAGCCCTGCCCGGCGGGCTCCGCGGCGATCTCGGCCGCCCGCAGCGCCGACCGGGTGAACTCCAGGCCGTCGTGCCAGGGGATGTACCGGTCGAAGAAGGTGGTCATGCCGATCGAGATACGCCACGCGTGCCCGGCCCGGCCATTGGCCGCAGCCCAGGCGATGACCGAGCGCAGGCAGTGGTACTCCCGCTCTAGCCAGTTGCGCGCCTGCCGGTGATCGTCGAACGTCAGTGGCAAGATCTGGCTGGTGCGGGGCTCGACGAAGTCCCGTACGCGGTGCGGCAGCATCTGCCTGTCGGCCTCCACGACGGTGTAGAGGTACCAGTCCAGCAGCCGGTCCACCGCGGCGTCGCGCTCACCGGCCGTCTCCTCCTCCACGGCACGGCCGGTGGCGTACAGGTGCACCAGGTCGTGCAGCTCGAAGCGGTCCGGCTGGACCTGCTTGACGAGATGGGCCGCGACGAGATGGTCGAGCAGCGCGCCGGCCTCCCGCGGCGCCACGTCGGCCAGCGCGGCCGCAGCCTCCAGCGAGAGATCTCCGGCCGGGTGCAGGCCGAGCAGGCGGAACATCCTGGCCACCGGCGCCGTCAGCGCCCGGTACGACCACAGCAGCGCGGTGTTGAGGTCGGCCATGGGGTCGTCCTCGCCGATCCCGAACTGCTCCAGCCTGGCCTTCTCGTCCTCCAGCGCGCTGACGATCCTGGCCAGGCCGCCGCTGCGGTGGGCCCGCTCGGCGATGACCGACAGCGCCAGCGGCAGGCCGTCGCACAGCTTCACCAGGCGTACGGCCGCGTCGCGCTCGTTGGCGACCTGCCGTGCGCCGATCACCTTCTCCAGCAGTTCGAGGGATTCGGGCGGGGTGAGCGGGTCGAGGCTGAGCCGACGGGCGCCGTCCCTGGCGGCCAGCCCGCGTAGCTGGTTACGGCTCGTCACCAGCACCAGCGAGTTGGCCCCCGGCAGCAGAGGACGTACCTGCGCGCTGTCACGGGCGTTGTCCAGGAGCAGCAGCATGCGCCGGCCCGCGAGCGTGCTGCGCAGCATCGCCGCGCGCGCGTCCAGGTCGGCCGACAGGCTCGTGGCGGACACGCCCATCGCGCGCAGCAGCGTCTCGATCGCCACCTTCGGGTCCATGGGCGCGCCGGGGCCGAACCCGCGCAGGTTCAGGTATAACTGCCCGCCCGGGAAGCGGTCGATCACCTGATGCGCCCAGTGGACCGCCAGCGCGGACTTGCCCGCGCCGCCCGGGCCGCCGATCACCACGATCTCGCTGCGTCCCGGCGGGTCGGCCACCAGCCGGTCCAGCCGGGCCAGCTCGGCCAGGCGCCCGGTGAAGTGCGCGATGCCGGACGGTAGCTGCTGCGGCGTCATCGGCGCGTCGGCCACCTCGCACTCGTCGGCGACCAGGATCGAACGGTGGGCCCGGCGCAGCGGCTCCCCGGGGCTGACGCCCAGGTCCTCTAGGAGCCGGTGGGTGACGCTCTGGTAGGTCTCCATGGCCTCCGCCTGCCGCCCCGAGCGCTGCAGCGCGAGGATCAGGTTGGCCCACAGACGCTCCCTGTAGGGATGCCTGGCGGTGGCGGAGCGCAGCACGGCGATTCCCTGCTCCGGTCTGCCCCATTCGAGGTGCAGTTCCGACCATCGTTCCAGGGTGCGCAACTGCTCCTCGACGAGGAGAGAGACCTCCTCGCGATGCAGCGTCTCCGAGGGGACGTTGGTCAGCAGCGGCTCGCCGCACAGCGCCATCGCCTCGGTCAGCGCGGCCAGTTCCTCGGCCGGCCCGCTCCTCTGGGAGCGTCTGATGATCTCGCGGTACCGCAGCAGGTCGAGGCTGTCGGCGGTGACGCTGATGGTGTAGCCGCCGTCGAAGGTCTGGATGAGGCCGGGATCGCCCAGGGCACGGCGCAGGCGGGTCAGATGCGTCTGCAGGGCCGCGCGCGCGTTCGGCGACTCGTCGCCGTCCCACATCCGGGCGATCAGCCGGTCGGCGGAGACGCGCTCGTTGGCGTGCAGCAGCAACGTCGCGAGCGCGATGCGCTGCTTGGGCCCGGACAACGAGATCTCCGCCGCGGCGCTCCTCACCCGCAGCGGGCCCAGGACGCTGAAGTGGATCAAGTACCCCGCCTTATGCCCCTGTGCGTTCGGCTGAGCCTAAGGGCCGCAGACACCTGGTTTCAAAAATTTCAAAGAACCTGCGTCTTTCAGCAATTGGGCTCGCGAGGGTGAGCGGGGACGCTGACGGCGTTCCACGCGTCGCGTACGGCTCGCAGCCCCTCACAGCCGAACAGCTGCAGCCCCGCCTCCATCGAGGCGCGGCGGACATCCTCGTGGCTCCAGTCGGACAGCTTGCGGTTGAGGGTCTCCATGTAGATCATGGCCGCGTTCTGGACGCCGATGCCGTGCACGACCGAGCCGTTGCAGGTGGGGCTGCCCGGCCGGGCGGCGTCGACGGGGGCGGATCCCTCGGCCAGCAGGTAGAACCAGTGGTTCTGCACACCGGCGGCGGCATGCACCTCCATGATCCGGACGGCCTCGCTGAAGCACTTGGGGTCGCCGGTCAGTGACGGGTCGTACATGTTCCGGATGGGCCCCGAGCCGACCAGGTCGACCTGCTCGCCTATCAGGTAGTCCGGCGGGTCCAGCTGCGCCGGCTCGTTCAGGTACCACTCGGTCACCGTCCCGAAGATGTCGCCGGTCGACTCGTTGAGCCCGCCCTTCTCGCGCGTGCCCCGCGGGCCGCCGGGCGTGAAGTCGAAGATGGCGTGCCCGAGCTCGTGCATGACGACGTCGGTCGACGTCGCCTGCCGCGTTCTGCTGCTGTTGCGGCCGAAAACCGTCTTGAACTGGTCGTAGTACGCGTTCGCGTCGTCGTACCCGACACGCATCGGGAAGCTGCGGCCGTAGCCGTCGAACCCGCCGGGCTTGCTCAGCCACCGTTCCAGCATGTCCCAGCCCCCCTGCGCCGCGTGCATGGCGTCCACGCAGGCGGTGACCAGGTCGGTGCCGGTGCCGTTGCCCCAGTCGTCGTCGGGGTCGGTGTAGGTGCGGCCGTCCATGCCGCCGCAGCGCACTCCCGACCGTACGGGATCGGACATCCCGTACAGGGTGGCCGATCGGGTCGTGTCGAAGGAGACCTGGCCGTGGTAGAAGCTGTTCCCCACGCCGTCGAGCACCTCGTCCCAGGAGTCGATCACCTTGCCGGTGCGGGCGTCGACGAGGACGCGCATCCGGCTCGGGCGCGTGCCCTTGACGCCGGTGATCACTGTCTCGTACGCCAGCACGCCGCCGCCGCGCGCCAGGACCGTCAGCGTGGGCGGCGTCATGTCGCTTCCCGTGCCTACCTCGCGGCGGGCCGCCGCGCCCGCGTCCTGCGCGGACACCTCCGGCCGGGTTTCCACCGACAGTGCCTGCTTCTGGTTGACCGAGGTGCTGAGGACGCGGCCGTCCGCGTCGGTGACCACGACGAAGTCTCCGCCGCGTACGGGCAGGCCCGCGTACGTACGCTCGTACGGGACATAGCGCAGCCCGTGAGCCCCGGACACCACGCGGCCCCGCACGAGCTCGTCCTGGCCGGAGCGGTGGATCAGCTCCGGCCGGTCGGCGACGAGGCGGTCGGCGGCGGAGGCGGCCAGGGCCGAGGGGTCGGGCGGCGCTGCGGCGATATAGGGCGGAACGGTCAGTAACGCCGCCATCGCCACCTTAAGGACAGTCGCACGTCTCATCGGGGGTGATCCTTTCCATGACGTCCGCGGACGGGGCATCGATCGAGGCGCTGATCGTCAGAACGTGCGCGCGCAAGATACGCGTCGCGCGCGCGACGGGGACGCGGCTGGCGGCGCGCAGGGCGAGGTCGATCTCGGCGCGGCAGGCCCGCGCCGCCGCGGCCAGCGCGGTCGCCCGCCCGTGCGGCTCGTTCGCGCCGGTGAGGCCGGGCATGCCCAGGAGCTGGGGGATCATCGAGGTCCGCGCCGCGAGCATCGCCCGGGTGGTGGTGGCCAGGCGGGTCGGCCCCCCGCGCAGCGCCAGAACGTCCTCGGCCAGCAGGAACGCCCGTCCGCAGTGCGCGCCGAACTCCCTGAGCGCCTCCATGACCGCCGTGCCGGCGCCGCCGAGCTGCGCCCCGATCCGTACGGGGAACTCAAAGAGCGCGGCGAACAGGTCGCCGGCGTCGGTCGTGCCCGGGTCGGCGATCCTTTCGGCCCTGATCCTGGTGAGCTCGGCCAGCCAGTCGGCGAACGCCCAGGACGCCTCCGGAGCCGACTCCGCGACCAGGCGGGCGGCCTGCGACAGCAGGAAGTCGCAGGCCAGCACGGTGACGGCGGACTCCCAGTCGACCCCGCGCGCCCGCCCCCGCATCGTCGCGCCCGCGTCCGGTGCCCCCGCTTCCGGCGCGCCGATCAGGGACAGGGCGCCGAGCGCGGCCAGGTCCATCGCCGCGCCGGCCCCCGCCAGCTCGGCCCGGGGGTGCGCTCCGGCCGCGACGACCCCGGCCAGCAGCAGCGACGCCGGGCGAAGCCCCGACCCTGTGGTGAGCAGCCGCGCGATGAAGGGCCACTCCTCGCGTACGGCGGACACGGCCGTCTCGGCGCAGGCGGCCAGGAACGGGCCCAGGTACAGCCGGTCGTCCGGGTTCAGCTCGACCGGCTCGGCCGCCTCCCCGGCCGACAGCACCCCTCGCCGGGCGAGGGCGAAGATCGGCTGGTCGCTGTGCGCGGTGGCGGCCAGGACGCGCCAGGCCAGATGGTAGCGGCGGGCCGCGTGGCGGGCGGTCTCGAAGTGGCCGACGTACGCACGGGCCAGCCGCCGTACGTACGCCTCGCGCGCGGCGCCGGGATCGTCCGGATGTGCGGCGATGGCGTCGGCCGCCAGCAGCGCGCTCTGCACCGCGTAGCCGAGCCCTTCGCCGGTGAACGGGTTGACCAGCCCGGCGGCGTCCCCGACCAGCAGCCGGCCCTCGTACCCGGCGAGCGCGGGGGCGAATCCGGTGCTGACCGGCCCGGACACGAGCTCACCGAGGGGCCGGGCCGTCGCGAACGCGGGGTCGGCCCCGGCGAGCCGCTCGATCGCCGAGGCCAGCAGATCGGCCGCGCTCTCCTGGCGGTCTCCGACGCGGACGGCGCCGACGGTGCACCTTCCCGGTCCCGCGGGCAGGATCCAGATCCCGGCGGGGCGCTCGTGCGGATCGGCAGGGGAGGGGGGCGTCAGATGGAGCAGCATCCGGGAATCCCGCTCCGGCAGAGCGAACCGCTGGACGACGGCCATGCCCTCGCCGTGCGGCCGCCTGCCGGGCAGCGAGCCCGTCGCGAGGACGACATGCCGGGCCAGGACCGCCACCTCGTCGGCGCCTCCGGCGATCATCGCCCGGTGCCCGTCGGGGTGCGGTTCGCAGCGGGTCATGCGCCCCGGCAGCAGGGCCGCGCCGAGATCGGTGGCGAGCCCGCGCAACCGCGTACGAAGCCACTCACGGTCGCAGACGGCGGCGCCGACACCGGGGAGCGGACCGGCCGGGCCGTCGCCGAACCGGACATCGACCCCCTCCACTGGCCATACCCCGTCGAAGCCCGCGATTCCAAGGGCGCGCAGGGAGTCCATGGCGGAGGCGCTGAGCGCGACGTCGTGGGTCGCGCCCGGTTCGCCGCCGTCCACCAGCAGGGTGCGCAGCCCGTGCCGGGCCAGCGCCGCGGCCGTCGCGCCGCCCGCCGGTCCCGCCCCGACCACCAGCACGTCCGCGCGGCGGGTCAGCATGGGGCCTCCCGCCACAGCGAGGTGGCGACGCTGAGCAGCGCCTGGCGGCCCGCGCCGCCGTCGCCGAGGGCGGCGAGGGCGGCGAGCGCCTCGTCGTGGGCGGCGCGGGCCAGATCGTGGGCGGCGCTCATGCCGCCGTAGGCGATGACGAGCGTACGTACGCGCGGCAGGTCCGCGGCGGTGAGGGCCGGGTCGAGCAGGAGCGCGGCCAGCTCGCCCGACGGCGCGTCACGCAGCGCGCACAGCGTCGGGGCGCCGAAGAGCCCGAGCAGATGATCGGTTCCGGCGGGTTTGCCGGAACCGGTGGCCGGTCCGGCCAGGTCGAGGCAGTCGTCCAGGATCTGGAAGGCGACCCCCAGCTGGCGGCCGAAGGCGGCCAGCGCCTCGGCCCGGGGCGGTCCCAGCCGCGCCTCCGCCGCCCCGAGCACGCAGCACAGCCGGAACAGCGCGCCGGTCTTGCGCTCGACGAGCTCGTCGTAGTCCGCGAGTGTGTACGTGGTGTCGAAGGCGCGTTCCACGTCCAGCAGCTCGCCCTGAGCCAGGTGGGCGACGGCCGCACTGATCAGCCGGTTCGGGCCGGTGCCCAGGTCGGCGGCCTCCGTACCGGCCAGGGCCAGGCAGGACAGCCCGGCCAGCACCGCCAGCTCCGGCCCGGCAACCAGGTGCGCGGCAGGGGCGCCGCGGCGGGTCGGCGCCCGGTCGATCACATCGTCATGCACCAGAGAGGCCAGGTGCAGCAGCTCCACCACGGCGCCGAGCCGCACGACCCGTTCCCTGTCGTGCGGGCCGCACCGCGCGGCGGCGCCGAGCAGCGTCGAGCGCAGGCGCTTGCCCGGCCGGTCGACGAACCCGGTCACCAGGTCGCGGGCCGGCCGGGGGAGCCCGGCCACCAGCCCGCGCAGCCTGTCCTGGACCTGAGCCGAGTAGGCCGTGGCGGCCGTGGCCTCAGGCATCCGCCCCGACCGGGCCAAGGTACTGGACGGTCGGCACCCGGCTGAGGATGGTGTGCATCTTCTGGTAGAGGTCGTCGCCGTTCATCATCGTGAGGAGTTGCTGCCGGTTCATGCCCACGGTCTGGGCGAAGAGCGCGTGGATCTGCTTGGCGGCGTTGTACTCCTGGGCCGACAGTCGCGGGCGCAGGCCGTCCACCACCTTGCCGACGTCGCTCACGTGCTGTGAGGTGATCACCCGGTCAGGGGTGTCGGGCGTGGTCAGGACGGTCTCCAGAACCGATCGGTACGTTTCGTACAGATGCTTGGCGTAGTCCTTCTCCAGGGCGCTGGCCTCCTTGCCCTTCACGCGGTCGACGAGCGCCTGGAAGTTGACGTAGAACAGGCGGACCAGCATCCGGCCCACCCGGCTGCGCAGCAGGAAGTCGTCGCGGAACCGGTCGGCGAGCTTCTCGTCCCCCACCAGCGGCAGGTCGTACATCTCGCCGGCCCCTTCCAGGAAGGAGCAGTTCACCTGGGTCCAGTCGATCCGGGTCCTGCCGTCACCGCCCAGGCACACGGCCGCGCCGGCGTCGCCGTCGTGCAGGCAGAACCCGGTGTCGACCTGCACCATGTCGTCGAACATGTAGAAGTCGTGGTTCGTCAGGAAACCGAGGTCCACCGGGGTCACGCCGAGGCCGACGACGATGCTGGAGGTGTACCAGCTACCGGCGCCCGCCTTGTCCACCTTCATGTCGAAGTCGATCACGTCGCAGGTGACGGGGAAGTCGGGGTCGCCCAGGTCCAGGTACGGCCGGACGTTCATCTCGGCCAGGATGGGCCCGATCCGTGTGCACAGCCCCGAGTAGTCGGAGGCCATGCCGACGAGCATGCCGATCAGCGGATGGCGGACGCCTATACGTGGCATCTCCTGGTTCTCGCTGGTGGTGAACTCGTCGAAGTTGTCCAGGTCGGTGATCTTGACGACCGCCGCGTCGACCAGGTTGCGGCCGTCCTTGCGCAGACTGGTGAACCGGGTCAGCTCCCCGATGGCGGGGCCGGTTCCTCCCGCCCAGGTCCCCTGCACGATGACGTCGCCCGGGACAGCGCCGTGCGTCGATCCGACCGCGTGCCCGGCGGTCAGGATGGAAGGGGCTCCGCCGTTGGACAGATCGCGGACGAGGCAGCCGAACGTGCCCCAGTCATCTGTCCTCTCGTTGCCGATCCCGACGCCCTGGTTCGCGGTTTTCCGCAGCGTGGCGTCCTGGGCCGCCGGGCCCCGCCGGCCGCCCGTAGGTCTGCCCGTGCGTCCGCCCGTGCGTCCGAACGAGTACGGGCCGGCCTGGATGACGTCCACACCCCATTTGCGGCCGTCCACCTCGACCGTTCTGGGCAGCAGGCGGCTGCGCGCCACGTACCCCTGCGGGCGCTTCTTGGCCACCGACGCGATGACCACGGGCTCGTCGGTCAGCTCTCCACCGCGCCGACGGAACCCGTAGCCGAACGCGGTGGTGCCGGGGACGGCGGCGAACGCCCCGAGCACGGCCTCCTTCCCGCGCCTCAGCGCCTCCTCATGCTCAGGAAGAAGTCTCATGAACGTCGGTCCCCCTTCAGCCGGAGATGGCGTTGCCGCAGCCCACCGAGCCAGAACACGGCCGCGGTGTCGTCGTTGGGGCTGAAGTCCGTGGACACCGTCGCCACGGCCAGCGCTGTCAGCGCCGTCAGCGCATCGCCGCCCTTGTCGGCGGCCTTATGGGCCAGCCCGTCGAGCAGCCGGTCGCGGGAGGCGTCGGTCAGACCGGCCGCCGCGAGGTCGCGTACCGCGTCCCGTACGAGCTGGAAGCGTGTGGGGGCGAGCTCAGGCAGGCGGCCCCGCAGGCGCTCGGCGGTGGCCCGCGACACCCCGTGCTCGTCGGGGAACGGCACGGGATAGACCGCGCCTAATCGCGCGACCTGGAGGACCATCTCGATCTCCTGGCCGGTCAGCGTCTGTTTCGGGGGAGTCGCAGCCCCGGTCACCCCCGCCAGGATCGTCACGCCGGCGGCGCGCAGGACGTAGCGGCGCGTGAGGTGGTTCACGCCTGGGCCTCCTTGACGTCGGGAGCGGGCCGGCCACCGCAGCCGGCCAGGGCTGTGGGCGTGCCCGCCTTACGTACGCCGGACTGCAGCGACGGGCAGAATCCCTCGGGCAGCGGCGGCATCGGCTTGAGTACGGGCGGGGAGGAGGGCGACTGCTGCAGCCGCCTTGCGAAGGCGACCGCCATCGCCCTGTAGACGAGCAGTTCCTGGCAGCAGACCGGATAGTCCTGGGTGTGGATCTGCCACAGGAACAGACCCACCGTGACGGCCCAGTCGGGGGTCTTCTCCTCCGGCGCGTCGCAGATCGGATCGCCGACGATGCAGAAGTCGGTGGTCCTGTCCTGGATGTCGGCGGGCAGGACCTTCCTGCCCAGGATGCCGCCGCCCACGCGTGTGTTGGGCAGGCCGTTGTCGGCCCCGACGGTCGCGTCGTAGGAGGTGTCCCCGCCGCTCTGGGGGTCGGAGATCATCAGCACCGCCCGGATGGCCTTGCGCTCCTCGGCGTCCAGCATGGGGAGCGCCTGGTTGATCACCATCGCGCCCTGCGAATATCCGATCAGGCCGATGTTCATCCCCGGGCACATGCGTACCAACCGGCGTACGGCGATCGTCAGGATCCACTTCCCATCGTTCACCGACGGCAGGAACGCCTTCAGGCTGACGTTGCCCGCGGGGTAGGGCAGGGAGTACGTCTTGGTCTGGTCCGCCGGCAGGACGGTCAGCGCTTCCTGGGCGTACACCCCCGTCACCCCGGACATGCCCAGCGGATCGTTCATGGCCTGCGCGGAGCCGCGCAGCCCGATGATGAAGTACGAGGCGCACTGCAGCCCAGACCGCGCGCCCTTGGTGGCCACCGCGTTCGGCGCCGGGACCAGCGCCAAGATCAGCAAAGTCACTATCGGCAGGATCCGACGCATATGGGTCCTCCTCGTGGCGATGTTCAGGACAATGACAGAACGCGCTGTCTTATCGCTGTCATCGGGCAGGCATCGCCCTCCACCGATGTCAGCGCGATGAAGTCGGGTCCTGTGGGGCTCAAGAACTCGAATCGCTTCCAGGGCAGAGGCAGGGGTGCCGAGTGGCTGGTCCGGGTTGCTTGGGATCATGTCGCGCGATCTTGTCTACGGTGTACGCCGTCACGCGTCGTCTGCTGTCTTTGCCCGCGCTGCTGGTCCGCAGGAGTGTTTCCAAGGCGGAGCTGCTGGTCCTGCGTCATCAGAACGCGGTCCTGTGCCATCAGAACGCGGTCCTACGCCGGCAGATCCCGCGGGTGCACTACGAAGGGGCCGACCGTCTGTGGTTGGCGGCGCTTGTGCGTCTGATCCCTCGCCATCGCTGGGCGGAGATCTTCTTGATACCCTCGGCCACCCTGCTGGCCTGGCACCGCAGTCTCGTGGCGAGTAAGTGGGACCACAGCAATCGTCGCCGTCCCGGACGGCCACCCAGCGCAGCCGCGGTCAAGACCTCACCTTGCGCATGGCCGCGGAGAACCCGAGGCGGGGCCACCGGCGCGTTCACGGTGAACTGACCCTGTACGTGCCGAAAGCCTCATCTGTGCAGCTCAGGCGGCGCTTTGGTGCTCGTGGAGGATGCCGCCGAGTCGATCGCGCCGGCGGACGTCGAGGCCGTTCAGCTGTTCCGGTGCGATGATCGGTTGGGGGAGCGGGCGCAGGGGAGTCGCGGCGCGGAGAGTCCGGTGGGGCCGGTGTTAGTTGTAGAAGGATTCGTACTCTCTGCGCGGGCAGGGCTTTCCGCTCGCGAACACGCCGGCCGATCGTGATCGACCGGCGTCGGTTACGGGGCCGTGCAGGTGGCGGTGGGAGTGGCCGCGGTGCCGTTGGCGGTGAAGCCGAAGGTGGTGGACGCGCCCGCGGCGATGGAGCCGTTGTAGGCGGCGTTGCTGACCGTCACGGCGGAGCCGGATCCGCTCTGCGTGCCGTTCCACAGGCTGCTGATGCTCTGCCCACCGGGCCAGGTCCACTTCACGGTCCAGCCGTCGACCGGTGCGCTGCCCGCCCGGACCGTCACCGTCGACTGGAACCCGCCCTCCCAGCTGTTGACCGTCTCGATCGTGGCCGAACACGCCCCCGGAACGGGGGTCGGCGTGGGAGTCGGCGTCGGTGTCGGCCCGCTCTGGAACTGGGTGAAGAACTTCCACACCTCTGCCGGAACCCAGGTCCTGGAGCCGCTGTCGCCGCCGGCCCCATCCTGTGGGGCGGCGATGTGACCCTCGTCGAACGCGGCCCATACGACCGGATGCCCGGCCGAGCAACCCGAGTAGGTCGTGACTCTGTGCGTCAGGCTGCCTTGCGCCGGCTCGGGCGGGTTCTGGGCGGTGCAGCCGTTGTTCCTGACGAACCGGTCGCGAAGAGATCGTCCGCCGGAGATGTTGAGCACGTTGTCCCTGATGCCGTGGATCCCCATGTAGGCGATGGGCTGGGTGCCGCTGCCGCAGCCGCTGAGCTGGCCGCCGGACTGGACCGCGACCGCGCGGAAGACGTTCGCCCGGGAACACGCGATCGCGTACGACATGGCGCCGCCGTAGCTGAAACCCGTGGCGAACAGCTGTGTGGTGTCGACGCAGAGAGCTCCCTCGATCTGCCTGACCATGTCGTCGACGAAGGTCAGGTCTTCACCGTTGGCATTGCCCCAGCCGTTGTTGAAGCCCTGGGGCGCGACGAAGATCGTGGTGTTGTTCGCCAGGCGCAGGAGCCCGTAGTAGGCCCAGACGTCCCGTTGCACGGTCTGACCTGTGGCGACATCGGTGGCGGTGCCACCCAGCCAGTGGAACCCGAAGACCAGCCGGTAGGGGTGGTTCATGTCGTAGCTGTCGGGGATCTTCAGAATATAGCTGCGATTCTTGCCGCCGGTCTGGATCGAACGCGTACCACTCGCCAGCCCTGGTGCCTTGCCACATCCCGTAGAGGGCGCCAGGGCACTGACCGTGTCCGTGGTGGTCGTGCTGAGGCTGGCGCTCAGCGCCGGACCACCTGCGGCCACCAGGACGGCGAGCACCACGACTGCTAAGGCGGCCACTAAGGGTCTATGTCTTGACATCGTGAAACTCCCTCTGCCAACTCGATGTCGGCGTACGTCGATGGGAGGAACGGTCGCGAGGGTGCGGGCGCCGGCCGGTCGGCACGCCGCACCACACCTCAGCCCACTCGAAGGTGCCGTCGGCGGTGGCGAACGCGGTCGTGCTGGGCTTGCGTTATCGGTAACACAAGCTCTAGAGATTTCCCGGAGCATGTCAAGGACCAGCCGTACTGGTCGCTGATGGAGTCGCGCGAAAGGACTGCCGCCCATCAAGGCGCAAACAGTGCGGGTGCTGGGAATGACTCCCTTCGCCGGTCGGAGATCAGCCGCCGTACACGAGGCCGGCGTTGATGAAACGTTCATCGCGGCTGTCGGTGGCAGGGCCACCGCGAACGCGCAGTGTCGCGGCAGGCTCTCCACAAGGCGAGAGGACGGGAGCGGCGAAACTTTCGGCTGAGCCTTGACATGTTTCGGGCCGGTTTCCACACTGAGTCTCCGAACGGGGGTGCCTTCTGCCGAGGCTGGTGGTGGACGGCAGGAGCGCAGCCCGTGACGCGATCCAGGCGGCAGGCCGCGTGCTGGATTCGCGCGGATTTCTGAACCCTCTCTCGCATCCCCTAGCGGAGGCTCAGACATGAAGGAAAAGCTCAAACTCGCATCGGGCGCCCGAGCGCTGCTCACCGGCGCGATCGGCGTACTGACCGCACTGGCTGTCACCACTCCCGCAGGCGCCGCCGCGGGAACATTGGGCGCGGCGGCGGCGCAAAGCGGGCGCTATTTCGGCGCCGCGGTGGCGGCCGGTCATCTCGGCGAGTCGGTGTATGTGACGACGTGGGACAGAGAGTTCAACGGGGTCACCCCCGAGAACGAGATGAAGTGGGGCCCCATCGAACCCTCCCGTGGCTCGTTCAACTGGGGCCCGGCCGACCAGATCGCCAACCACGCCGCGAGCAAAGGCATGAAGATCCGCGGCCACACCCTGGTCTGGCACTCTCAACTGCCCAGGTGGGTGAACGGCAACATGTCGGCCGGCGACCTGCGCTCGGCGATGATCAACCACATCAACCAGGTGATGGGCCACTACAAGGGCAAGATCTACGCCTGGGACGTGGTCAACGAGGCCTTCGCCGACGGTGGCGCGGTCGGGACGCTGCGCAGCTCGGTGTTCACCCAGAAGCTCGGCAACGGCTTCATCGAAGAGGCCTTCCGCGCCGCACGCGCCGCCGACCCCAACGTCAAGCTCTGCTACAACGACTACAACATCGACGACGCCAACGCCAACAAGACCCGCGGCGTCTACAACATGGTTCGCGACTTCAAAGCCCGCGGCGTGCCCATCGACTGCGTGGGCCTGCAGTCGCACTTCGGGAACCCGCCCGCCAACTACCAGCAGAACATCGCCCAGTTCGCCGCGCTCGGCGTGGACGTGCAGATCACCGAGCTGGACATCGGCGGTTCCGGCTCGGCCCAGGCCAACGCCTACCGCCGCGTCACCCAGGCCTGCATGGCAGTTTCCCGCTGCACCGGCATCACCGTCTGGGGGGTCACCGACAAATACTCATGGCGCAGCGGCGACACACCCCTGCTCTTCGATGGCAACTACAACAAGAAACCCGCCTACAACGCCGTCCTGAACGCCCTCAACGGCGGCTCCACCCCGCCTCCCATGGGCGGCGGCACGATCCGTAGCTGACCAACCTCCTGAGAGCCGGTTCGCGGAAACTCGCGCGGACCGGCTCCCTCCGTCGCCCCTTGACGGAGGCGGCCGACACCTACAACGTGAAGGCCCTCGACATCTTTGGGGGTTACCGGTCACATGCCACCGAACGACATTCCTCCAGGCCGGTCCGCGAGCATCTGGGATGTCGCCCGGTTGGCAGGTGTCTCCCAGCAGACCGTCTCCCGCGTCATCAACGACAAGACCCGCGTGAGCGAGTCAACCCGGGCCAAGGTGATGCGGGTCATCGCCGAGCTCGGCTACCGGCCCAATCGGTTCGCCCGGACGCTGGCCGGCGGCCCGGTGAGCTGGGTCACCGTGCTCACCTCGGACACCGCCCTGTTCGGCGCCGCCGCCACGCTGCGCGGCATAGAGGAGGCGGCCAGGGCGGCCGGCTTCTCGGTGGGCATCAGTGTGCTGGAACCGGGCGCGAGCAACGACATCGCTCTGCGCCTCAACCGGCCTCAGGAGCCCGTCATGGTGATCGCCTACGACGGGCCCGGCGTGCGCGCGTTACGCGCGCTGCCGCCGGACGTGCTGGTGACCGCCGCGGTTGAACGCCCCGACAACGGCTCGGGCGACGACTCATGGCAGGTCTGGTTGGATGACCGGGCCGCGGCGGCGCACGCGACGCGCCACCTGCTGAGCCTGGGGCACAAGACCGTCCACTACGTGGCCATCCCATCCTCCACCAGCGCGCTTTCGCAGCGGACCCGTGGCTGGCAGGACGCGCTGCGGGCGACCGGACGACCTCTGCCCGAGCCCCTGCGGGCCGGCTGGACTCCCCGTTCCGGATACCTCGCGGTGCGCTCCCTGCTGGCGGACCACTCGGTGACCGCCATCCTGTGCGGCAACGACGACCTTGCCCTGGGCGTCATGCGGGCCGCGCGCGAGGCCGGACGGGATATCCCCGGCGACCTCAGCGTGGTCGGCTTCGACGACACCCCGGCGTCGGCCTACCTCCACCCCTCGCTCACCACCGTACGGCTCGACTTCGAGGGTCTCGGCCGCGCGTGTTTCGGTCTGCTGCTCCGCAGGCTGCAGCCGGAGGCCGCCCTGTCCCTTCCTACCTGGAACGAGCCGGAGCTGATCGCGCGGGAGAGCAGCGGTCCGTCGCCGGCCTGACGCTCATCTGTGAGCAGGCGGCCGCCCCGCTGCCCCGGAGGCCAGGCGTCAGCTCAGGCGTGCGGGAGGGCCGGTGCTGTCGCGGACGACGAGTTCAGTGGCGAGTTCGATGCGGCTGTGTGACAGCGGCTCGCCATGGGCGAGCTTCAGCACCATCGAGGTGGCCGCGGAGGCCATCTGTCTGAGGGGCTGGCGGATGGTGGTCAGCGGCGGGATGGCCCACCGTACCGAAGGCATGTCGTCGAAGCCGATCACGCTGAGATCGTCCGGAATGCGCAGGCCGAGCTGATGAGCCGCATGGTAGACGCCGATGGCCTGACCGTCGTTCGTGGCGAAGATCGCGGTCGGCCGGTCGGGCAGGCGCAACAGACGTTGCGCCGCTGCCAGACCGCCCTCGATGAAAAAGTCCCCACGGGCGACCAACCGCTGGTCGACGGGCACGCCGGCCATGTCCAGAGCGGTGCGGTAGCCGTCGAGACGGGCCCGGCTGGACAGCGCGGAGTCCGGCCCGGTGATGATGGCGATGCGGCGATGCCCGAGCTCCAGGAGATGGCGGGTGGCCGAAAGCCCGCCGTTCCAGTTGCCCGCACCGATCGACGGGATGTTCTTGCCGGGAGCGTCGGCCGGATCCAGCAGGACCAGCGGGATCTCGCGGCGGGTGAGCTGTTCGTGCTGGGCTTCCGTCAGACCGGAGAACACGGCGATCACTCCGCTCGGACGGCGTCGCAGCACACCCTCCACCCACGCGTCTCCAGCGGTGTGGTCGCGGCGGAGATCCGATATTCCCACCATGAGCTCGTGCTCACGAGCCACCTCCGCCACGCCGTTGGTGATCTCGACGGGATAGTCGCCCTCCAACGCGTGGAAGACCAGCTCCACCACGGCCATCGAGGTGGATCGGCGGCGCTGCCGCCGATAGCCGTGCTGGCGGATGAGCCTTTCCACGGCGGCGCGGGTTTCGGACGACACCGCGGACCGGCCGTTCACTACCTTGGAGACCGTCGCGGTGGAGACTCCGGCCAGCTCCGCGAGCTGGGCGATGGTGAGGGGAGACGACTCCATGGTCATGGCGGCAGTCTAGCTACGGAGGGCCGACAGGCGGCCTGAGGCGTCGGTCTCCACACCCGCATACGCCTTTGCGGTGAACGTCAAGGCGTTGGCACGGGAACGTCTTCCCTCCTGAAGTTTCGCCTCCGGGAAGATCGAGCCGCACTGCCTGCGCAGGTGAAAGTTTCACAGAAATAGCCCCGTTGGCAGCGGGTAACTTGCGCTGCCTTCAGAGTTAATTTGCGGCTCAGGACGTGGCCGTGCCAGCACATTCTTGCCTCCGTTGAGTTGCCGGCGCATCGCGGTGGTCGGCGGGCCCGCATTCCCGCTCTTTGGTGCGGTCCAGCCGCATGACCAGGGGCGATATACCGACCTGGCGCTGGGTTCAACCGTCACTCATCGCCCTCTGGCGCGCCGCTAGTTGATCTTAATTAGGTTTCTGCCATGTGAACGGTTGACGAGTCGCAGTCATGGACTTACCTTCCTGCAAGAGATGTTAGCGCGAACAATCGGCGCTCTCGGAAGGGTTGCCGGCAATGACCTGACCTATGTGAGCTTCATCGAAGTGACTCGATGAGAACGTAACCCCACTCTGCCTGGTCGAGCATTGTTGCCATGTTAATGGGAGCGCTCCCATGGTGCGGCAGAACGGGCGCCGACCGGGCCAACGGGACCGGAAATGCGCGGACTCGGCAAATGGCCAAGCGGACTCGGCAAATGGCCAAGAGGAGGAGACATGGCGCAAGGGCGGAATGAGTCTGTCAGCGGCGAGCGAGGATCGCTGAGCCGGAGAAGCGTCCTGGCGACGATGGGGGCTCTGCCGGTCCTCACCGTCGCGGCGTCGGCCGCGGGGGCCTCGGCGGCCGCGGCTGCGACGGCTGCCGCCGCGGTGATCATCGATCCGTCGGCACGGCGGCAGACGATCCGAGGCTTCGGCGGCATGACCCACACGGCCTGGATCGGCGACCTCACGGCTGCCCAGCGGGACGCGGCGTTCGGCACCGGCGAGGGCCGGCTGGGATTCTCCGTGCTGAGGATCCCCCTCCCCGAGAACCAGGCGGACTGGAGCCGCGACCTGGCGACGGCGAGGCGCGCGATCGAACTCGGGGCGACCGTCATCGCGTCCCCCTGGAATCCCCCCGCCCGCATGGTCGAGACCTTCGTCCGTGGCAGTCAGACCAACGCGAGACGCCTCAGATACGACATGTACGGCGCCTATGCCCAGCACCTGAACGACTTCACCGCGTTCATGCGGAACAACGGGGTGAACCTGTACGGCATATCAGTGCAGAACGAGCCCGACTACGCGCATGATTGGACGTGGTGGACCCCCACCGAAATGGTGCGGTTCTTGCGGGAGAACGCCGGCTCGATCAGCACCAGGGTCATCGCGCCCGAGTCCTTCCAGTACCTCAAGAACATGTCGGACCCGATCCTCAACGACCCCACGGCGCTCGCCAACGTGGACATCATCGGGGCGCACCTCTACGGCACCTCGTTCGCGAACTTCCCCTATCCCCTCTTCAAGCAGAAGGGTGCGGGCAAAGAACTCTGGATGACCGAGGTCTATTACCCCAACAGCACCGATTCGGCGGACCTCTGGCCCCAGGCGCTCGATGTGGGGGAGCACATCCACCGCGCCATGGTGAACGCCGAGTTCCAGGCGTACATCTGGTGGTATATCCGGCGCAGCTACGGCCCTATGCGGGAGGATGGCCAGATCAGCAAGCGCGGCGCTAACATGGCGCATTTCGCCAGGTTCGTCCGCCCCGGATACGTGCGGATCGAGGCGACGGCGAACCCGGCGTCGAACGTGTACGTCTCGGCGTACCGGGGCGGTGACTCCACGGTCGTCGTCGCCATCAACAAGGGGACCTCTGCGGTGAGCCAGCAATTCACCCTGGCGAACGGCACCGCG
Source organism: Nonomuraea sp. NPDC049129 (assembly GCF_040648495.1). Classification (NCBI taxonomy): domain Bacteria; kingdom Bacillati; phylum Actinomycetota; class Actinomycetes; order Streptosporangiales; family Streptosporangiaceae; genus Nonomuraea; species Nonomuraea sp. NPDC049129. The sequence continues at coordinate 173,492 of NZ_JBEZDU010000013.1, read as the reverse complement.
TCCAGAGTCTCGTCCTGGCTGACCGACGGGAGCAGGAACGTCGCACCTCAGGGTACGACCAGCGTGTCGAACGGTTCCTTCACCGTCACGCTTCCCGCTCGAAGTGTGCTGACCTTCGTGACTGCGTGACCCGGGCTGACGCGGTCAGGGATGCCGCGAGGCGGTGGACAGCGGTGACGATGTAGGGCTCAGGCGTCGCCGCGTGGCCGAGGAGCAGCCCCGGACGTTTGGCCGGTTCCTGGGCGTGCGCGGACAAGGGCTGCACGTCCACGCCATACGCCGCGGCCCGGAAGGCTGCCTGCCTATCACCGATGTCTTCGGGCAGCCAGCCAACCACGTGCAGGCCCGCGTGGGCGGGTGTCACCGACAGGACGCCGTCGAGCTCTTGACGCGCCGCCCGGACGAGGGCCGCCCCGCGTTCCGCGTACAGGGCACGCATCCGCCGGACCGCGTCGTCACCCGGGTCGAGGAGCTGGATTCAAGTCGATCGCTCAGGCGGAGGAGAACGCGGCGGCCCTCGAGCGTGGCCCGCTGGCCCCGGCTCAGATGGCCGAGATCGACGCATTGCTGGCTCGCTGATCAGGAGGAGCCGATACACGGCGATCAGCAGTGGAGCACTTGGTCGATCACCGCGCCGGAACCGAATGTCTCGTAGCCGGGGATCGAGCCGGTCGCGCCCCACATCTCGCCGCAGGTGACTTCGTCTGGGCGGCCCGCGGGTAAAAGGAGCCTCATGAGTAGACATGCTCTTCGACCGGTGGTCATCGCCCTCGCCCTGACCGCCGTCGGCGGCACCGCCGCCTCTCCCGCCAACGCCGCACCAGCCGCCGAACCCGCCAAGAAGTCCGTAGCCCTCGGCCGCACCACCCTGGGTGGTGCCGACCCCAGCGTCATCCGGGTCGGCGACCTCTATGTAGCGGCCAAGTCGGTGAACGGCGGCGTCGCCGTACGGACGGCGACCACTCTCGAGGGGATCGCCGCCGCGCCCCCACGCCAGGTGTGGAAGGACACCGGCAACCTCGGTGAGGTGTGGGCGCCCGAGATCGTGCACCACAACGGCGAGTACCACATCTACTTCTCGGCGGGCCGCAGCGCCGCCCACCGGATGTACCACATCAGCTCCGCCACCGCCGACTCCGGCTATTCCGCCGCGACGAAGGTCGCCCTGCCCGGCGACAAGTGGGCCATCGACGGCACGCCGTTCACCTTCAACGGCCAGCGCTGGTTCGTGTGGTCCGGCTGGGCGGGCGACACCAACGTCGAGCAGAACCTCTACATCGCCCGGATGAGCGGCCCGACCACGGCCACCGGCGGCCGTTACATCATCTCCCAGCCGCGCGAACCGTGGGAGCGGGTCGTCGGCAACCCGTTCATCAACGAGGCTCCCGAGCCGATCCTCGACCCGAACGGGCAGTTGCACATCGTGTACTCTGCGAACGGCAGCTGGAGCAGCAAGTACTGCCTCGCCGATCTGCGGCTGCGCTCCGGTGGTGATCCGACGAACGTGTGGGACTGGTACAAGAGCAACGGGTGCCTGTTCGGCTCGTACGCGGCGTACATGATGGACGGCTGGACCCCGACGCTGCACGTGGACGGCCCGGGCCACCACACGTTCGTGCTGGAGCGCGGCGACATCGCCACCAGCCCGCCGTCCGGCAACCGGTTCCCGACCATGTACCACGCTGTGGCCAAGGGCACGCCGTACGAGTGGTCCAACCGGTACTGGTACACCGGCACGGCCGTCTGGTGGAGCAAGACCACCTACCGGCGGGCGAACGTGCCCGGCCCCAACACTGACATCGGGTACAGCCTCAAGTTCTTCGAATGACACATGTCTACTGAAACCCCGGCAATGAGGCGAACGAGAACGCGAGGCGCGCGTAGGATCCCTACAGCTGACCGATCTTGATCGCCTGGCGGAGATTCATATGGATGTGCGCCTCCGTACGACGGCCCTCCTGCTCGCGGCCGCGATGCTCTGCGCGTGCGAAACGCCCGCCCAGAACGCCGGAAGCGGGACTGCGACCACGCCCACGCGGCAAACCGCGTCCCCGCCGGTCTCGCCGTCGGCGAACGCGACTCCTGCCGGGGGCCTCGTACGGGAAGGGCTGGTCGGCCTGTACGGCTCCAACCCCTTCAAGGTGGACGTCAAAGCGCTTGAGACCAACCGCGACCTCACCGTGCTCAAGATGGAGATCACGGCCACCGGCGAGGGTGGCTCCCGCAGTGGGGACTTCGGCTACGACGGGTTACCCACGCAGAGCGTGAGCTTCGGCAAGTTCCGGCTGTTCGACCCGGTCGGCAGGAAGGTCTACTTCACGCTGCGGGAGAACGACGCCGAGGGCAGGGCGTTCGGCACTCGCCACGGCACGGCCACGACGGAGAACTACCCCGACGACTTCCAAGTCGGCGTGCGCTATCCCGTCGAGGTGTACTTCCCGCCTTTGCCGGCCGGGGTCCGGCAGGTCTCGATCGTGCCGGACATGGCCCTGGCCCCGTTCACCGGTGTTCCGGTCACCGGCGGCGCGGCCCCGCCCGTCGCCAGGCAGCGCGACGACACGGACACGTCCGCTCCCGGCTCGACGTTCCAGTGGCCCGTGGTGCCGCCGTCGGGCAAGATCTGGTCAGGGGTCTCCGACGTGAACGAGCTGGTCGAGACCCCGCAGAAGACGACCGAGCAGCAGGGCACCCAGGAGACGATCGGGCTGCGCACGGACGTGCTGTTCCGCTTCGACAAGGCGGATCTGTCGGACAAGGCGGCCACCGTGCTGGACGAGGTGGTCGAGGAGACGCGCGTGCGGGCCGACCCGGCCAAGCCGCCGATCCTCATCGAAGGGCACACCGACAGCAAGGGCGAGCCCGCCTACAACCAGGACCTCTCGATGAAGCGGGCGGAGGCGGTGCGCCGCTACCTCGCCGGCAAGCTCGGCGACGCGTACGTCTACAAGGCCACAGGCAAGGGCGAGAGCGAGCCGATCGCCGACAACACCAAGAAGGACGGCAGCGACAACCCCGAAGGCCGCGCCCGCAACCGCCGCGTCGAGATCTCCTACCAGATCAAGCAGGACCTGCCCGGCACGACCACCACGACCGGCCCATCAGCGGACAAGGTGCGAGGTTCGGTCCACAGCCCCGCCCCGTTCCGCGCCGACGCGGGTCCGGTGGTGGGCTCGTTGAGCGTGAAGCGCTTCAACAACCGGCTGCGGGTCGACGTTCACCCGTTCTACTGCGACGGCGCCTACCTGGTGGCGGCCTTCGATGTCGCGCTGGAGAGCTCGGAGACGTTCATCCCGGTGCCCGGACCGTTCAGCGGCGGGTCGCACGCGTTCTCCTCAGGCTCCGACTACGGCACGTTCAGCCTGCTCGACCCGGCGACACAGGCGCGGTACCTCCCGCTGAAGATGAGCACCGTGTTCGTGGAGAACTCCGTGCTGTCCCTGGACAAGGGCGAGGTCAACAGGAGCTACGTCTACTTCCCCGCGCCCGCCGACTCGGCGCGTTCGATCACTCTGGAGGCGGAGGGCATCGGCACGGTGCCCGACATCCCGATCTCGTGAATCGCGAGAGCGACGGATCGCCGGCAGTCCCGCTTCGGCCTTCCGACGCAGCTCAGATCCCGCCTCATCGAGTGCCTGGGCGCTGATCCCTCCCCGGAATTGCAGGGCATCCACCTGGCTCTTCTGGAATGAGATACGCGGCAGATCGCGCCGATGGCACCTCGTCGCCGCCCACACTTCCAGCGGACCCAAGATCCCGAAGCGCACCATTCCAGGGTGGTGCGCGGATCGCTCGCCGCGGCCTCGGCCGTCAACGTCCTCGTCGCCACAGAAGACCCTCGGTCAGCAGACGGTCAGGGTGTCGCGCCACACCTCGTCCAGGGCCATCTGGATCGCGCCGGTGAGCACAGTGCCCTCGGCCAGCTCCGACAGTTCCACGCCAGGCGGGGTGAGGGTCAGGTCTTCGAGGTGCCGGGCGATCGCGTCCAGCAGGACCGCGCCGGCCCGGGCGATGCCCCCACCGATCACGATCACATGTGGGGACAGGACAAGGACCACAGGCGCGATCGCCTCGGCGAAGACGGCGGCGACCCGGTCGACGACCTCGGCGGCGAGCGGGTCGCCCCCGGCGGCGGCCGCGAAGACGGCGGCCGCGTCCGTCGCACGGGCGAGCCTGGACTCCGGATGCGCGGCGGCGCGGCGGCGGGCGAGATTGACGATCGCCTCGGCGCCGATCGCGCGCTCCAGCGGCCCACGACCGTCCCCGGCCGCGTCGGGAAGGTCGGCGTCGGGAGCATCGGCGTCAGGAGGGTCGGCGTCAGGAGGGTCGGCGTCAGGAGGGTCAGCGTTGGGAAGGTGCGCGTCGGGACGGTTGTCGACAGGGCGAATGAAGCCGATCTCACCGGCCTGGCCCGCGCCCCGATGCAGCCGTCCGTCGATGACGACACCGGCACCGAGCCGCTCGCCCCACTGAACCGCGAGCAGGGTGCCCGCGCCGGTGCGCTGGTGGGCCGCCGCCAGCGCGGCCAGGTTCGCGTCGTTCTCCACCGTGACCGCGCACCTGAAACGAGCCCGCAGGCGGCCGGCGAGGTCGATCTCCGACCAGCCCGGCACACTCGGCACGAACAGCACCCGGCCGGTGGTCTCCTCGACGATGCCCGGGGTCGCCGCGGTCACCGCCGCGATCTGCTCGGCGGCCAGGCCGGCCGTCGCCAGCGCTTCATCCGTCGCCTCGTCGACGGCTTCGAGCAGGTGCCGAGCGCTGCGCCGGCCGACCGTCCGGCGAATCACCGCGAGGCGCTCACCGGCCAGGTCGGCGATCCCCGCCGTCACGGTGTGCGGGCCGACGTCCAGGCCGAGCACGGGTGCCGCCCGGCCGTTCAGGGAGAACCGCGTCGCCGGTCTGCCCACAGTGGCCGGCTGCGGCGCGTGCTGCCGTAGCCAGCCGGCGGCCAGCAGATCCTCCACGGCTTGGGCAACGGTCGGGCGGGTGAGCTCGGTCAACTGGCTGAGTTCGGCCAGCCGTACAGGCTCAGGTGCGCGCCGTCGGACCGCGTCGAGCACCGCGGCCCGGTTCATCCTCCGCAGCACGGGTGTGCCCGCCGGCCGCTCCTCCGTCATCCGCGCCCCTTGCTGTCCGGTTCGTGAATATCCGGCATGAGATCTTGACCTCTGGTCGCCTGCGGCTGAGTATATTTCGCAAAGACGTTACGAAAAGTCTTTACATAACTTTCTCTATAGTAGGCCCCTTAGTCGCCCCCCTCGGAGGTGGCCGCCCGATGATCCGTTCCGGCGAACCCCACAGCCCCTTACCGCGCCGATGGCGAACGCTCCTGACGGCACTCGCCGCCGTCCTGCTCACGATGCTCACCGTGCCGTTCGTCTCCCCACCCGAGGCGGCGGCCGACACGGTTGCCGGGTTCGGCGGCCCCGCGGCGCAGGCCCTCGAACGGCTGATCGGGACATCGCGCGCCAAGCAGGTCACTCTGCTCACGATCGTCAAGGGCACGGGCCGAGACCGGTTCCAGGTGTACGGTTCCAACGGCCGCCTCGTCGTCGCCGGCACGACGCCCGCGGTTCAGCTGACCGGCTTCGGCTACTACCTGCGCCAGGTGGCCCACGCCGACATCGCGATCAACGGCTCCCAGGTCGACCTGCCCGAGCACCTCCCGTTGCCCGCGGCACCCATCGCCAGAGACTCCTCGGTGGATCACCGCTTCGCACTCAACGACACCAACCAGGGCTATGCGGGCGCGTATCTGAGCTGGCCGGAGTGGCAGCGGCGGATCGATGTCCTCGCGCTGCACGGCATCAACGAGGTGCTGGTCTACGAGGGCCAGGAGGCGGTCTACCAGCGTACCTTCATGAAGTTCGGCTACTCCGACCAGCAGATGCGCGCGTGGATCCCGCAGCCGGGCCACCAGTCCTGGTGGCTGCTGCAGAACATGTGCTGCACCGACGGCCCGATCTCCCAGCAACTCATCGACCAACGGGTCGACCTCGGCCGCAAGATGGCCGACCACCTGCGTTCCCTGGGGATGGTCCCGGTGCTGCCCGGCTACTTCGGCACCGTGCCGACCGACTTCAAGGCCCGCAACCCGGGAGCCAACACGGTCCCGCAGGGCACCTGGAACCAGCTCGAACGCCCGCACTGGCTCGACCCGACCAACGCGGTCTTCGCGCGTGTCGCGGCCACGTTCTACCGGGTGCAGACCGAACTGTTCGGTAACAGCACGATGTACAAGATGGACCTGCTGCACGAGGGTGGCACGGCCGGAACGGTCAACGTCGCACAGGCGTCACAAGCGGTACAGCGGGCATTGAACACCGCCCATCCCAAGGCGCTCTGGACGATCCTGGGATGGCAGAGCAACCCGCTGCCGGCGACACTTCAGGCCATCGACCGGACCAAGATGTTCATCGTCGACGGCATCAGCGAGGAACCCGGCATCACCGACCGGGACAAGGACTTTCTCGGCACCGGGTACGCGTTCGGCACCATCTGGAACTTCGGCGGTCACTTCAACCTCGGCGCCCGGCTGACGCTGTGGAACCAGAAGTTCCACGCTTGGCGCGACAAGCCCGGCACGGCGATGAACGGCATCGCGCTGATGCCGGAGGCCATCGACAACAACCCGGCCGCGGTCGCGTTCTTCGCCGACCTGCCGTGGCAGGACAGCCCGGTCGACATGCGGCAGTGGTTCGCCGACTACGCCACCGCCCGGTACGGCGGCGAGGATCCGCACGCCAAGGCGGCCTGGCAGATCCTCCTCGACACCGTCTACAGCTGGCCCGCCGGCGCCGACTCCCGGCACGTCACCGGCCTGTACGACGACGAGCCCGGCCTGGCGAACACCGGCTACCCGCTGCAGTACGACATCGCCACCTTCGACAAGGCGCTCGACGAGCTGCTCCAGATCGACAAGGGCCTGCGCGGCTCCGGCGCCTACCGCTACGACCTCGTCGACGTCGCGCGGCAGGTGCTGGCCAACCACAGCCGGCTGCAGCTGCCCAAGATCCGCGCCGCCTACCGGGCCAAGGATCTCGAACGCTTCGAGCGCCTCACCGGCCAGTGGATGGACCAGATGCGGCAGATGGACCGGCTGCTGGGCACGGACGAGAACTTTCTGCTCGGGGCGTGGCAGAAGGAAGCCCGCCGGCAGGCCGCCACGCCGGCCGAGGCGGCGACGCTCGACTACAACCTCAAGTCGCTGGTCACGATCTGGTCCGCCGACGCCCGTCTGCAGGACTACGCTCGCAGGGAGATGAACGGTCTCGTCGGGCAGTACTACGTGAAGCGCTGGCAGATGTTCTTCGACGGCCTGAAGACCACGCTGCGCTCGGGCAAGGATTACCCCGAGAAGATCGACTGGATGGCCGTCGCCAAGGACTGGGCCAAAGCCGGCACCCAGCTCGCCTCCGAGCCACGCGGCGACGCCTACGCCGAAGCGAGCACCGTGGCCGCACTGCCCGACGGCGCGGTGACCATCGGGGTCGACCGTAAGGGCGTCAAGCCGGGTGGGACCGTACAGGTCACCGCCGTGTTCACCAACGACAACACGTCGCGGCCCACCGACCGGGTGACGCTCCAGCTCGACGCCCCGGACGGATACCAGGTGCAGGCGACCTCCCCGATCAGCGCCGACCACGTCGCTCCGCGTGACAAGCTCACCGCGACCTGGACGGTGACCGTTCCCGCAGGTGAGGCCCCAGGCGGCACTCCGGCGCTGGACGTCATCGCCTCCTGGGACTCCGGCGACGTCGCCCGGCGGGACACGGCCTCGACCCGCCTGCTGATCGCCGGAGCCGCGCCGGCGTCGTACAAGACGATGAGCAACACCCCGGCCGAGTTCGCTCCCACCAGCGACGGGATCGCGATCGCGGCGAGCGGCGCGGACCTCTGGAAGGAGACCAACGAGCTCGCCACCGCCTACCGCGCGGACGCCCTGGCCGACGGGCAGCAGCTCACCAGCACGGTGCTGCGCCAGGACGGCGCGTCGGAGTGGACCCGGTCAGGGTTGGTGGTGAGCGACGATCTGGCCACCCCCGGGGCCACCGGGTACGCGAACATCGCCGTCACTCCCGGTCACGGCTGCGTGTTCAGCTGGGATTCCGACGGCAACGGGCAGCTCGACTCGTACACCGAAGTGGGTGGGTTCACCCCGCCCGTACGCGTGCGCGTCGGAAAGTCCGGCGACCGGCTCACCGGCTCGTGCAGCAGCGACGGCAAGAACTGGTCGGTGATCGGGTCGGCCCGCGTCCCGGGCACCGGCGCCACGCTCGACGCCGGCCTGTTCGTCAGCGCGGCCAACCGAGACACCGGCCAGCAGGCGACCGCCGTGCTGACCGATCCCGCGTCGGCCCCGTCGACCGCCCGCGACGGCGCGGGGGACACGCTGCAGAGCCTCCGCAAACCGGTCACGGCGCTGAGCTGGGAGGCGAACCGAGGCCCCGAGTACGTGAACGACGGCAACCGGGCCAACTCGCCGTACTTCGCCAGCCAGATGACCTGGGACACCACCTGGTGGAAGGTCGACCTGGGGACGGCCAACGACATCTCACGCGTCAACGTCCGCAACTATGTCGGAGGCGGGCGCTACTACGAGTACCGGCTGGAGGGCAGCCTCGACGGCGTCACCTGGTACACCCTCGGCGGCCGTCGTGGCCCCAAGGCCGCGACCGACGCCGGAGACACGATGACCACCGAGGCGAAGGCCCGATACGTCCGGGTGATCGGCACCCACAACACCGCCAACCTGTCCTTCCACCTCACCGAGGTCAGCGTGTACGGCACGCCGGCGCAATAGGAGCCGTGAACGTGGGCGTTTCCCAACCTTGATCACGATGGCGGGAACGCCCACGTGACCGGCATCAGAACCCGGGCCGTTACCCCCTGCCGGGCCCTCCTCGGCGCTTCCTCGACGCCCTGGCGGTTTCCCGGCGATTGGGTACGGAGAGCCAGAACGTCAGCAGGACCGACCCGGCACCATGGCCCTGCTGGCGGTGGCGGGCTGGCGGGTTCACGAGAGTCAGGCTGCCCGCAATGCCATGGTTGCCGTGCTGCGCGACCCCCTCCGGGGCACGCTCGTACACCACAAGACCGTCCGGTTGTGGGACGTCGCCTCACATCGGCCGCTGGGCGGGCCGATGACCGGGCACATCGATGCCGTCAACGCCGTGGCCTTCACTCCCGACGGCCGCACTATGGCCACCGGGAGCAGCGACCGTCCTCGGCGCGCTCGGCGGCGTCGAGGAGATGGGCGACGCCGCGGCCAAGGCCGCCGCCATCCACGCGTATGTCACGCAGGTGAACGCCGCTGTCATCAGCCGCTCCCTCACCCCGGCCCGAGCCGCCATCCTCAAGAAGCTGGCGGCCGCCCTGTAACCCACGCCCCGGGGGTGGGCGGGCCACCGGCTCCCCGTTACCCGACATAGCTGGGTGGGCCACCGGCTGCCTGGTAAAGCCGCCCCGACGCGGTGGGCTATCGGACGCCCGGTGGCCCACCCCGCGCGCGGAGGCGGGTCTCCCTAACTGAGCCGTGAAGCGGCTGGAGCGAGACGGCTGGGCGAATCGATCGCCCGCTAAGGGCTCTTCTGGGCTCGGTCGAATGCCCCTGTGTGGTTCATGATCGTGGTGACGAGGGTGGCTGTCGCGATGAATGTACCCCCGCTCCATCCAAGGGCTCCGACCATCGGCACTCCATTCTCTCTCGCCACGATGAAGGCGATGAGCGCGATCACCAGCGAGAGAAGCATGTCGATGGTTAAGCAGAGCGCGATGCGCAGGGTGATGCTCACTTCTTTCTCATTTCGGTCCGATGGATCGAGATCGGAGAAAGCGTGCGGCGCTCGGTCGACCTCGGCGACATCAATGTCCGGACAGGTAAGGCGGGAACTGCCCCTTTCGTCTGTTGATCTAGTGGCAGGCTCGGGCTGGCGTCAGGACGGATCGCCGTTTCGGCGGTGCTCGTCCGTCGCCGCCCTAGATTATGGCGGTTCGCGAGCTGCCGCGCAGATGCAGATGCATGTGCATGTATGGATTTTCCCCTGCGGGATGACAATCCTCCACCGGCGCAGCTTCTCGGGAGAAATTACCGATGCGTTTAGGTCTCATAGAAGCACATAATCCACAGAACGTTAATATGTGACTACGTAAAGTATCTGCACGTGCAGACTGGCTGCTGGGCTGGGGCGGCCGCTGGCCCTTGTACGCCGCGCCGGTGGGTGCTGGTCGTGGCGGCCGTGGCGGTGGCGGCCGCGGTGGTGACAGCCGCAGTGGTGGCGGCCGTGGCGGTGGTCCTGGTGGCGATGCGATGGGACGCCACGGACAAGATCGCGAGCGCCGTGTCGGTCCGTCGGCCCTGGCGGCGCTGGACGCGGTCGGAGTCGCGGTGTGGGCGGCGCTCCCGGTCCTCCCGCCCCAGACCGATGTGTGGGCGTCGAACACCGGGCAGGCCATGGCCGGTCGCGGTGGCCGCGCCAACAGCGGGGCGTCGGGGAAGGCGCCGGAGGGTCGGATCCAGGTGGACCGGACGGGGGAGGCCGACGCGTCCAAGAGCGGCGAAGCCAACTCCGGAGCCGAGCTCGACTGACTTGGTGATCGTCACAGCGTCGGGGCCGCTCTCGCGCGGTCAAGCGCGAG